>JANRKM010000066.1:0-68054 GCA_033763475.1 Kofleriaceae bacterium
GCATCTGCCGCTTGCTCCCAACCGCAGCCTAGAACCGACGGGCGGACCGGCGCACCGGCGCCGCACTCAGCAGCACACCTCGTCCCACGGGGGACGGGACTCGTGCGCTAACAGGGGTTTCTCAGCAGCCTGCTAGAGCGACAAGACGCTGACGGAGCCGCCGAAGAACAACACGGCGGCCACCATGTGGCGCAGCGAGGTGTTGTAGCCCTCGACCTTGCCGACGGAGCTGTTCGAACTGTTGCGGATCGTGCCGTCGCTCTCGATCCTGCCGATCGAGCTGTTGGAGCCGTTGCGGATGGTGCCATCGCTCTCGACCTTGCCGATCGAGCTGTTGGAGCTGTTGCGGATGGTGCCGTCGCGGTCAACGGAGCCGATCGAGCTGTTGGAGCCGTTGCGCAGCGTGACTGCGCCCAGCGAGATGTCGGCGAACGCGGAGCCGGCGAGGCCGGAGAGCAGGGTGAGGACGACGAGGAGCCGCATGGTCAAGGGTACCCTTCGCCTCAGGTCTTCGCCTCGGCGAGTGACAGCACCGAGGTGATGAAGCCACCCAGCGCCGCGAACCCGATCGCCTTACCTCCGCTCTGGGCGTGGACGACCAGGTCGTAGGTGTCGAATCCGAACTTCCAGATCAGGAGGTAGCCGAAGCAGCCGATCGCGGCGAGGGCGCCCGCTGCGCGGAGCTTGTCGCCAAACCCGATGAGCATCGGGACCGCGAACGCCGCCAAAATGATCCAGAACGTCGACCCGCTGGCGTGCCGCGCGTCGAACAGCGAGTAGCCGAACGCGAGGGGCAGGAAGCAGCCGATAAAGCCGAGGAGGGCGAACAGTCCGAATGCGCGCTTCACGGCGGATCCGGACGGAGGCCCCGCAAAGGAGTCGCATCGGCAGGTAACCTCTCGCAATAACTGGGATCGGACGGGGCAGGCGAGCGGAGTGGAGGCTTGGTTTTCGTCCCTGGCTATGCAATAACGCGAGACGATAAGTAGCTAGAACCCGTACCCAAGCGTCCGTCGCAAGCAGATCGAGAACCGCTGGTTTGATCGTTCCGTCGAGCCGCCCGAACCTTCGGGCGATTGGACAGAGGGACCAGGCCCGGCTCGGGAGCCCAAGGCGGCGCGATTACCCAAGGATCGCAAATGCCTTACGTTCGTGAGTCCGCCATCGTCGGCGGCAAAGAGATCATCGTCGAGACCGGCAAGTGGGCCAAGCAGGCCGGCGGCTCGGTCATCATTCGTTGCGGGGACAGCATGGTGCTGGTCGCCGCGTCGGGGAGTCAGACCCCGCGCGAGATCGACTTCATGCCGCTGACCTGCGAGTACCAGGAGAAGTTCTATTCGTCGGGCAAGATCCCCGGCAGCTTCTTCCGCCGCGAGGGGCGCTCGACCAACGACGAGATCCTGGTCGCCCGCCTCATGGACCGCCCGGTCCGCCCGCTGTTCCCCAAGGGCTGGTTCGTCGACACGCAGATCATCGCCAATGTGATCTCGTTCGATAAGGAAAACGCCACCGACGTGCTCGCGATGACCGGCGCGTCCGCGGCGATTCACATCTCCGACCTCGTGTGGGATGGCCCGCTCGCGGGCGTGCGCGTGGCGCGCATCGACGGCCAGTTCGTCGCCAACCCCACGTTCGCCGAGCGCGAGAAGAGCGAGATGGACATCGTCGTCGCCGCGAGCCGCGACGCGATCATGATGGTCGAGGGCGAGATGCACGAGCTGCAGGAGGACGTCGTCATCGACGCGCTCCTGTTCGCGCACCAGGCCGTGCAGCCGCTGATCGACCTGCAGGAGCGCCTCCGCGCCGCCAACGGCAAGGAGAAGCGCCCGTTCACCCCGCCCGCCGTCGACGAGGCGCTCGCCGCCAAGGTCAAGGAGCTGGGCTGGGAGAAGCTGGGCAAGGCGATGACGACCAAGGACAAGAAGCTGCGCCGCGACGGCATCAGCGACTTGCACCTGTCGATCCGCAACGCGCTCACGGCCGAAGGCCAGCCGTGGTTCGGCAAGGCCAAGGACGTCGACAACGCGTTCGCCAAGATGAACAAGAAGTGGGCCCGCGGCCACACGCTGTCGACGCGTACCCGCATCGACGGCCGCCAGCCCGACGAGGTCCGCACGATCACGATCGAGACCGGCGTGCTGCCGCGCGCGCACGGCTCGGCGCTGTTCACCCGTGGCGAGACGCAGGCGCTCGTCGCGGTGACCCTGGGCACCAAGTACGACGAGAAGAAGCTCGACACGCTGCTCGGTGACCAGAAGAAGACCTTCTACATGGACTACAACTTCCCCCCGTTCTCGACGGGTGAAGTGAAGCCCCTGCGCGGTCAGTCGCGTCGCGAGGTCGGCCACGGCTTCCTCGCCGAGCGCTCGGTCGAGTCGATCGTGCCGGTGTACGAGGACTTCCCGTACACGATCCGCGTCGTCTCCGACATCCTCGAGAGCAACGGCTCGTCGTCGATGGCGTCGGTGTGCGGCGGCTCGCTCGCGCTCATGGACGCTGGCGTTCCGACGAAGTCGCCGGTCGCGGGCATCGCGATGGGCCTCATGAAGGAAGGTGATGACTACGTCGTCCTGTCCGACATCCTCGGCGACGAGGATCACCTCGGCGACATGGACTTCAAGGTCACCGGTACCCGCCGCGGCATCTGCGCGCTGCAGATGGACATCAAGGTCGACGGCCTGACCCGCGAGATTCTCGAGAAGGCGCTCGAGCAGGCCAAGCGCGGTCGCCTCCACATCCTCGACAAGATGGATGCGGCGATCAGCGCGCCGCGCGACGAGGTGTCGGCCTACGCGCCGCGCATCGTCACCGTGAACGTCAAGCCCGACAAGGTCCGCGACATCATCGGCCCCGGTGGCAAGACGATCCGCGCGATCCAGGAGCAGACCGGCGCGCAGATCGACATCAACGACTCGGGCATCGTGTCGATCGCCTCGGCGAACCTCAAGGCCATCGAGCAGGCCCAGGCGCTCATCTCGGGCCTCACGATGGAGCCCGAGGTCGGCCAGTACTACAACGGCATCGTGAAGAAGATCGTCGAGATCGGGGCGTTCGTCGAGATCATCCCCGGCACCGATGGCCTCCTGCACATCTCCGAAGTCTCGAAGGAGCGCATCCGCTCCGTCGAGGACGTGCTGTCCGAAGGCGACGAGGTGATCGTGAAGTGCATCAAGGTCGATCGCGACGGCAAGATCCGCCTATCGCGTCGCGAGGTCCTCGACGCCAACCCGGCGCCCGAGGAAGTACACAACTACATCATCTGAGACGAGCGGACGGTGAGGCGGCTACTCGGCCGCCTTCGCGGTCCAGGTGCTGCCGTCCGCGAACTTTACCTCGCGGAGGGTCACGTTCACCGTCTTGGTCTCCGGCGGCAGGAAGGCACCGTAGTCGTCGACCTTGGTGCCCTTCGGCCCGACGATCTCGGGCGACGTGGCGCCCCATGGGAAGCTCTTCACCTCTTTGCCCGAGGCATCGAGATAGTGGAGCTTGAGCTGCACGGACTTCACGCTCTTGTCGGTAAAGTTAAAGACGCGCAGGTTGGCCTTCATATCGTCGCCCGTGCCCTCGAGGCTGACGAACTGAAAGACGAGCGGGGTGTCGTCGGCGGGCTTGGCCGGCCAGGTGACATCGTCCTTCTTGGCCCCGGCGTCATCCTTCTTGCCGCAGCCAGGGGCGGCGGCGGTGGAAACGAGAGCGATGGCGATGGCGAGACGCGAGAGATGCTGCTTGAACATGACGTACCCTCCGGACGGTGGAGCGCGTTGAAAGTCGCAGTTTGATACCATCCCCGTCGATGGGACCGCGCGTTCAGATCAAGAAGTTGAGAGCCGACGCGGTGGTGCCCCGCTACATGAGCGAGCTCGCCGCGGGGCTCGATCTCTGTGCCGCGCTGGACGCGCCGCTCGAACTGCTACCCGGTACGCGCGTCGCCGTGTCGACGGGGCTCGCGTTCGCGCTCCCGCCGGGCTTCGAAGGGCAGCTGCGGCCGCGCTCGGGGCTCGCGCGCACTCACGGCCTCACGCTCGTGAATTCACCGGGGACGATCGATGCAGACTATCGCGGCGAGCTGATGGTGCTCGTGATCAACCATGGCGACCAGTCGGTCACGATCACGCCGGGGATGCGGATCGCTCAGATGGTCATTGCACCCGTCGCGCGCGCAGAGCTCGTCGAGGTGGATGCGCTCGACGAGACCGCGCGTGGCAGCGGAGGCTTCGGCTCGACAGGGCGATGATCGACGACGACGACGACACCACCGACGAGCGCCACGCACCGCTGGGCGACGCCGATCCGGACACGGGCACGATCGACCCGCCGACGTTCGACGAGGACATGGAGCTCGCGTCGGCGGCGGGCCTCGGTCCCCAGCACCGTCCGGCGCCCCGGATGCTCGAAGCTCCGACGCGCCTCGAGCGCCCGTCGCAACCACAGCCAGCGCAGCCCCCGGAGCTGCCGCCGCCGCCGCGGCCGAAGCTCCGCGCGATCTCGCACATGCAGCCACCGGAACCCTCGGAGGTGCGCGCGATTTCGATGAAGACGCCCTCGGAGGGCTCACCCGAGAAAGCTCCTCGGCAGAGACCGCAGGTGAAGCTCGCAGCGGCATCGTCGTCGCGCGGTCGCGTCGCGGCACCCGTGGGAAATCTCGCGCCGCCGCTCGACCCACGCGAAGCACGTTCGCGCAAGGTGCGCGACCTCATCGTGTGGACGAGCCTGGTCGTGATGCTCGCGTCGATCGTCACGCTCGTGATCTGGCTGATCGCAGGTCCGTAGCGCCTTGCCGGGAGTGCCCACGTTGGGTACTAAGGGGCGGGAACTACGATGATCCATCGATACAGTCGCCCCGAGCTCGCTGGTCTGTGGGACGACAAGTATCGATTCGAGCTGTGGCTCGACATCGAGCTCGCCGCATGTCGCGCGATGGAGCGCCACGGTACCGTCCCTGCGGGCACCGCGGATCGCGTGCGCGCGCTCGCGGGCGGTAAGCTCGACCCGCAACGCATCCTCACCATCGAGGCGACGACGCGGCACGACGTCATCGCCTTTCTGACGCACGTCGAAGAGCTCGCGGGCGAGCCCGCGCGCTGGCTGCACCTCGGCATGACGTCGTCCGACGTGCTCGACACGTCACTTGCATTGCAAACCGTGCGGGCCCTCGACCAGATCCTCGCGCGCGTCGGTGAGCTGGCGGCGTCGCTGGCGAAGCGCGCCCGCGAGCATGCGAAGACGCCGATGATCGGTCGCTCGCACGGCATCCATGCCGAGCCCGTGACCGCGGGGCTCACGTTCGCGCGCTGGCACGCAGAGGTGAAGCGTGCCGCGGTGCGTATCGAGCGTGCGCGCGAAGCGATCCGCGTCGGCAAGATCGCCGGCGCCGTGGGCGTCTACGGCAACCTCGATCCGAAGATCGAAGCCGAGGCGCTCGGCGAGCTCGGCCTCCAGCCCGAGACCGTCGCGACGCAGATCGTGCAGCGCGATCGCCATGCCGAGGTGCTGTGTGCCCTCGCGCTGCTCGGCACCGCGATCGAACAGATCGCACTTGGCGTGCGGCACTGGCAGCGCACCGAGGTGGGCGAGGCGGAGGAGGGCTTCGGCAAGGGGCAGAAGGGCTCGTCGGCGATGCCGCACAAGAAGAACCCCATCCTCAGCGAGAACCTCACGGGTCTCGCGCGCCTGCTGCGCTCGTACGCGCAGGCAGGCTTCGAGGACGTCGCGCTGTGGCACGAGCGCGACATCTCGCACTCGAGCGTCGAGCGCGTGGCGATGCCCGACGCGACGATCCTCGCCGACTTCATGACGGTGCGTGCGACCAGCCTCGTCGACGGTCTCGTCGTGCATGCGGCGCGCATGCGCTCGAACCTCGATCGCACCGGCGGCCTCTATTTCTCGGAAGCCGTGCTGCTCGCGCTGGTGAAGACCGGCCTCGCGCGCCAGGACGCCTACGTCATGGTGCAGCGCTGCGCGCTCGCGGCGATCAACGAGGCGGCCGCCGAGGGGCACACGGGGGCGGTGAATCCTCTGGCGGGCCGGTTCCGCGAGCTCCTCGGCGCGGACGCCGACGTCTCCGCGCGCCTGTCCGCGGCCGACCTCGATGCGGCGTTCGATCTAGAGCACCACCTACGGCACGTCGCCGCCATCATCGACCGAGCCCTCGGAGCCACGTCATGAGCCTCGAAGACGCCTTGCGCGCGCAACTTCCGCACCCGCTCGATGCCACGCCGTGGACGACCATCGGTGGGCGCAGGCTCGAGCGCTACGACGGCAAGGTCCGTGACTGCTACATCGACAAGGAGCGCGGTGAGCGCATCATCGTGGTCACGGATCGCCTCAGTGCGTTCGACGCGGTGGTCGGCTGCATCCCGTCGAAGGGGCAGGTGCTGAACCAGCTCGCGACGTTCTGGTTCGAGAAGACCAAGCACATCGCGCCGAATCACATGCTGCGGGTGCCCGACCCGAACGTGATGATCGCGCGCGAGTGCACGCCGCTCCCCGTCGAGCTGGTGATGCGCTCGTACCTGACCGGCGTGACCTCGACGTCGATCTGGAAGGCATACGAGAAGGGCGCCCGCACGTTCTGCGGCCACGCGCTACCCGACGGCATGCGCAAGAACCAGAAGCTGCCGCAGCCGATCCTCACGCCGTCGACCAAGGCTGCCAAGGGCGACCACGACGTGTCGGTCTCGCGCGAGGAGCTGCTCGCGATGGGGCGCATCGATCCAGCGGTGTTCGACCGCGCGGCCGAGCTCGCCGCGAAGCTGTTCGCAGAAGGCCAGCGCCACGCCGCGCAGCAGGGCCTGATCCTCGCCGACACCAAGTACGAGATCGGGCTCGCGTCCGACGGCACGCTGACCGTGATCGACGAGATCCACACGCCGGACTCGTCGCGCTACTGGTACGCGAGTGACTACGAGGAGCGCCTCGCGAAGGGTGACGAGCCGCGGTCGCTCGACAAGGAGTACGTGCGGCGCTGGCTCGCCGGCGAGGCGAAGTGGTCGGGCGATGGCCCGCCGCCCGTGATGCCCGACGAGGTGCGCGTCGAGGCTGCGAAACGCTACATCGCGAGCTACGAGCTGGTGACCGGCACGGCGTTCGTACCCGACACGCGCGAGCCCCTGGCGCGCATCGCCGCGGCCCTGGGAGCAGCTTGATGCTGGTGCTCCCCGGGCGCAGCGCCTTCAGTGCAGCGCGCTCGGCGCGGGCACTCCACAAGATCCAGGCGGTGGTGCCGGCCGTGACCGGGCTGTCGACGCGATGGGTGCACCTCGTCGACGTCGCGCGTCCGCTGACCAAGCCGGAGCGCGCGCAGCTCGACCACATGTTGACCTACGGGCCCGGGGACGCGGCCTCCGCCGGCGAGCTCGCGCCGCCCGCACGCACGCTGTGGATCGTGCCGCGCCTCGGCACGACGTCGCCGTGGTCATCGAAGGCGACGGACATCGCGCACGTGTGCGGCCTCGACGCGGTGACGCGGATCGAGCGCGCGATCGCGTATACGATTAGCGGCGCGAAGGTCGACCTGGCGCAGGTCGGCGCCGTGCTCGCCGATCGGATGACCGAGAGCGTGGTGCTCGCCGAGGCCGAGCTCGCGAAGGTACTCGGTGGCCATGCGGGAGCACCGCGGCCACTCGGGCATGTCGCGCTCGGTGCGAATGGCGCGAAGACCCTGCGCAGCGCGAGCGATCGCCTCGGGCTCGCGCTCGCCGACGACGAGATCGAATATCTCGTCGCGCGCTACAAGGAGCTCGGTCGCGATCCGACGGACGTCGAGCTGATGATGTTCGCGCAGGCGAACAGCGAGCACTGCCGCCACAAGATCTTCAACGCCGAGTTCCACGTCGACGGGACCAAGCAGGAGCGCTCGCTGTTCCAGCTAATCAAGCGCACCAACGAGGTCAGCCCGGGCGGCGTGCTGTCGGCGTACAAGGACAACGCGGCCGTCGTCGAGGGCTCGCTCGCGGCGCGGTTCTTCCCCGACGCCGACGGCGTGTACCGCGGTCACCAGGAACCGTCGCACATCCTCGGCAAGGTCGAGACGCACAATCACCCGACGGCGATCTCGCCGTTCCCTGGTGCCGCGACGGGCTCCGGTGGTGAGATCCGCGACGAGGGCGCGACGGGGCGGGGGGCGAAGCCCAAGGCAGGCCTCGTCGGCTTCACCGTATCGAACCTCCGCCTGCCGAACGCGCTCGAGCCGTGGGAGCAGGGCGCGTGGATCGGCAAGCCGGCCCGCATTGCGAGCGCGCTCGACATCATGATCGACGGTCCGCTCGGCGGTGCCGCATTCAACAACGAGTTCGGGCGGCCGGCGATTGTCGGCTATTTCCGCACCTACGAGCAGCCTGAGTCTTCGACGGTCGCGCGCGGCTACCACAAGCCGGTGATGCTCGCGGGCGGGATCGGCGCGGTGCGCCCGCAGCACGTGCAGAAGGGCAAGGTCCCCGAGGGCGCGGCGCTGATCGTGCTTGGCGGCCCGGCGTTCTTGATCGGCCTCGGCGGAGGTGCCGCGAGCTCGGTCTCGCAGGGCGCGTCGGCCGAGGACCTCGACTTCGCGAGCGTGCAGCGTGACAACGCCGAGATCCAGCGCCGCTGTCAGGAGGTCATCGACCGTTGCTGGGCACTCGGTGACAACAACCCGATCGCGTCGATCCACGACGTCGGCGCGGGCGGGCTGTCGAACGCGATGCCCGAGTTGGTCCACGACGCGGGCCTGGGCGCGACGCTCGAATTGCGCGCGATTCCGACGGGCGAGCCCGACCTGTCGCCACTCGAGCTGTGGAGCAACGAGGCGCAGGAGCGCTACGTGCTCGCCATCGATCCCGCACGCGTTGCCGAGTTCGCGGCGCTGTGTGCGCGCGAGCGCGCGCCATGGGCGCAGCTCGGGGTGTCCACCTCTGATGGGAGGCTCGTGCTCTCGGATCGCCGCGGCGGCCCGCCCCCCGTCGATCTCCCTCTCGAGGTGGTGCTCGGGAAGGCGCCGCGCATGGTGCGCCACGCGGCGACCGTCGCGCCCGGGCGGAAGCCGCTCGACCTCGGCGGTGCCACCGTGGCCGAAGCCCTCGATCGCGTGCTCGGGCTACCGACCGTCGCCGACAAGTCGTTCCTCGTGACGATCGGCGATCGCACCGTCGGTGGTCTCGTCGCGCGCGATCCGATGATCGGTCGCTACCAGGTCCCCGTCGCCGATTGCGCGCTGACGACCGCAGGCTTCGACACCACTGCCGGCGAGGTCATGGCGATCGGGGAGCGGCCGCCCGTCGCGTTGCTCGATGCCGCAGCCGCGTCGCGGCTCGCCATCGCCGAGGCGATCACCAACCTCGCCGGCGCGCCCATCGGGCCGCTCGGCAACATCAAGCTGTCATGCAACTGGATGGCCGCCGCGGGCTACACCGGCGAGGACGCGCGCCTGTACGCGGGCGTGCGCGCCGCGAGCGAGACCGCCGTGGCGCTCGGCATCTCGATCCCCGTCGGCAAGGACTCGATGTCCATGCGCACGGTATGGACGCCGCCGGTGACTACCCCTTCGGTGGATGAAGAGATGGCGCGGCTCGAGGCTGAGGTGGCCGCAGAGCTGCCAGGGACGCCCGCCGTCGACGTCGACGCGGAGCTCGCGGCGATGGAACGTGCGGCGAAGAAGCAGCTCGATCTCGAGGAGCTCGAGCGCATGGACCACGCGATCACGTCGTCCGTTGACGACGGTCCGCGCGCCGCGCTGGCAGACGCGCAGGTGGCCGTCGCGGTCGCGGCGGCGGACCACATCACTGCGCGAGTTGCGCTGTCGCCGGTGTCGGGCTCGGCATCGGGTTCGGGCTCGGCATCGGCGTCGGGCTCGGCTTCGGCATCGGCGTCGGCGTCGGCGTCGGCGTCGGCGTCGGCGTCGGCGTCGGGTTCGGGAGCGGCGTCGGGCTCGGCTTCGGGAGCGGCGTCGGCGTCGGGAGCGGCATCGGCATCGGGCTCGGCATCGGCGTCGGGACCGCGCGCGGTTGTTTCGCCGGTCACGCTCGTCGTCACGGCCTTCGGTCCAGTCACCGACGTCACCAAGCAGGTCACGCCCGAGCTTCGCGGCGAGGGGCACGAGCTGTTGCTCGTCGACCTCGCCAACGGGCAGGGGCGCCTCGGTGGCTCCTGCCTCGCACAGGTGTTCGCGCAGCTCGGCGATGTGCCGCCGGACCTCGACGATCCGCAGCGGCTCGCCCGTGTGTTCGCGGCGCTTCAGCAACTCGTAGCCGCCGGCACGCTCACCGCGTACCACGATCGCTCCGACGGCGGCCTCGTCGTCACCGTGCTCGAGATGGCGTTCGCCTCGGGGCTAGGGCTCGAGCTCGATACCAGCAAGCTGCACGCGGATCCGTTCGCGGCGCTGTTCGCGGAGGAGCTCGGCGCCGTCGTCGAGGTTGCATCCGCCGATGTCGCGGCGGTGCGCGATGCGCTGATCGCGGCGGGCGCCACCGTACACGCGATCGGGCGCGCGGTCCCCGGAAACCGCGTGCGCATCACGCATGCAGGCACCGCCGTCGTCGATGCCGAGCGAACGCAGCTGCGCGCGCGGTGGTCGCACGTCTCGCATCAGATGGCCACGCGCCGTGACGATCCGACGTGCGCGGCCGAGGAACATGCCACGCGGCTCGATCCGGCCGCGCCGGGGCTCACCGCGAAGCTCACGTTCGGGGAGAATCCCGGAGGGTTCGACGGGAACGCACCCGCGCCGGTGTTCGCCACGCGTCCGAAGGTCGCCATCCTGCGCGAGCAGGGTGTCAACGGGCAGATCGAGATGGCCGCCGCATTCACCGCGGCGGGCTTCGACGCCGTCGACGTCCACATGACCGACCTGATCGAGGGTCGGCTCGACCTCGCCGATTTCCACGGCGCGGCGGCGTGCGGCGGGTTCTCGTTCGGCGACGTCCTGGGCGCGGGCCGCGGCTGGGCGACGACGTTCCGCTACAATGCGCGCGCGAAGGACGCGCTCGCGAAGTTCGCTTCGCGCGACAACACGTTCCTTCTCGGCGTGTGCAACGGTTGCCAGATGCTCGCCGACCTCGGCGACCAGCTGCCGGGGGCCGGTCACTGGCCGCGGTTCGTGCGCAACCGCTCGGAGCAGTTCGAGGCGCGTGTGGTGATGCTCGGCATCGGCGAGAGCCCGTCGATCTTCTTCCGCGGCATGGCGGGCTCGCGCATCCCCGTCGTCAACTCGCATGGCGAGGGCAGGGCGGAGCCCGATGCGCAGCAGCTCGCCAAGCTCGATGAGTCGGGCCTGGTCGCCGCGCGCTACGTCGATGGCCATGGCCGTGTCGCGACAACGTATCCCGCGAACCCGAATGGCTCGCCGAACGGTATCGCCGCGGTGACCACCTCCGACGGTCGGTTCACGATCATGATGCCGCACCCCGAGCGCGTGTTCCGCAACGTGCAGCTCTCGTGGCGTCCGCGCGAGTGGACGGGCGACTACAGCCCGTGGATGCAGATGTTCCGGAACGCTCGCAGCTGGCTGGGCTAGGGCTACAACAGCGGCAGGACCGCTGCGAGCAGGCCCGCCGTCACGAGGCCCCAATGGAAGCGGCGGCATGTGATCTGCGTGCGGCGCCAGCCCGTGAGCAGCACGAACGCCGCCGCGGCGCGCTTCATCGCGAGCGTGCCGGGTACCACCGCGCTGACCGCCACGAGCCCGGTCACGCGCATCCACGTGTCGCCGTCACCGAAGAAGAACGCACGCGGGAGAAGGGTCGGGAGCAGCAAGAGCTCCGCGAGCACGACGAGCGCGATCGCCCACCGCTGCCCGGCGAGCATCGCGGTCGCCGACACCGCGAGCGTGGCCGCGACTTCAGGGCAATGCCAGCTGTTCTGTGCGAGCGGGAGCGCGAGCATCGACGCGATCAGCGCCGTCGAGCCGATCCACAGGTCATCGCGACGCCGGCGAAGTCGCGAATACGTCCGGCGCTCCATCCTGGTTTGCGGTGCAGCCTGGGCAACGACGGCCATGGTTTCGATTGTAATCGTGCGGTGACAGTTGTCGAGTGAGTGTAATCACATGATGACAACTGTACTCTAGCAACTGCCCGGGAACCTTCAAGATTGTTCCGGGGTATTGGTCGGATGTCATCAGCGGGTGACATCAAGCCCCCGACCTCGGGGTGACGATCGCGCCCACGTTGATCCGGTTCGGATGACCCGGCCGTGCCATGCTGCACGCCATGACCGGAGTTACTGGCATCCTCATCAAGCTCGGCGTGCGCTTCGTCGTGTTCGGGCTCGTGTTCTGGATCGCCACCCGCAAGAACCCGAAGGTCATCGTCGAGAAGAAGTGGGCGTTCCCGTTGATCGCGAGCGTGTTCGCGATTCTCAACACCGGCCTCTACTGGGCGCTGCGCCCGATCTTGAACCTCGCGACCCTCGGCGCGGCGGGCTTCCTCATGCCGCTCGTCGTGAACCTCTTGCTCCTGCTCGCGACCATCCGCGTGTTCCAGAGCAAGAAGTGGCTCGAGGTGCAGGGCACGCTCGCGACGCTATGGCTCGCGGGGTTCCTGACCCTCGCGCACGGCGTGCTGTACGTTGGCCTCGACTACCTGCCGACTGCGCTCTGATCGGCGCCGACGACGATTACTCGGCGACTTCGCGCAGCTTGCGAAGGAGCTCGCGCGCCTGATCGCAATGGCCCGCGGCTTCGCGCATCGACTGCCGGATCAGCTCGAAGCTCGCGCGCGGTATCTGGTGCGCGTACTGCTCGAACTCGCCTTCAGCGGCCATCACCTCGATGCGGAGGCTCGACAGCAGATCGTTGAGCTGGGCGGAGGTCTCGGCGGTGGCCGCCGAGATCTCGAGCGCGCGCTTCACCTTCAAGCTGCCGGCCTCCGCGCTGAGCTGGTGCTCGGCGCGCTCCACCCGCGACTTGAGATTGTCGCGCTCGATCTCGACCGTCGAGAGGTCGTTCTCGAGGTCTTCCATGCGGCGCGCGGTGTCCTGGTTGAACTTGTTGGTGCGGTAGACGCGGAGCTCGGTTTGAAGCTGCTCGACGCGGCGCCGCAACACGCGAATCTCGGCTTCCGCCTCGGCGGTGCCCGCGCTCGGCGGCGGCGGCGGCGTGGCCGGCTGCGCGGTCAACGGGGTGAGATTCGGCAGGGCGTTCGGGTTCACCGCGGCGACGTGGCCGGTCTGGGCGCCCTGGGCAACGACGCCCATGCCGTGGTGCTGCATCATGGGCGTCGACGGCTGGCCCGACGGGGGCGAGGCTCCCGCCTGGTCGACGAAGCGGAGCCAGAGACTTCCGCAGCGGACCGCATCGCCATGCTTGAACATGTGGCTCTGCACGCGCTGCTCCTGGAAGTACACGCCGTTCGCGGATCCGAGATCCTCGAGGACGTAGCCTCCACCGCCCCAATAAATCCGAGCGTGGTGGCGGGACACCATCGCGTCGTCGGTGCGGATCGCGCAATCCATGGCGCGGCCGACCCTGATCTCAGCAGATGCGAGATCTAGTGAACCCTCGATGCCTTGGGCATCGCGCCAAAGTAGACGCGGCACTGTCAGCCAAAAAGGTAAGCCAGACCGGATGGATCCACAAGTTTACCGCTGCGGTTCTAGGGGTGATCGCACCACTTCGCGCCGACAGCCCCGCGTGCTAAGTCAGCGACCATGTGCGGCGTCTTCGGCATTCACGGACACGACGAGGCGTCGAACATCGCGTACCTGGGCATGCACGCCCTCCAGCACCGAGGCCAGGAATCGGCCGGGCTGGTAGCCGCCCTGGACGGCAAGCTCCGCCGACATGTGGCCATGGCGCTGGTGTCGGATGCTTTCGATCGGGACAGCCTGGCCAAGCTGCCGGGCAGGACCGCGATCGGCCAGGTCCGCTATTCCACTGCGGGTAGCTCGGAGCTGCGGAACGCCCAGCCCTTCGTCTTCGAATACGCCGGTGGGCAAATTGCCATCGCTCACAACGGCAACCTCGTTAATGCGACCGAGCTGCGCGCCGAGCTCGAGGCCCAAGGATCGATCTTCCAGACCTCGAGCGACACCGAGGTCATCGTCCACCTCATGGCGAAGGCGAAGGAGCCCGACGTGCTCGGGCGCCTGCTGGCAGCGCTTCGCAGGGTGCGCGGTGCGTACTCGCTGGTCCTGCTCACCCATGACGAGCGCATGATCGGCGTGCGCGACCCCAGCGGCTTCCGCCCCCTCGTGATCGGGCGCCTCAAGGATGCATTCGTACTGTCGAGCGAGACCTGCTCCTTCGATCTGATCGAGGCCGAGTTCATCCGAGAGGTCGAGCCCGGCGAGATCGTGGTGATCGAGAAGAACGGCATGACCTCGCATCGGCTGCCGTTCGATCAGGGCACCGGGCCCGACGGTCAGGTGACACGGGGGCCCACGTTCTGCGTGTTCGAGCACGTGTACTTCGCGCGGCCCGACAGCCTCGTGAACGGCAAGAGCGTCTATCGCGCCCGCGAAAAGATGGGCATGCAGCTCGCGCAGGAGCATCCCGTCGAGGCCGACGTGGTGATCGCGGTGCCCGACTCCGGCGTCCCCGCGGCCATCGGCTACTCGCGGCAGAGCGGCATCCCGTTCGAGATGGGCCTCATTCGCTCGCACTACGTCGGCCGCACCTTCATCGAGCCGCAGGACTCGATTCGCCACTTCGGCGTCCGCCTCAAGCTGTCGCCGGTGCGCTCGATCGTCGATGGCAAGCGGGTGGTCGTCGTCGACGATTCGCTCGTGCGTGGCACCACATCGCGCAAGATCGTCAAGATGCTCCGCGGTGCGGGCGCCCGCGAGGTCCACATGCGGATCAGCGCGCCGCCCACCACACATCCGTGCTTCTACGGCATCGATACGCCGACGCGCAGCGAGCTCGTCGCGGCCTCGCACACCGTCGAGGAGATCGGGCGCTATGTCACGAGCGACTCGCTTGCCTACCTCTCCCACGACGGCATGATGAACGCGGTAGCCGGCACGACGAGCGGCAAGGGCTATTGCTCCGCGTGCTTCACCGGTCAGTATCCCGTCGCCCTCGGCACCGATAACCTGGTGCAGCTACGGGCACCGCGCGTCGCGCGATGATTGTGGTAAACCCACCGCGCTATGGCGATCGAAGCCGTTGATGTTCGCGTGCTCCGTGCACACCTGAAGGAGCTGGGGACCAAGGTCTCCGAGCTCCGGGGGTTACTTTGACGTCGACGCGAAGCGTCTGAAGATCGAGGAGCTCGACTCGATCGCCGCCCGCCCCAACTTCTGGGACGACCAGAAGAAGGCGCAGGGCCTGCTCCGCGACAAGAAGCAGCTCGAGCAGGTCGTCAGCACCTACGATTCGCAGGTGCGCGCGCTGTCCGACGCCGAGGTCCTCCTGGATCTCGCCGAAGAGGCAGAGGACGAGGGCTCCGCGAAGGAGGTCGAGACCCAGATCGCGAACGTGCGCAAGGCGCTCGATGATATCGAGTTCCGGCGCATGCTCTCCGGCGAGCTCGATCCGAACGGCGCGATCATCCAGATCACGTCGGGGGCCGGTGGCGTCGACGCCTCGGACTGGGCCCAGATGCTGTTGCGCATGGTGATCCGCTATGCCGAGCGCAAGGGCTGGAAGGTCGAGGTTCTCGAGGAGACGCCCGCCGAAGAAGCCGGCATCAAGGGCGCCACCGTCACCGTCACAGGCGACTTCGCGTACGGTCTGCTCAAGGCCGAGAACGGCGTGCACCGTCTCGTCCGCGTGTCTCCCTTCGATGCGAACGGTCGCCGCCAGACCTCGTTCGCCGCGATCACGGTCACCCCCGATATCGACGACGACATCGAGGTCGAGATCAACGAAGTCGACCTCAAGATCGACACGTATCGCGCAGGTGGCGCCGGCGGCCAGCACGTCAACAAGACCGACTCCGCCGTCCGCATCACGCACATGCCGACGGGCATCATCGTGCAGTGCCAGAACGAGCGCAGCCAGCACTCGAACAAGGCCAAGGCGATGAAGCTCCTCCGCGCGCGCCTCTACGACTTCGAGATCGCGAAGCGCGAGGCGAAGGCAGCCGAGGATGCGAAGGCGCGCCTCAAGATCGAGTGGGGCTCGCAGATCCGCAGCTACGTGCTATTCCCGTATCAACAGGTCAACGACCACCGCACCGAGCTCAAGACCGCCGATGTCGACGGCGTGCTCGACGGAGATCTGGACGACTTGATCCGTACGTTCCTGCTGAAGTCCGCGAACGTGCGCAATTAGCGCTCAATTAGCGGAGCCTCCTCCAAAGAGATCGGCTAAGCGCGACGGCGACCTGATGCAGGATGCGCCGCGACGCGCACCCTCGCTGCGTAAACTCGTCGAAACCCGGCGGCATGTGCGCCGACGGCATCTTCATCCTCGACGCCGGCGGTGCCAAACGGGGGACTCGGCCGCCGGCATCCTCGGCGCGATCGGCGTTACGCCCTAACGCGCAGCGGCGCGGATCATCGCCACGAGCTCGTCGGTCGACTTCGCCGCGCCGACGATCTTCTCGCCTCCGATGAAGATGGTGGGCAGCGACGTCACGCCCGCGGCACGCGCATCGATCGATTCGCACGCGACGCGACCGACGGCGAGCGGAAGGTCGCGCCGGTACTGGGCGCGGTCGCAGCCGATGGAGACGGCGAGCTGTTCGCAACCCTCGGGGGTGAGCGTTTCCGGCGGCGCCGTGAACAGGGCGTGGGCCATGGCGTCGCCTTTGCCCTGTGCCTCGGCGCAGCAGTAGGCGAGGGCGGCGGGGAGTGCGTGCGCATGGCGAGGGAGAGGAAGCATCTTGCGCACGACGGCGACATCGACGCCGGCGCGTCGGACGGCCTCGCCGATCTGGGCCTGGAGCTGTCGACAGAACGGGCACTCGAAGTCGAGAACCTCGACGATGGTGAGCTTGTCGTGGACCTGCGCGCGCTGGACGAAGGCGGGGGTGCCGGGCGGCAACGAAGGCGGCGCGGGCGCGCGAACCCAGAGCGCGAGGACGCTGAGGACGGCACCCGCTGCAGCGAACGACGCAAACGCGCGAGGCCAGCTCGGGCGTACGGTGGTGGCGCCGCCAACGACGGCGAGGGCATAGAGGATTGCGGCCGGGTCCGCGACGAGGCACAGCTTGCACCACGCTCCGATGACGGTGGCCTGAAGGATGATGAGAAAGCTCGCCCACGCGGCGCCGCCGAGAGCGAGGACGAGGCGCAGGCGCGGTGCGCGGATCAGCGAGAGGCCGAGTGCGGCGGCGAAGAAGAGGAGCCCGAGGACGGGCATCGGGATGCCGAGGGGATGCGCCCACGCGGAGTGCTGGACGGTCGCGCAGCCGGCTTCGGCGCAGAACGCCGGAGCGGGCCCGAGCAGGTCGTAAAAGCTCGCGGCGCTCGCGGCGAGACCGATGACGGCGGCGGCGATCGCGACGAGCGTGGGAATCCGTGCGCGGCCCATGCGGCCTTCAACCTGGCGGGGCGCTGGGGCATTCCCGCCTACCGCTTGGTCCCCGTGAAGCCCGTAGTGAACTTCACCTCGGCCCCGACGAGGAGCGCCCGGTCGGGGCCGTCGACGGCGCCGGCGAACAGGCATGCACCCGCGTAGCCGATGGTGACGAGGCCAGCCTCCATCGCTGTGGCTTCCCACAGCTCGCCCATGCCGCTTCGTGTCGTCACGAGGTCCGCGTCGGCGAGCGAATAGCCGAGGAGCGCGCAGTTGATGCCGTTGGTGACGACGCCCGCGCCGAGATAGAGGCGGAACGACTCGCCCGCCTCGCCGATGACGCCGAACGCTTCAGCCTTCGCGACGGTGATGTCGCCCTCGCACACGAGATCGCAGTTCGGGTTGCTCGTGCCCGCGCCGCACGTGCCCACGGCTGGACGGGTGAGTGGCACGTCACACGACGCCTGCGGCAGGTTGACGATCATCTGGTGCTGGTGCTGGAGGTCGCGCTGCTCGATCACGACCTGCGCGGGCCAGGCTTCGCTCGGGCAGACGATGTCGGGACGGGCGCAGTCGAGATCGAAGGTGTAGGGCGTGCCCGCGTGGTTGATGGTGAAGCTGCCGCCACTCGCGCCGAGCTCTGCGCTGTAGTGTGCGCCGCCGATCTTCACCTCGACGCCGATGGTGTCATCGTAGTCGATGGCCCAGTTGCCGGCGACGTCGGGCGCGGGCGACGTCGAGCCGGCCGCGCAGCCGTCTCCTTTAGCCCCCATGAGCAAGGGAAGTGGAAGAAGGGCGAGGAACGCGAGGCGACGTGTGGGCATGCCGACCCCAACATCAAGCCGTGGACCACCGAATCGGGACGAGGTGACGAGGGGTTAGCGCGAGCGCGGTGTTGGAGAACCCCGCGTGAACGGTTCTTCACGCCTGCGCCTCCCACATCGCCGTCGATGGTCGGGATGCTGGGACCGGGGCGCTCGAGGCGCGGGCGCGACGAGCGGTCGTTCATCGCGGAGCGAACGCTACTCGGCAGGCCTGGAGGTGGCGGGCGAGGTGCGCTTCGCGTCGCTGCGGAAGACGTAGTAGTGAAGCGCGGCGGGCACGGTCAGCGCGGTGATGATGATGAGCACCGGGATCGCGACCGAGCTGCTGCTGCCACCGCCGCCACAGTTCAGGTCTGTATTGCACCTCTCCGCCGGGGTGCGCAGGTCACCACTGTTGGCGAGCGCCGAGGTCGCGGAGCCGAGCGACGCAGGCGCGCAGGCCTGCGAGAGGAGCATCGCGATCATCAGCCAGAGAGCACGCATGTCCTCGCAGGGGTTCACGCGACATGCCGCGCGATGCTCCCGTCGACGACGTGCGCGCTACGGAGATGCGTCGGGAACCGCAGGTGGCTCGTCGCCCGTAGGTGAGATCGCGGCGAGCGCCGCCTTCGCTGCGGCGAGCGCCGCGGGGTTCGCTTGCCCCGGCGGCAACGACTCCCAGAGCGCCACGGCCTCCGCGCGATATCTGCGCTCGCCCGCCGTGTCGCCTTGCTTCCCTGCGATCTCGGCGCGCTGCCCGAGGAGGCGCGCTTTGCGTGGGCCGTACACGAGCGCGAGCGCGCGTTCGGTCCAGGTCGCGGCCTCGTCGAGCTTGCCGGCCTTCAGGTAGAGCCAGCCCAGGCGCGCGGGCGGGTCGTATTCGTCGGGCAGCGCGGCCGCGGACTTCTCGAGCGCGGGCACGGCTTCGAGGGGCCGCCCGAGGAACACGAAGACCTCGGCGAGGTGCCAATTGTAGGTCATCGCGGCGACCGGCGTGGGCGCAGTGGCGGCGGCCTTCTCGAGGAGCTGCCGCTGCTGCTCGGCGAGCGCGGTCGCCTCGTCCTTCCGGTCGACGGAGATCAAGAGCTCGCGCAGGTAGATCATGCCGTCAGAGCGATCATCGATCGACTGGCTCGACGCGGGGTCCGCGAGCACCTTCTGGAGGCGCGTGATCATCCGCTCGCGCAGCGCGTGCCCCTCACCGGGGTTGGTCTTGGCCTGGGTCTCGACGCATGGCAGCGCGACACCGATGAAGTCCGTCGCGCTCGCGGCGTTACCCGTGTCGTCGATCGACGCGGCGAGCAAGGCGAGGCAGCCGGCCGTGTCGTCGCGCTTCTGCTTGGTCTGCATCAGCGACACGAGAACGTCAGGCTTGCGCACCCAGTCGGCGGGCGCCGTAGCGAGCGCGGCGGTGAGCTCGCGGTCGGCGGTCGCGAGGTCCTTGGCCGCGAGCGCGCGCTCGGCAGCGAGCAGATGCTTCGCCGCGCCCGCGACGCCAGCGCTGGCGTTCGCCCCCATATCGAGGAAGGCGTGGAACTGGGCCAGGCTGGCTGCGCCAACGAAGCGCGCGAGCACGTTCTGCTCGGCGTCGATCACGTAGAACGTGGGCCACGCCGACAACGGGAACTTCTCGACGACCTCCGCGTTCTGGGGGCGATCGGTGTCTAGCGCGGCGAACACGAACTTGTCGGCCAGGGGCGCGAACGATGCATCGGTGAACACCGTGGTCTGCATCGAGAGGCACGTGTGGCACCACGGCGCCCACAGGTCGAGCACGAGCGGGACGTTGCGGCTCTTCGCGCAGGCAAGGGCGGACGCGTAGTCGTCCTCGAACCAGGCGAGCGGGCCGTGCGGCTTCGCCTTGGCGCACGACGCATCGGCGAGCGGCTTGGCCGCCTTGTCCGCGGCGGGGCCCGTGTCGGATTTGCAGCCGACGAGGAGGAGGGCCGCGAGGAGGACGGGGCGCACCATGGCTCGTCAGATAGCACGCCTATGGCGCCAATGAGGTAAGGTGCGCCGCCATGTCGTCCCGACCGCCCGAAGCCCCGGAGAGCACCCTGGAACGCATCATCGGCGAGCGGCGGGATAAAGCGGCGGCGCTGCGGCAGGCCGGCAGCGACCCGTACCGCAACGACCTTGGCCCCGCGATCTCCCTCGCCGACGTCCGCGCGCGCTACCTGCCGACCAAGCCACCAGAGCAGCCCAAAGAAGCCAAGGATCCCAACGCTCCGAAGGACAAGGAGCCAGGCATCATCCCCGTCGACGGGACGCCGATGCGCGTCGCTGGCCGTGTCATGGCCAAGCGCGGCTTCGGCAAGACCGTGTTCGCGCCGATTCGCGACACCACGGGCGATCTCCAGCTCTACCTGAACGTCGACCATCTCGACGCGGGCGACTTCGCCAACGTGCTGCCGCAGCTCGACGCGGGCGACATCGTCGCGGCCGAGGGCCCCGCGTTCTGGACCAAGCGCGGCGAGCTCTCGATCCTCGCCACGCGGCTGTGGATCCTCACCAAGTCGCTGCGCCCGCTCCCCGATAAGTGGCATGGCCTCACCGATGTCGAGCTGCGCTATCGCCAGCGCTATGTCGACCTCGCCGTCAGCCCCGACGTGCGCGAGGTGTTCAAGAAGCGCTCGAAGATCGTCCGCGGCATTCGCCGCTTCCTCGACGCGCGCGACTACCTCGAGGTGGAGACGCCGATGATGCACCCGATCATCGGCGGCGCAGCGGCGCGTCCGTTCGTGACGCACCACAATGCGCTCGACATGAAGCTCTACATGCGCATCGCGCCGGAGCTGTACCTGAAGCGCCTCGTCGTCGGCGGGTTCGATCGCGTCTACGAGATCAACCGCAACTTTCGCAACGAAGGCCTCTCGCGCAATCACAACCCCGAGTTCACGATGCTCGAGTTCTATCAGGCGTACGCGACGTACACGGACCTGATGGACCTCACCGAGGCCATGGTCGTCGCTCTCGCGAACGAGGTGAACGGCTCGACGAAGGTCACGTGGGACGGCGTCGAGATCGACCTCGCGCCGCCCTGGCGCCGGCTCGCGATCCGCGACGCCGTGTGGGAGCTCGGTGGTGTCGCCGAGGCCGATCAGGTGTTCGAAGACCCGGCCGTTGCCACGGAGATCGCGCTCGCCAAGGGCGTGCCCGCCGCCGACATCGCGCGCGTGTTGCTCGAGAACGTGCCGCAGGGTCGCGGTAGTGACCTGGAGCACCCGGCGGTCACCGCGGGCCTCAAGGACGCGTCGCGCCGGCGCGCGGTCGCGGCCTCCGTGCTCGAGCGCTACGAGGATGCGATGACGCGGCGAGTGGCCGCGGGGCACATCGGCTACCTGCTGTTCGAGGCCAGCGCCGAGGACAAGCTCGTACAGCCCACGTTCCTCACGCAGTTCCCGCTCGCGGTGTCGCCGCTCGCGCGAAAAAACGATCGCGATGGGGCATTTTGTGACCGCTTCGAGCTGTTCGTGAATGGCAAGGAGATCGCGAACGGCTTCTCCGAGCTCAACGACCCCGATGACCAACGCTCTCGGTTCCAAGCGCAGCTGCGCGCCAAGGCCGTGGGTGCCGACGAGACCATGGACTACGACGAGGACTACTGCCGCGCACTCGAGGTCGGCCTGCCGCCGACGGCGGGCGAGGGCATCGGCATCGATCGCCTGACCATGTTGCTCACCGGCCAGCCGTCGATTCGTGACGTCATCCTGTTCCCGTTGATGCGCCCCGAGTAACCGTGGAGCCGAGCCGTCATCCCAAACGCACGCGTGGCATCGCCGAGCTCGTTCTCGGCGCGGTTCTTGTCGTTGCCGGCGCACTCCTGACGTTTCAGAGTCACGAGGAAGCGTTCGCAGCGGGCGGCGGCAAGTTCTACGTGTTTACCGGCCTGGTCATCTCCGGCATCGCGGCGCTGTTTCGCGGCGTTCGCGATCTGTATGCGACCGACCAAGGCATACAGGTGCGATCGACGAAGGAGCGGATCACGCTCGATCTCGTGCTCGGTGTCGCGCTCGCTAAGCTGGTCATCGTCCTCTGCGCCAGCACGCATGGCGATCGGGTGTGGGGCAATGGCCTCGAGGTCACGAGCGGCGTGTTGCTCACGACCTCCGTCTTGTTGTTCGGGCGCGCCTTCACGGTCCTGATGCCCGCCGCGACGCTCTCGCACGACGGCACCGTGGCTTCACCGGGAACGGGGCTTTCGTTCGCCGTCGGAGCCACGCTGACCGGCGTCGCGCTGGTGGCGGTAGGCATCTGGCGCGGCCGCGAAGCCTCCGGTGACTCGATCGCCGAGCTGCTCGGGATTCACGCCATCCTCGTCGGTGGCTTCGCACTCACCGCCGAAGGCCTCACGCGCTGGCGCGCTGCACTTCCCGACAAGCTCACCCGGATCACCGTCGAGGCGCCGCCGGAAGCCGCCGAAAACTCCGATCGCCGTCGCCGGCGCATGATCGTCGAGATCCTCGCAGGCAGCGTGCTCGTCATCATCGGTCTCGTGGTCACGTTCACGACCAGGACCGAGACCGCCAGCACGGGTGGTCGCTACGTCGTGATGTACGGCCCCGTCGTCGCCGGCATCACGCTGATCCTGCGTGCGCTGATGAGCGGCTTCAAGTCGTTCGTCGCGTGGCGCTACCTGCTCGTGTTCGACATCAAGGTAACCAAGCTCGCGTCGACGGGCGTGCTGTTGGCCGTCGGCGTTGCGGTGTACCTCGCGATCAGCTGGAGCGGGCACCTCGGCGTGTTCGCGCTACCGGTGTCGCGCCCCCTCGTGATCGCGCTCACCACGTATCTCGCCGTGGCGAGCGCCTGGGGCATCGTCCGCCATTCGAAGCTCTCGTTCTACATCGTGTGCATCTCGGTCGGCGTGCTGCTCGTGTCGATGATCGCGGTCGATATCGTGCGCACGCTCGCGCCCGTTGGTGTCCCGGAGGACTTCCTCGTCGAGGACAAGTACAAGCAGCTGCGCACCGTCCTCGGCTTTGTTAGCCTCGGCGCCGGTGTTGTCGCGGCGCTCGCGATGTTTTTCGGCACGCTGCGCGCCTTCTTCACCTTCTTCACTACGGTGCCGATCGGTGGCGTCTGGATCGGCACCGCCGCGCTCGTGTGCGTGCTCTCCGTGATGAGTGGCTTCGAGACCGACCTACGCGACAAGATCCTCGGCTCCAACGCGCACATCCAGATCACGCGCGAGGACGGCGCCTTTACCAACTGGCGCGAGGTCAAAGCACGCGTCGACAAGCTCCCTGGCGTCGTCGCCTCGACACCGTACGCGGTCAGCGAGGTGGTCATCGCCGCGCACAATAACGGCATGAACGTGATCATCAAGGGCATCGATCCGGCGACCGTCGGCAACGTGACGGATCTGATCAGCGACTTGGAGGATCGCGACGCGATCAAGCACCTCGAGCCCAAGGTCGATGACTCCGAGCGCGTCGTCCCGCAGAGCCCGCGTCCTGCCGGCCCCGACATCGTCGATCCGCCTCCCGACGACATGCCCAATGGTGGCGACCCGATCGACTTCTCGGCGCCCAAGAACGAGCCCGCTGACACCGACCTCGGCACTGCCGCCGAGCCGCTCCCGTTGCCACCCGTGCCCCCGCCGAGCGACACGTTGATGCTCGAGCCCCCCGCCGTGGACGAGCCGGCTGCGGCCAAGGAGCCCTACGGTGGAGACGCCGTGGACCTCGTCGGTGAGCCCGCGATCGACCCGGCCCCCTCCGATCTCCTCAGCTCCGATGAACCGCCGGTGGACTACAGCCAGCCCGACAATGGGGAAGAGGAGCCCGCGATCGGCGTTGTCGACTTTCCGACGGAACCAGCGCTGTCCAAGCGCGTCGAGTCGCTCCCCGGCGTCCTCGTCGGCCGCGAGCTCGTCAAGCAGACCCATCTCTACACGGGCCAGGAGGTCCGGGTCGTCTCGCCACTCTCGGACCCGTCCAACCCCGACGCCACAGGCACGCCGATCCCGTTCAATCGCGACTTCCGTGTCGCGGGCGTCTTCTTCACGGGCATGTACGAGTACGACCTGAAATACGTCTACGTGACCCTCGACGCCCTCCAGGACTTCCTCGACCGGGGTGACGAGATCGACGGCATCGAGGTGCGAATCGCCAATGCCGACGACACCTACCGCTTCGTCAAGAGCGACACCAACCCGGGTCTCATCGCCGCGGCCCTCGGCCCGGGCTACCGGGTCGCCGACTGGCGCGAGCTCAACCGCAGTCTGTTCTCCGCGCTCAAGCTCGAGAAGATCGGCATGTTCATCGTGCTCGGCATCGTGATCCTGGTCGCGTCGTTCTCGATCGTCGGAAACTTGATCATGGTCGTCGTCGAGAAAGCCCGCGAGATCGCGCTGCTCAAGACCCTGGGGGCCTCCGACTTCGGCGTCACCCAGCTGTTCGCGATCCAGGGCCTGATGATCGGCCTCATCGGCACCATCCTCGGCGTCGCGACTGGCCTGCTCGCCTGCTTGGCCGGCAAGACCTACGGCATCCCGCTCAACCCGGACGTCTATTACATCGATCGACTCCCGGTCCACGTGGACGAGCAGTCGGTCGTCGCTGCGGCACTTGCCGGCGTCGTGATCAGTATCCTGGCTACGCTCTATCCGGCATTGCTCGCGGCGCGCGTGCGGCCCGCGGCAGGAATGCGTCACTAGTGCCCTGAAGGCGTGAAAATTCATCAACCCGCAGGTGGTGCGCTCGGCTGGATCCGCGCACTTGTCGGTGGTCGGGCCGATGGCACGCGAGATGCTCCCCGATGTGCCACCATGAAGCGCGCGATTGTCGTCGGGGCCGTCTTAGCAGCAACCACCGGTGCCGCATCCGCCGGCACGTACCTTGGACTCGGCATCGGGCCTGATGCGAACGTCTCAGATATGCAAGCCGTCGAGCCAGGCGGTCGCAGCGCCCGGTTGCTCGGTGGGTATCTGTTTTCGGGACTTCCCGTGGGTACCCTCTCGGCCGAAGCATCCATCACGGGCCAGTCGTTGCTGTTCCGCACTGCTATCGGTGGCAAGTACAACGCGAAGGAGTTCGCTCTCGCGGCGAAATACAGCTACCCGCTCGGCTTCAATTTCGAGGTTTTTGGGAAGCTAGGCGTGCATCACACAACCGTCACCCACGATGACCCGGGAACCCAAGGCGACACGTTCGATCGTTCTGGCAGTGGTCTTCTCGCCGGTATCGGCTCGGAGTTCCGATTCAAGCTCGGCCCGGCGCGAGTAGCGTCGCTCTTCGTGGACTACACCCACTACATGGCGACGCTGGAAGGCCCGAAGTACATGGATGACGCTTCGGTCGGCATGTGGATGCTCGGCTTCACGGTTGGTCTCTAGGGATCACTGCTAGCGCGAGGCAACCATTGCGGCTCGGCAATGGTCCCAACCCGCGTTGACACATGCAGGACCGCTGAGTAAGTTCCTGCGCCCTTTAGAGAATCCCGTGACCGACGATAGCGCCGAGCCGACGAGTACTGCACCGAAACGGGCTCCGAGCCCGACGGGAAGCAGCGGCGATGCCGTCGAGGGACGGAGGGGCGCCCGGATCGAAGTCTCCAAGCTCGGGAAGGCGTACCAGCACAGTGGTAACGCCCTGCAGATCCTCTGGGATATCGACCTGACCCTCGCTCCCGGCGACATGGTCGCGGTGGTCGGGGCGTCCGGCGTGGGGAAGTCGACGTTCCTTCAGATCCTGGGGACGCTCGATCTGCCGACCTCGGGCTCCATCCAGTTCGACGGCGAGGAGCTCACCACGATGAGCCCGAGCCGCCTGGCCGAGTTCCGCAACCGCCGGATCGGGTTCGTGTTTCAGTTCCATCACCTGCTGCCGGAGTTCACGGCGCTCGAGAACGTGATGATGCCGGCGTTGATCCAGCGGATCCCGGTGGAGCGGGCGCGGAAGCTCGCGCGGGACATCCTGGGCCGCGTAGGGCTCACGCATCGGTTGTCGCACCGGCCGAGCGAGATGTCGGGCGGCGAGCAGCAGCGCGTCGCCCTGGCGCGCGCCATGGTGCTCGGGCCGTCGCTGCTCCTGGCCGACGAGCCGACGGGCAACCTGGACCGGTCGACGGGCGAGGCCATCCACGAGCTGTTCCTCGAGCTCAATCGCGAGCACGGGTCGACGCTGCTGGTCGTCACCCACAACCCGGAGCTCGCGAGCATGATGCCGCGCCGGCTGCGCATGGTGGACGGCGGGCGGCTAGTCGAAGAGAGCGAAACGAGCTATCGCGGCAAGGTCGTCGAGGATGTCGACGAGCCTGCTGCGCGGGGAAATGTCGACGAAGGAGCCGCGTCGTGATGGGCGCCGTACGGTCACTCGCGCGGTTTGCGGTCGTGCTGCTGCTGGTCATGTGCGCAACGCATGTGACGTGGGCGCAACCGAGTCCCGCGCCAGCTCCAGCGCCGGCACCTGGTCCGGCGCAAGCACCGGACGCGGATGCCGCGGCGCCACTGAATCTCGAGGGCCGGCCGATCGAGCAGGTCCAGTTCCGTGGCAACCGCAAGGTCGAGAACGACGCGATCCGGGTCCAGCTGCTATCGAAGGAAGGCACGCTGCTGTCGGCCTCGAAGCTGCGCGAGGACGTCCGCGCGATGTGGAAGATGGGCTTCTTCGCCGACGTCGACGTGGAGGCGGAAGTCTCGAGCAGCGGCGGCGTCATCCTCACGTTTGCGGTCAAGGAGAAGCCTGCGATTCGCAAGATCTTGATCGCCGGCAACAACGAGGTCGGGCTCGACAAGATCAACGAGGTGCTCGACCTCGAGCTCGACGCGATCGTCGACATCAGTAAGGTGAAGAAGAACCGCGACAAGATCGCGGAGCTCTACGTCCAGAAGGGCTACTACCTCGCGACTGTCGACTGGGAGATCAAGACTGCCAACGAGTCCGAGGTCGACGTGTGGTTCACCGTCGACGAGAAGGCGAAAGTCATGATCGCCGACGTCTCCTTCATCGGCAACACCGCGATCAGCGACGACGAGTTGCGTGGTGCGATCGCCACGCGCCGGCAGGACTCGCTGTCGTTCTTGAATGACTCGGGCACGTACAGCCAGGAAGCGTTCGAGCGCGACCTGCTGCTGATCTCCGCGTACTACTGGGACCGCGGCTACGCGAACGTGAAGGTCGGCACGCCTCAGCTCCGGCTGTCGCGCGACAAGAAGTACATGTACCTCTCGATTCCCGTCGACGAGGGCCCGGTGTTCGACATCGGTACGGTCAGCTTCAAGGGCGATCTCATCGGCTCGCCCGAGGAGAACGCGAAGCGCGTGAAGCTGCGTCCGGGGACGAAGTTTTCGCGCACGGTGATCGCCGAGGACCGCGAGAAGCTGTCGGCCTACTACCAGGACCAAGGGTACGCGTACGCGAACGTCCTGCCGCTGACCAAGGTCGATCTGCCGAACAGGAAGATCAACCTGACGTTCGAGGTGGCGCGCGGCAAGCGGGCCTACTTCGAGCGCATCAACATTCGCGGCAACTCGAAGACGCGCGACAAGGTGATTCGCCGCGAGATGAAGATCTCGGAAGGCGAGATGTTCAACAACACGAACCTCGAGGTGTCCAAGCGCCGCATCACCGCGCTCGGGTTCTTCGAGAACGTCGTCGTTTCGACCAAGCGCGGCAGCTCCGACGAGTTCGTCGAGGTGAACGTCGAGGTCATCGAGCGCCCCACCGGCACGTTCCAGATCGGCGCGGGGTTCTCCTCGGTGGAGAACTTCATCGCGCAGGCCCAGATCTCCCAGAACAACCTGTTTGGCCGCGGTCAGACGCTGGCCCTGCAGGCCCAGATCTCGAGCCTTCGCCAGCTGTTCTTGCTGCGCTTCGTCGAGCCGTACTTCCTCGACACGCAGTGGACGTTCGCGTTCGACCTGTACAATCAGAGCCGCGGTTTCGGCACGTTCTTCCGCAACGCGTCGGGTGGCACGCTGACGTGGGGCTACCCGCTGTCGTACGAGGCGCGCGCGTTCCTCACCTACAAGCTCGAGGACGTCAGCATCTCCACCGGCTCGGGAGGCATCACCAACCTCGGCGCGACCACGGTGCCGATCGAGGCGACCAGCGTCGCAAATCTATTTAGAGGTGGCATCACCAGCTCGCTGCGAGCGTCGCTGTCGTGGGACTCGCGCAACAATCGTCTGTTCCCGACCGGCGGGTGGTACAACACCGTATTCGCCGAGTACGCGAGCCAGTACACGGGCTCCGAGAACAAGTTCGTCCGCTGGGGTGGTTTTGCTCGGCACTACCGCAAGCTGTGGAGCAGCCCGTTCGTTCTCCGCATCAACGCCGAGCTTGGCGTGACCACGTCGACGGACCCACTCGGCGTGCCCATTTCGGAGCGTTACCTCGTCGGTGGCATCTTCGACATCCGTGGCTACGCGCCGCGCTCGCTCGGTCCGCAGCTGCTCGTGCAGCAGCCGGGCGACGTCGGTGGTCCGCTCGGCACGCTGCCGCTCGGCGGCAACATGCAGATCATCTTCAATGGCGAGGTCGAGTTCCCGCTGTTCAAGAAGGTCGGCATCTCCGGCGTCGTGTTCTATGACATGGGCAACGCGTACAACCTCGAGGATCGCTACTGCTCGGGCCTCCAGCGCCAGAACTCGTCGACCTCGATCAAGTTCGATCCGTGCTTCCGGTTCCCCGAGTCGCTGACGAGCGGTATCCGTAAGTCGGTGGGGTTCGGCTTCCGCTGGTTCTCGCCCATCGGTCCGCTCCGGTTCGAGTGGGGTATTCCGCTCGACAAGCAGCCGGGTGAGGACTCGCTCGTGTTCGAGTTCACGATCGGCCAATTCTTCTGAATCGCAGCGATCGGGTGCGTTGAACAACGCGCTTGGACGCACGTCCAACCCGTCGTATCTAATCCGCCGAGGTCTTTTCATGAACCGCTATCTCGCACTTGGTTGTCTGGGTCTGGGTCTGATGGTTTCGCCGATCCTGTCGGGGCTCGCTGGCAGTGCTGTGCCCGCGAACCCGAAGATCGGCGTCATCAACATCGAGCAGACGCTGTCGACGACGCCTGCTGGCAAGCGCGCGAACGAGGCGTTCGAGAAGACCCGCAAGGCGAAGCAGGCCGCCCTCGACAAGAGCCAGGAGGCTCTCAAGAAGGCCGACCTCGACCTACAGAAGCAGAAGGCGATCCTCAAGCCCGACGCGTACGCGGCGAAGCAGGCCGAGCTCGAGAAACAGTTCGTCGACCTGCAGCAGACGTACGTGAAGCTCGAGCGGGAGCTCGCCGCGGATCGCACCAAGCTCATCCAACAGCTTCTCGCGCAGGCCAAGCCGCACATCGAGACGATCGCAAAGGCCGAAGGCGTGACCCTGATCGTGGACGAGAGCGCGACCGTGTGGGTGGACCCAGCAGCCGACCTGACGCCGAAGCTCAATGCCCTCATGAAATGAACGCCCCGGCGCAGCTGTGCCACGCGAGCGCGCGTAGCAGGCGCGCGGGCTTGTGCCCAAAGCGACGAGTGATCTTCCGCCGAAGATTGCCTCTCTGTCCGTCCCACGTTAACAAGGCCGCATGTCCGAGCGGCCCGCGAGCGATTCGGTGATGAAGGCAGAGCAGATCCTGGGTCTGCTGCCGCATCGCTATCCGTTCCTGTTGATCGACCGCGTTCTCGAGGTCACCGACGACCGCGTGCTCGCGCTCAAGAACGTGTCGTTCAACGAGCCCTACTTCCAGGGACACTTCCCCGGCGTGCCCGTGATGCCCGGCGTCCTGCAGATCGAAGCGATGGCGCAGGCGGGTGGCATCCTCGCGTCGCGTGCCGTCGAGTTTGACCCCGCGACCCACGTGATGCTGTTCATGGCGATCGATGCGGTGAAGTTCCGCAAGGCCGTGACGCCCGGCGACCAGCTCCACATCGAGGTCGTGCCCCTGCGAAAGGGGAAGATCTTCAAGATGAAGGGCGAGATTCGCTGCGACGGCAACATCGTCTCGTCAGCCGAGTTCCTCGCTGGGTTGGCCGAGAAGTCCAAGGTGTCGTGAGGGTGCGGTGCTGCACGCTCGTGCTGCTCGCGCTTGCCAGCAGCGCGTGCGGCAAGTCGCCCAAACAGAAGCGCACCGGCGATGCGGCGCCCGTCGAGGTCGTGACGCAGCCGATGCTCGCCGATGCAGCCGCGCTCGGTACCACCGACGAGATCGAGCCCAACGACGGCGATGACGTCGCCACTGCGCTACCAGTTGGCGCGACGGTGCGCGGTAAGCTCGAGCCCGATACCGACGTCGATCATTACAAGCTCGAGGTCCCCGATGCCGGCGCGCTCTCGATCGACATCCCCGGCGTCGATGGCGTCGACATCGTGATCGAGCTCGAGGATCAAGCAGGGACCGTGATCGCGAAGTCCGATCGCGGCGGTGCACGCGTGCGCGAGGGCTTCCCCAATGTCGGGGTGACGTCGGGCCGCTACATCGCGGTGGTCAAGGCGAAGAAGCCCGCCGCGTCCGCCAAGAAGCCGGCGAAGGGCAAGCAGCTGCCACCCGATGCGGCGGCGCCGCCGAAGCCTGCAGCGGTCTACGAGATCACGGCGAACGTCGCCCCTCCGCCCGCGAACACGGAGCGCGAGCCCGACGACGATCGCGGCACTGCGCTCGACCTGATCGTCGGTGATACGGCGAGCGGCTACGTAGGCTGGACCGGCGATGCCGACGTGTGGAAGCTCTCGGTCGAGACCCTTTCGGAGAAGAACGCGCTCGACGTGGACGTCTCGGCAATCGAAGGCGTGGCGCTCACCGTCGAGGTCGCGGACGGTATCGGCAATGTGCTCGCCACGCGCAAGGCGCCGCGCGGCGCACCTCTCGCGTTTCGCGGCCTCGTGCCCGTCGTCGCGCAGGGCGCACCTCCGTTCCACTACCTGACGATCAAGGGCGACAAGTCGAACCCGGAGACCACGTATCAGCTACGCGTCTCCGCGAAGGTGCCGGGCCCCGACGCCGAGCTCGAGCCAAACGACGTACCGGAGAAGGCGATGCCGTTCCCCGCCGACCGTACCGTGGTGCATGGGGTGTGGACCCCGGGCGACGTCGACACGTTCAGCGTTCCCGCCGATCCCGCGGCGCGTTCGCTCGAGGTCTCCATCGACACGCCACCAGAGAGTGATCTCAACCTCGAGCTCCTCGTCGACGGCAAGGTCGTCGCGAAGTCCGAGAAGGGAGGGAAGGGCGCGGCGGAGGCGGCCACGGCGAGCGTCCCCGCTGGTGCGACGTTAGTGATCCGCGTGAAAGGCACCGACGCGTCGAGCGAGGGTGCATACGACGTCAAGCTAAGCGAAGGCCCGGCCCCGGGGGGCCCATGAAGGAGATGTCCGCGCTCGCCACATCTCATCGGGTGTGGCCGTCATGACCGCGCAGCGCTCCGCGACGCACATCCTCGTCGTCCTGGCGCTGATCAACCTCATCGCGTACGCGGCGCGCAACGCGCTCGTCGCTGTGTATCCGACGCTGGCAGCGCGGTACGGCATCGACTACGAGCAGATCGGCCTGCTGCAGACCGTGTACATGATCCCGCACGCGGCCGCGACGCTGCCGTTCGGCTGGGCAGGGGATGCGTACGATCGCCGGCGCGTGATCGTGTTCGGCCTCGTGCTCGCGAGCATCGCCGGGGCGCTCGGTGCGATCGGTTCGGAGTACCTCGGCCTCGCCGCGTCGCGCGCGTTCGTTGGCCTGGGCACCGCGGCCGTGGTGCCGGTGGCCAACTCGATTCTGTCGCAGCTCTACGAAGGCCCGAAGAAGGCCGCGCGGCTCTCGATCTTCAACCTCGGTCTATTTCTCGGCGGCGTCGTCGGGTTTGCTGGTGGTGCCATCGCGGGGTTCCCGCTCGTCGTGATCGTGCTCGGGCTGCCGGGGATCGCCCTCGGTCTCGTGCTGCTGCAGATGTCCGTCCCGGCACACCCGACGCCGCCTCCGTCGGTCCGGTGGTGGCGTTACCTCGCACAGTTCACGCGTCGGTTCGCGGGCGAGGCGCGCGTGCTGATGAAGATTCGCACGCTGCGTTGGTTGATGCTGTCGACCACCGCGATGGCGTTCACGGCAGGTGCCTACAACGCGTTCATGATCGAGTTCCTGCGCGTCGAGAAAGGCATGAGCGAAGGTGCTGCCACCAACCTCCTCGTGATCGCGATGTTCGGTGGGCTCGCGGGCATCATCCTCGGCGGCCGCTTCGCCGACCGCCTGCGCGTGCGCTACGCCAACGGGCGCGCGTGGATGATCGTGATCGGCATGATGAGCTCGATCCCGTGCACCGCACTCGCGATCTCGTTGCCCGCTGGGCCGGCGCTCTACGTCGCAGGTGTCGCGACGCTGTTCTGCTTCTCGCTCTATCACGCACCGATGGCCGCGACCGTCGATGACCTCGCACCACCAGGCAAGAGCGTCGCCGCGCAAGGCCTCGTGATCGGCACCATGCACCTCCTCGGTACGGCACCGTCGTCGTGGGTGCTCGGCGCCGTGTCCGTACGGACGTCGCTCTACACCGCGATGTGGGTCCCGACGGCGACCCTGCTCCTCGCCGCGGGGGCGATGCTCGTCGCGACGCGTAGCTTCGAAGCCGACCACGCGCGCGCGCGCCCAAAGTGACCGAGGCCGGACCGCGTCCTGAGGACGGGCCTCACCCTGCAGCGTGAGCGCGCCCGGAGGGCGCGAAGCGGCCTAGTGGCGGCGCCCTCGAGCGTTCGCTATAACCGAGCCCATGCGCGCCTTTGCGTTCCTCGTCTGCATCCTCGCCGCGTCGGCGTGCTCGCGCGGTAAGGGCCCGAGCCAGACGCTCGACAAGTACGGCCGCGCGCTCAAGAACCACGACTTCGGCGCCGCCTACGAGCTGATGTCGGCGAGCTTCCGCAGCAAGGTCTCCAAAGAGGACTATGTCCGGATGATGCGCGACAACCCGCGCGAGGTCGACGAGACGGCGGAGCGCCTGCGCGGCAGGCGCGGCAGCATGGAGGTCTCGGCCGAGTTCGAATACGGCTTCGGTGACTCGATGCGGCTGGTGCAGGAGGATGGGCGCTGGAGGATCGCGACCAATCCGATGGGCTTCTACGATCAATCGTCGCCCAAGGCCGCACTGCGTTCGTTCATCCGCGCGTATCAGCTCGAGCGCTGGGACGTGATGCTCCGCTTCGTGCCCAACGCCTACCGGGACAAGATGGACGCGGAGAAGATCAAGGCGCAGTTCACGGGACCATCGCGGGAGCAGATCGAACTGCTCATGCGCATGCTCGCGGGGAACGTCGATGAGCCGATCGTCGAGCGAAACAATGACGCCCGGATGAGCTACGGCGAGCGCTTCACGGTGCAGTTCGTCAAAGAAGACAACGCCTGGAAGCTCAAAGATCTCGACTGAGGCAGATCGATCGAGGGTCGATCTACGAAGTTTGCCGGTGGCCATTCGATCGGCCGGTTGACGCCCCGTTCATCCAGGGTGCGCAAAAAGGTCAGAGTGCCGACCTTTCGTTCAAGGTCGCGCTGCTGTTCGAGAAAGCTCGACGGCTCGTCGCGTTAGTGGGGGCAGGCGACCCACGTCGTGACAGGGTGACGTCGATCTCTCAGCGTGACGAATTCGCATCGGAGAAGTGGAGCCCCTCGTATTCTCATGCGTTAGAATAGAAATACGGGAAGCAGTGTCCAAAGGCCCGTGGGTTGCAGCGTTGGTAGATTGGAGCTACCAAGCTAGGAAGTAGTTAGGCTCGAACCCGAACGTCCCTCGAAAGGCGGTCCGCGATGTTGGATCCCTGGATTATTGAAGAGATCCTCAAGAAAGAAGAGGAACGCCGCAAGGAGCAGGAAGGCGGCCGGCCGGAGATCCCGGTCTATCGACCGCCGCTTGGCGAGCGACCTGCGGTCACTCCGGCTCAGGAAGAGTCCGAGCGTGGTGTGATGATTATCGACATCTAACTACACGAAACAACAATCGACGGCCCTCCAGCTACGCTGGTAGGGCCGTTCGCGCTTTCGGGGCACGAATGGGATAGATACGCGCTGTGCCACGCCTCGGGCACCTCTACACGATCGCGATGGGCGTCCTGGGTTGGGGCGTGGTGCTGGTACTCCCGGCGCTGCATCTATTGCCCGAGCCCACGCGCACCGATCCGCTGTGGATCGCACTGTTCGTGATCGTGATTCTTGCGGCGCGCGCCCTCGCGTTCCGGTTGGTCGAGGGCAGCGTGCTCTCGCTCGACTCCGCGTACTACGTCGCTGCCGCACTGTGCGTCGGCTCGGTCGGCGCAGGGCGCCTGGTCGCCATCGCGCTCACCGTCGATGCGTCCGCGCGCCTGTACCACGCGCGCATACAGGGCCGGGTTGATTCGCATGGGTGGTGGGCGGAGCTCGGGTACGTCCTGTACTTCGGCGGCATGAGTGGCGCCGTGGTCGTCCTGAGTGGCTGGGCGTTCGGCGCTGACGATGCGATGGCCCATCAAGGCGGCGATCCGATCGAGGTCGCTTTCAACGTGGTCGCGATCGCGACGCTCCTCCTCGTCACCCACTACGCGCTGCAGGGTGTTCGTTTACGGCTCCTCGGGCGCAGCTGGCGCACGTATCTCACCGAGCTCGCGCTGCCGGGAATCCTCGCCGAGGCGTCGCTGATGCCGATCGGCGTCGTCCTCGTGCTGCTCTATCACCCGGATCAACCGCTCGGCTTCCTCCTGCTCTCGCTCACGTACCTTTTGATCAACCTCGTGTTCTCGCGGCTGTCGCGTACGCAGCATCAGCTCGAGGAGCGCGTGCATGACCTTGAGATCCTGACCGCAACGGCGCGGCGGCTCTCCGCGTCGCTGCAGCTCGAGGAGCTCGTCGAGGCGGTCGCGCGCGAGGTCTGCAGCGCGATTCCGGAGGCCGAGCTGGTCGCACTGGTGCACCGGCGCTCGGGTGGGGAATCGGGGCTCGTGATCGATGGCTACGATCGCGCGGCGGACCGCTTCTTCCGACAGCCGATGGCCGAGGGGGAGGGCGCCACGGGTTGGGTGATGAAGACCGGCGCGCCCCGGCGGATCGATGACCTCGGCGAGACCGAGGACCTCGCGATCACGGGGGATGGTTCGCATGGCGTTCGCTCGTGGCTCGGCGTCCCGCTGATGATGTACGGCGGGATCGAGGGCGTCATCGCGGTGCAGAGCACGCGGCCTGGCACATTCCGCGACGATCACCAGCGCCTCCTCGAGTCGCTGGGGTTGCAGATCGCGGCGGCGCTGCAGAACGCGCATCTCTACGAGCTCGCGATGGTCGATGGCCTCACGGGGCTGTTCATGCGTCGCTACTTCGACGCGCGCATCGAGGAAGAGATCGAGCGCTCGAAGCGCTACGGGACGCCATTCTCGGTCGTGATGATGGATGTCGACGATTTCAAGAAGCTCAATGACGAGCACGGGCATCTCATCGGCGACCGCGTGCTGCGTACGATCGCGAACACCGTGAAGGCACAATTGCGCGGCGTCGATACGGCGGCGCGTTACGGCGGCGAGGAGATCGCGGTGATTCTTCCCCGCAGCGACATGGTTGCCGCGTACAACGTCGGCGAGCGCATTCGTGCAGCAATTGCGGAGTCGAGGATCACCACGGACGCCGAACCGCCTCAGGCCCTCGCTGTGACCGCGTCGTTCGGCATTGCATCGTTCCCGGAGAGCAAGGCGACCGACGGTGAAGACTTGATCCGCCGCGCGGACCGCGCATTGTATCGCGCCAAGCGCACCGGCAAGAACCGCGTCGAGTTGTTCTGGAGCGACGAGTCGGGCCTCCATAACTTGAAGGCCCTCGCCGCAACCGCTGCAGGGGAGAACTGATGAGCGACGATCGGCGCGCTGCGGAGCGCAGGGTCGGCTGGGCCCGTCTGTGGGCGCGCGCCAAGCAGATCGTCACGACGGATCCCAAGGGCTCCGACGAGGATGACCTCGTCGTCGACGAGGAGGCCGCCAAGGTGCTCGCCGCGCAAGCCGGCAGGCTCAAGGGCGGGCTCGCAAAGGTGGCCCAGCTCGCGGCGTACGATCCGGGCGCCACGCTCGGCGGCAAGAGCGGCGCGACGCGCGCGGCACGTGCGGTACTCGGTGACCTCTGGGATCACGCGCCTGCCGTGTCGTCGGGTGCGATCGCGAGCGTGATCGAGGCCGAGCTCGGTAAGCCCCCGCAGGCGGTGTTCGCGACGTGGGAAGCCACGCCCCTGGCTTCCGCATCGCTCGGCCAGGTACACGCGGCGACGTTGCGCGACGGCACCGAGGTTGTCGTCAAGGTGCAGTACCCCGGCGTCGCCGAGGCACTGCGCGCGGATCTCGACGACGCGGCGTTTCTGCGCAAGCTCGCAGGTGCCGAGGTCGGACGCGCGCTCGACGACGAAGCGCTGCGCTCGCTCGGTGAGGCCGTGCGCGGCGAGCTCGACTACCGCGCCGAAGCGGCGATCCAGCAGCGGTTCGCGAGCGCATGGGCAGGCCACAAGACGCTGCGCGTCCCACGCGTCTACGACGAGCTGACGACGAGCCGCGTGCTTACGATGGGCCGCGCGCGTGGCCAGACGGTCACGGCGATCGCTGGCTCGACGCCCGACATCCGGCGCCAGGCAGCGCTCGCCATCTACGAGCTCGTGTGGGGCTCGCCGCTCGCACACGGCCTGCTCAATGCCGATCCGAATCCAGGCAACTTCCTCGTCGATTCGCAGAGCGACGGCACCGTGCAGGTGTGGGCGCTCGACTTCGGCTGCGCGTTCCCGCTGCCGGATGAGGTGCGCGACGCCGACCGCGAACTGTGGTGGGGGCTGCTCGACGACGACAACGCCTCGGCGGCCGAGCGCTTCCGCATGGGTCTCGCGCGCGCGGGCCTGCTGCGTCGCGCCGACCTACTCGCATCGACCGCACATCGCGACTGGGAGCGCGAGCTCGCGCTGCCCGTCATCACGCACGGTGACTTCCACTGGTCAGGGGCCTACGCGAGCGACTTCGCCGAGGCGACGCAGCGCGCGCTCGGTGTCGGTGGCCTCGCCATGCCGGCGAAGGTTCTCCTCCTGTGGCGCCAGCGGCTGGGCGCGGCTGCGGTGCTCGGCATGCTCGACGCCAAGGCACCGTTCCGCCGCGTGCTCGTGGATCTCATCGGCACCGGCCGACGCGCTCTTCGCTAGTACGTGTAGCGGAGGAACGCGCGCGCATCGATCGCTTTGAGCGTTTCGAACTGCGGCAGGATGATCGCGTCGGCGGCGAGGCCGAGCGAGTAGTGCCGATTTTCGAGCTGGTACTCGAAGCCAACGCCCGCCTGGAGTAGCAGCGAGAGCGACTCGCCCGGCTCGGTGATCATCACCTTGCCGAGCACGTTCGACGAGATCATGCCGACGCCCGCGCCACCCTCGAGGAACAGCGCGAGACGATCGAAGCGTCCCGTGAGGCGTACGTCGGCGCTCGCACGATAGATCTGGAACCACTCGCCCTCGGGCGGGGGAGGCACGGTCGCCTCGTGGCTCGAACCACCGAGCTGCACGCCGAGCGAGAGCCACGAGAACAGGTCGCGCCCGGCACGGATGCCGAACCCCGGGCCGATCGCGGCGTCGTCGTCCGCGCTCGGCAGGAACGCGACCGCGCCGAGCCCCCCTTCAGCGTACCAGCCCGTCGATGCGGGACGAGCCTCGGCGGTCGTACCGAGGGCGACCGTCAGTGCGACGGTGGAGGCCAGCCCTAAACTGCGCATGCGACGGACATCGTAGACCACTCGAACGATCAAAAGCTCAGGGCGTGACGGTGAATTCTGCGGGCGCGAGCGGCTCGAGCTCGCCGGGCGCGGTCACGAGCGCGTCAACACCGAGCTCGTGGATCAGGTCATGTCGTACGTCGCGAACGCGAACCGTGTACTCGAGGACCATGTGGCGGTCTGGCTTGAACACCAGGTCGACGCGCACGATCTGGGGGATCGCATCGACGGGGAACACGAGGCCGGTGCCCATCTGCGGCAGCGGCTCGCCGTCCTCGTCGAACATCAGCGGCGTTAGCTGCTCGAACGACTGGGTGTTCTTGTTGATCTGGAGCGTTGCGCGATACGGGTTCACGTTGCCGCGCGTGACCATGTCGAGGTCGACCGAGGCTTCGCGGAGCTCGTCCTCCTTGAAGACGCCGGAGAGCTCGCCGTTGGGGCCGATGTCCAGCGGAACGTCGCCGGCGAGGCCGGGCGCGGTGATCTCTTCGTTGTCCGCTTCGCCGAGGACGATCAGCGACGGGTCATACGCGAAGAACTGATTTGCGCCGTTCAGCTGGATCGTCGCCTTACCGGGCATGTCGGTCAGGTTGCGAATCGTCCACTCGACGGAGATCTCGAGATCTCCGACGCGGACATACGGAACCATCACCGCTGGATCCACGGTTGCCTGGATCTCCTCGCGCTCGAGGCGATCTTCCATTGTCTCGGTGACCACCGGAATCTGCAACGACGAGCGGGCCTCGACGGCGTTGCCCATCTCGTCTTCCATCCCGCCTTCGAGGTTGGTGGGCGAGGGCAGGTAGACAGGCTCGTTGGTGCAGCCCACGATGGCGAGTGATGCGACGATCAGTGACCGCATGATTAGCCTCCCTGCGTGAATACGAACGGGTAGTTGACGATGGCGCCACCCTTGGCCGGGAACTTGAGGCGCATGATGTTGCCGCGGACGCAACTCTCGACACCCTCGTTGCGCAGCGTACCGCCCTGCGGGTTCGCGCTCTTCACGCTGCCGTCGGCGGCGATCACGAAGTGCATGACGAGCTTGCCGCCGATGCCGGGCGAGCGGTTGAGCTCTTTCTGGTAGCAGGCACGGAACACGCCAGCGCGTGCCTTCACGACGCGGTCGATCTCTTCCTTCGACAGGCCCGAGAAGTCGCCGCTCGCTTCTTCGATCTTGAGCGCGATCGCCTTGGGCGCGGCCCCCGTGCAGTTCGGGCCGACGCAGTTGCCGCCCGGCCGCTCCTTACCGGTATCGATCGGTCCCTTGTTGGTAACAAAATCACCTTCGACATTGCCGCCGCCGCCCGAGCCCTTGCCCTTGCTGCCGCGCGTGGTGCCCGTGCCGTTGCCTTCACCGACGCCGGAGCCCGTACCGGGACCAAAGCCGATCGAGCCGCGCGTGACGACGTCTCCTTTGATGCCGGTGAACTTGCCGAGGTTCGTGGACAGGTTTCGATCGATGATGTTGTCGAGGTACTTCTTGTTGCGGTCCTCGAAGAACGCGACCTTCGGCGGATCGGGCGGCTCGTCCTTCGCGTTTGGATCGCGCGCGCGCTCTGTGTCGCCCTTGCCGCCCGACGCACCTTCTTCGTTCTTGGTGGCCGTCTTGATGTTCTTCGGCGTGGGGCTCTTGGCGGCCGCCTGATCTTTGCTCGTCGGGCCCGTGGTCGGCTTCGGCTTCTCCGGCTCGGGCGGGACCTCGGGCTCGAGGCGCGTCACGAGGTACTGCCCGGTGAGCGAGCGCGGGCCGGGATACACGAACGGGCTCTCGTCCTCGTAGAGCTCGTAGGTCATGAGGAGCAGCGCCGCGTGGAGCATCACCGAGAAGGCGAGCGAGGCCTGCTGATCGCTGTCGGACCGGTACGCCGAATAGCCGACGCCGCCGATGAGCAGCGCCAGCGAGGCGATGCCGAAGCCGCGGAACATAGCTTCGTCGAACGCAAAGCCCTGCCCGAACGCGAACGTCAGCGTCATCGCGATGCCGGCGGCGACGTAGCCGACCGCGCCGGCGAGCATCACCTGGGGCGTGAAGAACGTCTGGGGCTCGTCGACGCCGACGAACTGGAAGAACAGCTTGTGGTGCCCGGTCTCGTCCAACTCGATGACGCCCCAGTCCTTGCCGCTGATCGGCGTCGCGCGGAAGCCACCGGGACCATCACCCTCACCACCGCGGCGCACGAACTCGGCGACGTCCTTCTCCTGGCCGTCGATGCAGATCGTGCCGCGCATCTTCTCGCCGAGCGTCAGCAGGTAGCCGCGGTTGCCGGGGCGGACGATCGCGAAGTCCTTCGGCAGACCGAGGTCAGGCACTACGAACGTGGCCTTGCCGGAGGCGCCGAGTGTGATCATCCGAGGCTTCTCGGAGACCACGTCGCTCATCACCTCGTCGTGCCAGATCAGAGCCGTTCGTAGCGCGACACTCACAGGGCTTCTTCCTCCACCGACCGCACCATGTGCGGGATGAACGAGCGCTTCTCCAGGCTCGCACGCTCCAGCTCTTCGTTGGCGCGCTCGAGGAAGTAGAGGAGCTGGGGCGAACGCATGCGACCGTTGAGATCGAGGGCGCCGAAGTCATAGGTCTTGGGCCCCTTCGACTTCTTGTCGGTCTTTGGCTCCTCGGGCTCACCCCCGGCTAGCTTGGTTGGTGCCGTGTTGGTCGCGGCCGGAGCGCGGTCCTTGTCGGCGCCTTTGCCCTTGGGCTGCGCGAGAGAAGGTGCGACGAACGCACACACGAGCACAGCGGCAAATGCGGACGCGCGCCCCCAGGCGGGGGCCATAGGCCTCAACTTCATTTGCCGAGCTCCTTTCGTTTCTCTTCCGCTGCCATGCGTTTGGCGTGGCTCGTGGGAGCTTCCTGCAGGTATCGCTCCAGCGCGGCCTTGCCACCCGGGATATCGTTATTGAAGTCGATCATCAAGACCGCGATGTTGTAGAGGGCATCGGCGCGCCAGGTGCTGCGCTTGGGCGCTTCGGCGATCACGCGTTCCCAGACTTTCCGCGCCTCGGGGAGCTCTTTGAGGCCACGGTACGCGACACCGAGGGCGACCTGCGCGGCGAAGTCATCGGGAGCCTTTTGGACCACGAGCAGCAGCTCGGCCTTGGCTCGCGTGTAGTCGCCTGCGTCGAGGAGCACGGACGCCTTGTTGAAGCGTGCGTCGATGTAGTTGGTGTCGAGGGCGCTGGCCTGCTCGAACCGCGCGAACGCCTCCTGCGCGTTGCCGCGCTTCATCTCGAGGATCGCCATCGCGTTGAAGATCGCCGGATCCTTGTTGTCGAGCTCGAGCGCCTTTACGAGGACGAGCGCGGCGAGGTCCGGCTTCTTCTGCTGGATGTAGATGAGGCCGAGCTCGGTGTAGATCTTCGCGTTGATGCCCGAGAGCCGGACGGTGTCGCGCAGGACGTTGACGGCATCGTCGAAGTCGCCGAAGTCGCGGAGCAGCGAGGCGAGGCGCGCCGCTGCATCGCGGCGGTTCGGATCGTCCTCGTCGGTGCCTCGCAGCGCGGCCTCGTAGTCGGCGCGTGCTTCCTTCTTGCGTCCGGCACGACGGTTCGCCTCGGCGCGGGCAAGCAGCGTCGGCGTGTGCGCGGCATTGATCGCCAGCGCCTTGCTGAACGCCTCCACCGCGACGTCGTCTTCACCGTCCTTGAAGGCGATCACGCCTAGGTTGTGCCAGCCTTCCCAAAGCTTGCCATCGATTTCGATGGCCTCCTTGAGGCGGCTCTTCGCGGCATCGCGAGATTCGGGGCCGCCGATGCGGATCGCGCGCATGGCGGATTCGAACTGCTTGAGCGCCTTGGGGTTGACCGGGTCGAGCTTGACCACGACCTTGCCGCCGGGGCCGATGCGGCGCGTCGCCGATCCGCCACCGCAGGCAGCGAGCGCGATCGCGAGGACCATGGCTAGCTTACTCATCGCGCCACCTCCTGCACGTAGTCGAGGCTCGGGGGGCGATCGCCGATACGCTCCTTGCTGCGGGACTCGCGCTCGGGCGGGAACTTGTCGGCGGCCAGACGGCCGAGAGCCTCGCGGATCTTTGCCGTGTACTCGTCGTAAACGCCCGTGCGGATCGCGAGCTGGTAGCCGACGGTGAACTTCTGCACCGCGACGTCCTGGATGTTGACGACGTAGCTATCGAGCGCGTCGCGGTACGCCTGCGCCTGCTCCTCGGTGAGGCCCTTCGGCGTGGCCGCGTTGACGAGCGACTCGGCGAACGCGTCGTAGATCTGGCCGATGCGGAAGATCGCCGCGGTGCCCCACCGCGGATCGTTGAAGTCGGCGATCGACTCGAAGACCTTCTCGGCACTGTTGAGCAACGTCGTCTTCGACTTGAGCGCCTTCTCGAGTTGCGCCGGCTTCACATCGAGCGTGACCTTCTCGTACTCGCGCACGATCAGCTCGCCCTCGAGGTAGCGCGCCTCGGCGGCCCACGTTGCTGCGGCCGTCTTCTCCTTGCCGCTGAGCGCCTTCCAGAGCCGCTGGGCCGTTGCGAGCTCGTCCTTCGCGCGCTTGAGCTGGCCGAGCTTCAGCGACATGCGACCGGCGCGCAGGTGCGCCTCGACGATGCGCTTGCCCGTCGAGCGGTACGTGCGCGCGTAGTCGGCGTAGGCCTGGTACGCCGGGCCTTCGTCGCCCGCCTGCTCGTAGACGACGCCGATGTTGAACGCGACCTCGGGGGCGTCTTTGCGCTCGCGGAACTTCTTCGCGTACTCCTGATAGTGCGCGATCGCTTCCTTGTTCTGGCCGAGCGCTTGGCGCAGGAGGCCGGCGTTGTACAGCGCGTCGGCCGAGCGCGCCCCCGTGCGGAACTTGGCCCACACGAGCTCGTACGACTTCGCCGCGCGGTCGTAGAAGATGACCTTCTCGTAGACCTGACCCGCGGTGAACGCGGCCTTCTCGCCGATCTCCGGGTTCTTCTCGCCGTACTTGTCGGCGATGTCGAGGTAGATGTCGGCGGCCTTCTCGGGCTGCTTCGCCTTCTCGTACATCACGCCCGCGTTCATCAGGCCCTGCGCGCCGACCTTGGCATCGCCGGTCTCCTTCTGGATGCGCAGGTAAAACGTCGCGGCCTGCTCGTACTTGCCGGCCTCGGCGTACTTGTCACCACTCTTCTGGATCGACTCGACGATCAGGCGATCGAGGCGCGCCTGCTGATCCTTGCTCGAGAATGACTTCGCCTTCTTGAGCTTGCGCGCCCAGTTCTCGATGTTCTCGTAGTCCTGCGCCTTGTTGAGCGCCGATAGGATGCGATCACCGGCGGGGCCCGCATTCGCGTCGTCGGGATACTTGGTGACGATGACGCCGAAGCGCTTGATCGCCTCGTCGTACTCGCCGTAGTCGTAGAACATCTGCCCGTTCTTGAAGATCACACCGACGAGCGTGGGGTCGGCGGGGAACAGTGTGGCGAACAGGTCGATGGCCTCGCCGAACTTCTTGTCGACGGGGTAGAGCTTGCCCTTGCCGGCGGTGTCCCTCGGGCGCGCCTTCTCGTACGCGTCCATCGCGTTGCGCAGCGCGCTCTTGTGGAACTGACCGACCGGCGCGCTCTTGCCGACGAGCAGGTATTCGTCGCCGGCCTCTTCGTTCTTGCCGAGCTGGAAGTAGAGGATGTCGGCGCGATAGTGGCGCAACTCGATCGCGCGCTCGCCCGAGCCCTTCGCCCCGCCAAAGGCCGCGAGGTACTGCTCGTAGGCAGCGGCCGCGCGCGTGAAGAGGTTTACGTCGATCTTCTTGTCGGCCTTTTGCTTGCGCAGCGCCTCGTAGTGGATGCCCATCGCCGTCGAGCGGGTGAGCTCCTCCGACTGCTGGAGCGAGCGGGCGAGGGCCTCGCGGTTCTTCTGCGCCTTCGCCCAACCCGTTTCGGGGCCGAAGTTGTCGAGGAGAACCTTGATCTCTTCCTGCGCGCGGTCGAGGTCGAGCGCGCTGTTCCAGTTCGCGACGATCGAGCGCTGGTACTCGGCCGACTTGAGCGACTCGGGATCCATGCGGATCAAGAACCGATACGCGTCCGTCGAGCGCTCCCACTCGGCCTGCCCGGCGTAGCTCTCGGCGACCTTGACCATGACGTCGCGCGAGTAGCGCTCGCCGTCGATCGAGACGAGGAAGTCGAACACTTCCTTCGGCGAGATCGAGCGATCCTCGGTGAACACGACCACGAGGTACTCGAGTGCCTGCTCGCGCAGGTCGGCGCTGCGGCGCTTCTGCGCCTCGGTACCCGCCCGCTCCTGCTCGATCGCCTTGTCGAGGACACGCTTGAAGTCCATCGCGGCCTGCTGCGTGTTGCCGAGCTTCCACTCGCACCACGCGATCTTGAAGATCGCCAGGTCGCTCGTCGCGGCGGAGTCGGCGACGTTCTTGTACGCCTCCTTGGCCTTGGCCCAGTCGCCGGCGGCGAACCAGTGCTCGCCGACCATCATCCACGCGTCGCCCTGAAGCGATGAGTCGGGGAACCGCTTGATGACCTCGTTGAAGCGCCCCATCGCTTCTTCCTCGCGGCCGTCTTCCTTGGCGGCGAAGCCGATGAGGTAGGTCACGAGGTCCATCCGGCGGAAGGTGGGATGGTTGTCGTGGAGGTCGCGATAGAGCGCCTCGGCCTCCTTGAGGTCGATGCGCGGCTCCTTGGGCAGCGCGCACTCACCCTTGGTCTGGTTGCACTTCTCGATCGCGCGGCCGAACTCTTCCATGCGCACGAGGAACGTGCGGCGGGCCTCTTCCCACAACAGCTCGGCGAGCTTGAACGTGCCCTCGGCCTTCGCTTCGCCGCTCGGCTTGCTGTCGAGGAATCCGCGCAGAAGGCCGATCGCCTCGAGGCGCTTATCGTCGCGACGCTTCTCGGTATCGACGAGGAGCTTCTTGAGATCTTCGCTGAGCACCGGCGCCTCGGGGGAGGGCGGGCGCTTGCGGATGTAGAGCTCCGAGGTCGGGCCACGCGACGTCGAGGGCAGATCGCGCGCAGGTGCGGCGCCCTGCCCCCGGGCGATCGCCGGCGTCACGAGAAGCAATGAGAGGAGGATTCTCTTCATCAGCGCCACCCCGAATATTCGTCGGCCCAGAACTCGCCCTGCCACGGCCAGAACTCCTCGTCATCGCCGATCATGCTCGCGTTCCACAGCTTGCCGATCAGCTCCTCGGGGACCCGGCCCGCGGCCAGGTCTTGCACTTCGATGTCGAGCTTGCGCTTCTGTCCGATGACCGCGTCGATCTTGCCGAGCTTGGCCTTGTCGAGGACGCGGCGGGTCTCGTTGTAAAGGCGCTCGATGGCGTTCTGCGCGAGCTTGTCGCCCGCTTCCTCGAGCTTGGTCTTGAGGTCGTGGGCCGCCTTGTCGAGCCGACGGGCCTCGCCGATGTCGGCCTGGATCAGCGGGCGGATGCCGCTTGCGGCCTGCGTGCCGACGGCGGCGGCGGCCTTGTCGGCGACGGCGATCGCGTTCGCGAGTGCTTGCTGGTTCTTCGCCGCGAGCGCGTCGAGACGCTTGGCCTCTTCACCGGCGACGTCGGCGGGGACCTGCCCCTCGCGCTTGCCGCGCGCGAGCTCGGCCTTTGCCTTCGCGATGTGCTCGCGCAGGCGCCGCAGATCTTCGACGACCGCGTTCGCGTCGGCGAGTTGCTCCTGCTCGAGCGTCTTCTCCGTCGACACCGCCGCGACCTTCTTCTCGCTGACCTGGGTGCCGAGGTTCTGCCACTGGCGGACGACCGCGGGCGCGTTGTTCGCGATCTCGTTCATGCCCGTGAGCGCGTCGTTGAGCCGGAGGAACTTCGGATCGAGGCGGAGCAGCGCGAGCACGTTCTCGATGTCCGTCTTCGGGGCCGCAGTGCTCGGCTTCTTGCCCGCGAGCTCGCCCGTCTGCTTGACCTCCTGGTATCGCGTGACCGCGGTGGAGAACAGCTGGTCGCGGAGCTGGCGATCCTTGCGCGCCTTGTCCATCGTGTCGACGACCGGCTGCAGCTTGGCGACCAGGTCGTCGTACCACTTCTGCGAGTCGGTGAACTTGCAGTCGGCGAGCTCGATGTAGCCGGCGAGGAGGCTCGCCTCGGGCCACAGCGGCGAGCTCGGGAACTCCTTCAAGAACTCACGCACGAGGTCGCGCGACGTCGCGAGCTCGCGCTTCTGGTACATCGACCACGCGGCCTCGAACAGCGCGTCCGGCAGGTAGGCCGAGTCATCGGGGATCTGGAAATAGTGGTAGTAGGCGTCGTCGTACTCGCCATTCTCGTGCGCGAGGCGGCCGAGGCCAAGGCGGGCGAGGTCCTTGATCGTGAAGTAGCGGCCGTCGACGACGAACGTGAACTTGTCATCGTCTGGCGTCGCCGCGACCTCGCACATCGCCTCGGCCGAGCCCATATACTCGCCGCGACGCGCCTTGATCACGCCGCGGAGATAGAGCGCCGACGAGTAGAGGCGACTCTTCTTCGAGACCAGCGTGAGCTCGCCCTCGGCGTCGGCGAGCTTGCCGAGGTCATACGCCGCACGGCCGCGCAAGTACGTGCGCTCGCCCGCGTGCGACGGCGGAAGCGGATCGCTCAACTTGATCGCTTCGAGGCGCGCCAGCACGCCCGCGTGGTCGCGGGTCTCGAGCGCGATGTCGACGGCGCGGCGGTGCGCCGGCCCGAAGTACTGCGCGTTCGGCCCGCGCGCGATGATCGGATCGATCGCGTCGAGCGCGGCGCCGTAGCTGCCGGAGCGGGCGAGGGCAACCGCGAGATCGTACTCGGCGTTCTGATACTCGACGAAGTCGGTGAACGCGGCGTAGCGCGGCGACTTCACGATCGCGTACAGGGCGACCGCGGCGTTGACGAACGCACCGTCGCGCAGCAGCCGCTCGCCGATCGCGAGCTCCTTGCGCAGCGTGTCGAGGCTGCCGCTCTCGACGTCGACGAGCTTCGCGCTCTCGAGTGCATCGAAATACTTTTGCAGCGGGTCGTCCTTGGCGCCCGGCGCGGGGGCATCCGCACCGGGCGAGGCACCGTCGACGCCAGGCTGCGCGACCGCGGCCTGCACGGTCACCGCGACGAGCGCCGCCGCGAGGAGGGCGCGCGCCGTGGTCACTTCGTGGCTCCCGCGTCGGCGCGCGCCGTGGTCTTCACCGCGACGTCGATGCCAAGCCCGTAGGTGCCCTTCTGGCTCTTCTTCCATTCGTAGGCGATGTCGCCGCCGTCCTTCGCGCGGGCGCTGACGACAAGATCCTTGCCCGCGACCGCCTGCACGACGATCTGCGTCTCGGTGACGGAGGTGAACGAGTCGTCGTCTTTGCCGGTGGCCTCGACGCGAAACGTCAGCAGGTGGCGGCCCGGTGCGACGTAGCCATCGAAGCGGAGGCCGTCGTCGATACCGATGGCGCCTGTGGTGTTCTCGTAAACGCTCGCGCCGTCGAGGCGAATCGACGCCTTCGCGGGGTTGTAGAAGCGCGCTGTGGTGTATGTGAGCTTGATCTGGATCCGCGTGGAGTAGAGCTGGCTGGCCACAGTGCTCGCTCGCGCGCGCGACTTGAACAGCTCGTCGCGCAACGCCAGATATTCCTGGCGCAGCGTGTCGACGTCCGGATCGCCCGAGGCGGCGGGCTCGGTTGGCTCGGGAATCGGGGCTCCGGCGCCACCGCCCGCACCGCTACCCGCGCCATTGCCACCCGCGCCACCGCTTGGCGGTGCGGGCGTGGACGGCGCCGTCGACGGTGGCGTCGACGCGGCGGCTGGTGTTGCCTCGGGGGGGGCGCTCGGCGGCGGCGTGGGCTCGCTCGGTTCCGCGGGCGTGATGGTTTTGGTCTTCTTCGCGCTGGCCTTGGACTTCTTGCCCTTGGGCGCGGCGATCGCGAGTGCCGGCACCAGCGCGAGCACGATCCAGCTGCGGCGGATAAAGCTACGGAACATGGGGTTCTCCGCTAGTTCTTGAAGGGCAGGAAGACCGAGAGGCTCGCCGTGATGGCGCTGTCGTTCACGAGGAAACGCTCGTCGAGCAGCTCCTGACGAAAGGTGCGGTTGCGGGCGTCGATTCGGAACGCGAACGCCTGACCGGCGAATAGTCTAATGCCGAAGCCGACGACGCCCGCGGCGCCACGACTCGTCTTGGAGTCGATCACGCCAACGCCGATGTCCGCGTGCAGGTCGAAGTGCACGATCGAACCACCGAGGCGGAGCTTGCCGTACACGGGGCTCCAGTTGAGCAACGATTCGGCGAAGATCATCCGCGCGTACGTTTCGGCGATCACGACGCCGCGCTTGTCCTCGATCGCGCGAATGAGGTCGGCATTCGCGTGCGTGTACCAGCCGGCGAACTCGACCGCCGTCTCGTCGGTCATGTGATACGTGTACGAGCCGCCGAGTAGGTAGGTGCCGGAGAGCAAGTCGCTCGCGTAGTAGCCACCGCCTGCAGTGATCTCGTGGCGGCCTTGCTTCACGAACAGGCGATCGACCGCGCCGCGCCGCTTGCGTTTGATCGCGAGACGGTCGGCAATCTCCTGGTCGATGCACATCGCCGTGGCCCGAGATGAGGCCGACGGCGCACCTTCAGCGGGTGCGTCGTCCTTCGCGGCGACCTGTTTGGGCGGAGCGTCGTCGGCGAACGCGGCCGTCGATGCGCACAGGACAAGGAGGGCAGGAAGCGTCTTCATAGGCCCGTCGGAATCCACAGCGCGAGCCCAACGGTCGCGACGATGTTGTTGGTGAAGCGCGTCTCGCCGGCAGCCTCTTGCACCGCGGTGAGGTCGCGCGCGTCGATGCGCACGGTCAGGGCGCGTGTCACGAACATGTCGAGCGCGACGCCGGCGTTGAAGGAAATGCCCTGAACGGCGTCGTGAATCATCCGGCCACCGCCGACGAAGAACATGATGTCGGTGTGGACGATGCCGCCGCCGAGCTTGAGCTTGGCGTGGATCGGCGACCACATCACGTTGCCGAGCGCGGTGTAGGCCATGCCCGCCTCGAACCGGTTGTCGCCGAAAAACTGTTGTAACGGCGCATCCAGATCGAGCGAGAGGGGAATCAAGTTGAACTCGGCGTTGATGCCGACGTCCTCGGTGAAGAAGTAGCCGAGCGAACCGCCCGCGACCCAGCTCGACGACGTCAGGTCACCGCCGTACAGGCCACCATGCGCAACGAGAACGAGCTTGTTGTCCTTCTTGAAGTCGCGCTTCTGCACGCCGCGCGGCTTGAGCTCGTTGCCGAGCTGGTCGCGGATTGTCTGGTCGAGACACGACGGAAGCGGCGCGTCTGACGGTTTTGCTGGAGGCTTGGTGGCATCGGTCGTCGTCGCGACGACGGCGTCCGAGGCCGTTGGTTCTTGGGCGAGAGCGACCGAGGACGCGAGGATGATCCATGCACCCGTGGCGATCCCGAGTCCCCCGACTGAGCTGCGCACTGTCCACACGGTATCCCTGTTATCGACGGCCCACAACCGCAGCCAGGAGGAGCGTGATCAGAGTACGATTTCGCCGATGGAGCACTTGACCGGGACACGGATCCGGCGCGAAGCGACGCCGGCGACGGTCAACCTGCGCCGTTGCAAGCTCGTCGTGATCAAGGGCGCGCAGCGTGGGACGGAGTTCATGATCGCGGGCGACGTGTTCAGGGTCGGGAAGGCCCCCGAAAACGATCTGGTGCTCGCGGACGAGACCGTCTCGCGAGTTCACTTCGAGATCGCCCGAGACGCCAAGGGCTACCTCGTGCGCGATTTGAAGAGCACCAACGGCACCTTCCTCGACGGTGCTGAGGTCAAGGAGGCCTACTTGCGCGCGGGCTCCGTGATCGGGCTTGGCGCGTGCGAGCTCAAGTTCACGCCGTTCGAGGAGCGCATCGAGATCTTGCCCAGCGAGAAGGAGCAGCTCGGCGAGATGGTCGGCAAGTCACCCGCGATGCGGGAGATCTTCGGCCTCGTCGAGCGCATCGCCCCGACTGACGCCACGGTGCTGATCGAAGGCGAAACCGGCACTGGTAAGGACATGGTCGCGCGCACGCTGCACCAGCTGTCGCCGCGCGCGGGCGCGCCCTTCATCGTCGTCGATTGCGGCGCCGTCGCGGGCACGCTGATCGAGAGCGAGCTGTTCGGTCACGAAAAGGGCGCGTTTACGGGCGCGGTCGCCGCACGCCAGGGCGCGTTCGAGCTCGCGAGCGGTGGCACCGTGTTTCTCGACGAGCTCGGGGAGCTCTCGCTCGATCTCCAGCCCAAGCTCCTGCGCGTCCTCGAGCAGCGCGAGCTACGCCGCGTCGGTGGCACCAAGACCATCAAGGTCGACCTCCGCGTCATCGCCGCCACGCGCAAGGACCTCCGCAGCGAGGTGGAGAAGGGCAAGTTTCGCGAGGACTTGTACTTCCGCCTCAACGTCGTCCCGATCACCGCGCCGCCCCTGCGCGAGCGCCGCGAGGACATTCCGCTGCTCATCGACTCGATGCTCTCGAAGCTGTCACCGAGCAGCGCGGTCGAGCTGTCCGAGGCCACGCGCGCAGCGCTCATGGCGCACGACTGGCCGGGCAACGTGCGCGAGCTTCGCAACGTCATCGAGCGCGCCCTGGCCCTCGGCGCAGACCCGGGGCTGCTGGTCGCGCCGCTCGGCTCCGGCGTGGTCGCACGCACCGCGCAGCTCGATCAGGCGATCGAGTTCGAGGCGGGCATGTCGTTCCGCGATACCAAGGAGAAGTGGACGGAGCTATTCGAGCGCCGGTACCTGTCCTGGCTCATCAAGCGCGCCGACGGAAACATCTCCAAGGCCGCGCGCGACGCCGACATGGATCGGAAGTACCTCCACAAGTTGTTGCGGAAGTACGGCATCGGCGATCAGAACGCCGACGACGAGAACTAACGAAATGTGAGGGCCCGCACGAGGAGCGCTCGTTCCATCCGACGTTCACTCGCAGCGCGCGGGCCGGACGAACTGGTAGCTCGAGGCCCCACGAACATCGCGTGAACGTGGAGTTTCAGCTCGCCGACGTCTCGACGCGCTTCGCGAGCTCGAGCACCTCGAGGTCGCGCGGCCACACGGCGCGCAGCAGCTCGAGTAGGCCCTTGGCCGACGCCACGTCGCCTGCCTCGAGCGAGTCGCGCGCACCGTCGAGCTGGGCACGTTTGAGCGTGGGCGCGAGCAGCGAGGTCTTGGTCGCCGCCTGCGCGCGCAGCACGTCGTCGCCACTGCGGATCGCGAGCCGGGCGAGCTGCGCCCAGAAGTAGCCGGCCTGCGGATGCTGCGTCCCCTCGGCGGTCTGCGCTGCCATGCGGATCTCGTCGACCGCGTTGCCGACCTCGCCCAGCCGTTCGGAGATCCGCGCGAGGTCGAGCCACGCCCAGGTGAACGCCGGATCGTCGGCGACGACCTGCTCGAGCTCGTTGCGCGCGTCCTCGACCGCGCCCTGATCGAGAAGCGCGAGGCCGAGCTTCCAGCGAATACCGGGGGCCGCTGCGTCGCGCTTGAGGTGCGCACGGAGCTGCTGCTCGCGGACCGTGGGCAGCACGTCGCCATCTTCGTCGAACACATCCTCGGCGAACTCGCCGTCGCCATCGTAGAGCAAGCCCGTCGCATCGAGCACGCCGGCGAGCCAGCGATCGAGGCGCGTACCGTCGCACACGTCGTCGTCGAGCGACTCGTCGGTGCGCCAGATCTTGCCCTTGTGGTCCATCGCGATCGCGTCACCCTCGTGCGTCGCGAATTGCCACTTACCGGGCGTCGGCATCGTGACCTCCTGCTGCGGCACGATCTCGAGCGAGTCGAGGAACAACCGCAGTCCGTTGCAGCGCGCGTAGAGCTCGATCAGCGGCTCGGGCAAGCCGCGCGGGAGCTCGCTGGCCGGCGGTTCGACGTCATGCAGCCCGGCAGGCGCATCGTCGAGACGCTCCAGCACGCGGTCGAGGCCACCGCTCGCTTCTTCATCGCGCCGCTTCTTTGCCATCGCTACCGGCGATTCTACCGGGAGAATGGCATCGCGCCGACCGCCACGATCGGTTGGCCCTTATCGTCGACGCCGCGATAGACCGCGACGATTCGTGTACCGCTGGCCGGGGTTGGGACCTTGGCCAGGACATCGCCCTGGGCGGTGGGCGCAGAGACCAGAGAAGTGCGTACGCCGCGATCGTCCTCGACGAGGATATCGATCGTGCCGGGCCCGAGCCCCTTGCCACTCACGGCCACGGTGTCCGCGATGTTGATCGTCAGCTCGCCGCGCAACAAGTAGTCGAGCAAGCCGGCCTCGTACGCGGCGACCTCGGGGAGGATGTCGTCGATCTGATCGAGCATGCACTCGTCGTCCATCCAGAACGAGAGCACTCCGCGTTCCACCTTGTAGCGGGAGAGGCAGGTGCCGTTGGTGTTGCGCAGCGTGGTGCCGTCGTCGCGGCTCGCCGCCATCAGATTCAGCCGCGAGGGCAGGGCGGGCTCGTTGCGCGCGAGCTGCGGCTTGGTTTCGCTGCCAACGCGCGTGGTCGCGGGCAGGGTGTTCGTCGAGAAGTACGAGCGCGCGATCAGATCGACCAGTCCACCGTCTGACTTGTTGGCCGTCGGAGCAGGAGCGATGAAGTACTCGCGCAGCGTCGGGCGCGTGACCACGCGCGACGGCGGTGGAACGCCGAGGCGCCCGTAGGCGAGCGCGGCGATCCGCTCGAACCGTGACCCCAGATCGTCCGGGCCCGCACCGAGCGGCTCGAACATCGCCGCTTCGTCGCCGCGCACGCGCGAGGGCGCGCCGAGGTCACCGAGCGTGTGGAGGATCGAACCGGCAGCGATGAGGGCTGCCGCCATGTGCCGCGAGCGCTCGCCCGGCGTCTTCGCGCTGATCGCCTTGGCGTATTGAGCGTAGAAGTTGGCGAGGTTGAACGGGTTGCTCTTATGCGTCACCCAATCCGGGGCCGGGACGCCCTCGGTGGGCAGCGCAGCGCGCCCGACGGCCTCGCGGGCCTTGTCGGAAAGGTTGTCGAGCAGACCACGGCTCGGCGTGTGCCAGCCGCTCTTGGTCTGCGGGTCGTAGAAGTGATTCGCGCCGTGCGCAGCGGGAACGTCCGCGAGCGCCGCGCCGGCCGACAGCCACGCGATCGCCGCCTGGCGACCGCGCGCATCGGGCACCGAGCCGTGGCTGGGTGACAGCAGCCTGAGCGCGTTCATCAGCGACGGCGCGTCGGCGGGCGGAATCGTTAGCGGCTCGAACAGACCGCCGGTGAACCCGATCGACGTGAGGCGCTGGTGCAGCCGCGACGCGAGGGCGGCCTGCTCGGCCAGGCCCGCGTGTGTGGTCTCGGGCTCCCACGCGGCAGCGGGGCGCGGTGCGAGGCCGAGGGCCGCCGCGGCGATCAGGGCAGCAGCGCGCAACGTCACGGGCGACCTCCAGGCGTCGGAACGAGTGCCTTGACCTTCGCGTGGACCGTCGCGCCGAGTGCGACCACGTCGTCCGGCGAAGCGCACTGGTCCTGACCACAGGTGAGCAACACGACGAGGCCGCGCGGCGCATCGAGGAAGCCGACGCCGCGAATGAGCTCGCCGGATCCCAGCTTCTCCGTCGCCACGAACGACTTGCTGGCGATGTCGTCCTTCTGCACGGCATCGGGCAACGACGACAGCAGCTCGTCGTAGCGGTCCTGTGCCGCACCGGGATCGAGGCGCCAGAGGCGCAGGGCGACGTCCCACGTCTCCGGGCGACCGAGCGCCTTGAAGTGCTGCGACGAGTACGCCGCGGTGTCGGGTTCGTCGGAGAGCGGGCCCGTCTCGAAGCCACCGTCGTACTTGGTGCGCGCCTTGATGTCGCCCTCGGTCAGCAGCTGCGCGGCGACAATGTACGGACCTTCGCCGCGTCCCGGGCGAAGCTCCTGGCCCGTGCCGCGCTTGCCGTCGAGCTCGGCACTCGCATCCGCGACCTCCCATTGCGTCAGCGCGGCGACTGCGGTGCCGCTTCCGACGAAGCGCAGGTGGCGCGCGTGCGAGAGGTCGCTACGCCAGCGCTCGAGTAGCACCTGGTTGCCGGTCTGCGCGAAATCCATGCGCGGCCCGAGATCGGCGAATCGGCGGTCGCTGCGGTACGCGATGTAGCCGCGCTTGTAGACGAGCAGCGTGAAGTCTGTGACTCGCATGCCGCGCGGGAGCTTGCCGAGCTCGGGGATCGAGTAGGCGCCGCTGGCGTCCGTCGAGCCGACGAACTCGCGCGCACCGGCGGGCTCCGTCAACGCGGTGCCTCGCTCGAGGGACCACGCACCATAGACCAGCGCGCCGGCGACCGGGGCGTGCGTCGTGGAGTCGACGACACGTCCAGTAAACGGCCCAGCGAGCGCCCCTGCCTCGGGGGCGTCGGGACGCACGCGGAACGGCGCGGTACGCACGGCGGAATCGACGCATCCTGCGGCAAGGGCCGTGGCGGCGACGGCGAGGAAGGCGAGCCGATGTGCGAAGTTACCCACGGGGCCGGCCGGTCTTAGCAAGTCACGCGCGCGGGCACAACTGCGCGAGCAAACAAGCCCGACCCCATTCCCGAGACGGGCGGCTGCTGCGACACTCCTGATCGGGAGCCCCGTCAAACCGGTTTCAACGTAAGGGTGCCGATGCGTTGTTCGATGTGTGGCCACGATAGCCCGGCCGGATCGTCGTTCTGCCTGAACTGTGGCAGCTCGTTATCCACGCCTCCTCCGGCGTACGGGCAGACCCCGGCTTCCGCTCCAGGGTTGCCCACGATCTGCCCTTCGTGTCGGGGCGAGAACCCACCTGGCATGAAGTTCTGCCGGTATTGCGGGAGCGGCCTTGCGAGCGCCCCAGCGGTCGCGTCACCGCAGCCGTTCGGTGCCCCGATGATCGCGCCGATCGGCGGAGCGCCCGTGATGACGCCCAGCGTCGGGCCGATCCCGTCGGCGATGCCCCCTCCCGGCCCGCTGTCGGCGATGCCCCCGCCGGGGCCTCTCGCGGCGAACCCGCTGCCGATGCCCCCGCCGGGGCCACTGGGCGCTCCGCTCGGTGGTCCTGTCGGTGGTCCTCTCGGTGGTCCCTTCGGTGGTGCTCTTGGTGGTCCAGGGGCGCCTTCTCCGCCGCCATCCGCACCTGCGGTGAAGCCCGCGAGCAGCATGATCGCGTGCCCGCGTTGCGGGACGCAGACGCCGGTCGGCTTTGCGTACTGCCAGCAGTGCGGTCTCAACATGCAGGCACTGCAGCCCACAGATCCTGGATCGAGCGCCCGTCCGCGGACACCGTCGTCGACACCTGCGCCGGGCACCTCGCCGAGCGCGCTGCCGTTCGGTGGCATGGTCGATCGCCCGATCGATGCGCATGGCGCGACGCTCGCGGCGGATCACCGCCCACCGCCGGCGCGCCCGTCGACCGCGGGCGGTCTCACGTGGGGCACGGCGATCCTCGTCAACCGCGATGGCTCCGACGGCCAGCGGTTCCCCCTCGTCGGAGAATACACCGTCGTCGGGCGCGCTGGCGCCGACATCGCCTTCGACGACGATCGCTTCCTCGCCCGCCAGCACGCGCGGTTCGAGCGGGCCGCCGATGGCAGCGTGAAGCTGCATTCGCTCGACACGTTGAACGGCGTGTTCCGCAAGGCGGATCTGCCGGTCGAGCTCGTTGACGGCATGATCCTCCTCGTCGGGCGCGAAGTCTTGCGCTTCGAACGCGTCTTGCCTGAGGAGATGAAGGTGACGCCGCTCGTACGCCACGGCGTCGCCTTGTTCGGTTCGCCGCCGCGCGAGCCGTGGGGCCGGCTCCATCAGATCGTGCCGTCGGGCAGCTACCGCGACGTACGGCACCTGATGGGCGAAGAGGTCGTGCTCGGCCGCGAAGAAGGCGACATCGTCTATCGCGACGACGCGTTCATGTCGCGCCGCCACGCCGCGCTGACCTGGGATGGCCGCAAGGCGATGGTCACGGACCTCGGCAGCTCGAACGGCACGTTCGTCCGCATCACGGGCCCGACGCCGGTGAAGCATGGTGATCACGTCCGCATGGGTGATCAGCTGCTGCGTATCGAGCTCGGCAAGTAACGTGTCCCTGCCGTCCCTCGACGTCACCGTGCTCGGCGCCACCGATGTCGGCACGGTGCGCGAGCACAACGAGGACCAGTTCCTCGTCGGCGACCTCGACGGCCAGCAGGTCCTCGACGTGTCGACACCGTGGGCGTCCACCGGCGATCGGGGCCCGCTACTCGTCGTGTGCGACGGCATGGGCGGCGTCGAGGGTGGCGAGATCGCGTCGGACCTCGCCGCCAAGATCCTGTGGCGCGAGATGAAGGGAACGCCGGCGACGCCAAATCCCGAGGTGTTCGCGCGGCTGCTCCGGCGCGCGGTCCGCGTCGCCAACCACGACGTGCACGCGCTCGGGCGCCGCGAGCCCGGCCTGCGCGGGATGGGAACGACGGTGTCCGCTGCGGGCATCGCCGGCCATCGCTTGATCGTCGCTACCGTCGGTGACTCGCGCGTGTACGTGATGCGCAGCGGCGCACTCGTGCAGGTCACCGCCGATCAGTCGCTGGCGTCCGCGTTGCTCGAGGCGGGGCACTCGCCCAACGAAGCCGCGAGCGCGGGCGGCGCGATCCTGCAGGCCCTCGGCGTCGGTGATGACGTCGAGCCGTCGCTGTCGATCATCGAGCTCCGCCGCGGCGATCGCGTGCTCCTGTGCAGCGACGGTCTGCACGGGCTCGTCGGCGATCCCGCGATCGCACTCCTGCTCTCGGAGCCACACACCGTGGAACAGGCGGTGCGCCTGCTGATCGCCGCGGCGCGCGCGGCCGGCGGCACCGACAACATCACCGCGATCGTGTGCGAGGTGCGCGGCGAGCGTTTCACGCCGCCCGTCGACGAGGACGACCTGCCGACGTTCCTCGAGTTCGATCCACAAAAGGAAGGCGATCCCGCGCTCAGCGAGTCGTCGTACGTCGTGCGCCGACTCGCGGCGCGGATCGGAATCCCCACCAGCTCGATCCCTCCGACGATCCCGGTGACCGGGCAGCACGCGGTGATGCGATCTCGGATCGGTATGCCGCTGCCCCCGGCGGAGCCGCCCGAGGAGGTCACCGAAGGGCCGGCCCGCAAGCGGCTCCAGGAACATCCGATCCCGTTGTGGGTCTATATCCTCATCGGCATCGTGGCCTGTGTGACGGCCTGGTGGCTCGGCGGCTGGTGATACAGTCGGGGCGTGCGGGTCGTCATCGACCACGTCGCCGGTAGCCGGCGCGGTCAGCGGCAGGAGTTTGCCGCGACCTCGCGGGTGCGGTTCGGCCGCCATCCTGAATGCGAGGTGTCGTTCGATCCCGCCCGGGACATCGATGCCAGCTCGCGTCACGCCGAGTTGAGGGCCGTCGAAGCGGGGTGGATTCTCGTCGACTTGGGAAGCTCGAATGGCACCTATGTCGATGGCCACCGCGTGACCGAGCACAACGTCTCGGCTGCCACCCCGATGGGCGTGGAGTTTGGCCCCGGAGGCCCCCGGATTCGCTTGTTCGTAGGGGATGACGCGGCGATCGAGGCTTTGCCCCCACCTCCGCTGGAGGTCCGCCGACGTGCGTGGATCGCCCCGATGATCGGAGGGGGCATCTTGGTCGTACTGACCGTACTGCTCTTGGGCCAATGCTGAGTGTTTTGTTTGGAAACCGGCGTGCGGACGCCGGAAACTTCTGCGAAAATTCGCCTACATGAACTGCCCGTCGTGTGCCTCGCCGCTCGAGTCGAATGCTCGATTCTGCGGCGTGTGTGGCTACCGGCTCCAGCCGGGCCGCCCCGCGACGCCTGCTGCCGCTCCAAGCGCAGCCGGTGCGCGTCCACAAGCCTCGGCGGGAAGCTCGCCTGCGATCGCGCGCGCACCACAAGCGCAACCGCAAGCGCAGCGTCCGCAACAACAGCCGAAGCCGCAACACAAGTCGCGCTCGAGGGCCGACGACCTCTACATCAACACGGTTCTCAACAACCGCTTCAAGGTGGAGTCGAAGATCGGCGAGGGCGGATTCGGCGCCGTGTATCGCGGCACGCAGCTCGCGACGGGGCGCAAGGTCGCGCTCAAGCTCCTGCACCCCGAGATGACCAAGGACGAGAACCTCGTCGCGCGGTTCCGTCGCGAGGGCATGGTGCTCTGCAACCTGCGCGACGCGCACACGATCACCACGTACGATTTCGATCAGACGCCCGACGGCACGCTGTACATCGCGATGGAGCTGCTCGAAGGCAAGAGCCTCCATCACGTATTCCACGAGCAGGCGCCGCTCGAGTGGAAGCGCGTGTTCAAGATCCTCACCGAGATGTGCAGCTCGCTCGCCGAGGCACATCAGCAGGGCATCGTTCACCGCGATCTCAAGCCCGAGAACATCTATCTGGAGACGCGCCCCGGTAACCCCGAGTTCGTGAAGATCCTCGATTTCGGCATCGCGAAGGTGATGCGCGGCGACTCGATCGACCCGCAGTCACCGCAGCTCACCGCGACCGGCCAGACGCTCGGCACGCTCGAGTACATGTCGCCCGAGCAGCTGATGGGCAAGGCGCTCGACGGGCGCAGCGACGTGTACGCGCTCGGCGTCGTCGCGTACGAGATGATCACCGGCCGGTTGCCGTTCCCCGATGCGAAGGGCCCGGCAGGCCTCATCACCGCGCAGCTCAAGCAGACGCCGCAGCCGCCGTCGGTCGCGAATCCCAAGGCGAACCTGCCCAAGTCGGCCGACGCGGTGATCCTGAAGTGCCTCGAGAAGGACAAGAACAACCGCTATCCCGACGTGCAGTCGCTGTCGCTCGCGTTGCAGGACGTGATCGCACACGCGAGCTCGGACGCGTCGAAGAGCCAGCCCCGCATTCCGGGCGCTGATCTGCTCGAAACGCGCACCGATGCCAAAATTGTCGGCGTGCCGCCGTCGATGCCGGGCATGGGCCCGCCGGGCATGGGCCCGCCGGGCATGGGGCACCCAGGGATGGGCCCGCCGCCGATGGGCGCACCGTCGATGGGCGCGCCCGCGCAGTCACCGTTCGCCGTGCAGAGCTCGCCGAACATCGCGCCGCTCGACGCAGGGGCGTCGATGCAGTACGCGCCGCCGAACCGCGCGCAGACGCCTTATCCCGTTCCCTCGGCGCCGCAGCCGACGCCCACCCCGACGCCGGCGCCGACGCCGTATCCCATGCAGCCCATGCAGCCGATGCAGGGCATGCAGCCGCAGGCGTCGGTGGCGAACATGCACGCGCAGCCGCCGGTGCCGGCGGCGCCTGTGCCCGCGTCTTCGTCGAAATGGATCTGGTGGGTCGTCGCGTTGCTCGTGCTCGGCGCCGGCGCCGGCGCCGTGCTCGCGCTGATCATGAAGTAGCGGACCGGGGCTCGGTTCCTGTTCGCGGTTCGGGAACCATTATTTCACGTGCGTGTCGAGCCATCGCACCATCGGTGCGAGTGCCTTGCCGTGCTCGACGAGCCAGTCCGCGAAGGCGGGCTTGTGAATGAGGCCGCGCGGGATGTCGCCGGGACCACCGGTGAGCCCACGCAGCTTCAACAGATCCGCACGCGGGTGATCCTCGGCAAAGCCACGCGGTATGCGCTTGTAGTCGTCATGCCCGCCGACCTCGTAGCCCTTGGCGCGCAGCTTACCGAGCAGCGCCGCGAGCTCGACGCCGGGCTTGCCGGCGACGGCTTTGCGGTAGCGGGCGAGGCGTTCGGCGTCGAACATGTAGATGCCGCTGCCGACGAATTCTTCCTCGACGCCAAGGTGCACGTACATCGCCGCGTTGCCGCCTTCGCCGACCTTCTTGCCGGCGAGCGTAATCACCGCGCCGATGTGCGTCTTGTAGGGCGTCTTGTCCTTCGCGAACCGCACGTCGCGATAGATGCGCAACACCTTCGGCTCGCCGAGAACGCGCGGCTTGTACGCTGGCGCGAGGCGCTTGCCGACGTCGGCGAGCAGCGCGGTCATCGGCTCGACCCACTCGCGCTGGTAGCGCGCCTTGTTCTCGATGAACCACTCGCGGCTCATCTCCGCGGCGAGCTCGTGAAAGAACCCGGGGGCGGACTTCGCGAAGCCCTGGAACGACATGCGTGGAGCCTATCGCGCGAGCACGGCGCGAGCGCGTTCCTCTCCCTTGGGATCATCGGAGCCATGCTCGAGCCACGCCTCGAACGCCTTGCGCGCGGCACTCGTGTTGCCGCGCGCGAGCTCGATCATCGCCTCCAGCTCGAGGGCCTCGGGGAGCTCGGGCGCGCGCACGCGAGCGCGTGCACACGCCTCGGCAGCGCGACCGAGCTGACCGTCGACGAGTGCGCCGCGTGCCTCGCGCAACCATGCGCGGGCGGCTACGAGGTTGCCCGTGCGCTCCGGATCGGCCGCGGGGTCCGGCAACACGTCGGCGGGCGGGGCAGGACGATCGCCTTCCTTGCGCAGCTCGTGGCGCAGATCGAACGCGCGCATCCGGCCGTTCGCCGTCGGGTCGGCGACCCACAGCTCGAGTGACGACGGATCGAGGATTACGGTCTGCACCGCGCGGCCGTCGTCGATCGTGCCGCGGTGGCCGCTCGGGCGCGGCGCGTCGTCGACACCACGCTGGTCGCGCAACACGGCAGCCATCGCCGTGACGTCGGGCAGCGGGGCCCGCAAGAGCTTGGCGGCCCGCTCGACGCGCGCCTGGGTCGGCAGCATGCGGCGCGCGCGATCATTCTCCGGGTCGCTCGAGAGTGCGTGCGTGGTGAGCACGTCCCCAAAGGCCGGCGAGCGCGGGTTGCGCTCCGTGATCGCCTTGCTCGGCGTGCGCTCGATCTGGACCCAGTTCCCGCTGGTGCCGTCGACGACGATGATCACAGCGGTTCCGAGGGTGAGCGTGCCCTCGATCAGCTTGATCGCTTCGTCGAGGGTGGTGGCCGACTCGAGCACCGTGCGGGCAAGCTGCGCGATCGGGCGCGCGGTCCGTGTGGGCCGCACGTCAGCGGTTCGGGCGGGATCGACCATGAGTGCGATCCCGTGTGCGTTGATGCCGGTGACCACCCCGGTCATGCCCGGCCAAGCCACGCCAGCCCACGCGACCTTGCCCTCACTGTGGGAGATGGTGACGACAGGACGCTCGGCGTCACCTCCATCGTCGAGCCCGGGCAGTGCGAGGGTCCGGCCGATCCAGACGCGCGCCGGTGCGGTCGCCTGCTTGCCGATGATGGTCAGGCTCTGCGCGAGGCTCTTGTGCTCCGCCTCGTCGGTGCGCGGGGAGGGGACGCCGACATCGAGCACCGCCTGGGTACGGAGCAGCTCGTCGAAGGAGACGTCGACGCCGCTCGCTTCGGCGCCGCGCGTCATGCCCGCGATGATCCGGCGATCCGGATCGGACATGCCGTCGTCGATGAACCGCCACCGCCACGCGAGGCGCATCCCGTGGGTGCGACCGCCGATCAGGCCTTCACGCCCGACCGTGTTGGTGATCGATGGTCGGGCCGCGGACAGTACTGCAGGCAACCAAGGCGCGAGCAGGCGCCCGTGTGCGGCACCCTGCGCGTGGGCGTCGCCCTTCACACGCAACACCGCGATGCCGCCGGTCCACGAGAGTGCCGAGGCTCCGTACACCAGGCTCGGCTGCGCCCCAGGCGCGGATTGGACCGAGGTGATCGATCCCTCCACCGAACCATCCGGCATCTCGTAGGCGACGGTTCGCCGGTAAATGAACCAGGCCACGGTGATGGCGACCCCGAGCATGCCGAGTGCGATCACACCCGCGCGCCACGGTCTAGGCACGCCGGCGCGACGAGCTCCGATCACGAGGTCCGCCACGAGCGGTTAGTACCCGATTCTCGTCGAGGCGAAAAGATTTCCACGTTGACCGTTAGGGGGGGCGTTGCTAGCCTCCCGAGACACGTCGATGTCCGGATTTGCATCATCGACAGCGCTCGTCACCCTCGGAGCGTCGACCTCGTCGCAGGCACTTTTGATCGTCGTCGTCGCGCTGCTCGCGCTCGTGATCGTAGGCCTCGTGACGATGGCGATCGTGCTGCGCCGCCGCGGCAAGACGCAGGCTCAGCCCCTGCCCGAGCAGCCGCGGCCGCCGGTGCTTCCCGCAGCGCCTCCCTCGACGCCACGTCCGCGCGCGCGCCCGGCGATGGTTCGCGGTGGGGGCGGGGGTGGCCTCGCGGTCGCGACGTCGAGCGCGATGGTGTGCCCGACCTGCCGGACCGAGTACCACGGCATGACCTACTGCACGCGCGACGCGCGCCGGCTCGTTCCGCCCGAGGAGATGCTCGCCGGTGCCGCGGGGCCCACCAAGGCCTTGTCGCGGAGCGCGGGCCTCGTGTGCATGGCGTGCCGCCGCGCGTACGAGCCGGGACTGCGGAGCTGCCCGCACGACGGCAACGAGCTGGTTCCGTTCCCCGTCTACAACGCGACGCGCCCGCGTAGCCGCAACAAGACGAGCGAGCCGGCCGGCGTGGTCGCGCGCATCTGCCCGGTCTGCGCGACCAAGTACGATCTCAACGCCCGATTCTGCGGCCACGATGCCGGCGAGCTCGTCGTCATCAATTGACGGCTAGGCCCGGATGTCGAGCACGAAGGCGCTGTCATCGAGCGCCTCGAGGTCATGCGGAGACTCGGGGTCGAGTAGCAGCAGCGCTCCGATCGGCAGATCGATGCTGTGGTCGTAGAGCGAGAAGAAGCTGCACGCGCCCTCGGTGTGCCGGACGAAATATGGCAGCTGGTCCCAGACGTCGCCCTCGTGCAGCTCGATGTGCCCCACGACGACACGGAGCGCGAGGTCGCCGAGCGTCCGCTCTAGGAGTATCCGGGAGCCGCGCCTCAACGCGAACAGCACCGTACGGCTGGCATCTTCGTGGGCGATCGTCTTGCTGATGTACCGCTCGTCGCACCCCCACAATTCGTGGAGCAAGTGCTCGGCCTCATCGACACGCTGAAGGGAGATGCGTGGTTCCACGATATTTCGCTGTGCACACCGTGTTCCACGAACCGCGTGCGTGCGCCGATGAGCGCTAGGGCTTTGCGCGCTTCGTGGGCGGCGCTGCGTCGACGAGACGGCGGCCCCACTTCTCGATCGCGACGGCGACCTGCTGGAATTCCTGACCGCACTCTGTCAGCTGATAGCTGACACGCACGGGCGGGCCTGGATCGACGGAGCGCGCGACAAGGCCGCGTGCCTCGAGGTCCTTGAGCCGCGCCGACAGCACTTTGTCGCCGGGCCCTTTCGCTGCGTCTGCGAGCTCGCTGAAGCGCAGCGGACCTGCCTGGAGGACGTTCAGGATGAGAGCAGTCCACGGCCGCCCCAGCACGTCGATGGCGAGCTGGAAGGCGCGACACTGAGAATCGACCGCCTTGACCATGAACTCACCGTAGCGCTGTCACTATCCAAACGAAAGTAGCTTGACACTCGCTAGCGGCGCGTCACATTGCCGACATGACCTACGTCGAACGGCGCATCGCCCAGGTCATCACCGCGGCGGGTTCCGCGCCGGTGCCTTCCTTTCGATGAGCAAGGTCGTCCGCGATGCGCGCGACGCCGACCAAGGAGCACGGCCATGAGGTTCTCGATGGGTCCCCTTCTGATTCACAGCGCTGATGTCCCCGCGTACGTGCGCGAGGCATTGCAGGCGGCATACGCCGCGGAGCCGGACGAGCAGGAGACTCTGCTGAACCAGGCGGCGCGACTCCTTCACCGGGCGACCGATCTCGAGTGCGCGGATGTGAAGGAGCTGGTCGGTCTTCACGGCTAACCCTCGGCGTGCGGGCACCGTGCGGCTAGCGTGCGCGCACGGCCGGGCCACGGCCAAGGCCCGCCGCGGTATAGCTAAGTTGCTGAACTGACTGCCCTCTTGTTGCGAACGCTTGGTCAGTTTGCTGGCACTTCGGTTGCCAGTAGATGCGCCCATGTTCGAGCTCCAGGAGCGTGCACAGGCGCAGGTCGGAAAGGTCGAGCGTGCTGGCGCGAGCGAGAGCCAGGTCGGCAAGGTGTCGCTGACCGAAGCCCTCGGCTCGGCGCCCGCGCTCCAGATCTCCGGTCGCGCCCCCGCCGCGGACGTTGATGGTGCTCCGGACGTCGGGCCCGCGAAGCCCGAGGTCGTGAAGCCGGCCGTCGCCACGCCGGTCGCCAAGCCCGCCGCGGAGGAAGAGCGCGAGATCCCCAAGGCAGTCCCGCGCATGCAGCTCGGCAAGCCAAAGGCACACGGTGGCGAAGGCGCGACCGTGTACGGCTCGGCGTCGGGCCCGACGACGGGGGCGGGCGATGCGAGCGCGGCGAAAGAGCCGGCGAGCCACAGCGGCATCAAGGTCGAGGTCGCGAAGAAGGCGGCCGGTAATCCGTCATCGTCACGCACCACCGTCGGTGTGGGCGAGCAGGTCACGTTTCGCACCAAGGGCGAAGGCGCATGGGCCGCGGGCAGTGCCGGCCTCGGCACCGGCGACAACACGGTGTGGACCGCGCCGTCGACGCCGGGCTCGGTCGAGATCTCGCACACGCCAACGGGCGGCGCCGCCAGGAAGGTGACGATGACCGTCCTAGCGCCGACCGCGCTCCAGTTCAAACACGTGGGGGACTTCCCTGTCGCTCCCGCGGGCGTGGGCATGACCGCGCAGGTGATCGTGCTGCCGACAGCGGTGTCGTTCGGCAACTGCGAGTGGCAAGAGGTGCCGGGCCCCGCCGAGGGTGCGAGCGGCTACTTCGCTGAGGTCATCAAGGCCGGCAAGGGCTCGCTCGCGCACAAGCCAAACAAGAACTGGCTGCCGATGGGAGATTCGAACAACGCCATCGAGGACCACGCCTGGACGTCCGACAACCCCAAGCTCGAGAAGGACGGCCAGAAGCGGTACTGGGCCGGCGCTTTCGGCTGGTCGATTCCGAACAAGTACCGCGTGAACGGCGAGGGCGAAGGCACCGTGTTCACGGGCGTCCACCAAAGCTTCACGATGTCCGAGGACGGCAGCGTCACCGTCGTGAAGGGCGGCGCATCCGCGATGGCGAAGGGCGACTTTAGCGAGCCGACCGGCACGCTCGAGACGTACAAGACGCTCGGCGAAGCGCACGCGATGCTGAACCGCCAGGGCAGCCGCACCAAGGCGATCATGGCGGTGATGCAGTACAACCTGCGCGCCGACAAGGACCCCGAGTCCGTGCGCAACCTCGTCGCTGCGCTCAAGGCCGAGGACATCCAGCTCTACCTGCACGTCGGCTGCGAATCCACGTTCGACTTCTTCTCGCGCGATGCGTTCGCGCTCACCGCGGTGGGCCCGAAGGGCTCGAAGGCCTGGAGCTTTCTCATCAATAACGGCAAGAACAACTCGACGCGCATCCCGCTCGCCGAGCTCTTCGACTTCGCGACGATGACCCCCGGCGCGATCCAGCTCAACGCCAGCATCGAGAACGGCGAGCACACATTCGGCATGTCGCTCGGGTTCCCGTTCGAGGCCATCTCGAGCGCGGACGCGGGCTCGAAGGGCCACTACAAGCTCTCGGCGCACCTGGAATAGGGTCGGACCCTAATTGCTCAACTTGCATCCACGTTTGACCCTTCCTGGGCCGGACAAGCCGGCCAGGTTGCACGCAAGTTGAGCAAATAGGGTCCGACCCTAGATCGCTTCGCAGAACTCGATCCGGCGCGGCACCTTGTACGGAGCCAGGTTACGCGCGCAGTGATCGATGATCTCTTCGGCGGTCGACTTCTGCTTGGTGACGACGCGCGCGACGACCATCGCACCCGCCATCGGATCGGTGACCACGGTCGCCTGCGCGGCCTTGATCTTGGGGAACGCCTCGAGGCACCCCTCGACCTCACCGAGCGCGACGCGCTTGCCGTCAACCTTCACGACGTCGTCCTCGCGCCCCGTGAGGGCGAGGCGGCCATTCTTGTCGAGCTTGCCGAGGTCGCCGGTGCGCAGCCAGCCGGTCTTGTCGATGCCGCCGATCGGCACCATGCCCGACGCGCGCGACGTGGGCTCGCGCTCCTCGTCGAACGGGCCGATCGACTTGGGGGAGAGCGTCTTGCTCTTCACCCAGATCAGGCCTTCCTTGCCACCTGTGGCGGGCTTGCCGTCGGGGCCGGTGATCTTGAGCTCGACACCCTCGATCGACTTGCCGACCGTCGTCGGGTACTTGCCGCTCTCCTCGAGGGCGACGGTCGCGGCCTCCGTCGAGTGGTAGCAGGACAGGATGCTGATCCCGTACTTGTCCTTGAACTCGTCGGCGACGGCCTGGTCGAGGCGCGAGCCCGCGGCCAGGTAGCGCGGCGACTTTACGTCGAGCTTCTTGGCGGTGGGCAACTTCGACAGCTCCGCGTACATCGACGGCGTGCCCGGCAGGACATCGACCTCGTGCTCGCGCATCAGCTTGCCGATGCGGCGTGCGCTGATCTCTTCCTCGAGGAACATCGTCGAGCCGAGCTTGAGCGTCGGCAGGAAGCCGAGGTCCCACCCATAGGCATGGAACAGCGGCACCGCGACGAGGACCTTGGTCTTGTCGCTCATGCCAAGCGCGGCGATCGCATGATCGACCGTCGCCGTGGTGTTCTTGTCGGTGCGCAGCACGCCCTTCGGATCGCCGAGCGAGTCCGCGGTGAACAACACCGCGATCGGGTCGACGCCGTGCTCGGGCGGGTTGCGCTTGTAGACCGAGCAGGTGAGCAGCGTGCCCTGGAGGCGGCGGCGCACCTCGGCCGCATCCGTCGCGGGGACGGTGTTGGGTAGCTGGTCACGCGGGGGCGGTGCAGTAGGACGTGCCACCCGTGCGCGGGGCAGGGTGCTCGGCGGAACCGGCGCACTGGTGCCATTCGCCGAGATGCTGCCCTCCGAGCCACGCGGCCGGGTCACCAGCGCGCGCAGCGGGGCTGCGGCCAGAATGAGCTCGAGCTCGCGTCCCCCGGTCGTCGGGTCGATCGGGACGATGGCCGCGTCGAGCTTGGACAGCGCGAGTGCGAGGATCACGAAGTCGGGGACGTTGCCGAGCATCAGCCCGACCCACGCGCCCTCCTTGATGCCCATGCTCTTGAACTCCTGCGCGCGCCGATCCACACGGTGCAGGAGGCCTCGCCACGACAGGTAGTTGTCGCGATAGACGACGGCCTTGTTGTTGCCCTGGGCCTTCGCGGCCTTCTTCAGCCAGTCGTAGAGCAGGGTCATGAAGCCTTCCGAATACCTCGCGCCCGGGAAGACGCACAATTGCGTAGATCCCGAGCGGCCGAACTGTACCAGGCGATTCCACAAGGCTCAACGCGCCCACCGTTAAACCGGGTCTTGATTTGGCCGGCCAGCCGGGGGAAAAGCCACCCATGGCCGCCGCCCCCCAGCCGTCCCCGGCGCCCCCGGAGCCATCGGCCTCCGAGGCGGCTGCCGCGGCAGATGCCGACGGGTGGGCCCTCCTCGAGGCCCTGCGCCGAAAGCTCGACGAACAGGGTACCCAGGGCCGCAAGACCCAGCAGCAAGTCACCCAGCTCGCCGAGTCGATCGGGGCCCTCGTCGCCGAGCAGCGGCGCCGATCCCGTTGGCTAAACCTCAACTCCTTTGTTGCCTACGTCCTGTTCACCGTCGTCGTGGGCGCGGGGTTCTTCCTCCTTTACCGGAGTCGCGCCAACGAGCTCCTGGCCGCCAGCGCCCATGCTTCTCACGAGCGGGACCTGGCCGTCCGGCGAGCGGAAGAGGCCACTGCGATGTTGACCGCCCGTGACCAGGCTGACACCCGCGCCTGGGAGGTCTATCAGCTCCTCGAAGCCGGCAAGCGGGCCGACGCCGCCGCCAAGCTCGCGACCCTCACCGACGTGCCACTTTCGCGTACCGAGCGTGCCGTGCTCGCGGCGCGTGCGCACGAGACGCAGGTGATGGAGGTCGACACCGCGCTCAAGGCGGCGGCGGCCTCGCTCAAGGCGGGCCGCTACGCCGAGGTCATCGCACCGCTCGAGGCGGCGATCGTTAGCGAGCCTGCCGGCGCGCGCGCGGCACTCATGCGCTACTACCTCGGCGTCGCGTACGCCAAGGGCAACGAGCTCGCCAAGGCCATCCCGCACCTCCAGCAGGCCGTGTGGTCCGAGGTCGATCAGGAGGACGCGCGCTTCCAGCTCGCGTCCGCGCTCGATCGCAGCGGCCAGTACGCACGTGCACGTACCGAGTACGATCGCTTCGCGGGCACCTATCCGCGCTCGCCGCACGCCGCGTTTGCGATGCGCCGCTCGGCAACGCTCGCACGCATGCCGGCCGCCGCCCCGACCGCCGCCGCGCCGGCACCTGCGTCCGGCACGCCGCTGGGTGGCCCGGCCGCGGCTCCCACCGGGCATGCTCCCCCCGGCGCCAGCGTCCCCAACCTCGCCGCGCAACCCCCGGCGATGCCCCCGAAGCCCGCCGCGCAGCCCCCGGGGACGCGCCC
>JANRKM010000067.1:0-69834 GCA_033763475.1 Kofleriaceae bacterium
GGCGCACCGCCCGATCTGATCGACGCGGGCCTCGTCATCGTCAACGACGAGCTCGCGCACTCGCGCCTCAGCCACGAGGTCTACGTCGCTGCCGGCGGCACGCAGCCCCCCGCGCTCGATCGCGACAACCTCGGCCTTCAGCGCACGCATGGCCAGCTCGAGCTCGACATCCTGCGCGTCGCGGTGCGCGTGTTCTGCCTCGGCGAAACGGTCGCCGTGCCGCTGTTCAGTCACCTGCGCGCGGACTGCACGCAGCCGCACGCGCGCGCCGCGCTCGATCGCATCCTGCGCGACGAGGTTCGCCATCGCGACTTCGGCTGGGACCTGCTCGACTGGCTGCTGTCGACCCCGCTCGAGGACGCCATCCCGGGCCTCGTCGAAGCGGCGCTGCCCGAAATGATCGCCGAGCTCGAGCGTACGTATGGCACCGGCAACGAGGTGGTCGCCGGCGACGACGGGCGGCTGACCGAGGACGAACGTGCGTGGGGGCTCGCCCCACCGAGGGATTACGCACAGATCCTCGCGCGCTGCGTCGAGAAGGATTACCGCCCGCGGTTCGCCGCGCGCTCGATCACCTTTCCCTGACCGCACCGAGGGTGGAGAATTCCGGGATGCGAACGGTCGTCGGTGCGGCGCTGGTGGGGCTGGTGAGCGCGTGCTCGAGCAGCGGTGCGAGCGTGGATCCGAGCGCGCCGATCGAGTTGCCGTTCGGGCCGTACACGATCGAGCCGGGTGAAGAGGTGGACGATCAGTGCGTGCAGATCTCGCTGCACAACGAGGACTACCTGTTCGTCAACTCGGTCGAGCTCGCGACCGGCCCGGGCTTCCATCACTCCAACTGGCTCTACGTCCCCGAGCACGTGTTCGCCGGGGAGGACGGCACGTACACCTGCGATGACCGCGGCTTCGATCAGGCCGTGGCCGCGATCTTCGGTGGCGTGTTGTTCGCGCAGTCGACGCAGGTCGCGCACGAGGTGCAGACGTTCCCGCCGGGCGTGGTCATCAAGATTCCCCCGCACTCGAAGCTGGTCTCGACGATCCACCTCCTCAACCCCACCGATGGCGCACTGTCGCTCGCGCCCGCGATGACGCTCGCGCCGATCGCCGAGGCCGACGTGACCACCGAGCTCGCCGGGATCTCGTTCCTCAACCAGGCGCTCGCGTTGCCCGCGAGCATGCACAGCAAGTTCACGCTCGAGTGCGATATCGGCGAGCGCCATCGCTATATCTTCGGCCGCGATCCGGACTTCAACATCTATTACGCACTCGCCCACTATCACGACCTCGGGACCGCGCTCACCGTCGAGGCCGTGCGCCCCGATGGCACCGCGTCGACGGTGTTCACCACGGCGAACAAGGTCGGCGACGCCCTCGGCGGGCCCATCGCGCCGCTGTTCTCGATGCAGGGCTACACGAAGCTGCGGTTCTCGTGCGAGTTCTTCAATCCACGCGCCGACGTCGTGCGCTGGGGCGTCGGTGATCAGGAGATGTGCGTGTTCCTCGCGTTCACCGACTCGACGTACAACTTCGGCGGCGGCGTGACCGCCGTGACCGAGCCCGAGAATCCGCAGCTGGTGGGCAACACGATGACCTATTCGAACCCGTGCAACGTCTTCGCGAACGACGCCCGCCGATGAGCTCCCGTACGCTCGCTGCCCTCGTGCTAGCCGTGACGCTCGTCGGTTGCGGTGACCGTGAAAGGTCGCACGACCAAGCCCCCGAACCGTTGGCGCCATCCGGGGTCGAGACCAACGGGGGCCCGCTCGCCGCTCGACCTCCGCCGCCGCCCCACCACGATCCATGGGCCAAGCCGGCGGAGCCGAGCCTCGCCGATACCGTGTGCCCGAAGGTCCTCGCGCCGTACTTCTATCGGATCGAGAAGGACGGCAAGGTCTCGCACATGCTGGGCACGCGGCACATCGGCGTCGCGCTGTACAAGATGCCGCCGGTCGTCGTCGAGCGCTTGAAGGCTTCCACCGTGTTCGTCTCGGAGGTTGGCCCGGAGGATCGCCAGAACGGGCCGAACATCCCGGCGCGCGTGATCCCCCTCTCCGAGCAGCTCGGCCCGGAGCTCTGGAAGCGCTATCGCGAGCTCGGGGGCGACGCGCTCGCCGACGACGTCGTCCGCGAGAAGCCGTCGACCGCGCTCCTGCGCCTCATGGTCAAGTACGAGGATCTCGCGAGCGCCCTGGACAACGAGCTCGAGCAGCTCGCGCGTGAGCAGGGCTTGAAGCTCACCGGCCTCGAGACCTCCATGTTCCAGGACCGGCTCATCAACCGCTGGCTCGACCTCCGCATGTTGCGCGCCTACCTCGCGCACACCGAGAGCCTCGACGAGATCCGGACCGACACCGGCGAGGACGTCGGCAACTACTGCAAGGGCGTCGACGACCAGCCCGGCATCGACGGCAAACAGCGCGCCGACATGCTCGATTCCGGCTACACCGAGGCCGAGCTCGCGAAGCTCGATCAAGAGCTCCTGTTCGATCGCAATCGCGACTGGATCCCGAAGCTCGCGCCGATCCTCGCGGCCGGCGGCGCCTTCATCGCCGTGGGCGCCGACCATCTGCGCGGCGAGCAGGGTGTGCCGTCCCTGCTGCGCGCCGAGGGCTACAAGGTCGAGCGCGTCACGCCGCCGAACTGATCACAGCAGGCCTTCTCCGCGAGCCTCCGAGCGGCGGCTGACGCACAGCATCACAGGGTGCGCGCGCGTCGACCTGCCGCGCGGGTGTCGTCGGTAGCGCCACGCACGCCGATACCATCGAGGCCGTGGCATAGTGCGCGCCGCATGAAGATCCTCCTCACCGGCGCTGGCGGCCAGATCGGGCATGACCTGATCGGCTCGCTCTCCGACGCCGGGCACAGCGTTGTATCCACCGACCTCGCACCGCGCCCACCCAGCCACGCGCACGCGAGCGGCGACTCCTGGCTACGCCTCGACGTCACCGATGCCGCCGCGACAGAGGGGCTGTTCAACAAGGTCAAGCCCGACATCGTGTTCCACCTCGCGGCGATCCTGTCGGCCAGCGGCGAGAAGAACCCGACCCTCGCGTACGACGTCAACCAGACCGGCACCTGGAACGTCCTCGAGGCGTGCCGTAAGGCCGGCGTCGGACGCCTGATGTTCACGTCGAGCATCGCGGTGTTCGGCCCTCCGCCGAGCGGACCGCTACCCGATCCGACCCCCGACGACGTCGCGCTCCACCCGACCACGATGTACGGCGTGACGAAGGTCGCCGGCGAGCTGCTGTGCGCCTACTACTCGAAGAAGCACAACGTCGATTGCCGCGGCGTGCGCTTCCCCGGCCTCATCTCGGCGGCGATGCCAGGCGGAGGCTCGAGCGACTACGCGCTGTTCATGTACGTCGACGGCGTACGCAAGGGCGGCTACGACGCGTTCGCGCGCGCCGATACACGCATCCCGCTCATGTACATGCCCGACGGTGTCCGTGCGCTCGCGGAGCTCGCGTTCGTCGATCGCGAGCGCCTCACGCGCAGCATCTACAACATCGCCGCGTTCTCACCGCGCGCCGACGAGATCGCGAAGAGCGTCCAGCGCGTGCTTCCCGAGGCGAAGTTCACCTACACACCCAATCCGCCCCGCCAGGCGATCCTCGACTCGTGGCCCAAGGCGCTCGACGACACCGCCGCGCGCGACGACTGGGGCTGGAAGCCGAAGTTCGATCTGGATGCGATGACCGATGATCTCATCCCGCGCGTTCGCCGCATGCTCGAGCTCGGCGCCGTGCTGACCACGCATTGACCTGCCCCTGACGAGGAAGCCATGTACACCAACGCCAAGGCCGTATTCGCCAAGACGCTCGCCGAGATCGATAGCGCGGGCTTGTGGAAGCACGAGCGCACCATCACCTCGCCACAGGCCGCGCGGATTCATGTCGCCTTCGGCGACAACCCACAGACCAACGGCACCGAGGTCATCAACTTCTGCGCGAACAACTACCTCGGGCTGTCGAGCCACCCGCGCGTGATCGAAGCCGCGCGCAAGGCGCTCGAGCACCGCGGCTATGGCCTGTCGAGCGTGCGCTTCATCTGTGGCACGCAGGACAAGCACAAGGAGCTCGAGGCGAGCGTCTCGAAGTTCCTCGGCACCGAGGACACGATCCTGTACGGCTCGTGCTTCGACGCCAACGGCGGCCTGTTCGAGACGCTGCTCGGCGAGGAAGACGCGATCATCTCCGACACGCTCAACCACGCGTCGATCATCGACGGCATCCGCCTGTGCAAGGCCGAGCGCCACCGCTACGAGCACGATGACCTGAACGACCTCGAGGCCAAGCTGAAGGCGACGCAGGGCAAGCGCCTGCGCATGATCGCCACCGACGGCGTATTCTCGATGGATGGCGACATCGCGCGCGTCGATGCGATCTGTGACCTCGCCGAGAAGTACGGCGCGCTCGTGATGGTCGACGACAGCCACGCGACGGGCTTCGTCGGCAAGACCGGCCGCGGCAGCGCGGAGCTCAAGGGCTGCCTCGATCGCGTCGATGTGTTCACCTCGACACTGGGCAAGGCGCTCGGCGGTGCCTCGGGCGGCTTCACGTCGGGCAAGAAAGAGATCGTCGATCTCCTGCGCAACCGCTCGCGGCCCTATTTGTTCTCCAACACGCTCGCGCCGCCGATCGTCGCGGGCTCGATCGAGGCGATCGCCCTTATCTCCGAGTCCACGGCGCTGCGTGACAAGCTCGATGCGAACACGCAGCGATTCCGTGCGGGCATGAAGGCGGCCGGCCTGTCGATCCGCGAGGGCACGCACCCCATCGTTCCGGTGATGCTGGGCGATGCCAAGCTCGCGGTCGAGATGGCGTCGCGCCTACTCGGGCACGGCATCTACGTGATCGGCTTCGCCTTCCCGGTCGTCCCCAAGGGCCAGGCGCGCATCCGCGTGCAGCTATCGGCGGGCCACAGCGAGGCCGACGTCGACCAGGCCGTCGCGGCGTTCAAGGCGGTGGGCCAGGAGCTCGGGGTCGCATGAAGCCCGAAGCCATTGTCGCGAAGATCCGAGCGTCGATCCCGGACGCAGTCGTGGAGATGAAAGATCTCACGGGCACCGAGGACCACTGGCAGGCGTCCATTGTCTCGGCCGCCTTCGCAGGCAAGTCCTTGATCCAACGGCACCGGATGGTCATGGCCGCCCTCGCCGAGGAGATGAAGGGACCCATTCACGCGCTGACGATGGACCTCAAGACACCCGACGAGGCTGCCAGGGCCTGATATCTCCGGACAACCGCTGGTAACTTCTCGCTGAATGGGCGTGCGCGGTGTGGGACACCGTGCGATCTTCGAGGGTGCGAGGCATGAGCGCCGGTCTAGACGACGCTGAGCAGCAGTTCGGCCCGTACCTCGTGTACGAGCGACTCGGCGTGGGCGGAATGGCGACCGTCCACCGCGCGCTCGAGCGTGGCATCGAGGGCTTCGAGCGCATGGTCGCGCTCAAGCGTCTGTTGCCGCACCTCGCCGAGGACGCGTCGTTCATCAAGGCGTTCGTGCGCGAGGCCAAGTTGGCTTCGCTGCTCAATCACGTCAACATCGTCCAGATCTACGAGCTCGGGCGCGTCGGCACCGAGTACTTCATCTCGATGGAGTACATCGACGGACGCGATATCCGTCGCGTGCTCCGGCATGCGCGCAAGGTTACCGGGCCGCCGCCGATGCACGTCAGTGTCGGCATTCTGTTGCAGCTGTGCGAGGCGCTCGACTACGCGCACACGCGCACCGACGAGGACGGGCGTCCTCTCGGGCTCGTGCATCGCGACGTCTCGCCATCGAACGTCATCGTCTCGACGACGGGCCTCGTGAAGATGATCGACTTCGGCATCGCGAAGGCGCAGACGCAGCAGCACCGCACGCAGACCGGCCGCGTGAAGGGCAAGCTCGCATACATGGCGCCCGAAGCGATCACGGGCGCACGCGGGGAGCTCGATGCGCGCAGTGACCTGTTCGCCGTCGGCGTGATCGCCCACGAGCTGCTCACCGCGCGCCCGCTGTTCGCGAGTAAGAACGAATACGAGACGCTGCTCAAGGTGCAGCGCGGCGACATCATGCCGCCCTCGACGTTCAACTCGACATGCCCGCCTGAGCTCGACGACATCGTCGCGCGCGCGCTCGCTCGCGATCCCGACGAGCGCTACCCGTCGGCGGCCGCGCTCCGCGACGACCTGCAGATGCTGCGCCGCCGGCTCTCGCTGCAGACGTCGTATCGCGACATCGCGAACTGGGTCGACTGGGCCTTTGCCGCCGATACGGACGATCCGGACGCGGTGATCGAGCTGATCAACGTCAAGACGCCGGCGCCGCGCTCCGAGGACGAGGACGCCGTCGAGATCGCGTGGGGCAACGGGGAAGGTGAGCGCGCCGGGCCGATCGTCCTCGAGGAGGTCCCCGATGTTTCGGAGAAGCACCTCGCCCCCCACCTCGCGCCGGCTGCCGACAAGACTCTGTACGACGACGACGACGACGACGACATCCCGACGCCCGTACCCTCGCACGGCAGCCCCTCCAGTCGCTCGGGGCGTGAGCCGGCGACGCTGACCGATCCAGAGCCGAACGAGATCGACGATGCGCCGCTCGATTTCGACGCCCCGAACCGCGGGCAACGAATCTCGGGTCAACGTATTTCCCAGAACCGGATCTCGCGCCCTGGCTCACAGGTGTCGACCGATCCGATGGGCCAGCCGCTCGTCGACGCGCTGGAAGCCGCGAACCTGGCCGCGGAGACCCTGCTCGGGATGCACGCATCGGATACCCAGCCGTCGATGCGTGCGGCGCCCGCGAGCCCCGACGATCCAGCCGACGAGGTGGTGCCGCCCCCCGGGCGCAAGCAGACCGCCCCGATGGGGGGCCCGCCGGCGCGCCCGACACCCCATCCCTTCGAGCCGCGCACGACGGCATCCGTGGTCACGTCGGCGCCGCGCACCACCGCGTCGGTCGTCACGTCGGCACCGCGCCATCACGAGCCGACGCGGCAGCTGCAAGTACGCGCGAAGTCGCCCACGCCGCCGAAGCCGGCGCCGAACAGCGAACCCGACGACGATCCGCCGACGCGGCAGATCAACATCCGCCCCACGCCACCGCCGCGTGCAGCGGGCGACGAGCCGCACACCGACGAGCCGCAGACCGACGAGGTCCCCTTACGCGCGGTACCGCCCCCCGACCCGCGAGCCCCGGTGGTCCGGTTCAAGGGGCCGACGAGCTCGATGGCCGCCATGCCGGATCCCCACGCGGTCACGCCGGATCCCGAGGAGGCGCCGCTCACGCTTCCGCTGACGCCGACGCACCAGGTACCGCGCAACCAGCTGGCGGCGTCGACGCGCGAGGCACGTCCGCGCTCCCCCGTGATCGCACCGCGCGCGGCGTCGGAGTCGGCGTCGCGATCGCAGTCGCCGATCGGGGCCGCGCTGATCGAGCGCTCGCAGCGCAAAGGGAAGCGCTCCTGGATGCTCGTCGCCGGTGTCGTCGTGCTCGGCGCGCTCGGTACGGCCGCCGCGCTCGTGCTCACGCGCAGCGGCGCCAAGACGCACAAAGACGTCACGCCCGTCCCGTCGAAGATCGACGACCCGCCCGTCGCGTTCGGCACGGTGAAGTTCGTGACCGAGCCGAGCGACACCGAGATCTCGATCGAGGGGCGCGTCGTGCACAACGGTGCGCCGTGGGCGACCGAGCTGGAGCCCGGCACCTACCAGATCCAGATCACGCGGCAGGGCTATAAATCGTGGCTGACCTCGCTCGAGCTGTCTCCGCGCGAGACCCACTCGCTCCGCGTGGTGCTCGAGAAGTTGCCCGTCGCGACCGACGCGAAGGCCACGCCAGCGACACTCATCTTGTCCTCGACGCCGAGCGGCCTCGAGGCCGAGCTCGACGGCAAGATCCTCCCGGTCCGCACGCCGATTCGCATGCCGCTCTCCGTCGGCCCGCACGTGATCGCGCTGCGCAAGGACGGCGCGGTGGTCTGGCACCAGGAGCTCAACGCGAGCGCCGCGGTCGATTACGAGTTCAACCCGTCGATGGAAGAAGCGAAGCGGCGCGAGCGCGCCCAGCGCAAGCAGCCCACGCGCACGACGTTCACGCCGGCGCCACCCATTCCGCCGATGCCACGGACGCTGCCCGCCTCCCTTCCCGACGCTGCGGTCGCGCCGGTGATGCCGCCGCCTGACGCCGCGACACCTGTCCAGTCCGCGCCGGCACCACCGACGCCCCCGCCCACACCCACCGTCGTCCAGCCGCCCTCGCCGCCGCCCGCGACAACGACGCCCTCACCGGCGCCCACGCCGACAAGGACGACCGCGCCGCTCACGGTGCCGCCGAGCGCGGTGACCAAGATCTCCGGTGCGACTCCCGAGCTCGCGAAGACCAAGAGTGACCTGCCCGCCACCGTCGCTGCGAAAGTCTGTATCAGCCATACGGGCAGGGTGACCTCCGTCGAGCTGATCACGAAGCTCGACCCGCGCTCCTCGTCGGAGCTCGTCGCGACGCTCGAGACCTGGAAGTACGGGCCGTACATGCACCAGCATGTCGCGACGCCGGTGTGCTTCGCGGTCTCGCTCCGCTTGCGCTAATCGCGCTCTTGCGAGGGCGCTAGACGAGCGCTAGACGTCGGTGACGATCGCGCCCTGGAACATGTCCATGCCGCACGCGAACGTCAGCTTGCCGGTCTGCGGCACCGTGATCGCGACCTCGACGGGCTTGTTCATCGGCAGCTCGACGACCTTGCCGTCGGGCGTCTTCAGCTCCGCGAGGCACTCGCCCTCGACGGTGCGCGTGAACACGAGGACGAGCTTCTCGCCTGGCTTGCCCGGAATCTTGTCGGGCACGTAGCCCTCCTTGCCCGCCTCGATCGCCACGCGGCGCACGCCGTCGGCGCCGACCGTCCCGGCCGCGGTGGTCGCAGGCGTGGGCCTGTCTTGGGCCTTGTTGTCCTTCGAACAGGCGACGATGGACAACGCCAGACCGACAACGAGCACGAACCGCGACATGCGCGCACGATAGCGCGCTGCGCGCGGCCCGGCTACTGGGCGAGGCGCGCCGACGTGCCGCCGGTGGGCGCCTGTGACATCGCGGCCACCGGGTCCTCCCAGTTCTCGAACTGCAGGATGCCGAGCTCGGTGAACCGCTCGCGCTGGCGATCGCTTAGGAGGTCCATCTTCTTGATCGCGGGGACGATCTTCGCGAACAGCATCTGCCGGAACATCACCTGCCCGGTGTTGTCGCGAGCGATGTCCATGCACTGCTTCACCGGCAGGCCGTTCTTCTCCCACACTTCCTGGAACAGGAACCGATCGCGCATCAGCCGCGCCGCCTCGAACACGAAGTCCTCGCGCTCGCGCTTGAACGCCTCTGACTGCTCTCGATAGTAGTCACGCAGCGACAGCACGCCGAACGCGACGTGGCGCGCTTCATCGCCCATCACGTACGCGGTGAGTTGCTTGAGCAGCGGCTCCTCGGTGTTCGCGCGGATCATGCCGAACGCGGCGAGCGCGAGGCCCTCGACCATGATCTGCATGCCGAGGAACTTCATGTCCCACCGGCTGTCCTTGAGGATCATGTCGAGCAGCGTCTTCAGGTGCGGGTTGCACGGGTAAGCGATGCCGACCTTCTGGTTGATGTAGCGATTGAACACGTCCACGTGCCGCGCCTCGTCGACGACCTGGCTCGCCGCGTAGAGCTTACTGTCGAGGTCTTGCACCGAGTCGACGAGCTGAGCCGTCGCGAGCAGCGCCCCCTGCTCGCCATGGAGGAACTGCGACAAGGTCCACGAGAACGCCTCGACGTTGATCCGGTTCCGCTCTTTCAACGTCATCTTGTTATAGATGTCGGAGCCAAACAGCGGGAGGATGTGCTCGGGCGCGGAGGGCTTCTCGAGATCGACGTCGGTCGCCCACGGCAACACGTCGTCGGAGATCCACTGGGCGCGCACGGCCTTGTCGTAGAGGTCGCGCAGCTTGGCGCGCGTCTCCGTGTAGCCCCACGTGTACGTGACATCGAGCATCGCTTCGAGCGTCTCGATCGAAGGGCCTGCAAGCGTCTCGGAACCAGCGGCAGCGACCATGAAGAAGCCTCCAGGAGCAAAAGTGAAACTTGTTTCAGTTTGCCCTGGTGCCTGAGGGGGGTCAAGGGCATCGTGAGGGCATGGCCCGAAAGTCAGCTCCCGAATCGCTGCTGCGCGCATCGAAGGAGCCGGACTTCCAGCAGGAACGCGCGCGCCGCAGCTATCTGGCGCTGATCGACGCCGCGACGGAGCTGTTCTCGAACCAGGCGTACGACGATGTGGGCACCCCGGAGATCGCGCAGCGCGCGAAGGTCTCGACGGGGACCTTCTATCGCTACTTTGACGACAAGCAGGAGATCTACCTCGAGATCGTGCGGCGCACGTTCGCCCAGGCCTACACCGACACGCTCGAGGAGCTAACGCCCTCGAAGTTCGTTGGTCTCGCGCGGCACGAGACGATCAGCCACACGATCTCGGTCCTGTTCGGCCACGTCCTCGAGCGGCCCCGGCTTTCGCTCAGCTTCACCGAGATGGCGTTGCGCGACCCGGCGGTGGCCGAGCTGCGCCACGCCTTCGACCAGCTCGCGATCAGCCGGTTGACGACGCTGATCACCGCGGTCGTCCCACGAAAGGACGTTCCCGATCCCGAGGCGACGGCGTTCGTCCTCTACGGCAGCGCGATGCAGTGCGCTTATGGTCTCGTCGATCCACGCGGCCCACACGTCGCCCCCGAGCGCGCCAGACGGGCGCTGACCGATCTCATCGCACGGACGCTATTTCCTGGTTGAACAACCCCGCGGCGTTCGCGTCTACGTACATATGGCTCGGGTGTCTTCGGTCGCGTTGCTCGCTCTTGTCCTCGGCGTGGGGGTAGCGACCGCACAACCGCGGCCGCTTCAACCTACCTACCCCGTGGGTGCTATCGGGCCAACCTGCCGGATCCGCACCCAGATCGAGGCGACGGTGAGCGCAACCGCGGTGCGGCTGAACTTCTTCCTCGTCAACTCGAGCGACGAGCCGCGCACCGTGAAGCTGAAGAGCGCGTGCGGCAGCGTGGTGCAGCTCGCGGGGCTGCCTGCCGGAACGCAGCGCGCGTGCGCGCAGCCCGAGCGCGAGAAGACGTTCGTGGTGCGCGCACGTAGCCGGGTCGCGATCGGGGACACGCTCGTGCGCGCGAAGGGCGATGCGCGCACGCCGGCGCTACCGCGCGGATCGACGATCTTCTCCGCGAACATTCAGTCCGACGATCCGCACGACGTGTGCGGCGGCGGTGTAGCGCACATCGTGCGCGAGCACACGACGGGCCGCCTGCGCCGCGCGAAGCCCAACGAGGAGCCCATCCCCGCCACGCTACCGACGCCGGTAGTTACGCCCGCCCCTCCCTCCCCCAAGCCCGTGCCTGCGCCGAGGAAGGTGCCCGGAAAGGTGTGCCCGACGTGTGCATTTGGCTGTCTGCACGGCGTCCCGACCCGGAAACTCGGCCCCGACGGCTGCCCCGTCTGCGGCTGCGACGAGCCGGGCTTCTGAAAAGGGGTCGGACCCTAATCGCTCAACATACGCGACGGCCCTAACATCACACCATGTTGAGCGATTAGGGTCCGACCCTCAGTCGCGCCCGGTAGCTTGCGCGATCGCCCCGACGACCTCGGCGACGGCATCGGCTTCCGGCTTGCCCGAGAGCAAGAGCGCGTGCAGCACGCATGCGAGCGAGCGCGCGGTGCACACGCCGAAGTCGAGCGGCACGATGTACGAGCTACGCTCGCCGGCCCACACCGCGAGCGACGCGTGATCGACGGCCTCGAGGATCCAGAAGTGCTCGCTGTCCTGGTGGCCCTGCCACGCGTGCAACTGGCGCGTCGTGTCGAGCGAGCTGCGCACCGCCTCCTTGTTGGTGTTGGAGGGGTTGTCGAGCCAGCGCTGGATCTTGGCCAGCATATCGTCGACGTACTGCTTGGGCGCCTGCGCGTCTGCACCGTCGGTCGGATACTTGTCGATGACGAGCTTGCACGCGATGACCGCGGACCGCACCGCGACCTTCTGATCATCGCTGACCTGCTGGCGGATCCAGTGCACGAGACCCTGCACCAGGTAGTTCTCGGCGCCGGCCCACGCGTTGGACGCGTTGGTCGAGGTTTCACCAAGCTCGCGGAGAAAATCGGGATCGGGGCGGTAGGTCATACGTCGAGGTAGCTTCCTTCAGCGGCTGCGAACACCGGAACAGAGGTCTGCGCCGACGTGATCTTCACGATGTGGTCGATCATGTCGTCGGTCGCATCGGGGCTGTGATGGAACAGTGCCAGCTTCTTGGCCCCGGCGCGTTCGGCGACGACCACTCCCGCACGTGCGGGCGAGTGCCCCCACCCGCGGCGCAACGTGTAGTCGTGATCCGCGTGCATCGCATCGTGGATCACGAGGTCGGAGCCGCGCGCGAGGGCGAGAGCCTCGGGGAGCGGATTGTCGACGTCCGGATATTCGACGTCCGACAGATAGGTCACCGTCTTGCCGTCGGCCGTGATGCGGAACGCAGTGGTCCACATGCTGCCGTGCGGAACCGCGGCCGTGTGCACGGTGAACCCCGGGAACGTCAGGGCGGCGCCCGGATCGAACGTCTCGATCGTCACGCCCGCGGCGAGGTTCTCGAGGCCGTTGAGCGGCGAGTAGTGCGGCGCGAGCTGGTTCTGCAGCGTGGCTTCGAGCGAGAGCTGCGTCGGGTTCGCGCCGAGGATGCGGATCGTGTTGCCCTTGATGAAGAACGGCGTGAAGAAGGGCAGCCCCTGGATGTGATCGAGGTGCGTGTGCGAGAGCAGGATCGGCAGCACGCCCTGCCCCTTCCCAAACTCGCTGCCCATGAGCTGCTTGGCCAGCTCGGTGGCGCCGGTGCCGAGATCGATGAGGAGGCGCTCGCCGGCGTTGGTCACCAGCTCCACGGAGGTCGTGTTCCCGCCGTACCGCAAGAACTCGCGCCCCGGCATCGCAAATGACCCACGCACGCCCCAGAACCTGATCTTCAAGGTGGGCCGATCCCCGGGTTGGTGCGCTCGACTTCGACCGTCGGCTTGCTGCCGTTGCCGATCGTGAGCGTCATCCCCTCACGCGAGGTCACCACCTCCACGCCTGCGCCGAGTCCCTGCGCGCGGTACTTGGCCGCGATCTGATCCATCTGGTCGTCACCATGCGACGGCGCGTGGTGATAGAGCACGAGCCGCCGCGCCTGCGCCTCGACGCAGATATCGAGTGCCTGGTCGGGCGTCGAGTGCCCGTAGTGCGGGAACCGCTCGTACTCCTCGGGGAGAAAGTGCGTGTCGTAGACGACGGTATCGACGCCGACCAGGCGCGCGACGAGCTGCTTGCGCATGGCGGCGAGCGACGCCCGATCGGCGGCGGTCAGCGGCTCGGGGCCCGACAGGAAGTGTTGCTTGTGGAGCACGCAATCGAACGGCGCGGTGTCGCTGACGTACGCCCACGACGTGCCGTCGCCGTCGATGCGATAGCCCACGGAGCCGAACGGGTGGTTGAGCGCGATCGGCGTGACGTGGAACGAGCCGAGGTCGAACTCGACGCCGGGCTCCACTTGGTGGAACGCGAAGTCCGCCGGCACCGCCTCCAGCGGCATCGGGAAGAACTCGTGCCGTGTAATGCCGCCGATGACCTGCTGCAGCTCGTCAGCGGCGGTTAGCAATGCGTGGACCGCGATGCGCGTCCCGGGAACATAGGCCGGGGAGAAGAACGGGAGACCTTGGATGTGGTCCCAGTGCACGTGCGAGAGCAGCACGTTGTAGTTCTGCGGCCCACGCGCCTCGCGCATCAGCTTGTTGCCCAGCGCGCGCAGGCCGGTGCCCGCGTCGACGATCAGGACCTCGCCGCGCGCAGAACGCGCCTCGACACACGACGTCTGGCCGCCGTAGCGCACGGTGGCCGCGCCGGGCACGGGGTAGCTCCCCCGGACGCCCCAAAACGTGATCTGCATCGAGGAACTAATTCTATCCCCTCCCGCGGCCGTTCGCGCTTTTGTGCACGTATCCATACGAGATGCTTCGCGTCATCCCTCGCACGAACCGTAAGCGCGCGCGCGGGAAGCGGATGGGTTATGCAAGCACTCATGAATCCCCAACCGCGGATCCTGGTCATGGGTGCCGGCGGCATTGGCGGGATCGTGGCGTCCACGTTGATGGAGGTCGGCTCTCCCGTGACGGCGGTTTCGACCAACGAGAAAATCCGCGCGGCCGTCGACAAAGCGGGGTTCCGCGTCGTCGACGAGGGCGAAGAGCGCGTGGTTCGCGGCTGGGTCTCCCCCGCCCCCGAGGGAAAATACGACCTCTGCATCCTGGCGACCCAGCCTCCGAACGTCGAGGAGGCCGCACGGACGGCCCTGCCCCACCTCGTCGACGATGCGCAGGTCGTCGTCCTCCAGAACGGCCTGTGCGAGGAGCGCATCGATGCCATCGTCGGCGCGAACCGCGTGATCGGCGGGATCGTCGCCTGGGGCGCTTCGATGCCCTCCCCCGGCCGCTACGAGCGAACCGCCGCCGGCGGGTTCTCGCTCGGCCGCCTCTCCGGTGAGGTCGACGCCGACGTCCGCCGGGTCGGGGAGCTGCTCGAGGCGATCGGACCGGTGACCCTGACCAAGAACCTCCGGGGCGCGCGCTGGAGCAAGCTTGCCCTGAACTGCGCGGTGTCGGCCCTCGGTACGATCGCTGGCGAGCGCCTCGGGCCGCTGGTCCGCCAGCGCCGCTATCGCCGGCTCGCCCTCGAGATCATGACGGAGGCCGTCGCAGTAGCGAAGGCCGAGGGGATCCAACTCGAGAAGGTCTCGGGCACCCTCGACCTCGAGTGGATCGCCCTCTCCAACGCTGACCGTTCCGCTTCCGCCTCGGTAGCGCTGACGGCGAAGCACGCGCTGCTGCTCGCCGTCGGCTTGCGCTACCGCCGCATGCGCTCGTCGATGCTCGCCGCGATCGAGCGCGGCCGCACCCCGGCGATCGACTTCTTGAACGGTGAGGTCGTGGCGCGCGGCAAGAAGCATGGCGTACCCACGCCGACGAACCAGAAGATCGTCGAGACCGTGTGGGCCATCGCGAAGGGCCAGACGAAGTCGTCACGCGAGACCCTCGACCGCGTGTGCGGTCCTGCCGACGACTGAAGGACAAGCGTCGGCGAAGCTCACCACATCGCGTGTCGCCGTCGAGCCACATGCGATTACCGCTACATACCTACCTGGAGCCTGCCCGCTACGTCGGACGTCAACGTTAACCTCAGGTCGGGGGCGTCGAGACCGCCGCGATTCGCGACCAGGCCACCCATTACCGGGCAAGCTCTACCTAGTTCACGCGCGCGTCTTCGGGCGGCCGCGTCGACCGTGCGCGGAGCACGAGCACGCCGAGCGCGAGCACGCCGGCCGCAGCGATCAGCAGGCCGATCGGCAGGCCCGGGATCGAATACGTCCAGTGAATGCGATGCGCGCCGGGCGAGACTGCGACCGCGCGACGCAGCACGTCGGCGGTGAGCCACGGCGCGGCCTCCCCATCGACCGTCACGCTCCAGCCCGGAGATGTCGTCGACGAGACGACCGCATAGCCCGGCGCGCTCGCGGTGCACGCGAGCGCGATGTCCCCCGCGTCCCAGCGCTCGATCGAGCACGGCTCGACGTCGCGCGTCGTGCCCGGCGAGACCGGTCCGGTACCCTTTAGCATCACCGTGCCACGCAGCACGTTGGAGCCACCGCCGAGCGAGAACATGTTGTCGAGCGCGTCCTCGGTGGCGATCGACCAGCGCCAGCTGCGCATCACCGAAGCGATCGGTGTGACCGGCATGGGGAACAGCGCCTTGTCGCCGCGCGTGGCGAGCGGCGATGGCATCTGTGGGCTGATCATCGTCGCCGGAAGGATCGCGATGTGGATGCCGAACCGGTCGAGCAGCGCGCCACCCTCATTGGAAGCGGCGCGCCAGGTGCGATCGTGGTCGACGGGGCGCGCGGGGTCCTCACTGCGCGCCCCGGTGATGCCCCACCGCCACGCGGAGCTGCCGCCGAACGTGGAGACGGCCTCGAGCACCGTGTCGGGCTCGTCGGGACGGCGCACCGGTCGGAACGCGCGCAGCGGGCGCGGCGCGTCCTCGAGCAGGGTCACGAACTTCGGGGCCTCGGTGACGATCGCGCGCTCGATCGTCGGGGTCACTGACGGCATCGAGCCCACGCCCGGCAGCACGATCAAGGCGAGCACGAGCGGCATGTTGCGCCCCGGCCGGCGCCACACCAGCACGAGGATCGCGATGCAACAGACAAGGCCGAGGCCGCCGTCGACGAGCGCGCGATCGATCGCGGGGCGTTCGGCGGAATGAGCCCCACGCTGCATCCAGAGAGCGCCGAGCGCGATGGCTGAGAGGGCCGCAGCGGCACCGACGGCGAGCACGGCGCGGCGCTTGCCGGTTGTGAAGCTGTCGACGCCTGCGCCGGCGTGCGCGGCGAGCACCAGCACGAGCGCGCCGAGGTGGAGCTCGGGCGCCCCGAGCCACGCGGGCCATGCACCGCGACCGGCGACGACGACGAGCACGCCGAGCGCGCCGAGCACGGCGTAGACGCGCCTCCCCGGGATCCGCACTGCGGCGAACGCGAGCAGCGGCGCACCGACAAACAGGCTCGGGGCCCACGGCGTCGCGCCGGCGAGCGCATGGATCGCACGCGCGGGATCGCTCGCGCCGAAACTTCCCGGCACGATCAGCTCGAGGAGCCGGCTGAGTGGCAGCGCGGTCAGCGTCGAGCCCGCGCCCTCACCGAGCTGGAGCAGCGCGGGCACCCACTGGATCGCACCGATCGCGAGGCCGGCACCGAGCGCGAGCGCCAGATACGCTGCCGTCTTGCGTCGAGCGCCGAGCGCGAGCGCGAGCACGAGTGCATCGATGAGGGCGCCGAACACGCCGGTCAGCGCGACGAGTCCGACGAGCCCAGCGAGCGCGAGCGTGGCGCGCGCGCGAGCGCGGGCGTCGTCGGCCAGCGCGAGCGAGCCCGCGGTAACGGCGATCCACGGCAACTGGGCCAGCGCTGGCAAGACGCCCCGGAGGGCGGTGCTCGCGAGCAAGCCGGTCGTCGCGACCAGCACCCCCGCGACGAGTGCACCTTGATCGCTCGCCATGTTGCGCGCGCCGATCGCGCGGCTGCGCGCCCACACGGCGACGCCGAGCGCCGACCACAAGAGGTGGAGCAGCATCACGACATCGAGCGTGCGCGGCGTGGGGCCGATCCACAGCGGCGGATACAGCGCTCCGTGCGAGGGCTCGGCGGCGAGCGGCACGCCGAGCATGGTGCCCTCCCACCATGCGGGCAGCTCGCCATGGAGGATCGCGGTCGCAGCGGCCATGCGTGGAGGCGCGACCTCGGTGTGATAGCGAACGTCGTCCCAGGTCTGGCCGCCGAGAAGCACGCGCGCATGCCCGACGAGCACAGCCACGGCGAGGGCGAGCGCGACCAGCGACAGCGATCGCGGGGATGACACGGCGCGGACTATACCGGCCTTGACATGCCAGGTGCGGGATCCGAAAACCCGGTCGTGTCCCGCGCGCTGATCACCTTCGCCTTGCTGGCTGCCCTGGGTGGCTGCAAGCGCAATCCCGATGCGCCGCCCTGTGGCGCGGTAGGCGCGACGTTCTTCACACTAAGCAACGACGCGCTGGCCAAGGCGACGCCGGACCGCAGCGACCGCGACCTGCGCCGGGCCGTCGAGGACCAACTTCCCGCGATGCGCGACGCGATCGTCCATGCCTGCACCGAATCCAAGTGGTCGGCGGACGTTCGCAAGTGCCTGGTTCAGGCCAAAGACCACGTGGCGTTCGAGGCTTGTGAACAGCAACTCTCCGACGCACAGCGCCAGGCGCTAGATCGCGCCGCTCCAGACCCAACCAACTAGCCCGAACCGTGGTACAGGATTGGACCTAGGGATGGAGATCGACTTTCAGTACGTCCTCTCCGATCAGGACGCTCGCTCTCGGCTTGCGCTCCTCGGTCAGTACCTGGAGAACAAGCACGGCATCAAGGTCACCTGGGTCGACGAAAAGCGCGCGCGCTTCTCGGGCAAGTACCTGATGGTGAAGATCGAGGGCGAGCTCGCTCTCGGGAACAGCCGGGCGACGTTCAAGGGCGAAGATCCGGGATTTCTCCTCCGCAATCGTGCGAAGGACTACATCCACGGCAAGCTCGCCAAGTACCTCGACCCCAAGGTCACGGTCGCAGAGCTCGCGGTCGACTGACCGACGGGACCGATCGCCGGAACGACGGTTCGCTCAGCGAGCCATTGCGAGCTGGCGCAGCGCCAAGGCGACCGCCTTGTCAGCTGCCGCAGCGCTCATGCCCTGACGCTCGAGTCGACGCTGCAAGCGCTCGATGATGCTCCACAGGGAAAGGTCGTTCTGTGCCTTCATGGTGTTCCTCACGTACAGCAGGCGTTGATGGTCTAACCGTGTGCCCGTGCCCCGCATTCCGGAGACAGCTCCACGGTCGTGGAGTTGCGGGAAATGCCGATGCAGCGCGTGGGCCACGGCTGTAAGTTCGCGGCTTGCATGAAGCTCGTCACCTGGAACGTCAATTCGATCCGTGCTCGCAACGACCGGCTGTTCGCCTGGATCGAGCGCGAGCGCCCCGATGTTCTCTGTCTCCAGGAGACGAAGGTCGAGGACCCGGGCTTCCCCGTAGAGGCGATGACCAAGGCTGGCTATCACGTCGCGATTTTCGGCCAGCGCAGCTACAACGGCGTCGCGATCGCTTCGACCGCCCCACTGACCGATGTCACCCGCGGCTTCGGCGATGACGAGCCCGACGACGAGGCCCGCATGATCGCCGCCACCACCCACGGCCTCCGCGTGGTGTGTGTCTATGTGCCCAACGGTGGCGAGCTCACCTCCGACAAGTATCCCTACAAGCTCCGCTGGTACGGCCGCCTCCGCGGCTACCTCGAGCGGACCCAGAAGCCCACCGATCCCGTCGTCGTACTCGGAGACATGAACGTGACGGCAGACGATAAGGACGTTTGGTCACCAGACGCGTGGCGGGGCCAGATTCACTGCAGCGAGCCCGAGCGAGCCGCCCTCGCCAACCTGCGTGACTGGGGGCTCATCGACGTCTTCCGCGTCGCCAAGCCCGAGGGTGGCGTGTGGTCGTGGTGGGACTACCGCGGGGTCTCGTTCTTCAAGGACCAGGGCCTGCGCATCGACCACATTCTCGCGACCGCGTCGGTCGCCAAGCGCACGACGAGCGTGACGATCGATCGGACGGCCCGCAAGGGTCAGGATGCGAGCGACCACGCACCGGTAACTGCGATCATCGAGTAGCGCCCTGCGCACGCGGGCAGCGTTAGATGCCGAGCTCGGCGCTCTCGCGAAGCTTCTGCGGCACGAACGGAATCTGCGCCTCGGGCGTGACGGTCGGCGCGACCGGCTCGACGGCCGGCGCTTGCGCCCTCGCCTGAGCGAGGAGCACGCGGTACGCGGACACCCAACGAGTGATCGCAGTGGCGATCGAGGTGACACCGCAGATCGCCATGGTCACGCCAATGGCAGGTCCCGCGAGGTGAGCGGTGTCATCGCCGATGGCGCACCAGGCGGCGACGAGCACGCCGAGCGTGATGAGCACGATGCGCTCCGCGCGCTGCATCATGCCGCCCTTGAGGTTGATGCCGAGGCCCTCGGCGCGAGCACGGGTGTAGCTCACCATCATCGAGCCGCCGCACGCCGCCATCACAGCGAGCATCCACGGCGAGTCGTGGAGGTACCAGAGGTACCCGGTGAACATGAACAGCTCGCTCCAGCGATCGGAGACCGAATCGAACAGAGCGCCGGCCTCGGTCTGCTCGCCGTTGAGGCGCGCGATGCGGCCGTCGAGGGCGTCGAGGATGCCCGCGAATGCGTAGGTCCACAGCGCGATGACGAGGTGTCCCGTCGCGGCCGCGAAGCCGGAGATCACGCACAGCACCAGCGAGAACGCGGTGATCGTATTGGCCGAGACGCGGCCGATGAGGAGGCGCTCGAGAGGCAGCATCATCCAGACGAGGAAGCGTCCGAAGAACGGCCCGAAAAGCTCGTTGTGTTTGACCCCGCGCAACTCCGGCGACCGACCCATGACTGTGAGCGCGGTGAAGATGACGAAACCGACCACAAAGGCGGCTGTCAGCAGCAGCGCTGGTGCTAGAAGGTAAAACCTTTCCACGTGGACTCTCGGCTAAGGCGGCTAAGGACTAAGTAAAATTTGGGTACCACGCTCACGGTGGTCTGTCGAAGGGCAAACCGTGGCACCGATCTCGTCAACTGTCGAAAAATCAGACACCTAGAGTATTGTTTTCCGACGTGAATACTGTCGCCAAGGCGCTCGCAACGGCATTTGGGGCGGGCTACTCACCGATCGGTCCTGGTACCTGCGGCACTGCGGTAACCGTGCCAATGGCGTGGGCGCTCGCAGGCCTGCCGCTCTGGCAGTACGTCCTGGTCTTGATGGGGGTCACGGGGGTTGCGGTGTGGGCAGCCGCGCGCGCCGATCACGCCTGGGGCACACACGACAGCGGGCGGATCGTGATCGACGAGGTCGCCGGGTATCTGGTGACGATGACGTTGGTCGACCGTGGGCATTGGATCCCTCTGGTCGTCGGGTTTGTGGTGTTCCGCGCGTTCGACATCATCAAGCCTCCGCCCGTGCGTTGGCTGGACCAGAACCTTCCCGGCGGTTGGGGCGTCGTGCTCGATGACGTCGCAGCCGGGGTGATGGGCTTGTTCGTGATGTGGGGCCTCGACCATTTCGGGGCCCTCGCCTATCTGGCGGGACTATAGTCGCGCCGATGCGCCGATCGTTCTCGCGAGCCCTGCTCGGCGTGGTCGCGATGGGCGCGCTCGCACACTCGAACGGCCGCCCGCCGGCCACCAACGGCGTCTACGTGCGCTCGACGGATCCGCACTCCCTCTACGTGCGCACCACGTTTGGCCTGCTCATCTCGCACGACGACGGCTGCTCGTTCCGCTGGGTGTGCGAGAAGGCGATCGGCTACGGCGGCGAGTTCGACCCGAAGTACGCGATCGCCGCCGACGGGACGATCTTCGCGACCACGTTCACCGGCCTACGCGTGAGCCGCGACGGCGGCTGCTCGTGGGAGACCGCGACCGCTACCAAGCCCGCGGGCGACCCGGGGCGGATCGCCGACATGTGGATCGACGGCATCGCCATCGCGCCCAACGGCGACATCTGGGTGGTGACGGCCGATAGCGGCAAGCCCAACAACGTCTATCACTCGACCGACAACGGGCTCACGTTCACGCCGGGGCCCCTCGCGTCGGCGCAGATCTGGTGGAAGAGCGTCGCGATCGCGCGCAGTCAACCGCAACGCATCTATGTCACCGGTTACCAGGTCGCCCCGGCCGTGCAGGCGAGCCTGCGCGTCAGCGACGACGGCGGCACCACATGGGCGCCGCGGCCGTTCGCGCCGACGGTCAAGCTCGGCACCACGCCGGTCGTGGTGGCGACCGCCGTCGATCCGTTGAACCCCGACCATCTGTTCCTCACGTCGATCGGCGCGCACCCGCCCGAGGGTGACGTCCTGTATCGCTCCACCGACGGCGGCCAGACGCTGACCGAGGTGGTGACCACGCGTGATCCGGTGCGTGGCGTGGTGTTCCGCAAGGACGGCAAGGTCGTGATCGCGACGCTCGCCAGCGGCACCTGGGAGCTCGCCACCGACGGGACGCTCACCGCGCTCGGCGAGGTGCAGCCCAACGCCCCCGACATCGCGCCCCCTCGCTTCGGCTGCCTCGCCGAACAAGTCAACGGCACGCTCGTCGGGTGCGGCGCGAACTGGCAACCCGACTACATGGCGGTCGGTGCCGGCGCGAGCCCGGTCGGCATGAAGAAGCTGTTCCGGTTCGTCGAGCTCGCGGGTCCCCTGACCTGCCCTGTGGGCACGACGACACACGAGGTGTGCGATCCGCAGTGGCCCGCGCTGCAGCAGCAGTTCGGTGCGACCGGGCCGTCCGCGACGTGCGCCGGCGTGATCGCACCGCCGCCGATGCCGCCCGATGCGACCCCTGCGAAGAAGGACGTGGGCGGATGTTGTGATGCCGGTGGCGCCCCGCGCGGTGAACTCGCGCTCGCCGCGCTCGTCGCGCTCGTCGGGCTGCGGCGCCGCTACAAGAGTCCGTCGCGCCAGCTCGGGTAGCGCAGCGTCAGTCCGAGCTCGTCCTTCATGCGGCGGTTGGAGATCCGGCGATCCGCCGTGAGCATCGCCGCAACCTCCGGCGGCACCGCGGTCGCGGGCACCCGCGGCGGCGGCGGCAGGCCGAGCTTGGCGGCGACCGCATCGGCGACCTCGCCACTGGGCGCCGGTTCGTCGTCGGCGACATTGAGCGTCCCGACGTACCTCGACGTGCCCGCCGCGACGATGACCGCGACCAGGTCGTCGACGTGAATGCGACTGATGTGCGCGTGCCCATCGCCAACAATGCGGTAGGTGCCGGCGCGGATGCGGTCGGCGATGCTGCGCTCGGGTCCGTAGATGCCAGCGACGCGCAGCGCGACCGAGGGGATGTCGATGTTGGCGAGTGCCGCCTCGGCCGCGACCCGCGCCATCCCGGATGGCGCCTGTGGCGCGAGTGGCCAGCTCTCGTCGACCCAGGCCCCACCGGCGGGCCCGTAGACGCCCGTCGAGGACACGTAGACCAGCCGGCGAGCACCTCGCGCAGCGGCGGCGAGCGCGCGCAGCTCGCCCGCCGGATCCGGTCCCGGGGGCGCGAGGCAGACCACGATCGCGTCAGGCGGAACGATGCCTTCGAGAGACGCGGGGTCGCCGAGGTCCGCGCGCACGGCACGCACACCGAGCTCGGCACCAAGTACGCGCGCGGCCTCGGTCGACCGCCGCGTGACCGTCACTGCGTCGCCGCGCGCGACGAGCGCCCGGGCAAGCCGGGTCCCGGTGTAGCCACATCCGACGAGGAACCAGGCCGCCATGCGCCGAGTTTGCGATCGTGCTCGCGGGCTGGCTACGATCATTTTCGTGAAGTTGGCCGTCCTGGTCGTCCTCGCGGCGTGCGCGCGCACGCCTGCGCAGAAGGCCGATGCCCCAGGCGAGCCCGCGCGGGACCTCGCGCGCCATTACACGATCTGGCTCGGCGGCGCACAGGTCGGCTCCGCCTACGAGACCGAGGCGTGGTCGGCCTCGGGCGTGCTCGTACGGCGCGTGGAGACGTTGCGCTTCTTGCGCGGTGACGCGCCCGTCGCAATGACCACTACGATCGAGATCGCGACCGATCGCGCGCTCGTGCCGACTCGGGTCACGTGGACCGAACGCGCCGGCGGCCTCCGCAGCGGCGAGGCGATCCGGGACGGCCGTGGCTGGCGCGCCACCGTCGAGGAGGTGCGCGTGCAGTTGCCCGCCGATGCCATCCCGGCCGAGCTGGTGCCCATGCTCGTGCGCCGCGACGGTACGTTCTCCGGCGCGGTGTTCCTGCCCGCGCGCGGGTTCGTCAGCGGTGTCGGGCGGGTCGAGCCGATCGCGCCGCGCCGCCTCGTCGCGCAGGTCACGCTCGACCGCGGCCCCATCGTCGAAGCGACCATCGATCTCGACGAGGACGGCGCCCCCGCGCGCGTCGTCGATGGCGAAGGTGTGATCGCGATGCGCGCAACGGCCGCACAGGCCGCCGCGGACATCGCCCCCGTCGATCTGGTCGCCGCGACCTCGATCCCCCTGCTCGGTCGGCGTGGCTCGCGGATGTGGCTAGACGGGGACCTCGCACTTCCCGCGGTTCCCGGCCAGGCCGCCCAGGCGACGCAGACCGGCCTCGAGCTCGAGCTGTCGGCGCGGTTGCCCGGCGACATGCCACCCGGCCCTCGCGGTATGGATCGCACGTTCGAGATCGTCGGGCTTGTCGCGCGCGTGCAGGCGCGCATCGCGCCCGACCTCGGCACTGGCATCGCCACGACGCGGACCGCGACCACCGCGACCGCGGGCGACTGCACCACGTTCGCCCTCGCCTACGCCGCGCTCGCCGCGGGCCTCGCGATCCCGACCCGGGTGGTCACCGGCCTTCGCATCGACGGCGATCGCCTGGTGCGCCATCGCTGGGCGATCAGCTGGACCGGCCGCGCGTGGATCGCAGTCGATGCCGCGTTCGGTGCGGCCCCGGCCGGCGGCGATCTCATCGGCCTCGCCGTTCACGATGCCGATGACGCCGGCCTGATCGCAGGCGAAGCTGCGCTCACCCACGTGCGCAGCGCCGTGTGGGCGACGTCGCGATAGTGCCCCCGTGCGCGAACCGTGCGCGCACGCAGCCGCACGCTGCGGTTACGCTTCCAGGTGCGTGAATTGACGTGAAGTCCACATGGCGCACGCGCTGCACGAAGCGCCCGCATGCTCGACCTCTCGCTTCGCACCCGCTGGCTCTCGCTCGCCTCTTCACTGCTCGCCGTCACCGCCTGTGCGTCCGATCCGGCCGATCACGTCGGCCCTGCCCCGGACGATCCGATGATGGAAGAACAGCCGCCCGCACCGGTGGTGCTGCCACACATCGACGGTGTTGTCGTCGACCGCGCCGGCCTGCCGCTAGCCAACAAGATCGTGGTGGTCGCGGGCAAGAGCGTCCTGTCGGACGCCGAAGGCAAGTTCACCTTCACCGACGTCACCGCGCCCTACGAGGTGGTGCTCACCGAGACTGGCTCCTCGCTGGTGTCCTCGGTCGTCGGCCTCACGACCGCGACGCCGCGCATCCTCTACACGTACTGGCCCGAGAGCCACGACGCCACGATCCAGGGCGCGCTGATGACGCCGACAAAACAAGGCGACCACATGATGCTCGGCGTCACCACGCCCTACAGCGCCGAGACGTTCGACAACATGTACGCCCCGAACTTCAACAACCAGTACGCGCGCTGGTGGGGTCCCGAAACGACGACCGCGAGCATCCTCGCGATCAAGTACACCGACGACGGTACGCCCAAGGCGAACCCGGTCTCGTTCGAAGCGCTCGGCACCGCGACCGTGCAGGTCGAGGCCGGCAAGGTGACGAGTGGCATCGCGCTGGCTGCGCACGATCCTATCGAGGTCATGATGGCGGGCACGATTGCCGTCCCTGCCGATACGGAGTGGGCCAGCGTAACGATGTTTGCGGCGGCCGGCGGTGCGAGCGTCGAGGTCCACCGGTTCGACGGCACCGGCGCGCTGGCGGCGTTCTCGGGTGTGATGCCGAGCGGCGTTGGCATCTCGGCAGGCTTCACCGCGTCCGCGCACACACCCGACGGCGAGGCGATGCGATTCGTGCGCGACATCCCGACCGACGCACAGGACCTGGTGTTGACAGTACCGGCACCGGCGCACATCGAGGAGCCGGCCCTCGGCACAGCCGTGACGCCCGGCGATGCCATCCGCTGGAGTGACGTCAACCACAAGCTCTTCATCGTCGACATCGCGCAATACGACGCCACGCAGAACCGCTACCCGTGGAACTGGCGCACGCTGACCAGCGGACACTCGGTCACGATTCCGGATCTGGCCTCGTTGGGCATGCACTGGGTCCCGGGACGCCCGGTGACGATGTGGATCTACGCGTACGATCTGCCGATGACGCTCGACGAGGCGGCCGGCTATTCGCTCGATACGGTGCTCGACAAGGTGTGGGGCAGCGACGGCATGACCAGCATCGACGGCTCCCTCGCGTTCACCCGCGACGGCGTCGGCTTCACGAGCAACTAGCCCGCCTGGCCGCCGGCACGGCAGGCCCAGAGCGCGCGCTGCACGGCGCCCTCGTCGAGGCCGTCGCCGATCAGCACCAGCTCGGTCCTGCGCGGCGCATCGCCCCACGTGCCCTCGTGGCGCAGCTCGGTGCGAATGCCCGCGCGCTCGACGAAGCCGCGGCGCTCGTCGCCCGCGAGGTGCACGAAGCCCTTTGCGCGCACGAGCCGATCGCCGAGGCTCTGCACGTACGCGAGCACGCGCTCGCCAACAAGCGGCGCCTCGTCGGTGAACGCGACGGCGACCAGCTGATTGCCATGCAGGTGTCCGTGGTCGTGATCGTGATCGTGATGGCGCGTGCGCTCTGACCACGCACGCAGCTTGCGCGGTTCGACGACCCACCCGGTCATCGCCCGCGCGCCCGCGTCGTCGAACGGAAAGCTCGCGCGCTCTGCGGAGGGAGCAACCTCGTCGAGGATCGCGTGCGCGCGCGCCACGGCTGCCGCGGTGGCCGTGTCGAGCTTGGAGAGCAGCACGCGATCGGCGGCCATTGCTTGTTCGCGCGCTTCCTCGCGCCGCTCGATCGCTTCGCCGGCGGCCTCGGCATCGACGACGCACACCACGCCCGCCGGCAAGATCGAGTCACGCACGGCCTCGGGCACGCGCACGAGCCCGTCGAGGATCGCGGCTGGTTCGGCGATGCCCGTGGTCTCGAGGACGACATGGTCCGGGCGCGCACGCGCGATGATGTCGCCGATGCCGTCCCATAGGTCGTTCTTGATATCGACCTTGCAGCACACGCAGCCGCCCGCGAGCTCGAGCACATCACCACCGCGGCCGATGATCAGCTGCGTGTCGATCGAGATCCGGCCGAGCTCGTTGACGAGGACGGCGATCCGCTTGCCGTGCTGCGCGGCGAGCATGCGGTTGAGCGCGGTCGTCTTGCCCGCGCCGAGCCAGCCGGTGAGGATCGTGAACGGGACCTTGTCCATCAGTCGCGCTTGAACAACACGCGCTCGACGACGTTCGCGAGCACCTCCCGCACGAACGGCCGCACCACGAACGCGTTGGGACCACCCGCCGCGTTGACGTCGTAGATGTCGATGTACGACGACGTCATCATCACGATGGGAATGTCGCTGGTGGCCTCGTCGGTCTTGATGCGGCGGCATACCTCGGCGCCGTCGATGCGCGGCAGGTCGCTGTCGAGCAAGATGACATCGGGTGGCTCGTGTTTGACCCGCGACAGGGCGCTCGCACCGTCACGCGCGACCTGCACGACGTGGCCACGCCCCGACAACACCTTGACGATCAGCCGGACCACGTCCGGCTCGTCGTCGATCACGAGGACGCGAGCCATGCGCTGAAACTACCACGCCCGAGTGCCTCGCGGCGATCGCGCGCTCGAACTCGCGGCGGCGGTGCGCTCAGTCCCCGTCGAGAACCGAACGCAGACACGTCTGGGCGACCCCCGACGACCAGTCGCGCTTGTTCACGAAGTACGCGCGAATGTTGCCGTCGCGGTCGATGAGCGCAGTCTCCGGGACGGCCTTGATGCCCCACGCCTTCGCGATCGCGCCGATGTTGCCGTCGTCGTTGGGAGGATCGAGGAACACCTTGAACGGCACGCCGTCGGGGAGCTTCTCCTTGTAGATGGAGAGCGCCTCGGGGAGCTTGATCTCGTGGTCGGCCTTGGGCCGCCACGCCAGACTGTCGACGAGCGAGAGCAGGACGTCCGACCAGTCGCGGTCCGATGCAAGAGCGAGCACAACGAAGTCATCGCGGTCGGCACCGGCGGCCATCTTGGCCAGCGCCGGCTTCTCGGTCTTGCAGACGCCGCACCACGACGCCCAGAAGTTGAGCAAGACGACCTTGCCGCGGAAGTCGGACAGCCGCACCGGCTTGCCCTCGTGGTCGAGCGCCGTGAAGTCCGGGGCAGATGTGGGGAGCGAGCAGGGCCGGCCGCCACAGATGGCCTTCTGCAAGGGCAGATCGCCTCGCATCCCACGGCACGCCGCCTTCTCCTCACGCGCGGCGGCGTTCGGGACCATCCAAATGAATGCGGCGGCGATCGCGAGTCCAGCGAGGGCGAGCGTGCCGCCGACGACGAGCACCTTCGGATGGATCACGATGCCCTTGCTCGCCACCTTCTGAGCGTCGGCCATCAGCGACACCTTAGCCGATTCTCCGCTATGCTCAAAGCCATGTCGGTGCGCGGCGCGCTCAGTACCATGCCCGCCGAAGACGTCCTCGACTGGGCCGTCAAGCGTGGGCTTTCGGGGCCGATCACCTTCGAGCGGCGCGGGGTCGTCCGCAGCGTGATCGTCGACGGCGGCGCCATCATCCTCGCGAGCTCCAACCGTCGCGAGGAACAGCTGGGTGTCATCCTCGTCCGCAGTGGCCTGGTACCCGACCGCGCCCTCGCCGACGCACTCGAGACCCGGGCCGAGACCGGTGTTCCTCTGGGCAAAGTGCTCCTCATGTCGGGGCTGATCAAAGAGGACGAGCTGAGCGGAATTCTCGCCACGAAGATCCGCGAGACGGTGACCGATGTCGTCACCTGGACCGACGGCACCTTCGACATTATTCCTCGTATGGCGCCGGCCGCGATCGGGGTGGCCGCGCACCTACCCATCGAGATTTGCCTCACGGTCGCGCGGCGGCGCATGGCTCGCATGACCGAGATCATGGGCCTGCTCGGCAGTGACGAGGCGATGTTCTATGCGCCCCCCGCGGCAGCGCCTCCGCCTCCCGCGGAAGATGAGGTCGGGAAGATGTGGAGCCTTGCCGTCGATCGCCGGACCGGTGCCGACATCGTCGCGGCCTTCGCGGGCGAGCGGTTCACGGTCTACGACGAGCTCGCGAAGATGGTCGCACGCGAGCAGCTAGTGATCGACCGCCGGCATCGCGGCGAGCGCACGAACTCGGCCGCCGAGCTCGCCGCGGGTGCGCGCAGCCGCCTTCGCCAGGGCGACCGCGCGGGTGCCTTCGCGATGGCGTCGCAAGCGCTCCAGCAGGACCCGGGCAACGCCGAGGTCCGCCAGACCTACACGTCCATCCAGCGCGCACGCGTCGCCGAGGTGGCCAGGCAGCTCCTCGCGCGTCACTGCGTGCCCAAGCGCGTGAAAGACGTCGCGCCAACACAGGCCGCCGAGCTCGGCCTGTCGGCCGCCGAGGTCGAGCTCGCCGCGCGCGTCGACGGTCGCTGGGACTTGCTGTCGCTCATCCGCTCCGCCCCCGTGCGCGAAGGCGAGGCCCTCCTCGCCTTTGCCCACCTCGCCGAGGTCGGCGTCGTCGAGCTCGCTTGATGCCATGGAAGCCACCGCCCCCACTCCTCTCGATCGTTCGCGCCTGTTGCCTCGCAGTGGCATCGGCGTCGACGGCGCATGGCTCGTCATCGCGCCGCCCGGTAATCCCATCATTCGCCTCGACGCACGCTTGCTCGATCGCGTCGAGCTGATCGGCCGCTCGCCGACAGGCCCGCTCGTGTGGTCGGGCGTCGCAACGGCCGGCGGGGTCGCCGCCGCGCTCTCCTTGCTCCCCGGCGGCGTGTTCGCGTGCGCCGGCCTCGCCTATCTCGCCCACGAGCGGTTCAGCGAGGCGCGCCGCCGCCAGCGCAGCCGCGATCTGCTCCTGGCCCTCGGCGATCTCGAGGTCGCCCTCCACGTCGCCGACGGCCCCGAAGCCGCAAAGCACATCGCCGAGCAGCTCGCGCCGTACACGCGCGACGCCCCCATCACGCGCCCCGAAGTCTACGAGGACGCCAAGCGCCGCATGCGCGCGCAGGCCGAGGGCAAGGGTGAAGCCTCGGCGCGCCGCGAGCTCGAGAGCGCGTTGCTCGTCGGCTCTGACGTCGTCTACCTGCGCGGCGACTTCCTGCAGGTCGGCTCGGCGCACTTCCGGGTGTCCGAGGTGCGCGAGTACGCGCTGCGCGGCGCCAACCTCCCGCTCGCGGGTGGCCGCCTGCTCCAGGCCGCCATGGGCCTCCTCGTCGTCGCCGCCGACGGCCGCGCCGCCGCGGGTGAAGATGTGACGCTGCTCTCGAAGCGCATCGCCGACTACGAAGCGTGGTCGGGACACACCGCCGGCCGCTAGCGACCCGTTTCGTCGTGCTCGAGCGATCGCGCGCCCCCCAATCCCACGATCCGACGTTGGACCGTGCCCGAGGAGGCGACGCAAAGACGCGAAGGACGCAAAGCGGTGAGACCTTCGGGCCTTCGGCCGAACACTCTCACATCTCGATGGGTCGTGACGCGACCTCGTCGGCGGAGCGTGACGGGTTCGATAAATTCTCTGCTTCGCGTCCTTTGTGTCTTTGCGTCGCCAGGGTCTGGGGTGGCGACGCGGGCGCGGTGCTAGTGCTGCGCCGGCACGACCCGGCGCTACGGAACCGCGACCAATCGCAGCTCGAACGCACAGCCCTGCCCTTCCTCCGAGGCCGCGTCGACGCTACCCCCCCACGGCGCGAGCACCTCGCGCGCGATGTCACCAAGCTCGAGCGCGCGCGGGCTGCCCTCGCCGTTGTCGGCGATGAGCACGATCGCGAACGCGCCCTCGCCGACAGTGCGAATGGTGAGCGTGCTGCCCGCTCGCCCGCGGGCCGAGGTGGCGCACGCGGCGACCATCTGCGCGACGAGCAGGGCGAGCGTGCCGGGCGTGCAGCGCACCGGCGGTGTGTTGGCGAGGTCGATGAGGAGCTCGATGTCCGCACCGAGGTGGTGGCCGGCGAGGCGGAGGCCGAGGTCGACGGCCGCGGGCAAGTCGAACCAGGCGGGCGGCTCGTCGTCGAGGGCGCGGTCGAGCTCGTCGAGCCGGCGCGCGAGCGTGGTGGCCTCGAGGTACGCGCCGGCGAGGTCCTGCCGGAGCGTCTGCAGCGAGCGCCATGGATAGGGCGCCGGGCCGGTCGACGTTGCGACGTGGCGCTCGAGGTGATCGACGACGAGGCCGAGCCGATCGCGGAGCGCGCGCACGGGTTCCGCGAGCTCGCGCGCGATCTCGATGGCGATGTCGCCGCCGACGGGAAGCTTCGGCTCGCTCATAGGGTCCCCGTCAGAAGCATCCAGCTCTGCCCGACGCCGCCTGCGGTGACGCCGCGCGCGTAACCGACTTCGAGCGTGCCGGGGACGAAGTAGCCGAAGAACAGATCGAGGCGCAGCGCAGCGCCGACCGACTGCCGGAAGTTACGATCCAGCGCGAACGTGGTGTCGAACGCGGTGCCGGTATCCGAGAGCAACGCGAAGTGCATGCGCCGCGCATAGATTGGCAGCGTCCCGAGGCCACGCTCGATCGCCCACAGCTCCTGCCGGTACTCGACGTTGAGCAGGTGGAACTGGTTGCCGACGACGGAGCGGGTGGGGAACCCACGCAGGTAGCCCATGACGCCCGCGCGCGTGCTGTTGACCACCGCCTGCGCGATGTCCTGCGGGGGCACCCCGCCGAGGCTGTACGCGCCAAACCGCACCGTGTCGCCGGCGCGGAGCGCGCCCGCGAGCCGGGCCGCGAGCACAGGGGTCTTGCCCCACAGACGACGGAACGCGTTCGTATTGTAGCTGAGCGTGATGTTGCGGTAGGTCGCGCCGATCGCCGGGTGATCGAGGCGGACGCCGAGCGAGCCATCGAAGCCGCTCTGCAGCCCCACGCCGAACGTGGTGCCACGTGTCGTCGAGAACCCGAGGCGCATGCCCACGCCGGACTGCAGGTAGTCCGTGGCGGGGATGACCGGCACGCGCGCCGACGGATCGAGCGGGATGTCGTCCTTGTCGACGTTGCGGAACCAGTCGACGTCGTAGTCGAACGACAGCGACCAGCTCGCGTGCGGGCGCGACTCGAACGGAATGCTCGACGACAGCGTCGCGCTCCAGTCCTCCTCGCGGAACGACCGGTTCATGCCATCGATGCGCAGGCCGCCGCGCTCGACGAGCGTGCGTGCGAACGCGAACCGGAGCGGAAACCGCATCCGGCTGTAGCTGTAGGACGCGCCGATGTTGGCCTCGCCGTTATCGAGGCGGAGCCCGACGGCGAGCGAATACGAGTGCAGCCCGAACGCATCCGAGCCGGAGGTCTGCAGCGACAGCGAGGGAACGTCGCCCATCTGCACCGATGCGGTCCATGCCTGCGGCGAGAGCGACTCGGCCGCGCGGTACGGCCGCGACGCCGACACCTTCGCCGAGTCATCGAGCACGTTCGACGGTTCGGGGCGGTCATCGATCATCGCCCGTGCGGGCAGCCAGGTCGATCGGTCGACGGGGATCTCGAACAGGTCGTAGCCGCCCCTCGGCGCCGCGGCCTGGAACGCGATCCGCTTGCCGTCGGGCGACGGCGCGGTCTGGAAGGCGCCGCCGAGCACGTTGGTCACTTGCCACAGGCGGCGCGCGTCGAGGTCCCATGCATAGAGGTTCGAGATGCCGGTGCGATCGCTGTCGAAGTAGAGCGTCTTGCCGTCGGGGGCCCAGCGCGGCGCCATGTCAAGCGCGCGGTCGCGCGTGATCTCCTCGACGACACCGGTCGCGAGCTCGAGCAGCAGGATGTCGCGGTAGCCGTTCTTGCGCCACGCCGAGAAGGCGATGCGCGTGCCGTCGGGCGACCACGCGGGCTGGTACGCGCGATCGAACGGCGCGCCCTTCCACACCACCTGCTCGGGTGCGTTCGGCACGGCGTCGGCGACCACGAGCACCGCGCCTTCGGGTCCGTTCCGCGAGTACGCGATCTTGCGCTGGTCCTGCGAGACAGACGGATCGCGCGCCCGCTTGCCGTGGGTAAGCCGCACGGTCTCCCCGGTGCGCGCGTCCCAGCGAAATAGATCCTGAAACGAGTAGTCGCGACGGTAAAGGCGCGCCTGTTCGTAGACCAGCGACCCGTCGTCGACGACGTCGAACGGCCCCATCGCATCCATCTGCACGACCTTGCGCGACCGGCTCTGGTCCGCACCGACGGGCATCGCGCGCACGTTCGGATTCGAGTAGCCGTCCGACTGCAGCCACACCAGCTCTTTGCCGTCTGCGGTGTAGTGCGGGTAGTAGTTGACCTCGGCGCTGGTCGTCAGCTGACGGCCGGTGGCGAGCCCGCGGCGCTCGGCGGCGAGCTCCTGCATGCCGTAGCGGTCGCGCAGGTAGCCCTTCCAGTCGTCATAGAGCTCGGTGAAGGGTTTTCCGACGACCTTCGCGATCTGACGGTTGATGGCGAAGGGGGGCGCGTAGTCACCCGACGTGTGACTCATCTTGCGCAGGGTGTCGGCACCGAAGCGATCGAACACGTAGCGCAAGAAGTGCGAGCCGTAGATGTACGCCGCGTTGCCGCGCGGATAGATGCGCGGCGCGCCGCTGACCTGATCGAGGCGAAGATCTTTATCGGCGTGGCGCGCGATGCGGATCACCTGGTCGAAGCGCGAGCCGCGGTTGCGCCCACCCGCGGAATGCTTCGACTCCTCGTAGACCGCGATGCCTTCGATCACCCAGCGCGGCATCACCTGGTTCGGCGCCCACGTCTTCCCGAAGATGCCGTTGTAGATGTTCGGCAGCCCCGACATCGTGTCGAGGTGCAGCACGTGCGTGTACTCGTGCGCCGTCAGGCCGTACAGCCAGTCGTCGTGATCGTCGAGCTCGGTGAAGCTGTTGGGCGCGGTCGCGAAGATCTGGATCGCGTTGCGCGGCAACACGCCCGCGAAGCCGTTCGCGCTATCCGTGTCGTCGACGACGACGATGATCGTCTTGCCGTCGGGCTGGTGATCGAGCGCGGGCGAGAGCGTGCGGTGGGCAGCCTCCCCGACCACGGCGATGCGGCGCGCGACCGGCTCGAGCGGGTCCCAGTAGTGAACGATGAAGTGCTCGGTCTCGAGCGTGCGATGGACGCGAAGTGGATCACCCGCCTCAGCAGTCGAGGCTGCAAACGCGAAGGCATGGACCGCCGCCAACGCCGCGGCGATCCGCGGAGGCGTCATGCACGTCCCTTTCGCGGCCCCGCGAGCTCCAGCACGTAATCCGACACCATCGCGCGCACCTCGGCGGCGGTCGCGAGCTTCTTCACCTTGCCGACCAGTGCCTCGGCACCCACGAGCGACATCGAGCGGATCGTCGCTTTCACCTCGGGCACCGACACCGCGCTCATCGACAGCTCGCGGATGCCGAGGCCGAGCAGCATGGGCGCGATCATCGGCTCGCCGGCCATCTCGCCACAGACCGTGACCGGGATGTTGGCCGCGTTGGCCGCCTTGGCGACGTCGCCGATGAGCCGCAGCAGCGACGGATGTAGCGGCTCGTACAGGTACGAGACGTACTCGTTCACCCGGTCGACCGCCATCGTGTACTGGATGAGGTCGTTGGTGCCGATCGAGAAGAAGTCACACTCCTGCGCCAGCAGATCCGCGGTCAGCGCCGCCGATGGCATCTCGATCATGATGCCCAGCTTGACGTGCTCGTCGAACGCGATGCCCTGCGCCGTGAGCTCCGTCTTCACCTCTTCGACGACGGCCTTCGCCGCGCGTAGCTCCGAGACGCCGGAGATCATCGGGAACATGATCTTGATCGGCCCGTGCGCCGATGCGCGCAACAGGCCACGCAGCTGGGTCTTGAACAGTCCGCGTCCGAGGTCGGCGAGGCACAAGCGGATCGAGCGCAGGCCGAGAGCAGGATTTGCCTCCTGCAGGTCGGCGGCCTCGAGAAACGGGGCGAGCTTGTCGGCACCGAGGTCGAAGGTGCGGATCGTCGCGGGGCGTCCACCCAGGCGATCGATGACCTCGACCGCCGTGCGGTAGTGCGTGTCCTCGTCGGGCAGCTCGCTATGCCCCATGAAGAGATATTCGGTGCGAAACAGGCCGACGCCCATCGCACCGTATTCGATCGCGTCCTCGAGCTCCTCGGGCCCGTCGATGTTCGCGTACAGCGCCATGTCGACGTCGTCGCGCGTGCGCGGTGGCAGGTCGCGCATCGCCTGCAGCACGGCGCCGGCGGCCACCTGGCGGCGCTGCTCGTCGCGAAACTCGGCGACCGTGGCGGGCGCGGGGTTGACGATGACGATGCCTGCAGCCCCGTCGATGAGCACGAGGTCATCGGTCTCGACGACCTCGGTGATGTTCTCGAGGCCGACGACCGCGGGGATCTCGTGCGCGCGCGCGATGATCGCCGTGTGCGAGGTCTTTCCGCCCGCGTCGGTGATGAGGCCCGACACGGCGGCCTTGTGCAGCTGCGCCGTGTCCGCCGGCGACAGGTCATATGCGACGACGATCGCGTCGGGTGGCGGCGCGAGCGGACCCGTATCGCGGCCCAACAGGTTTCGCAGCACGCGCTCGAACACGAACTCGACGTCACTGCGGCGCTCGCGCAGGTATTCGTCCTCGACCTGATCGAACACGCTCGCGATGTCGTCGACGGCGCGGCGCAGGCCCCACTCGGCGTTGATCAGCTCCTCGCGAATGTAGCCAACGGCGGCCCCGACCAGGTGCTCGTCGTGGAGCATCATCTGGTGGGCCGTGATGATGTGGTAGTCGCTCTCGTTCTCGCTCGCGAGCTTCTCCTTGATCTTCGCGAGCTGCTTGTCCGACGCCGCGATCGCCTTGTACAGGCGCGCGATCTCGGTATCGACGTCGTCGGATTCGATGTGATGGCGCGGTGCCTTGAGCGTGTCACGGCCGATCAGGAACGCGCGACCGAAGGCGATGCCCGCCGACACGCCGAGCCCTTGCTTGCGCATCTCGAGGCGTAGCTCGCGCTCACCGCCCGCTCGCGTCACGTCACTTGCCCTCGCCGAACTTGTCGTCGATCAGCGCGGTGATCGCGGCGACGGCCTCGCTCGCCTTGTCACCCTTGGCCTTGATGGTGACCGTCGTGCCCTTGCTCGCGACGAGCATGAGGACCCCCATGATGCTCTTCCCGTTCACTTCGTGACCGTCCTTGGACAGCGTGATGTCACACGGGAACTTGGCGGCGATCTGGACGAGCTTGGTCGCCGCGCGCGCGTGCAGGCCGAGCTCGTTCTGGATCAGCACCGATTTCTCTGCGTCCGCCATGTCTTTGTCAGGTCCCCCGCGCGACATCGCGATGGCGGACCAGGATGTCCCACTCGCCGCCGAGCCGCCGCCGCAGCTCCTCGACGATCGCCACCGAGCGATGTCGGCCGCCCGTGCAGCCGACGCAGATGGTGACGTACAGCTTCCCTTCCTTCTGGAAATGGGGAAGCGTGAATCTGAGCATGCTCTCGACCTGCCGCGTGAGCTCGAGCCCGACGGGCCCCATCACGAACTTCGCGACCTCGGGGTCGCGCCCGTCGAGATGGGTCAGCGTCGGCTCGAAGTACGGGTTCGGCAGGAAGCGCACGTCGAATACCTGGTTGAACTCGAGCGGCAGGCCGTGCTTGAAGCCGAACGAGACCAGCGTGACGGCGAGCTTGCCGGTGCCGCCGTAGCGGTCCTGAATGATCGCCTTCAGCTGGTGCATGTTGAGGTTCGACGTGTCGACGACCATCGCGCCGTTGCGCAGCTCGGCCATCAGCTCGCGGTCGCGGCGCACGCCGTCGATCAAGTCATCGCCCGACAGCGGATGCCGCCGGCGCGTCTCGCTGAACCGGCGCAGCAGCACTTCGTCCGACGCGTCGAGGAACATGACTTCCAGGCGATGCCCTGCCCCCCGCAGCATGGTCAGCGCGGCGGCCCAGCCCGAGAGGTTGCGCCGCTGCCGCGAGTCGATCGCCAGCGCGAGCTTGTCGCGATCGCCCTCGTGCGCGAGGTGATCGACGAGCTGCGCGACGAGCGGCACCGGGATGTTGTCGACGCACGTGAACTCGATGTCCTCGAGCGCGCGCAGCGCGGTGCTCTTACCCGCACCGGATAGTCCCGTGACGATCACGATCTGCATGGCTACTCGACCGTCTCCATGCCGGCCGCGGACTCCTCGGCCATCGCACGGTGCAGCTGGTCGCGAAAGGCGCGCGCCGAGTGCGTGCCCTGCAGCTTCAGGAGCTGGTTGCGCGCGGCCACCTCGGTCAACGTCGCGAGGTTGCGGCCCGGGCGCACCGGCAGACGAATCTTGGGCACGTCGATGCCGAGGATGCGCTCGTACTGATCGTCGAACCCGAGCCGGTCGTACTCCGCCGTCTCGTCCCACTCGTGCAGCTCGACGACGAGCTCGATCTTCTTGGCCTCGCGGACCGCGGCGACGCCGAACAGGTCCTCGATGTTGATGATGCCGAGGCCGCGGATCTCCATGTGGTGGCCGAGGATGCCGGCACCGCGGCCGAACAGCCGCCCTGCCCGCGCGCGGACCTTCACGATGTCGTCGGCGACCAGGCGATGCCCGCGCACCACGAGGTCGAGCGCGGTCTCGCTCTTGCCGATGCCGCTCTTGCCGAGCAGGAGCACCCCGATGCCGGTCACGTCCATCAGCACGCCGTGCAGCTGGACCGTCGGTGCGAGCCGATCGCCCATCCACGAGGTGACGAGGGCGATGAAGTCTGCGGTGACGAGTGCGCTGACGAGCACGGGCACGCCCCGCGTATCGGCGGCCGCCATCAGCTCCGCGGGAGGTTGTTGCCCGCGGCACACCACGATGCACGCGGGCTCGCTCGCGAGTAGCGTCTCGATGCCGACCGTCCGCGCGGGCGCGACGTCGTTCAGGTAGTCGATCTCGGTGCCGCCGAGCACGAGCACCCGATGCGGATGCAGCTGCTCGGGCCACCCGGTCAGCGCGAGTCCGGGCTTCTGGATCCGCGGCACCGCCACCGTGCGCGTGAGCCCCGCCGAACCGGCAACCGCCGAAAGCTCGAGCTCTTTGTTCTCGAGCAGCTCACCCACCGTGAGCACCGCCCCTGGGCCCTGGTCGAGCATCGCCACTAGTACTTGGCGTCCTCTTCCGCAACGACGGTGTACATCGACTCGGCATCACCCGCCGCGAGGAGTCGCTTGCGGAACTCGGGGTCCTTGAACACGCGGCTGATCCGCGCGAGCGCCTTCAGGTGGGCACCGGTCGATGACTCGGGCGCCACTAGGACAAAGAACAGAAACGTCGGCTGGCCGTCCATCGAGTCGAACTCGACCCCGGACGGTGCGCGCCCGAGGCACGCCACGATCTCGCCCACGGTCGCGAGCTTCCCGTGCGGGATCGCGACACCCTCGCCGATCGCGGTCGACGCGAGTTGCTCCCGCTCGATGAGCACGCGCGCCAGCGTCGCGCGATCGATGCGCGCATGACGGCCCGCCATGTACGAGGCGAGCTCCTCGAGGATGCCGCGCTTGTCGGTCGCCTGCAGCGCGGGTACGACCATGTCGCGCTTGATGAGGTCGACAATCTTCATCAGCCGCGAATCAAGGTACCACTTCTTTTCGGATCAAGTGGCGGCAGGTGTCTCGATCAACCCGTAACCGCCATCCTCGCGCTTATAGACGACAGCCACCCGGCCATCTGCTTCTTCCGAGCGGAAGACGAGGAACGACTCGTGCAGCAGGTTCATCTGCACGATCGCATCGCTGACGGACATCGGCTGGGCGTGGAACTTCTCGGTCTTGACGACCTTAAACTCGGGAGCCGGTCCCGCCGAGGCGTGATCGGGCGCTGGAGACGCAGCGTGCCCATTGGCCTCGCCGTTGATCCCCTCGAACGCCTCGGAAACGATCGAGTGTGACCACGGGAGCGCCTGCACGTTGTGCGGGCGCGCCTTCATGCCCTCGAGCTTGCCTTTGTATTTGCGAACCTGACGCTCGATCTTCGCGATGACGAGATCGATCGAGCTGTACATGTTCTCGGTCGTCTCGTGTCCTGCGACCGCGAGGCCGTTGTGCAACTGGAAAGTGACGTCGATGCGATGGTTGTGACGCTCGGTGCTGAGCACCACGTGACAGCTGATCGGGTCCGGCAGGTACTTCCGAACCCGCTCCATGCGCTCGCGCGCGTATGACTTCAGAGCCTCGGTCGGTTCCATGTGGCGGAACGTCACCGCGAATTGCATCTACGTGGCCTCCAGGATGGTTCGAGATCCATCCTACGCCTCTTGTCACCGAAGAATCACAGATCCTCGACGGGAATTTCGTAAGAGCCACGCGGAGTCTACTCGAACCACCGTCAGGAGTTCTAGCGTTCGTTTCTTCCGCCGAAAAGAACGATGAAGCTCCAGACCGCTTCGAATCTGGAAGCCGCACAGCCGCCGATCGGGCTCGGCGCTAGAAGACCTGCTTGCGCTTGCTCGACGACAGGATGCCGAGCTGCTCGCGGTACTTCGCGACGGTGCGGCGCGCGATGTCGATGCCGCCCTTCTTGAGCAACTCGACGATCTTCTGGTCCGAGTGAGGACGCTTGGGGTCCTCGCCGCCGACCAGCTCTTTGATCTTCGACTTCACGGCCTGCGACGCGAGGTCCTCGCCGTTGGTGCGCGAGATGCCGCTGTTGAAGAAGAACTTGAGCTCGAAGATGCCCTGCGGCGTATGCACGTACTTCGAGGTCGTCACGCGCGAGACCGTCGACTCGTGCATGCCGATGTCTTCGGCGACGTCGCGCAAGATGAGCGGCTTTAGATGCGCGATGCCCTTGTCGAAGAACTCGCGCTGGAACTTCAGGATCGACTCGGCGACCTTGATGATCGTCCGCTGCCGCTGCTGGATCGACCGGATCAGCCACTGCGCCGAGCGCAGCTTGTCCTGAACGTAGTCCTTGGACGCGGCCGAGTTGCCCATCGCGTTCTTGTAGAAGCCGCTGATCTTCAGCTTCGGCAGACCGTCGTCGTTGGGCACGACGAAGTACTTGTCGCCAACCTTGTGGATGTAGACGTCCGGCGTGACGTAATGCGGATCGTCGGTGTTGTACTGGCGACCCGGCCGGGGGTCGAACTCCATGATGACCTTTGCGGCCTCGTAGATCTCGTCGAGCGGCTGCTTCAGATCGCGCGCGATCGCCTGGTAGTTCTTCTTCTCGAGGTTGCCGAGGTGGCTCTTGATCATCTTGACGACGAGGTCGTCGTCTTGCCCCGCGGCGATCGCCTGGATCAGCATGCACTCGGCGAGTGAGCGCGCCGCGACGCCGATCGGGTCGAAGCTCTGGATCTTCTCGAGCACCTGCTCGCACAAAATGGGATCAGCGCCGAGGTCGGCGGCGAGCTCTTCGAGCGGCGGGTCCTTGAAGTAACCGTCGGCGTCGATGTTGCCGAGGATCTCGAGCCCGATCTCGAGCTGGTCCTGCGGCAGGTTGGTCATCTTTAGCTGCCACGCCAGGTGGTCGTGGAGGCTGGCCGGCTTGGTCAGCGTCGCTTCGAGCGATGGAAGCTCCTCACCGTCGCCGCGAAACGCGGGCATCGGCGGCCCCATCGTGTAGTTGTCGAGATAGTTCTCCCAGTCGATCTCGTTAACCGCGGTCGCATCGCCCTTGATCTCGGTCTGCGCGACGCCGTCCTGCACCGACCCCTCGATCGGGGTCTCGGTCGAGCCCGCGCCCTCCAGCTGGTGGAGCGCCTGCTCATCACCACCCATGAGGTCTTTCTCGTCGCTCCGCTCGCGCTCGAGGTCCATCTCGTCGTCGAGGATGGGGTTCTCGAGCATCTCGTCGTGCACGAGCTCGGCCAGCTCCATGCGAGACAGCTGGAGCAGCCGGATCGCCTGTTGCAGCTGCGGTGTCATCACCAGCTGCTGCGACAGCTTCAGTTCCTGGCGCATCTCCATGCCCATGGAAAACTCCTTGTCTTTCCTTGCGTTAGCCGCCAGCCGGGTGACCTAATCACCCTGGTACGAGGCTTGAAGAGAGCGTACGTGGAAAGTTGCGCAGTGTAAAGGGCTCGTGGCCCGGCTCTTGCTTTAGCCTAACAATGTCTTGGCTCTGCGGCCCCTGACCGCGAGCTTCTCGCAGGGTCTCTTGGCGAAGCTCTCAGCGTTTCGTGGACGCGCGCTCGGACGCGGCCTTGATGAATCGGGCGAACAGCGGGTGCGGCGAGCTCGGGCGCGACTTGAACTCGGGGTGGAACTGGCACGCCACGAAGTACGGATGCTGCGGGATCTCGATCATCTCGACCAGCCGGCCGTCGGGGGACATGCCGGAGACAACCATGCCGTGTCGCTCCAGGGCGTCGCGGTAGTTGTTGTTGATCTCCCACCGATGGCGGTGGCGCTCCGAGATCTCGGTCGCACCGTAGGCCTCGGCCGCGCGGGTACCCGGCTTGAGGGTGCACGGATACGCACCGAGGCGCATCGTGGCGCCCTTATCGGTTACGCCGCGCTGGTCGGGCATGAGGTCGACGACGGGGTGCGGCGTCTGCGGGTCGACCTCGGTCGAGTTCGCCTTGTCGAGGCCGCACACGTTGCGCGCGAACTCGATGCACGCCATCTGCATGCCGAAGCAGATGCCGAAGTACGGAACCTTGGACTCCCGCGCGTAGCGGACCGCGGCGATCTTGCCCTCGGTGCCGCGCGCGCCGAAGCCCGGCGCGACGAGGATACCGTCGTACTGCGCCAAGGACGCCGTGCCGCTCTTCTCGAGGTCCTCGCTGTCGATGTGCTTGATCTCGACCCTGCAGTCGTTCGCGATACCACCGTGGAGCAGCGCCTCGTTGAGGCTCTTGTACGCCTCGACGAGCTGTACGTACTTGCCGATGAAGCCGACCGTGACCTTCTTGCTGGGCTCGGTGATGTGCTTCACGACCTCGTCCCACGCGGACAGGCGCGACGCGCGCGACCAGATGTTGAGCAGCGCGGCGAGCTTCTGATCGAGCCCCTGCTCCGCCAGCATCAGCGGCAAGCGATATACCGTGTCGACGTCGACGGACTGGAACACGCCGTCGCTCGCCACCGAGCAGAACATCGCCATCTTCTTGATCGCATCGTCAGACAGCTTCTGCTCGCAACGCACGACGAGCACGTCGCACTGGATGCCGATCTCCCGCAGCTTCTGCACCGAGTGCTGCGTGGGCTTGGTCTTGAACTCGCCGGCGGCGCGAATGTGCGGCACCAGCGTGAGGTGCACGCTCACCGAGTTCTGCGTGCCGAGCTCGACGCGCAGCTGCCGCACCGCCTCGAGGAACGGCAGCGACTCGATGTCACCCACCGTGCCGCCCACCTCGACGACGAGGACATCGAGGCCCTCGGCGCAGCTGCGAATGCGTTGCTTGATCTCGTCGGTGATGTGCGGAATCACCTGCACCGTCGAGCCGAGGTACTCGCCGCGGCGCTCCTTGCCGATCACCGAGGAGTACACCTGGCCCGTCGTGATGTTATTGAGGCGCGACATCTTCGTAGAGACGAAGCGCTCGTAGTGGCCGAGGTCGAGGTCCGTCTCGGCACCGTCGTCGGTGACGTACACCTCGCCGTGCTGCGTGGGATTCATGGTGCCGGGATCCACGTTGATGTACGGGTCCAGCTTCATGTTCGCGACCTTGAGGCCGCGGTTCTCCATCAGAGCGCCGATCGACGCGGAGACCATCCCCTTGCCCAGCGACGACACCACGCCGCCGGTGACGAATACGAACTTGGTCTGCTGCGCCATAGAAGATCCTCTCGGGCGCGTGCCTGACCGTGCGCCCGACGCTTTCTACCGAGGGCGCGTGCGATGCGCAATCGCCGACAGCGCGCCCCGCGACCCGTCGAGATCGTTTGCGTTTTTAGGCGTTGATAACGCTGTCCGTCGGCGTATGTTCGCTGATCCCAGGGTCGTTGTGCGGCCCGCTCGAGCTGTGCCCACCCAGGGCTTGCCCGAAGATGTGCCGCTCGACAGCGTCCGATGTGCTCGCGCTCCTGCTCGCGAGCGGGGCGCGGGCGGGCATCAGCGCAGCTGGCGCCGCCACCCCGAGATCTCTGTCGTCGGCAGGTAGCCAGCGGCGGTGCCATTCGTGCCGGTCGCCTTCGGCTTGGGCGCGTCGTGCAGGTGCGTGCCGCTGTCGAGCGCGGCCGCGATGATCGCCGCCGTGAGCTCGGCCTCGTCGGCGGAAGGCGCGAGCTCCTTCGCATTGCGAGCGATGAAACCCGTGTCGTACTCGCCTTCGACGAACGCAGGGTGGCGGAAGCAGCGGCGGTGGAACGCGAGGTTGGTCTCGATGCCGCGCACTGTGTACTCGTCGAGCGCGCGCCGCATGCGGGCGATCGCACGCGGCCGATCTTCGCCCCACACGACGAGCTTCGAGATCATGGGATCGTAGTGCACCGGGATCTCGGCGCCCTCGTAGCAGCCGCTGTCGTTGCGGATGTACGGGCCGTCGGGCACGCGCATGTGCGTGATCGTGCCGGGCGACGGCAGGAACTTCACCGGATCCTCCGCATAGATGCGGCACTCGACGGCGTGCCCCTTACGGCGCGCGTCGAGCTGCTCCTGCGTGAGCGGTAGTGGGCGGCCTTCGGCGACATCGAGCTGCCAGGAGACGAGGTCGAGGCCGTAGATCATTTCGGTGACCGGGTGCTCGACCTGGAGCCGCGTGTTCATCTCGAGGAAGTAGAAGCCGCCGTCGGCTCCGAGCAAGAACTCGCAGGTGCCGGCACCGACATAGTTGACGGCGCGCGCGGCCGCGATCGCCGCGGCGCCCATCTTGGCGCGCAGCTCGGCCGACACGACCGGCGACGGCGCCTCTTCGATCACCTTCTGGTGACGGCGCTGCACCGAGCAGTCGCGCTCGCCGAGATGGACGAGGTTGCCGTGCTGATCGCCGAACACCTGGATCTCGATGTGGCGCGGCTGGATGATCGCCTTCTCGAGGTACACGGTGCCGTCGCCGAACGCGGCAGTCGCCTCGCGCACGGCACCGTCGAACGCGCCGGGCAGCTCGCCCTCGCTGGCGACGAGGCGCATGCCCTTACCACCACCACCGGCGGCGGCCTTGATGAGCACGGGGAAGCCGATCTTCTTCGCCGCCGCGAGCGCGAGCTCCGACGTGGGGAAGCCATCACCGTTCGGGCCGTTGTCGCCAGGCACGACGGGCGTGCCGGCGGCGGTCACCGTCTTGCGCGCTTCGGTCTTGCTGCCCATCTTCCGCATGGCGTCGGCGGACGGGCCGATGAAGGTGATGCCGGCCGCTGCGCACGCCTCTGCGAAGTCCTCGTTCTCGGAGAGGAAGCCGTACCCGGGATGCACCGCGTCGGCGCCCGTGCGCTTGCACGCATCGATGATCTTCTCGATCACGAGGTAGCTCTGCGCGGCAGCGGCGGGGCCAATTGCCACAGCGGCATCGGCCATGAGCACGTGGGGCGCGAGGCGATCGGGCTCGCTATAGACGGCGACCGTCTCGAGACCGCGTTCGTGGCACGTTCGCATGACCCGAACAGCGATCTCACCGCGGTTCGCAACCAGGACGCGGCGAATAGGGCGCACAGTGGGAGACATCGCGGCGGACAATTCCACAAAAAGGCTCGCGTTGCTGCCAATGACCGGGCTGCGTTGCAATGTTTTCAGCGCGAGCCTAGAATTGAGACAAATCGAAGTCTTGCGTTCGTCGTAACGCCGGACTTTCGGGGAGAACGCCTTGGTCGATCCAAACACGCGTCAGGGAAAGCGCACGCCGGTCACGCTCAAAATCAAGTTCAAGAGCGAGACACTCGAGCAGTTCATCGAGCGCTACGCCGTGGACGTCAGTCAGGGCGGCATCTTCATTCGCACGAAGGAGCCGCTTGCCGTCGGAACGCAGATGCGCTTCGAGTTCCAGCTGCGCGACGCCTCACCGCTCATCGCCGGTGAGGGCACGGTCGTATGGACGCGCGAGAACGATCCGAGCCGGCCCGCGATCGCGCCGGGCATGGGCGTGCGCTTCGACAAGCTCGCCGAGGGTAGCCAGGGCGTGCTCGAGAAGATCCTCACCGAGAAGGCGAAGCAGGCGCCATCGCGCCCGAGCAACGAAAGCCCGACCAAGCCGCCGATGTTCACCGATACGCCGACGGTGGTCGCGCCGCTGCCGGTGCAGGAAGCACTGCTCGGCAACGATTCGACCGCCTCGGGCGCGCGCAAGCGGCCGGACTCGGGCAAGACGCCGCTGCCGAAGCCCATTCCGTTCCACTCCGACGCCGACGAGTTTCCCGAGGAGGCGTTCGAGGAGGCCACCAAGGTCCGTGCGCTCGACGAGCTGATCGCTGCGACCGCGGGCAGCGAAGGCGAATCGCTGTCGAGCGAGCAGACGGTCCTCGGCAAGGTGCCCGAGCCAGACGAGGAAGACCTGGCGCAGCGCGCGCGCACCGCGCAGACCGTCAGCGACCGCGCCGATACCAAGCAGGATCGCGCGGAGACCAAGACCGGAGGGGAGGAAGAGCCGCCCCCGGATCGCGAGAGCGCGCCGCTCCTACCATCGCCGCCCGTGCACGGGTCAGCCCCTCGCCTGCTCGATACCACGCCGTCGCCGCGCACCGACGAGCCTTCGACGCCTGCACTGGGCGTCCCCGGCGAAATACCGAAGACGCGCCCCGGGGTCGAGCCGGCGAAGGCGGTCACCCGCCCGAGCGGCACGACCAAGCCGCCGGCCGGCGCGAAGGATCCTGTCGCGAAGCCCGCGGCCGAGCCGCCCGAGAAAAAGCTGCCCCTCGCGCCCGAGCCGAAGTCGAGCATGGCGCCGATGATCATCATGCTGCTGCTCCTCGTGGCGGCTGGTGGTGCGGCCGTATGGTTCTTCGTGCTGCGCCCCAAGGCCGAGGAGGCGAACAAGAACGGCGGCGGCGCGGTCGCGAAGCCCACCAACAACGGTAGCGCTGCCCCGACGCCGATCGCGAACACCAACGGCGGCAGCAACACCGATACACCGCCCACCAACAACGGCAGTGCGGGCAGCGCCACCGAGCCGGTCGCCAACAATGGCAGCGCGGGCAGCGCCACCGAGCCGGTCGCCAACAACGGCAACGCGGGTAGCGCCGGCAGCGCGACCGAGCCGATGACCACTAACGGCAGCGCGGATATGCCCGCGGCGCCGCAGATCGTCGACACGTACGTCGGCTCGTCGGTGAGTGGCGCGACGGTCGAGATCCTCGGCACGCGGTTCAAGGGCAACGCCCCCCTCCGCGCGAAGCTCGAGAAGGGCAAGGCGTACCAGGCGCGCGTCTCGGCACTCGGCTACGTGGCGCAGGAGCTTTCGTTCAAGGGCGGCGACTATCGCCCGACCGCGAAGCTCCAGCCGAAGCCGCGCTCGATCACCATCAACTCCGAGCCGGCGGGCGCGCTTATCTTCGTCGACAACGCGAACTCGGGCTTCACCACGCCCTACACGCTCGATCTCAAGGGTTCGCAGCTGACCAAGAGGTCTGTGCGCATCACGCTCCGCAAGAACGGCTTCAAGACCTTGGAGAAGGCCGTCGACATCAGCGCGTTCAAGGACGAGGGCGACAAGATGAGCGCCGCGATCAACGAGACGCTCTCGGTGCCGGCCGCAACGCCGCCCAGCGGCAGTGGCAATGGTTCGGACGCTACGTCGCCAGCAGGTGGTGGCGGCGGCGACGAGCCGACGGGTGACGGGCCCAAGGAGCCGACGAGCAACGCGCCGGCCCCCAAAGAGCCCGAGCCCGAGTTCGCGCAGTAACGGTTTACGTCGGGGTCGTGGCGATCACGATGCCCCACGCGAGCGCCGCGACGCACAGCGCTAGCAGGATGTAGAGCCTGCTCTCCCACCGGCCGATGAGGGCTCTCAGGGTGGCCCGCGCCGCGGAGCGCGCCCCGAACATGGCGACCGATTCGGGACCGTCGACGCGGATCGTCGGGATGCCTTCCACGGTCTCGACCCGCCCGCTGACGACGACCGAGTCGCCCGCCGCGATCTCGGCGTAGGTCTCGCTATGACCCTCTTGCGGGCGCCTGTAGACCATTGGCGCGCCCCACAGCGGACGCGCACCGAGGACTTGCACGACGCCGTCAGCCGTCCGCACGCGAAACGTCGAGAGGGGCAGCGACGTGGCCGTCCCCTCCAGCCATGAGGTCGTGACCGTGCGCGTCCCGGTGGAACCGTCCTGCTTGGTGTAGTTCTCGGTCCGCGAGCTCGAGCGGCGCACGTACGTCACGGTTTGCGCGAGCACGAGCTCGCTCGCATCGACGGTGCCCTCGATCGTATTGCGGCTCGCGCCGAGGCGTGCGGCCAGCGCACGTGCATCACGGTGCCGGCGCGCGATGACCAGCGCGATGATGAGGCCAACCCCACCGAGCGCGAACGGCGCAAACGCCGCCGCCGAGATCGACTGGCTGGCCACGGCGATGAAGTTGCCACTCGCGATGACGAGGATCCCGGGAATGAAAATGCCGGCGAGGAGATCATCGACTTCGTACGGCGGGCGCAGGCCCTTCGCCTTGTCGATCGCACGCCAACGCGCGGCGACCGAGGTGTCGAACGGCGCCCGCACGAGCCACAGCGCGCACGCGACGAGCCCGAGCATGATCCCGGTCTCGATCAACACGAGCCCCGTCGGGACGTGCCCGTGTGCCAGCGTCGCCGCGAGGTCGCCCCACACCACGAGTCCGAGCAGCCCCGGGATCAGCGCGAGCACGGCGAACACCTTCCACGCCTTGGTCAGCGGCGCGGGCAGCGACGGCAGCTCCGGCCGCGGCTCGGGCGCCGGTGGCGCGACGCGGACGATCGCCTCGGTCAGCGACTCGTCGACGGCGGTCGCGATCCGCTGCGCCCGCAGCTTGCGGACGTTGTTCGGTGCAGTGCGAATGAATCCGTGAACGATGACGCGCGTGCCATGAAAGAGCTTCGCGCCTTCTCGCCCGTCGATGCCGTCCATGACGCGCGCCTCGCCGACCTCGATCAGCACGTCGTCCGCGTCGACGATGCCGAGCGTGAAGTCGCCACGCACCTCCGCGTCGTCGCGCCCACGCACCGTCCCGGCGATGGTGACCTCTTCCTCGACGGGCGGATCGACTTCGACACCCTGCGCGCGCAGCTCGGCCATCCGATGCTTCGCGGGGTCGCGTACGCGACTGTCCTCGTCGTTCGCGAGCTTACGCAGCGTCGGAATCGACAGTGCCGGGTGCTTCGCAGCGACCGTACGGGCGTCGACGCGGTGCGAACGCGCGAGCGCCTCCACCGCCTCGACAGGAAGGTCCTTGCGCTGGATGAACGCGTTGACGACGTCGTTGTCGTCGTCGGACGCGAGCAGGGCGAGGGTCTCGGCAGGCGTCTGTGCGTTCGCGACGACCGCGACGCGAACCTTGTAGTAGTGATTCAGCGCAAGCCGCTCGAGCAGCGCTGGCGTGACGTTGGGCGATGCGCACACCGCGAGCTGGACGTCGTTGGCCGCATCGTTCGCGAGGCGCGCGAGCACCTCCGGTGTGATCGCGGGATTCGCCGCGAGAACCTCGCGCACATCCTCGTCGGCATCTTTGGCCAACGCCTCCTGCAGCGACGGCGTCAACGCCTTGTTGCGCGCGAGCGCGGTGCGGACGTCCTCGCTCGGATCGGCGACCAGCGTCGCGAGCACCTCGACGGGCGTGACCGGGTTCTTGACCAGTGCCTCGCGGACATCCTCATCCTCGGCGCGTGCGAGCTCGGCGGCGACCTCGGGCTTCAGCTTCCCGCTGCGCGCGTCCTTGATCTGGTTGTCGGTGTCCGCCCACCGGATCTTCCTGCGCGTCGCCTCGTCGAGATCGACGACGAGGAACATCAAGTCGTCCTCCTGTGCCTTGTATGGCGCGTCGGCGAGCGCCTCGTGCACCACCATCTTCGCGGTGGGCACCAGCGCACGCGCGAGGTCGTCGGCCGCACGCACCGAGATCTTGGTCTTGCAGCCCGGACACGAGCCATGCGCGCCGCTCGCCGCGAGGTCGGCGAGGCCGCGCATGTCGAGGTCGTGCTTGCAGCGCTGGCAGCGCGGGCGCTTCCGCCCGAGCACCACGTGCAGCTCGCGCTTGTGCGTGTACTGGACACTCTGTGTGCCGACGCTCTCGTTGTCGGCGAGCGCCTCCGCGAACGCGTCGGCATCGAACACGTTGGTCCACACGTTCTGCGGCAGCTGGATCGTGTTGCCGCACGCGCAGCGCACGTGTGTCGAGAGCCGCATCGTCCGCGCGAGCTGCTTGCACTGCTTGCAGCGCACCGAGACGCGAAGAGCGAACGACTCGATCACGAACTCCTCTGCATCAGGACCTTCTTGGTGCCGCAGCGATGAGACAGCTGCCGTCGGGCGAGATGTCGTCGCTGCGATACAGAACGCCGCCGACCCCGACAACCATCGCGAACGCGAAGTGCCCCGTCGGCAGTAGATCGGAGTCACCGGCGAGGAACGTCGCGGGGTTGCCATACCCACCGTTCGGCGTGACGCCGGCGTCGGGCGCAGGCGCGTCGGGGGAGCGCGCATCGAACTCGAACCGACCACACGCCGTAATCAGCAGCAGCAGCAGGCCCGCACGACACCGCACGCCCTACGCTACCATGTAGCCGTCGTCAACCGGCGAGGCCCTTGACCCACCTGCTCGGGTCGCCGACGCGCGGACGTTCGCCGCCCCGCACGAGATAGCGCACGGCCTGCGAGAGCCCGTCGAGCGTGAGCGGGTACATCGCGAACACACTCGCGATCACCTCGATCGTGGTGCCCGCCCAGAACCGATCCGGCTCCGGGTTGAGCCATGTCGCACTGCGGAAGTGCGCGGCGAGCCGGCGCAGCCACTCGTGCCCCGACGCGCGGTTTTGCGAGTAGAGGTACATCGAGCCGCCCGGATCGAGCAGCTCGGCCGGGTGCATGAGGGCATCACCGACAAGCACGAGCTTCTCGTCGCGATCGCTGTGCGAGATCAGATCCGCCGTTTGCAACGGCTTTCTGAACTCCGCGTCCTCGTAGACTTGGTTGTAGACGCAGTTGTGGAAGTAGTAGCTGCGGAACTTCGCGAACCGCCCACCGCGCGAGGCGGCCGTGAACAAGCGGCTCATCAGTTCGCTGTGCGGATCCATCGAGCCGCCGACGTCCATCAGCAGCACGACCTTCACGCGATTGCGCCGCGGAGGCCGGAACACGACCTCGATGTCGCCTGCATTGCGACAGGTCTTGTCGACGGTTTCGTCGAGATCGAGCTCCTCGACGGCGCCCTCGCGGCCAAGGCGGCGCAGGCCGCGCAGCGCGACGTCGATCTGGCGGACGTCGAGTACGACATCGCGCCGGTACTCCTTGAACTTGCGCTCGCCAGCGACGGCCATCGCGCTCCGCCCTCCCCCACCGCCGACACGCATGCCCGTCGCATTCTTACCGCCGGTGCCAAACGGTGACGTGCCGCCGGTGCCGATCCAGCGGTTGCCACCATCGTGGCGCTCCTTCTGGTCCTTGAGGCGCTGCTCGAACATCGCGCGCAGCTTCTCGAGGTCGAGCCCTTCGAGCGCCTTGCGCTGCTCGGCCGTCAGGCTATCGAACACCTTGGGGTCGGACAGCCATTGCATCAGCTCTTCGGTGAGCTGCAGCGCGTCGGTATGGACGTCCTTGAAGTACGCGAGGAACGCCTCGTCGTACGCGTCGTACAGCGAGATGTCCTTGACGCAGAGCGTGCGGCAGAGCTGATAGAACCCGTCGAGGGAGCTCTCGTGGAGGCCGAGCGCCATGGCCTCCATCAACGCCATCCACTCGTGCGTGGACACGGGTAGCTTGCGCGCGCGCAGCTCGAACAAGAAGTCGATCAGCATGGGACGTCTGGCCTCACGCTTTGGCGCGCTTGCCCACCAGCTCGACGTCTTGCTCGGTCTTGAGCAGCGTGCCGAGGAACGGAATGCCGCCGGAGACGCGCGCGAGGTCGACACCCGCCTTCTTGAGCGCGCAGATCCAGTCGATCAGCTCCGACGTCGACGGCTTCTTGCGCAGCTTCGGCGTGGCGCGCAGGCCGAAGAACACCTCGAGTGCGTTATCGAGCACGCGATCGGTGATGTCGGGATGGTGCACGCGCACGATCTCGGCCATGAGCTCGCGCGTCGGGAACTGGATGTAGTGGAACACGCAGCGGCGCAAAAAAGCGTCGGGCAGCTCCTTCTCGTTGTTCGACGTGATCACGACGACCGGGCGCTCGGTGGCCGCGACCTCGCGTCCGGTCTCGTCGATGCGGAACCGCATCGCGTCGAGCTCGTGCAACAGGTCGTTGGGGAACTCGAGGTCGGCCTTATCGATCTCGTCGATCAGGAGCACCACGCGCGACGGCGCCGCGAGCGCTTCGCCGAGCGGCCCGAGTTTGATGTACTTCGCGATGTCCTTGACGTCGCCGCCGCCGAACCTCGAGTCGTGCAGGCGCGCGACCGTGTCGTAGACGTAGAGGCCGTCGCGCGCCTTCGTCGTCGACTTCACGTGCCAGCGGATGAGGGGCATGCCGAGCGCGCTCGCGAGGTTCTCGGCGAGCAGCGTCTTACCGGTTCCGGGCTCACCGCGGACCAGCAGCGGGCGCGCGAGGGCGACGGCGACATTGACGGCGTGGCGGAGCTCGTCGGACGCGATGTAGCTGGCGGTGCCCTGGAATTGGTCGAACGGAGCGTCGGACATCCCCGACACCTTAGCGCATTTCCGAAGAAACGGTCAGCGTTGACTGAAACTCGCGAGGAACCCGCGCAGCGCATCCCAGTAGATCCGCGACCCCATGAGGTCGTTGTGGCCGCGGTTGGGGACGAGCACGAGGTTCTTCTCCATCGTGCCGGCCGCCGCAAATGCGCGCTCGGCTTCGCTCGCAGGGATCAATGCGTCCTCGGCGCCGTGGAGGACCAGCAGAGGGCGCGTGCCGCGCGCGAGCTTTGGCACGGGATCGAACACGGCGAGGTCTTCGCTCGCGAAGCGACCGGGGGCTTCCAGGCCGCGCCGACGAACGAGGCCAGCGAGCTCGACGAACCCGCTCTCGAGCACGAAGCCCACGACGCCGTCGGGCATAGCGCCGTACAGCTCCGCGGCGCAGGCGCTACCGAGCGAACGCCCCATGACAACGAGCGGCGCGCCCGCTGCCGCCAGCATGGTCGCGAGCGTGCGCGTCGCATCGGCGATCGCTGTGCGCAGGGTCGGCGTACCGGCACTCCGCCCGTACCCGCGATAGTCGACCACCGCGAGCCGCGCGCCCGCTTCCGCGAACATCTCGGCTGCATCGTCGTAGTCCGCGACCACCTCGCCGTTACCGTGGAACAGGAGCAGCGTGGGCAGCGCCGGCTCGCTTCGATGCCAGCGCAGGTGCAGCGTCGCCTCGCCCGGCACCTCTAGATCGATCGCGCCCGCGGGCGGCGGAGCCCAGTCGCGACGCGGGAAGAAGAGTGCGTCGTTGAACGCGTCCGAGTCGAACACGCGCTCTTACTTCTTCTTGCCCTGGATGTAACCGTCGGCGACGCCGTACAACCACGTCGCCGCGGCGACAAGTCCCGCCGCTGTGCCAACGAGCGGAATCGCACCCAGGAAGCTGGCGCCCGCGATGAAATACACCGCTGCGACACCGATGGCCTTGTCGGTCTCACCATTGACGAGCTGACCGACGCCGGGAATGACCGCGCTGCACACGGCGGGCACGACGCCGTTGCCGCTTCCACGTCGAACAAGGGCCTTGCTCATGCCGAGGTTATGCCATGTCTCGGAGATTTGACGAACCACGATTTCTGAGGCAGTGGGCTGGCTGCTTGCACATCCCACCCTCCGAAGGGAGATGATGATGACTCGACGCAAAATTTCCTATCTGGCAGTGGCGCTCACCACGGCGCTGGTCTCTCACGCGGCGTACGCCGACAAAGAAGAGCAACCGCCGAGTGACCAGGCCGCGCAGGCACAACCCGAAGAGCGCGAAATCGAGATCGCCAAGATCAGCGGCGAAGCGACCGTGAAGAAGGTCGACAAGAAGAACCGCACGCTGATGATCATGGACGATCAAGGCAAGCCGCACACGGTGAAGGTCCCCGCCTCGGTGAAGCGCTTCGACGCGATCCAGGCCGGCGACAAGATCAAGATCGACTATTACGAGTCGGTCGGTCTCGCGCTCGAGCCGAAGGGCGAGGGCAAGCCGGGCGAGAGCGATATGGCGATGATGGGCAAGAAGGCCGGCAAGCTACCGGGCGGCATGGCGGTGCGCACGATGACCGCGTCGGCCCAGGTGCTCGACGTGGATCATCAGGCGAACACGCTGACGCTCAAGGGCCCCGAGGGCAACATCGACACACTTCACGTCACGGATCCCGAGGAGCAGGCTGATCTTCAGAAGGTGAAGAAGGGCGACACGATCCGGGTCCGCTTCACCGAGGCGCTCGCGATCAGCGTCGAACGCGCGCCGAAGGCCGGCTGATCGTTCCGCTCAGAACCAGGTCGAGAATCCGAGCATCAACAGCACGTAGTGCGACTTGAACGTGCCCTGGTTGTACGGGTTCTCGGCCTGGAATGGCGGCGTGACGAGGGGGTTCGTCGGATCGGGCCCCTGTCGTTCATCGAGCGGGCGATCCGCGCCGGTGCCGCCGCAACCGAGGTTGCCGGCCATCAGCGTCGGGTTGCAGTCGCTGCCATCGGCCGATGCGCCGGGGTTGGTGTTCGTGCCTTCCCACACGAAGCCGCCGCCAACGTTGAGCTCCCACGTGCGCGCGCGATACGCGGCGCCGAGCGTAGAGGTCACACGATCCGCGCCGTCGAAGTTGGCGCGCAGCCAGCCTTCCTTCGCGGCCGTGGTGTCGTATGCGACGCCGCCGCGCAGGATCACCTTGGTGGTCTCGAGCGCGTCGGAGAGCGGCATGTGATAGCTGCCGCCGAGGCGGAGCGAGTACGTGTCCTTGAGGCCAAGGTTGTTGTAGTTCTTCTCGAGCGGCTGCACGAACGCGTCGTTCACGTACAGACCCGAGTCGATCACGATGCGGTACTGGCCGGGCGCGGTGCAGTCGAGATCCTTGAACTGGCCGTAGTTTGGATCATTTTCGTCGTCGTTGAGCGCACAGCGCTTCCCCCAGTTCTCCCACGCGACGTTCATCTCGATATCGCCGCGCAGCTGGCCGTTGGTGCCGAGAAACTTGTAGCGAGCGCCGAGCTGCGCGTTCATCGGCAGCTGCAGGCTGATGCATGCGCGCTGCTCCTCGAACGTGCCGCCCGTTTGGCACGAGCTGAGGTCGTCGGGCAGCGGTCCGATCACCCGGTCCGCCGACACGCCCGGGCCCTTCACGCTGGTCGCGGAACCGGCCGCCTTCAGCACGAGGGGCGAGTTGAAGTTGGCGCCGATCTCGAGTTGCGGCGTCGGCCGATACGTCAAGCCAAGGCCGAATCCGGGGACAAAACCGTCCTTGATGTCGGCGGTGAACAGGCTGTCCTGCGCGACCGACTCGGCCACGTTGAACGGCGTGCCCCACACGGCGACCTGCGTGCGGCTCTTGAACGTGCCCGCGGTGAACCGGGCGCCGACGTCGAGCTCGGGCAGAATGCGATAGCTCGCCGCGACCGAGGGCAGCAGCAGACGGCTCTCCTGCGAGAGCACGTCGTAGCGCGATGGCGGCGGCGCCGCGTTCACGTCGGCGTTCGGATCGGTGGCCGCGGGGAACTTCCAGCCGCCGGACATGTCGCGGAACGGGTAGCCGTTCGGCGCGTAGAGGCCGGCCGCGAGACGCAGGTTGCCGAGGCGGCCGCCCGCATCGGTGACGATCGCGATGACGGGAATGGGCTGGAACTTGCCGACGCCGAGTGCGAGGTCAGGATCGTTTTCGATCGTGCCGTACGGCTGCCCCTCGTACGGCGCGTTCAGGTCGGGGGCCTCGTCATACGAGCCGCGGCGCGTGAACTCCATGAAGTAACGGACCAGCGCCATCGAGATGGTGATGGTGGTGCCCTTGGTCTTCGCGAGGCCTGCCGGGTTCACCGACAGCGCTTCGCCGTCGTCGGTCGAGGCGACCGCTGCACCCGCGCGCGACGTCGAGGTCGCGCCCGAACCAGGAAGGAACAGACCTCCCGCCGTCACCGTCGCCGGGGCGAACGGGACGAGCGAGCACGCAAGGATAAGCCCACCAAGCTTCATCGTGGGCCCAACCTACCTCAGAACCAGGTCGTAAAGCCGAGCATGAACAGCACGTAGTTGCTCTTGATCGTGCCCTTGTTCACCGGCGACTCGATCTGCTGCGTGTCGCTTACGAGCGGGTTGAGCGGGTCGGGACCTTCGCGGTCCTCGACGGGGCGCTCGTTGCCGTCGGCATTGCAGCCTGCCATCGTGGTGGAGTTCGGTGGGTTGCACACGCCCTCGTTGGTGTTCGAGCCTTCGAGGATCGCGCCGCCGCCGAGGTTGAGCTCCCAGCGCTTCGTGCGAAAACCGGCGCCGATCGTCGCGGTGGTGCGCGCGGCACCGTCGATGTCGATGCGGTACCAGCCCTTCTTCGCGGCCGCCGTGTCGTAGCCCACGCCACCGCGGATGGTCAGCGAGTTGGTGCCGACGGGCGCGACGTAGCTGCCGCCGAGGCGCGCGCTGTAGGTGTTCTGAAAGCCGTGGCGGAGGAGCGTATCCTTGAGCCCGAGGTTCTCCTCGAGCACACCGTTCCGCTCGGTGTAGACCGCACCATCGACGACAACGCGATAATCCGTGGCGCGCTCCGCGCCCCAGTTCTCCCACCCGACGTTGAGCTCGATGTCTCCACGCATCTCACCATTCTTGCCGAGGAACTTGTAGCGCCCGCCGACGGTTGCCGTCATCGGCAGTGCAAGCTCGACGCACGCCTTCTGCTTCTCGAATGTGCCGCCCGCCTCGCAGCGCGGCTGGCCGGCAGGACCGATCACGAACGGAACACCGCTGAGGCTGACGGCCGGGCCCGTCTCCGCGTGCGCATCTCCACGCGCGGTGATGCTGATCTGCGAGTTGTAGGCGGCGGCAACCTCGATCGTGGGCGTCGGGCGATACGTGAGGCCGACACCCCAGGCGGGGACGAAGCTATCCGTCGCCTCGGCGGAGAAGTACGCGTCCTGCTTCACGTACTCGTTGACGTTGCCCGGGATGCCCCAGAGACCGACGGTCGACTTGATGTTCGCGAAGCCCGCGGAGAACCGCGCACCGACATCGAGCTGCGGGAGAATGCGATAGCTCGCCGCGATCGACGGCAGCAGCACGGCCGCGTCCTGCTTGACGACGTCATAGCGCCCCGGCGCCGGCGGCTCGTTGAAGTCACCGTTGAACGTGTACTTGCGGCATGCGCCGTTTCCCTGGACCGAGCAGAAGTCGCGAAATGGATACGCGTTGGGCGCGTAGAGCCCGGCCGCCAGACGGAGCTTCGGGTCGATGCCGCCGAGGTCCGTGACGATCGCAACGACGGGCACGGGTTGGTACTTGCCGATGCCGAGCGGCAGGTCCGGATCGTTCTTCACGAGGGGGTATGGCTGGCCCTCGTACGGCAACGCCTCCTCGGGGATTTCGTCGTACGTCCCGGCGCGCTGGAACTCCAGCATGTAGTTGATGAGCGCCATCGAGATCGTGATCGTGGTGCCCTTCGACTTCGCGAGGCCGGCCGGGTTGATGGCGAGCGCTTCACCGTCGTCAGCCGAAGCGACCGCAGCACCCGCGCGGGCCGTCGCGATCGCGCCGGGGCCGGGCAGCGTCATGCCACCTGCGTGTGCCGTCGGGGTCGCTGTTACTGCGACGAAAAGCCCAGAGCCAAGCCAACCAGATACGCGAAGCTTCATACGGACTGCGAAGCTACCGCAGCCCTGCGGCGCTCCACTAGCCCGATATGCGTTAACAGGATCGCGATCGCAGCCGGCGTCACGCCGCTGATGCGCGACGCCTGCCCGACGGAACGCGGCCGGATCGCCTCGAGCTTCTCGACCACCTCGTTCGAGAGACCGGGGATGTCGCGATACGCGAGCTCGTCCGGGAGACGGACACCCTCCGCACGTACGAGACGCGCTGCGTCAGCTTCTTGCCGTCGCAAGTAACCTTCGTACGTGATCTCGACCTCGATGCGCTCGAGCGCCGTCGGGCTCGCTTCGCTGGCCGCAAGGCCACCCGCTGCGGCGATCTCCTCGACGGCGCGCCAGTCGAGCTCGGGGCGCTTCAACAGCTCGGCGAGCGATGCGCGGCGGTTCGCGATCGGCGACGAGCCATGGCGCGCGAGCGCCTCGTTGACCGCATCGGTCCCGGTGACAAAGGCCTGCTCGGCACGCGTGCGCGCCGCGTCGAGCTCCGCGCGCCAGCCTTCGAACTCGCGCCAGCGCGCATCGTCGACGAGACCGAGACGGTGCCCGAGCGGCAACAAGCGATCCACCGTGTTGTCCTCGCGCAGCAGGAGCCGGAATTCTGCGCGCGACGTCATCATGCGATACGGCTCCTTCGTGCCACGCGTCGTCAGATCGTCGACGAGCACGCCCGCATACGCCTCGTCGCGCCGGAGGATCAGCGGCTCGGTCGCTCCACCGTCCCGGCCTGGGCCGAACCCGAGCGCGAGCGCCGCGTTGATCCCCGCGAGCAGGCCCTGCACCGCCGCCTCTTCGTATCCACTCGTGCCGTTGATCTGGCCCGCGAAGTACAGCCCGCCGCACCTGCGCGTCTCGAGCGTGGGCAGCACCTCGCGCGGATCGATGAAGTCGTATTCGACCGCGTAGCCCGCGCGCGTCATCTCCGCGCGCTCCAGGCCGGGAATCGTGCGAATAAATGCGAGCTGCACGTCGTACGGCAGCGACGTCGACACACCGTTCGGATAGACCTCGGCGGAGTCGATACCCTCGGGCTCGAGATAGATCTGGTGGCGGTCCTTGTCCGCGAACCGGACGATCTTGTCCTCGATGCTCGGGCAATACCGCGGTCCCGTGCCCTCGATCTCCTTCTTGTACAGCGGCGAGCGCGGCAGCCCGTCGCGAATGATCGCGTGCGTGCGTGCGTTCGTGTACGTCACCCAGCACGGCAGCTGCGGAAGCGGCGGCCGCGACGGCGAGCGCGTCCACCGGAACATCGGCGGTGGATCGTCGCCCGGCTGCAGCTCGAGCCCTGCCACGTCGATCGTCTTGCGGTCGAGTCGACACGGCGTGCCGGTCTTCAGCCGCGCGAGCGGGAACCCGAGCGACCCGAGCGAGTGCGACAGTCCGATGGAAGGCGCCTCGCCTGCCCGTCCACCTGCGGCCTTTGCCTCGCCCACGAAGATCGCGCCGCGCAGGAACGTCCCCGTCGTCAAGATGACCGCGCGCGCGCGATATCGCACGCCCATCGTCGTGGTCACCCCGACGACACGAGTGCGTCCGTTCTCCTCGATCGTGCCGAGCTGCGCCACCTCGCCCTGGCGCAGCGCGAGCCGCTCCTGCTGCTCGAGGCGACCGCGCATCTCGTCGCGATAGCGGCGCTTGTCGGCCTGCGCGCGCGTCGATCGCACCGCGGGTCCCTTCGAGGCGTTCAGCCGGCGAAACTGGATGCCGGTGGCATCGATGACGCTCGCCATCTCGCCACCCAGCGCATCGATCTCCTTGACCAGATGCCCCTTCGCCACCCCGCCGATCGCCGGGTTGCACGACATCTGCGCCACCATCTCCAGCGACCCGGTCAAGACCAGGACGCGTGCGCCCATGCGGGCCGCGGCCAGCCCCGCCTCGCAGCCAGCGTGGCCTGCACCGACGATGATCACGTCATAGCCGTCTGGATAGTCGAACGCCTGCATCGGTCGGCCTGGTGTTTCGCACCTTCGCCGGATGGCAGCAACCCCCGATGGCCGGACCACCTGCTAGCCTGCCGAATCCGCGATGGACTGGCTGAACTACCACCACCTCCTCTACTTCTGGACGGTCGCGAAATCCGGGGGGCTCGCACCAGCGAGCAAGCAGCTGCGGATCTCCCAGTCCGCGCTAAGCGGCCAAATCAACCAGCTCCAGCAGTCACTCGGTCAGCCGCTGTTCGATCGGCGGGGCCGCCGCCTCGAGCTCAACGAGACCGGCCGCATCGTCTACAAGTACGCCGAGGAGATCTTCGGGCTCGGGCGCGAGCTCATGAGTACCGTGCGCGGTCGTGCCTCGCTCGCGAGCAGCAGCCGGCTCACGGTCGGCATCTCCGACGTCGTGCCCAAGCTGCTCGTACGTCAGCTCATCGCGCCCGTGTTTGCGCTCTCGCCGCGCCCCGCGCTCGTGTTCATCGAGGACACCTTCGAGCGCTTGCTCGACGCGCTCGCGGCTCACGAGCTCGACGTGGTGATCGCCGACGCCCCCGTGCCGCCCACGACCGAGGTGCGCGCGTACCACCACGCGCTCGGCGAATCGACCGTCTCGCTGGTGGCCCCTCCGGGACTGGCGACGACGCTGCGGCGCACGTTCCCGCATTCGCTCGATGGCGCCGAGCTGCTCCTGCCGCTACCCGGCAGCACCCTGCGGCGCGCGCTGGACGCCTGGTTCACCACGCACGGCATCAGGCCCGCGATCATCGCCGAGGCCGAGGATAGCGCGCTGCTCAAGGCGTTCGCGGCAGAAGGTATGGGTGCCATGTTCGTGCCGACGGTGATCGCCCCGGTGGTAGCCGGCCGTTACGGGCTGACAGTGATCGCCGAGGTGCCAGAGGTGCGCGAGCAGTACTTCGCGATCTCCGCCGAGCGCCGGCTGGCCCACCCTGCGGTCGTCGCGATCCGGGCCGCGGCGCGCGATGACGTATTCGGCTGAACCGTTACTTCGGATTTTCTGTAACAACGCTTCGAAACTTCGAAAGCGACGAAGCGCCCGGTCGTGAGCACGTTGGACGGCCGATGAGCCGCCCCCCGACTGCGATCGAGCCGCGCGACCTGCTCGAGACCCTGTGCTGGGCAAGCGCCGCCGCGCGCCACCAGCCAGATCTAGAGCGCGCGGCCGAGGCCCTTGGCGCGAGCCCACTGGATCTCGAGTCCGCCGCCGGCGCGGCCGCCCTCGACCGGTGCGCCGGAACGGTGGGTCTCGCGGTGCAGTGGGTCGAGCTCCCCGTGCGCGATGCCGGCCGCCACCGGCCGTGGATCGGGCTCGCTCCGTCGGGCACGCGGACGGCGCTCCTCTACGTGCACGGGCGCAGCTGGGGGCGCCACCACGTGCAACGCATCGAGCGCGGCGTGGTGACGCAACTGCGGCTAACGAGCCGCGCCCTCGCTCGCGAGCTCGGCCTGACGTCGGTCGCCGCGGTCGCGCGCGGCCTGGCGCCTGTGATGGCGCTACCGTTGCAGCCTGCGGTCGGCGACGCGCTCACGCCCTGGCGGCGCACGCGTGCGCTGCTCTCGCTCGATCGCGACGACCTGTGGCTGTGCGCTGTGTACGGGCTCGCGATCAGCGTCCTGTCGCTCGGCGTCCCTATCGCCGTGCAGGCGCTCGTCAACACCGTCTCGTTCGGCGCGATCTTGCAGCCCTTGCTCGTGCTCACCGCGCTCGTCGCGATCGTCCTCGGGTTCTCCGGCTTGCTGCGCGTCCTGCAGGCGCATGTGGTCGAAGCACTCCAGGCGCGCATGTTCGTGCGCAGCGTGGCTGACCTGGCTCGCCGCATCGTGCGCTCCGACCCGCTCGAGCTCCAGCAGACCCACGCCCCCGAGCTCTCGCATCGCGTGTTCGAGCTGCAGACGCTCCAGAAGGGCGCCGCCGTGATGCTGTTCGACGGCCTCGATCTACTCTTGCGCCTCGGGATCGGGTTACCGCTACTCGCCTTCTACCATCCGTGGCTGCTGGTGTTCGCGATCCTGTTGGTCCTCACGCTCTTCGGCGTGATCTTCGGCGTCGGGCGCGGGGCGCTGAAGACCGCGGTCGGTGAGTCGTACGCGAAGCACGCGGCCGCCAACTGGCTCGAGCACCTGGTCCGGCTCGGCGCGCAGGTCCGGGGACGCACTGCGCGCAGGTGGGCCGTCGACCGCGCCGACCGGCTCGCCCGCGGCTACCTCGACGCGCGGGCCCAGCACTTCCGCCATCTCGTGCACCACATGCTCGGCGGCATCGGCATCAAGCTCGTCGGCGCTGCGGTGCTCCTCGGCATCGGCGGCGGCCTCGTGATCTCGAGCCAGTTGACGCTGGGCCAGCTGGTCGCCGCCGAGCTGGTGTTCGCGTCGATCGGGCTAGCAATCCTCAAGCTCCACAAGCAGCTCGAGTGGGCATACGACACCATGGCCGCCGCGGACAAGCTGGGCATGCTGCTCGACCTTCCCCTCGAGCGCGAGGGGGGCGAGCACGTCGATTGGCAGACGGGCCCGGCGTCGGTGCACCTCCGCGATGTGGAGCTCGCCGGTCCCGGCGCGACCCCGCTCGCGACGGGCCTCGAGCTCTCGCTCGCAGCGGGCAGCCGGCTCGCCATTGGTGGTCTCGGCGGCGTCGGCAAATCGACGCTGCTCGACGTGCTCGCGACGACGCGAGCGCCCACCCATGGCGGACACGAGATCGATGGCATCGACGTGCGGATGGTGGAGCTCGCGGGGTTGCGGGACACGATCGCGGTGGTCCGCGACGGCAGCCTCATTCGCGGCAGCATCCTCGCCAACCTGCGGTTCCATCGACGCGATCGCGAGTTACCCGACGTGGAGAACGTGCTGCACGCGGTCGGCCTTGCCGACACCATCGCGCGCCTGCCCGAAGGCCTCGCGACCGAGCTCGCGCCATCGGGTGCGCCGCTGTCCGCCACGGAGGTGCGCCGCGTGTTACTCGCCCGCGCACTCCTCGCGCAACCACGGCTCCTCTTGATCGACGGTGTGCTCGACGATCTCGGCCTCGCGCCCGATGCACACGCGCGCGCGATCGAGGCCTGCCTCGGCAGCGAGGCCCCATGGACGGCCGTCGTGGTCACCAACCACGAACGTGTCCGCCGAGCATGCGACCGCGCGGTCCTGCTCGCGAACGGCGCCCTCGAGGAGGTGACGCCGTGAACGGCTCCGCCTGGATCTCCGACGAGCACGACAACAACCACGTCGACCTCGGACTCGCGCTCGTGCCGCGCGGTCGCGCGCTGCGCATCGCGGGCCGCATCGTGATCATCGCGTTCGTCGCCGTCGCGGCGGCACTCTGGTTCGCGCCGTGGCAGCAGTCCGTCCGCGGCGGAGGTCGCGTGATTGCCTATGCGCCTCTCGAGCGCCAGCAGACGATCAAGGCGACGATCGCGGGCCGCGTGGCGCGCTGGCACGTGCAGGAAGGTGACGCGGTCGTCGAGGGAACGATCGTCGCGACGATCGAGGACAACGATCCCGAGCTCGCCACGCGCCTCGAGCGGACGCGCGACGCGGCCCGTGAACGCCTCGAAAACGCGCGCCAGTCGGTCATCGTGTACACGCAGCAGATCGCGCAGCTCGAGAGCGCGCGCACCGCGGCCGTGGCCGCTGCCGAGAGCCGCGTTGCGATGGGCACCGAGCGCCGTCTCGCCGCCGAGCAAGCGCTCGCCGCCGCGCGCGCCACCCGCCAAGCCGCCTTCGCGCAGCGTGACCGCCGGCGCACGCTCGAGCGCGATGGCCTGACCTCGACCCGCGATCGCGAGCTCGCCGACCTGGCGGCACAGACCGCCGACGCAGAGGTCGCGCGCGCCGAAGCCACGCTGCGTGCTGCCCGCGGTGAGGTCGAGGCGATGCGCGCCGAGCGCGCGCGGACCGAGGCATCCGCTTCCGCCGACATCGAACGCGCGCGCGTCTCGCTGCAGAGCGCGCGGTCCGAGGTCGCGGCCTACGACGCTGCCTTGCAGGAGCGCGAGATCGCGGTGTCGCGGCAGCAGACGATGACGATCGTCGCGCCCCGTGCAGGCACGATCCTGCGGCAGCTCGTCACCGAGGGCGGCGAGTACGTGTCCGCCGGGGATCCCATCGCCCTGCTCGTCCCGTCGACGGAGCTGCGCGCGGTGGAGATGTGGCTCGACGGGCGCGACGCTTCACTCGTGTATCCTGGCCGCAAGGTGCGGCTTCAGTTCGAGGGCTGGCCCGCCGTGCAGTTTGTCGGCTGGCCGTCCGTCGCGGTCGGTACGTTCGGTGGCGAGGTCGCGTTCGTCGACGCTGCGGCGGATGCACGGGGCCAGCTGCGCGTCGTCGTCACGCCCGACCCCACCGACGGACCGTGGCCCGAGGGCCGGTTCCTTCGTCAGGGCACACGCGCGAATGGCTGGGTCCTCCTCGATCGCGTCCGGCTTGGCTACGAGTTGTGGCGTCAGTGGAACGGCTTCCCACCCGCGACCAATCCACCACCGCCCGACGCCACCAGCAGCGACGGCAAGATGCTCGGCGCCAAGAGCCGCACGAAGGGCGACCTGCCGTGAGCGCGCGCCTGCTGGCCGTCGCGCTCGCGCTCGCGCTCTTCCCGGCGGCCGCACGCGCCACCCCCCTCTCGCTCGTCGAGGTCCTCGAAGCGATCGATCGGCATCCGCATGTCGCAGCCGCAGATGCGTCGGTCGATCGAGCGCGCGGCCAGGAGCTTGCGGCGAAGGGGGCCTTCGACGTGCGGGTGCGAGCCGGCGGTGAGCTGTATCCCCTGGGGTATTACGAGCGCTCGTTGCTCGACGTCGAAGTGCGGGCACCGTTGCGCTACTCGGGCATCACCCCCTTCGCCGGGTGGCGTCGTGGTCGGGGCGATTTTGCGGCGTACGATCTGAAGGCCCGAACGGAGGAACAGGGCGAGCTCCGTGCGGGCATCGACGTCCCGCTCCTGCGCGACCGCAGCATCGACCGCGCCCGCGCCGATCTCGGCAAGGCCGAGATCGCTGACGACGTAGCGCGGGCCGAGCTCGCCCAGCGCAGGCTCGAGCTCCAGCTGCAGGGCACGGTGGCCTATTGGCGCTGGGTCGCGGCCGGGCATCGCCTCCGGGTGCGCGAGCGCCAGCTCCAGCTCGCCGTCGATCGTGCGAGTGGCCTGCGTCGCACGATCGATCAGGGCACGACTGCACCGATCGAGGCGACCGACAACGCGCGCGTCATCGCAGGACGCGAAGCCCTCGTCGTCGCCGCACGTCGCGACCTCCTGCGTACGGCGCGCGAGCTCTCCCTCTACATGCGGGATCCGGGTGGTGCACCGCTTACCCCGACCATCGAGCGCCTCCCGCCCCTCCCCGCGGCGGGTGGGCAGAGCCCGAGCACCACGACGGCCCTGCGCCGGCTGCCGATCCTCGATGCGCTCGCGCTGCGCCTAGAGACCAACGCGATCGACCTCGACCTCGCCGAAAACCAGCTCCTGCCGACCCTGTCGGCGCGCGCCTTCGCTGCGCGCGGCCTCGGGCCGGCGGATCCCCTCATTCCGGACCGCGCCGAAACCTCGCTCGGCCTCGGCCTCCTCTTCGAGGTACCGGTCCAGCGTCGCCAGGCCCAGGGCGCGCTGGCCATCGCGCGTGCCGAGGCTTCGCGCCTGCGCGCGGAGCAGCGGGCCATCACCGATCGCATCAACGCCGACCTCGACGTCACCGCGGCCGAGCTTGCCGCTGCCCACGAACGCACCGCACTCGTGACCACCCAGGCGGAGCTCGCGGAGGACCTGGCAGATGCCGAGCGCCGCAAGTTCGAGAACGGCACCAGCACCATCCTCATCGTCAATCTCCGCGAGGAGGCCGCCGCCGACGCGGCGGCCACCCGTATCGATGCCATCGCCGAGTACATGGAAGCGCGGGCACGGCACGCCGTGGCGCGCGGGACCCCACCCTTCTAGGGTCGGACCCTACTTGCACAACTTGCGCGTCACTTAGCGCGGTTCGATGTAATGCATCTCACACGCGTGCCTCGTAACTGCAAAGCAAGTTGGGCGATTAGGGTCCGACCCTAATGGCGTCGAGGCCCGCCCGTGCACTCTTGCGAACGGCGGGATTGGGATCGGAGGTCGCCCCGCGGAAGCGGCGCTCCGCCTCGGTGCGTTGGTTCGCCGCGACGAGGAGCCAGCCGAGCATGGTGCTCGCCTCGCCTGCCCGGCGCGAGCGCGGATGGCGATCGAGGAAGGCGCGGAACGCGCTGTTGGCCTCGGCGGCCCGGCCCGCGCGCGCGAGCGAGACCGCGTACCAGTAGTCGGCGTCCTCGGCGAGCGGACCCTCGGGATCGAGGAGCTGAACGCGATTGAAGGCGGTAGCGGCCTCGCTGAACTTGCTCGCGCGGAGGGCTGCCCAGCCGTCGTCGTAGGCGCGTTCTTGCGGCAACGCGACGATCGGATCGGGCTTCACCTGTGCGGGCTTCTCGACGGGCGGTGAGGTCGCGATCGTCGGACGTGCGGGCTTGCGGAGCTTTGGTCTCGTGGCAGCGGGCGGCGGGGTAGGTTGTTCGGGCGGCTCGACGACAGGGGGCGCTGGTGCTGGGGTCACCACCGCGACCTTGGTCGGCTCCGGGTGCCAGACGTCACCCGCATGCAGGAACCGCGACGCGCCGACGTGCGGCCGCACTTCGACGATGCCGTGGACGACTTCGAGGTTCGCGAGCTTGCCGGCATGCGCCGTCGCGAGGAACTGTGTGCCGTGCACCTCGATCTCGGCGTCGGCGAGGACGACGCGGAAGCGCTCGCCCGTGTGAAGGGGCGAGACCGAGACGTCGATCGTGCCGTCGTGAAGATGAACGACCTCGTCGGGCGTGGTGGTGGTGGTCGTGAACGATGCGCCGGGGAGCGCGCGGACAGAGCCGTGCGCGTGATGTGTAGGGAGGATGGAACTGCGAGTGCGCATGACGAGCACCACACCCGCAGCGACCGCGAGGGCCGTACTCACGAGCACGATGTGTCGGACGCGCGAGCGGACGCGCGGCGTGGCGAGCGGAGATGCGAGGACGTCCGCGGAGCGGCTCGCCGCGAGGAGCGCGGTGCGTACCTGCTCGACCCGCGCGCGACTCGGAGGAGAGGAGGCCTCACGCGCGAGGGCGATGGTCTCGCGCGTGGCGCGCCACTCGGCGGCGCAGGTGAGGCAGCTCGCGAGGTGCGCTTCGAGTGGTGGCGTGAGCCCCTCGGAGATCGCGACCGACAGGTCGAGCGTCGAGGGGCAGCTCATCGCGTCCCCCGTTCGAGCGCCGCGCGTACCGCTTTGCGGGCGTCGTGGAGGCGCCGGGCCATGGTGCCATCCGGGACGCCAAGCGAGCGCGCCACATCGGTGCACGGCAGCTGCTCGAGGTCGCACAGCACGAACGCGACTTGTTGATCGTGGGGCAGCTCGGCGACCGCGATCTGGATGCGCGCGAGGAGCTGACGGCGATCGACTTGCTCGTCGACGCCGAGTGTGGAGGTGGTGGGCAGCTCGACGTATCGGGCCTGCCGCACGCGACGGCGCTGCTCGCCGCGATAGACGCGCCGCGCGAGGTTGGCTGCAATCCCGAGGATCCAGGTACGCACGCTCGACGCGCCGCGATAGGTGTGCGCGACGCGACGGACCTCCATGAAGGTGGCCTGCACGAGGTCGTCGCGAGCGAGGTCGTCCGTGAGTGGAAACCGACCCGCGACCCGATACACCGCCGCATGAAAACGATCGAACAGCGCGCCGAGCGCAGCGGTATCCCCGGTGCTACATGCGGCGAGGAGAGCCTCGTCGGAGAGCTCGGGAATCTCGCCCTCGACGCGGCGTAGCGGGATGATCTTTGCGGTCATCGTCGCCCCCAGCGCACGCCCACGCCGAAGCGCAAGAAGCCGAACGGCTCCGCGGGCACGTCGTCCATGTATCCGGGCTCGCGCTTCACCTGCTGTGCGAGCGTGCCGACGACGGAGAGGTCGAGTGCGAACGACTTGCTGAGCGGCACCGAAAACGCGACGTGTGCCTCCGCGCGAAAGTTCGCGCTGCGACTGCGCATCTCACGGGGTCCCGTGGTGACGTCGCCGACGCCTGCGGCCGCGCCGGGTGTGAGCAGGAAGCGACGCAGGCGAAAGGGGACGTCGAGACCGACCATCATCTCGCCGCTCTTGCGCCGCGTCTGTGACCAGAACTTGTCCTCGGTCGAGACCGTGGAGCCACGCAGCCGACCGCCGGCGCACAGCCTGCCGACCATGATGCACGCGCCGACGTGCATGCCGCCCCACGCGGTGCCGTCGTTGGCGACGGACGACTCGAACACCCCGAACACGTGGACGCCGGTGAGCTCCGCCGAGCGCTTCGGTGCTTCGCTCGGGGTCTCCGCGGGCGCGGGCGGGCGCGGAGACGGCGTCCGCACCTCGAGGAGCGGTGTGCCGACATCGTCGCGCACGTACGACTCGACCACAGCCGCCGCCGTCTTCATGCCGCGCACCACGCGCTCGACCGGCGCATGCGCCGCCTCGATTATCGAGATCGCCAGTGCATCACCGCGCCGTTCGACGCGCGCCGTGTGATCGGTGCACGTGGGGCGGATCTCGATACCGCGTCCGGCGAGCTCCGCGCCGAGCGTCGCGACCAGCTGCGCGTCGCCCTCGAGCGCAACCGCGAGTGCACACGTCTCCGCGTACGCCGGCGCAGCCGACGTGACGGCCATGACCACAGCGAGCGCGGCGCTCCGCTTCATCGGCGCCCGTACCTCAAGCCGAGGCCCACGCGAAAGAACCCCCACGGCTCGACCGGCACACCGTCGCCGGCATCGAGGTGCACCTGCTGCATGAGGTTTGCCGCGACGTGCACGTCGAGGCCGAAGCGCCTGGTCATTGGAAAAGTCACCGTGGCGTGAGCATCCGCCCGCAGGCCGTTGGTGCGGTAGTGCATGTCACCGATCTTCGTCGTCATGCCACTCGGACCGGCGCCGAAGCCCGGCGAGACCAGCCACCCACGCACGACGAAGGGCACGTCGATGCCGAGGAGGAGCTCCCAGCTCGTGCGACGCGTCTCGTCGTCGGGGTTGCTCGCCAGCGCGCTCGTGCGCAGCCGTCCCGCCACGCACACCGGGCCCACCATCGTGCACGCGCCGAGCTGGAGGCCGAGCCAGCCCGTGCGGTCGCTCGCGAGCGTGCTCTCGAGGCTCGCGAAGGCATGCGGTCCCTGCACCGTCTCGGCGGACGGCTCGACGCTCTCGGCGACATCCCGCGGCGGCACGCTCGGCGGTCGCCGCGCGCGCGAGGCAGCGGCCGGAAGGAGCGGCGCGTGGACGTCATCCCGCGCGAACGACTCGATCACCGTCGCCGCCGTCTCGGCCTCGCGCACGCTGCGCTCCGCTTCACCGACGCGCACGATGATCGCCTGATCGCGACGGTCGACGTGCGCGACAATCGGCACGCACTCAGCATCCGCACTCGCCAGCGCGATGCCGCGCGCGACCAGTACGCGCGCCACGTCTTCGATCACGTCGGCGTCGCCATGCAGCTCCGCCGCCGGCGGACAGTCGTCCGCACGCCCGGCCGCGGGAGCCAGGAGCGAGAGGGAGAGCACAGCGCGAGCGAGCACGGTTGCAGGTGAGTCTCCGCCACTCACGAAAGTCTTCGCGGAAAATTTCTCCGCTCGGCGTGAAGTTCATCGCGAAGACTTTGCCGAGCGGTGGGTACCCATCCATCAAACCATGGTTCGCAGGATCGCGTGGCGCGGAAGTTTCGTCGCAGCGGCTGTCGCTGCGCCCGTCGCTGCGGCGGAGCCTGCCGTCGACGCCGGCCTCGTCGTCGGATTTCCGACAGCATTACCAACGGGACTATCGCGCGGTGTAGGCGGCTCGGCGTCCTTCGCCGACGGCCCCGCGCGCTGGGGCCTGCGTGCGGCGTGGGTCACGGCCACGGAGTCGACGATGACCTGGGAAGTGACTCATTCCGACCTACAGCTACGCGCACTCGCGGGAGTCGAGCACGTGGCAGGCCGCGGCAAGCTCGGGCTTCGCGTCGGGGGCGGCGGGACACTCATTCACGAGTCGCGGCTTCGTGTCCAAGGGGCGCGCGCGGGCCTCACCGGCGAAGACCTCGAGACCTCCGCGTGGGCCATGGTGCCCGCCGCCGATGTACACGCCGTCATCGCGCTCGGCCTCGGCGGCCCATGGCAGCTCTCCCTCGCGGGCGGCCCCTCGATCGCCCTCGTCGATAGCGAGATCGCATGGAGCTGGAACGCACAGCTCGGAATCGGGTGGTCGCGATGAAACGCGTCGCGCTGGTCACGCTCGTGACGCTCACCGCGGGCTGCGACGACCTCGAACGCTTCTCGGGGGGCGCCCCTCCCCTTGCCACCTTGCAGGTCCTCGCGACCGGAGATCTCGAGCGCGTTCGCGTCCCCAACGCGACGGGCGAGCGCCTGCGCGTCGCGCTCGTGTGGGGCGAACAGTGGCTGCCCGAGCCCCTCTGCATCCTGCCGCCCGCCGATACCACCGTCGCCGACGCGGTCGCGCGGGGCTGTCGCAATCCCCTCGCCTTCACACCCGCGCGCGTCGCGGCGAGTACGCCCCTCGTCGTTGGCGAGATCACCACGCTCGAGCTCACTCAGCTCCCCTCCGCGGACGTCATGGTCGGCGGCGTCGACGCGCGCGTCGCCTACGGCAGCCTCGTCATCTTCGACGATCGCGACGGCGACGCCTCTCTCGAGCTCTCGCGCTCCGTCCGGCTTCCCACCGGCCCGTTCGACGGTGGTGGGGGCAGCGGCGGCATGGGCCCTCCCGATCCAGAGGACGACGAGCCGCCGTCGCGCGACATCGTGTACGGCGCGAGCTTCGTCGCGATGACCGAGGCCGATCGACGCGTCGCCTTCCGCGAAGGAGACTTCACGCAGGCCGGCTTCTACCCGCGACGCAACTGCGGCGCCCCACCCGCAGGCTTCTCGATCCTGTCCGCAGGCGGCTTCACGTTCGAAGACGCCGTCGCCGCGACGCTCGCGGGCGAGCTGCCCGAACAGGATCCAGCCTCCTGTGCCGAGGACGCCATCGACGACACCCTCGTCGAAATTCCCCTCCGGCCCTCGCCCGAGGTTCGCGAGGTTGCCTGCGAGCAGCGCCGCAACGACAGCTCCGTTCGATATCGCGATCCGCCGAACGAGGCACCGCCCAACTTCGACGCACGCAAGTACGCATGTACGTCGATCCCGTCGCTCCTCGGCGAGGATCCGGCCACCGCGGGCATCACGCAGCTCGTGGTGACCAACACCGAGGACGAGACGTGCCGCGGCCTCACCCACTATCTTCTCGTCGGGTGCGACGACGGTGAGCCCGTCTGCGATCGGCCCGCTTGGGACCTGCGGGCAAATCCGCCCACGTGGTGGCCGTGCGAGGTGCCGCAATGATGCGACGTCTGCCCCCCGCGCTTCTGGTGTGCCTGCTCGCACCGATCGCGCACGCGCAGACGCCGACGTCAAACCCGACCCCGCCCCCGACGCCGAACCCGACGGCGAACCCGAGGCCGACGACGCCAAACCCGACGCCGAACCCGAACCCGAACCCGAACCCGAACCCGAACCCGACGCCGACCCCGAACCCGACCCCGAACCCGACCCCGAACCCGACCCCGAGCCCGAACCCGAACCAGAACCCCACGCCGACCCCCACGCCGACCCCGACCCAGAACCCGACACCGACCCCGAAACCCACCCAGTACCCCACGCCGCCCCCGCACCCGGCCGC
>JANRKM010000068.1:0-6936 GCA_033763475.1 Kofleriaceae bacterium
AGCTTCAACCAGGACAAGGGCCAGGCGACCGCGGTCAAGGAAGTGGTCGAGGCGGTGCGGGCGGGCAAGCCTTCGCCGATGACGCTGGCGGAGATCGTGGCGGCGAGCCGCGTGACGTTCGCGATCGAGGAGTCGATTGCGGCGGGCGTGGTGGTGAGGATCGGGTGACCGCCAGCGCGCCTCCGATCCTTCAAGTGGGCGGCTACCCGCCTCCCTATGGGGGGATCACCGTGCACATCCAGCGGCTATGCCGCGAGATGGCTGGCGCGGGCCTGCGCGTGCGCGTCGCGGATCCCTATTCCGATGACGCTCCGGCGGGCAAGCGCGCGCTGTGGGGAGGGCTCGTCGCACCGCTGATCGGACGGCCTTGGCGGAAGGCCCTCGCCCTGCTGAAGCTCTGCCGCGAGAGCCGCGTGATCCACTTCCACGGCTCCGCGCTCGAGAACTTGTGGATGCTCGGCATCGCCGCCCCGCTGCTGCGCGCGCCGTACGTGGTCTCGATCCACAGCGGAAACTTTCCCGGTCGTTGGTCGGAGATGCGGGCGCTGAAGCGTCTGTGCATCCGCAGCTTGATCGCCCGTGCGAGCGCGGTGGTGTGCGTCAACGCGAGCCTGGCGGACTTCGTCTCGCGCGAGATCGCGCCACTCCGTCGCTCGCTCGTACTGCCGGCGTTCATCCCGCCGGAGCGCCCGGCGACGATCCACGCGGCGATCGCCTCGCTGCGCGAGCGCTGCGACGCCATCGTGCTGTCTTCGGGGTTTCCGCTCGACAACTACGGGATCGACACCCTCATCGAGGCGGTGCGCCAGCTGCGCGGAACGCGACGCATCGGGCTCGCCCTCGTGTTGTATGCGACTTCGGACCCGACGAACCCGGACCGGTACCGCGAGGAAGAAGCCCGTGTCAGGCGCGCCGTGGAGGCGTTCCGGGCGGAGAGCGACGCCGTCGTCGTGATGGACGGCGTGGCGCCGGAAGCGTTCTCCTCGATCCAGGCGGGGTGCGACGTGTTCGTGCGCAACACGCGCTTCGACGGCGACTCGGTCGCGTTGCGCGAAGCGGCGCATCTCGGTTGCAGGATCGTCGCTTCCGATGCCGTCGCGCGACCGCCCGGCGCGCTCTTGTTTCGCGCGCACGACGTCGGCGATCTGCGACGAGCGATCGACGAAGCATGCGGGCGCGAAGACGCTGGCCGCGTAGTGAGCGACGTCGACAACGCGAAGGCTCTCATCAGTCTCTATCGGGAGCTTCTCGCGACCGCCCCTCGCACCAGGAGCACAGCCGTCTAGTGTGCGGAATCGTCGGCATCGTCGGCCCGGGGCGCGCCGCCCACCTCGAATCGCTGGAAGCGATGACCGACGCGCTCGCGAAGCGCGGCCCGGACGCGCGAAGCACGTGGTCCGAGCGCTTCGGAACCGGCGACGAGGTCGTCGCCTTCGGACACCGGCGACTCTCGATCATCGACCTGAGCGACGCGGCGACGCAGCCGATGATGGATACCAGCGGTCGGTTCGTCCTCGTGTACAACGGCGAGATCTACAACTATCGCGAGCTCCGCGACGAGCTACTCGCCCTCGGTGCGCGGTTCCGGACGAGCTCGGACACCGAGGTTTTGCTCGAGGGCTACAAGCAATGGGGAGAGAGCCTGCTCCCCAAGCTGAACGGGATGTTCGCGTTCGCGATGTGGGATCGTGTCGAGCGGCGACTTTGGCTGGCGCGCGATCGGGTCGGCATCAAGCCGCTCTACTTGTACTGGAACGACGGGCTGCTCCTGTTCGCGTCCGATCTGTCCGCGCTCAAGCGAAATCCGGCGTTCCATCCCGAAGTCGATCCCGTTTCCGTCGCGACGTTCCTCCAGCACGGCTACGTGATGGGGCCTCGCTCGATCTATCGCTCCTGCCGCCGGTTGATGCCTGGAGAATCGGCGGTGTGGGAAGCCGGACGCCTCAGCATCGGGGCGTACTGGCGATTCGAGGAGCTCGGCGCACCGCACACCGAGCCGATGTCGTTCGACGGCGCCGTCGATCGACTCGAGGCCCTGCTGCTCGATTCCGTCCGCCGGCAGCTCGTCGCGGACGTTCCGGTCGGCGCGTTCCTGTCCGGCGGAATCGACTCGAGCACGGTCGTATCGCTGATGGCCGCAGTGGCTCCCGGGCGAGTCCGGACGTTCTCCGTCGGCTTCGAGGCACGGGCGTTCGACGAGGCGCCCCACGCGCGGGCGATCGCATCCCATCTTGGCACCGAGCACCGCGAGCTCTACGTGACGAAGGCGGACGCGCAAACGGTCGCGAACGACCTGCCCTGGATCTTCGACGAGCCCTTCGCGGACGCCTCTTCCATCCCGACCGTGCTGCTGTCTCGCCTGACCCGCGAGCACGTGACGGTCGCGCTTTCGGGGGACGGCGGGGACGAGCTGTTCGGCGGCTACCGCCAGCATCTCCGGGGCCGCGCGCTGCTGCCGTGGCTGCGCTTCCCCCACGCGCTTCGCGCACCGGTGGCCGCGGCGCTCGCGCGCTGCCTCCCGCGCGGCTCTGCGCAGAACGCCGCGCGCCATCTAACCGCCCGCGACGGGATGGACCTCGCATACAGGCTGGTGAGCGCGTTTCCGCGCGACGGGATCGCGCGAGCGGCGCGCCTCGCGGAGTTCTCGATTCCGGAAACCTACGCCGAGGCCTACGCGCGCTCCGCCGCTTGCGACGACAGCCGACGCGCGATGATCGCGGACCTGCGCACCTATTTGCCCGACGACGTCCTGACGAAGGTGGACCGCGCGAGCATGTACTCCTCGCTCGAGGCGCGCGTTCCGATCCTCGACCAAGAAGTCGTCTCGTTCGCTTCGAGTCTTCCGCTTTCCATCACGTGGCGCGGAAACCAGCCGAAGGCGCCTCTGCGAGCTCTCCTCGCCCGACGCGTTCCGCGCACCCTCTTCGAGCGCCCGAAGCAGGGCTTCGCACTGCCGCTGGCCGAGACGCTGGAGCGCGAGCTCCGGAGCTGGGAGGCGCGCTATCTGACGCCGGAACGCCTTCGCGCCGACGGAATCCTCGACCCGCAGGGCGTCGAGGCCCTCGTGCGAGACGCGGATCGACGGAGCCGCGAAGAAGCCGCCGGGATCCGCTTCCGATTGACCGCGCTCGGGCGTTGGTTCGCGCTCCACGTGCGCGGCGAGGCGGCTCCGTGACACAGCCGAGGGCGCGCGTCGCGTTGCTCATCGACTCCCTCGGCAGCGGCGGCGCGCAGCGTCAGCTCGTCGAGCTCGCAGTGCGCCTCCGCGAGCGAGCAGTCGTCGAGCCCACGGTGGTCTCGTATCACCGCGACGACTTCTTCCGGTGGCGTCTCGACGCTGCGGGGGTCGCGACGATCCGCGTCGAGCGCAGCTCGCGGCTCGATCCGGGCTTCCCGGTGCGACTGGCCAGGGTCCTCGAACGTGTGGACCTCGCCCATGCCTTCCTGCTCACTCCCGCGCTCTGGGCCCTCGCCGCCTGCAAGATTTCGGCGCGGCATGGACCGGCTCTCATAGCGGCCGAACGCAACTCGCTCATCGGGGAAAGCCTGCGCCAGCGGTTTCTCCAAACGCTGGCCTATCGCGGCGCCGACGCGGTCACGGCGAACGTCGCCGACGTGCGCGATCGCATCGTCGATCGGCTCGGCGTGCCGTCCGACCGAGTGCACTACGTGCCGAACGGGATCGACCTCGACACTTGGGACCGAAGCGCTCTGGCCGATTGTGAGATTCCGATCGCGGGCGACGCGCTTCACTTCGCGCTGGTCGGTGGGCTGCGTCCGCAGAAGAATCACGCCCTCTTGTTCGAGTCGCTGCGCGCCGTGCCGGAACCGATCCGCCGTCACTGGAAGGTGTGGTGCGTCGGAGGAGAGACGGCAGGCTCGAACGCAGCGGAAGCCGTGCGCGCGCAACTCCGCGCAAGCGGGCTGGGCGACGTGGTCCAGCTCGTTCCGCCCGTCAGGAACGTGGCGGCACTCCTCGCGCGAGTCGACGCCGTCCTGCTCACTTCTCACTACGAGGGTTTTCCGAACGTACTCCTCGAGGCGCATGCGAGCCGGAGGCCCGTCGTCACGACTCGCGTTGGAGACGTCGAGCGCCTCGTCGTTGCCGGGAAGTCCGGCTTCGTGGTCGAACCCAACGCGGCGGCGTTCTCCGCGGCGATGATGCGGGTTGCGGCCCTCGCGCCGGCTGACCGCGCGCACATGGGCGAAGTCGGCCGCGCGTCCGTCGAAGCCCAGTTCAGCATCGCAGCGGTTGCGGCGCGCTACGAGCGGATCTACGCGGACGTGCTGCGGGCGAGGCGCTCCGGCTGAGACACGCCGATCGGGCCGCTCGTCGTACGGGATGCCGAGCGCACGCGCTGGACGACGAGATGCAGGACGACCGTCGAGAGCGCAGGCAGCGCCCACGTGAGCTTGTAGTTGAAGGACGTCTGCGCGAGGTGCTGGACGAAGGTCCCCAGCAGGGCGACCTGAAGCAGGAGCGCCTTCAGCCGCAGCGAGCGCAGCGCCACGCCGCCCCGTGTCGCGAGCGCGCTGGCCCTGCCGAACTCGCGCCAGGCGGCAACGAGGATCGCGACGAAGGGCACGAGGCCCACGAGTCCTTGCTCGGCACCCACGCGAATGAAGGCGTTGTGGATCACCGACCCCGGATGGAGGAGCGGCGTCTGCTTGCCTGCCCACGTTCCGAAGTTCTGCACGCCAACTCCGACGAGCGGATTCGAAGCGAACGCCCGCAGCCCCCACTCGTTGAGTACGACGCGATGCCCCGACGAAGTGTCGTAGCGAATCCGCGAGCCGGTCATCGACAGCATGCGCTCCTTGGCCGAGTCCGGCATGAACTGAAGGCCGATCACGAAGAGCGCGATGCCGGGGATCGCGTAGCGCAGCAGGTCGAGCCGACGGAAACGAAACATCCCGTAGACCCACATCACGAGTGCCCCGAGATATGCCGTGCGCGAGAGAGTGTTCGTCGTGGCGACGACGCCCACGACGACGGCTCCCAGGGCCGCGGCGCGCACGATGCGCGAACCGCTCACGATCAAGTACGCGAAGGCGACGGGGAGCATCACGCCGAGGTTGAAACCGAGCTCGTTGACGTTTCCGCCGAGCCCGCCGAGCCGCTCGCCTTCCGCGGATTCGGTGACGAAGCCGTATCCCAGCAAGGCCGTGAACGACACGCCCACGCACCCCACGATGAACCCGCCCAGGAAGTGATCGAGCTCGGACTCGCTGGTGATGCCGACCGTGAGGGCGACGTAGAAGAGCAGAAGCGATGCGATCGTGAGGATGAAGGGGAGGATCACGGAGACCGGCACCCCCCAGAGGACCGTGACGCCGCACGACACCGCGAAGCTCCAGGCGAACGCGAACACCCACCAGTGCTTGCCGGCCCGCGGCGCTGGACGTGAGCCCGCCAGCCAGGCACCGATCGAGAAGGCCGTGAAGACGGCCGCGACGATCTTGGTGGGCGATAGGACATAGGCGCCCGATTCCGCGAGCGCGACGTACTCGATCGGGAGCGAGAGGCCCGTTGCGACCAGGAGAACCCGCCTCAGTGCCGCAAACATTTCACCTCCGCCTCCACCAATCGACGCTCCCCTTCAGCCGCCTTGCTAGCGCAGGCCCGTCGGGCGGTTCGTCATCTCGCCCAAGACTCTTGGGTCCCTTCGCACGTCGTCCTCCCAGATCGACCACAGGCGCTCACCGGCCATGGGGCGTTCCGTGAACAAGAGTCGAATCCCGGAATACGTCGCCTTTGCCGCGCCGAACGCCGCGGGGAGCGGCCCATCCAGCGCTCGGTATGCGGCACGCATTTGGGCGTTGAGCGCAGCCTCGTATTGCCCTGGGCCGTAGGGCGTCGGGAGGAGCGGACGGGGCGCCGGGCATCGGCCCGCATTCTGCGGGGTGACGAACCCACTCCAAGTATTGGCGCCCTGCGCGGGGCAGTCCCGGCCGCGCACCGCACCGTCCTCGCGCGCCCACATTCCCGGCTTGTACCCGACGAGTACGCAGCCGCGCTCGCCGGGATCGAACCCGAGACTCTTGAGGTGCGACAGGAGCCGCATCGCGTTCCAAGCGCGGGCATCGCGTTGGCGAATGTCCAGGCCGACTCCCGAAACCGCGGCCAGCTCCGGTCGATCCTTGCTCGCCCACCCATACAGCGCGGGCGCCCAGGCGGGCGTCCGCAGGGCGCAGATCGAGAACCGATCCGCCATCCCCCAACTGGCGAACTGGGCGCAGAAGTCCACGCCCCGGTAGTGGCGATCGACGGTCGTGTCCCACGTCGCTCCCGAGACCCCGAGCAGCCATCGGCGCTGAAACTCGCCTACCGGACCCCAGTCCTTGCGCATGTCGCCTTCCCAGCGCGTGCACGGATTCCCGCGATCGCGCGTGCAGTCGGCCGAGCATTGGGGCTTTCCGAACATGCGCCCGCAGTGATCGCCCGGCTGCGCCCCGTCGACGTGCTTGAAGACGAGATCCGGGCGCCAGTCGACGCACAGGCGCCCCTCGTCGAGGGGTATCGCCGCGCCGCGGTTGTGGTGGCGGATTGCGCGCTGCCACTCGTCCACCCGGGACCGCACGTAGGCGCGAACCGGGCTCCCGATGGGAAGCGTCACGTCGTAGTTGCCCACGTACAGGTATGCGCCCGGGTTCGACTCGAGCAGCTGGATCACGCGAGGTGGGGTCCAGTCGGCGCCGCGATGGAAGTCGTCATAGAAGCTGAGGAGCAAGGGCACGCGCGGAATGCCGTCCGGAGAGGGAGCGGGGCGGGCCGGGGGAACCGGCTTGTTGCGCAAGTCGCCCGCCGGGGCGCAGCCGGCGAAGAGCAGGCTGACGAGGATCGCCCCGGGGATCGCGCGACGCTTCTTCATCCGAGGTCGATTAGCGCCGATAGCGACGGGGGTCGATGCGGCTAGCTTGCCGCCGTTTCGACCG
>JANRKM010000069.1:0-42920 GCA_033763475.1 Kofleriaceae bacterium
GTTCCAGCGCATCCAGTTCACGCCGGACCTCCTGCCCGCCGACATCACCGGCACCATCATCTACAACATGCACACGGGGCAGTTCACGCAGAAGCGTGGACCGCTGTTCGCGAACCTCGTGCTCGCCGACGAGGTGAACCGTGCGCCCGCGAAGGTGCAATCGGCGCTGCTCGAGGCGATGCAGGAGCGCCAGGTGACGATCGGCGACACGACGCACAAGCTGCCGGACCCATTCCTCGTGCTCGCGACGCAGAACCCGATCGAGCAGGAGGGCACGTTCCCGCTGCCGGAGGCGCAGCTCGACCGCTTCATGCTGCTCATCAAGGTCAGCTATCCGACGGCGAGCGACGAGCGCGCGATGCTCGATCGGATGTCGACGCTGGACATCCCCGAGGCCAAGGAGGTCACGACAATCGACGCGGTGCGCACGGCGCGCAAGGTGGTCAGCTCGATCTACATCGACGACCGGGTGCGCGATTACATCGTGCACATCGTGCAGGCGAGCCGTCGCCCGCGCGATTACGGCCTCGGTGAGCTCGCACAGCTGATCGAGTTCGGTGGCTCGCCGCGAGCGACGCTGTGCCTGGCCACGGCGGCCCGCGCCCACGCGTTCCTCCGCCACCGCGCCTATGTTACGCCCGACGACATCAAGGCGATCTCGCTCGACGTCCTGCGCCACCGCGTCAGCGTGACCTACGAGGCCGAGGCCGAAGAGGTCAGCTCCGAGGACGTGGTGCGCCGGATCTTCGAGTACCTTCCGGTGCCCTGAGGTAGCGCGAATGGCGCTATCCACCGCGGAGCTGTTCAAGAAGGCGCGCAAGATCGAGATCGCGTCGCGCAGGCTCGTCGAGGACATGATCGCGGGCCAGTACCACTCCGTGTTCAAGGGCCGCGGCCTGATCTTCTCCGACGTGCGGCCGTACTACCCGGGCGACGATGTGCGCGCGATCGACTGGAACATCACCGCGCGCATGAACGCGCCGCACGTGAAGCAGTTCATCGAGGAGCGCGACCGCACCGTCAATCTCATGATCGACATGAGCGCGTCGGTGTTCTTCGGCTCCAACGGCGCCGCCAAGCGCGAGCTGGCGGCCGAGCTCGCGGCGGTGGTCGCCTTCTCGGCGATCAAGAACAACGACCGCGTCGGGCTGTACATCGTGACCGACAAGGTCGAGAAGTTCGTGCCGCCCAAGAAGGGACGCCGGCACGTGCTGCGCGTGATCGGCGAGATCCTCGCGTTCCAGCCAACGTCGCGGCAGACGGATCTCGAGGTCGGCCTCGATTTCATGGCCAAGGTGGCGCGGCGCAGGAGCGTCCTCTTCCTGGTGTCGGACTTCATGTCGGACGGCGGCTGGGAGCGCGCGATCCAGATCATTCGGCAGCGCCACGAGGTGGTGCCGATCGTCGTGCGGGATCCGCTCGAGGAGCAGCTGCCGTCGGTCGGCTTGCTCGTGCTCGAGGACTTGGAGACCGGCGAGGTGGTCGAGGTCGATACCAGCAGCTCGGCCGCACGCGAATACGCGAGGCATGCGCGGGCGGCGGCGCAGCGGCGCGAGGCTGCGCTTCGGCGGCTGAACCTGGACGTCGTCGCGGTGCGCACGGATCAGCCGTATGTCGATGCGTTGATCGCGTTCTTCAAGGCGCGAGCGAAGAGGATGGCGCACGGATGACGCGCGTGAGCGCCTTCGTCGTCGTGGTCGTCGCGGCGGTGGTGGGCAATGCAGTCGCACAGCCCACGCGAGATCCATTCGCGGAACCACGGCAGTCCGCGGACGATTCGGACCTCCGAGATCCATTTGCGAACCCGGATCACGCTGCGCCAGGCTCGGGGGCGACATCTGGTTCGGGGTCGGCTTCGGCACCGGGTTCGGGCACGGGCTCCGTATCGGGGTCGGGGCCGGTATCGGGTTCGGGTTCGGCATCGGGTTCGGGTTCGGGGTCGGCATCGGGTTCGGGGTCGCCATCGGGATCGGGGTCGGCATCGGGGTCGGGGTCGGCATCGGGGTCGGGTTCGGGGGCGGCCTCGGGATCGGCATCGGGGTCGGGCTCGGGCTCGGCGGTCGTCATTCAGCTCCCGACGGACATCATGGCGCCAGAGGTCAATGCCTCCGCCTTTCCGACGGCGATCCGGCTCGGCGGACGCTTCACGCTGATCATCACCGCCACGTTCGGGCCGGGTGTCGAAGTCAACCTGCGCGAGCCGATGGAGCTCGGGCCCGCGTTCGAGATCAAGAAGAAGGTCTCCGATGACCGGCCGCGCGCCGATGGCAAGACCACGCGGGAGTGGCAGCTCGATGTCACGGCGTGGGAGCTCGGCGATCTGCGCATCGCGCCGATCACCGTCACGTACGTGGCAGGTGGAAGAGCGGGGCAGGTCGAGACGAACGTCGTGCGGCTGCGCGTCGATGGCGTGCTCGGCGATGTCGTCGACGATCCGAAGGCGATGCGCGATCTACAGCCGCCGACCGTGCTCGTGTCGCCGGACTGGTTCTGGCTGTGGGTCGCGGCGGGTGTCGGCGCGGCCGTGATGACGGGCATCGCCATCCTCCTATACGCGCGGCATCGTCGGCGGCGGCGCGTTCGGTTGACCGGTGGGGTCGTCGCAGTGCCGCGGCGGATCGACATGACGGGCGAACGCGCGCTCGAGGCGCTGCTCGCGATCAAGGCGAAGGGCGTGCTCGAGGACGAGGAACGGCGGCGCGATGGATATGCCGAGATGGTCGAGGTGATCCGCGACTACCTGGCGGCGCGCTATCGGGTCTCGATCCAGGACCTGACGTCGAGCGAGCTCCTGCGGCGGCTCGCGCAGGATGCGCCGGCCGAGGAGATCGCGATGATCGAGGCGTGGCTCGGCCGGTGTGACCTCGTGAAGTACGGCGGCCTTCGCCCGACGGCGGCGGAAGCCAATGGCGTGCTCGACGATGCGCGCGCGCTGATCGTCACGACGACGCAGATGCGCGAGGCGGCAGTGGCCGCTGCGAAGGAGGCCGCGTGACCGCGGGCTGGAAACAGCGGCTGCCGATCGCGCTGCTCGTGTGGGCCGTGGTCACCGTGAGCGCGCTCGCGGTCGTGGCAAGTCTCTACAAGGAATATGTTCCGCGGATCACCGTCTGGCAGGTCCTCGGCCGCCCGCCGGCGTGGGGCGTGCTCGCCGGTGCGGTGCTCGTCGCAGCGAGCGTGCTGCGCGAGCGTAACGTCGCGCGCGCGCTGATGCCGTGGGGCCTGCTGTTCTCGCTCGGTGGGGCGATCGGCGTGTGGATGTATCGCTACCTCGACGCCGAGCGCGCCGGCGAGAAGATCGAATGGCGGACGCCGAACGCGTGGTGGCTCCTCGCCGCGACGGGTGTGGTCGCCGTGATCTCGTTCCACCAGTACCGTCGCCGCACCGCCGCGATGGGGTTCTCGCAGACCCAGTACGTGCGTTCGCGCGGCGCGATCGCGTGGCTCTCGGACCTGCCCGGTGTGCTGCGCGTGCTGGCGATCGCGGCGCTCGTTGTCGCGCTGGTGCGCCCGGAGACCTACAAGACCATCGTCCACGAGGAGGACTCGATCGACATCATGATCGTGTTCGACATGTCGAAGTCGATGGAGGAGGGCGACATGCCGCGCGACCGCATGGATGCGGCGCAGCGCGTGGTGCGCCGGTTCCTGCGGCGCACGAAGCACGATCGCGTGGGCCTCGTGGTGTTCGGCCAGCAGGCCATGTTGCAGTGCCCGCTCTCGCAGGACACCAAGCTCGTCGAGGGGATCGTGCGCGACCTCGTGATCGGTGATGTGCCGGCGCTCGGCACGGCGATCGGTGATGGCCTCGCGCTCGCGCTCGCACAGCTGCGGCGCTCGGACGGCGTGTGCGATCCGAGCCCCTCGGCGACGGCGACCTGCGAGAAGGGCTTCACCTGTTCGAGCGAGGGCTACTGCGTCAACACCGACGGCAAGAAGAACAAGGTCGTGATCCTGCTCTCCGACGGAGATTCGAACTGGGTCACGCGGTTCGAGCCCGACGAGGCGGCGCGCACCGCCGCGAGCATGGGCGTCAAGGTCTACACGATCCTCGTCGGTCGCGAGGGCAGTGACTTCCTCGGGGGTATGTCCGTGAACCCGGAGACGCTGCGCAGCATCGCGACACTCACCGGCGGCGAGTTCTTCCGCGCGACGGACTACGAGACATTCGACCGCGGATTCCAGCAGGTGCGCAACAAGCTCGACAAGGCGAAGCGCGTGCGCGAGGAGCGCGTTCCCCACAAACAGCTGTTCCTGCCGTTCGTCGTGCTCGCGATGATCTTGTTCGGTCTCGATCTCGCACTGACCCACGGGCGCCTGCGGAGGTTGCCGTGAGCCTGTGGGACAAGATCTGGGCGATCGAGTTCAAGGACGAGACACTCGCGTGGTGCGCGTTCGCGGCGCCGGTACTCGTGCTCGCGCTGCATCTTTACGACCGCGCGGTTCGCCGCCGGCTGACCGGTCGGCTCGGCGAGCTTCCCGTGCTCGCGCGCGTGATCGCCACGACCTCGCCGGCGCGCCGCGCGACCAAGGATGGCGTGCTCGCGGTGGCGCTCGCACTGTTCGTGCTCGCGGCGGCACGCCCACAGCTCGAGGGCAAGCGCGACGTGGAGATGCGCGGGCTCGATCTCGTGGTCGCGGTCGACGTCTCCAAGTCGATGCTGGTCGACGACGTCGGGCCGACCGACCTCATGCGCGCGAAGAAGCTGCCGACCAATCGGCTCGAGCGCGCGCGCGAGCTCGCGACCTGGGTGATCGACGAGCTTCCGGGCGACCGCATCGCGCCGGTGGTGTTCGCCGGCGGCGCTTCGCATTTCCCGCTCACCGAGGACCACGAGGTGGCGACGCGCTTCCTCAACGACCTCGGTCCGGCCGACCTGCCGCAGGGCTCGAACCTCGGGGAGGTCTTGCGCGTGTCGCGCTGCCTGTTGCGGCCCGATCTCTACGACGACCTCGGATGCTCGCGCATCGGTCGGCGCGGACACGGTGGCGACCCACTGCGCGGGGAGTCGCTCGATCCGCCCGGCTCCACAGCCGAGGACGAGAAGCTCGAGACCAAGGCCGAGCGCGGCAAGGCGATCCTGATCTTCAGCGATGGTGGCGATCCGGATCCGGAGACCATCCGCGAGGTGACCAACGCGCGCGAGCTCGGCATCGCGGTGTTCTTCGTCGGCATCGGCACCGAGCAGGGCGGCATCGTCTACGACCTCGACCCCTACAGCGGGAAGCGCAGCACCGCGCCGAAGAAGGGCCCGGACGGGGGTAACGTGATCTCCCGACGCGAGGATGCGGGCATGCGTGCGCTCGCCGAGGCGGGAGGCGATCCCAAGCGCTACTTCGTGGCTTCGGAGCGCGGCGAGCTGAATCCGCGCCCGATCCTCGAAGCGCTGCGCACGGTGAATCGCGGGCTCGCGATGAAGCGCATCAAGGAGATGCGCGACGTGTTCGAGCCGTTCGTGTTCGCGGCCTTCATGCTGCTCGTGATCGAGGTCGCGATCAGCACCCGGCGCCGCCGGCAGTATCCGGAGGCGCGGTGACCAGGACGTGGCATCATCGAGGAATGCGGCGGCTCAAGGCCCTCAGCTTGCTCCTCGCGCTCGGCGCGTGGGATCCGTTCCGCTCGGCCGACCCCGACGTCGAGGCCGGCAACAAGGCGTACGCCGAGGGCCGCTACGACGACGCGCTCCGCTCCTACGACGACGCCGCGCGTCGCGGCAGGGTCGATGCCGATGGCCTTGCCTACGATCGCGGCACCGCGCAGCTCAAGAAGGCCGAAGGCACGAAGGACCCCGCGGAGCGGCAGCGACTGACCGAGCGCGCCATCGAGGATCTCAAGCAGGCAGCGCGCTCGAAGGATTCGAGGGTGCGCGGCGCGGCCCAGCACAACCGCGGCAACGCGCTGATGGGGCAGGACAAGCTCGAGGACGCGATCGAGGCCTACAAGCAGGCCCTCCGCGAGGACCCGCAGCTCGAGGACGCGCGCATCAACCTCGAGCTCGCGCTGCGTAAGCGGGAGAAACAGCAGCAACAGCAGCAGAAGCAGCAGCAGGGGCAGCAAGGGCAGCAAGGGCAGCAGGGCCAGCAAGGGCAGCAGGGCCAGCAAGGGCAGCAGGGCCAGCAAGGGCAGCAGGGCCAGCAGGGCCAGCAGGGCCAGCAAGGGCAGCAGGGCCAGCAAGGGCAGCAGGGCCAGCAAGGGCAGCAGGGTCAGCAAGGGCAGCAGGGCCAGCAAGGGCAGCAGGGTCAGCAAGGGCAGCAGGGCCAGCAGGGCCAGCAGGGCCAGCAAGGCCAGCAAGGGCAGCAGGGCCAGCAAGGGCAGCAGGGCCAGCAAGGGCAGCAGGGCCAGCAAGGGCAGCAGGGCCAGCAAGGGCAGCAGGGCCAGCAAGGGCAGCAAGGGCAGCAGGGCCAAGGCCAGGGCACCAACCAGAGCGGCTCTGCAGGGCAAGGCTCGAATCAAAACGGCTCCGGGGGTCAGGGTGCGAACCAGGGCTCCGCGGGTGACCCGGGCCAGAACGGGCAGGGCAGCCAGAACGGCAACCCGCGCAACCCGCGCGGCAAGCCGAACGGCGGCCAGGAATCTCCGCGCACGCCGACGGAACGCAAGCTCGACGACCTCGAGGACTTCTCGCGCCGCCTGCAGCGCGATGAAGCGCGCCGCCGCGCGACCGGCCGCATGCCGGATCCCGGCCGCGACTGGTAGACGCGCAGATATCAGCCGCACTCGCGAACGCCACGAGAACGTCGACGCGTCGCCGGTTCTGACGCGTGTGAATAGGGAACCGAGGAACCCGGAACCGAGACCGGCGAACCGCGAGCGGCGCACGCCCTGTGGCGCCTCCGAACAACGGTATGCTCGGCGCGGATGCCGCCGCGGATCCTCGTCGTCGACAAGAGCACGACCACGCGTGACACCGTGGCCGATCTGCTCGGCGAGCTCGCGGCCGAGGTCGCGTGGGTCGCGCGCGACGGCGCCGCCGAAAAGCTGCGCACTGCGATCGCGAGCAAGCGCCCGTTCGACGTCGTGCTGCTCGAGGCCGACGGGCCGCCGACCACGGCGGCGATCCGCGAGTTGGTGACCGCGGGTGGTGGCGTGCGCGTCGTGCTGGCGGCGGTCGGGCCCGACGGGCCGGCGTTCGCGACGCGCTCCGGTGCGGCCGACGTGGTGGCCAAGCCATTCAACGCCGCCGAGCTCGCGTTTCGCATCGGCCGTGCGGCGCTGCCCGCCGAGACGCGGTCCGAGCTGCGCCGCCCGCGCAAGAGCGACGTCCTGATCGGGACCGGCCCATGGATCAAGGAGCTGTACGACCGCATCGCCATGGTCGCCGCCACCGACGTGACGGTCGCGATCTTTGGCGAGAGCGGCACCGGCAAGGAACTGGTCGCGCGCACGATCCACAACTCGTCGCCGCGTCACGATGCGCCCTTCGTGGTCGTCAATTGCGCAGCGATTCCCGAGCAGCTCCTCGAGGACGAGCTGTTCGGGCACGTGCGCGGCGCGTTCACCGACGCGAGTCGCGATCGCGAAGGCCTCCTCGCTGCGGCGCACATGGGGACGCTGTTCCTCGACGAGATCGGCGAGCTACCACTGCCGCTGCAGTCGAAGCTTCTGCGCGTCCTGCAGAGCCACGAGTTCCGCCGGATCGGCGACGACCAGGACCGCCGCGTCGACGTCCGGGTGATCACCGCGACCAATCGCGACCTCGATCAACTCGTCGCGCGCGGAAGCTTTCGCCAGGACCTCTACTACCGCATCAACGTGTTCCCGCTGCACCTGCCGCCGCTGCGGGCGCGGCCGGAGGACATCGCGCTGCTCGTGCACCACTTCGTGCACAAGTACCGCGGTCGGCTCGGCAAGCCGATCGATGGCATGACAAGCGCTGCGCTCGCGCGGTTCTCGACCTACGACTTCCCGGGCAACGTGCGCGAGCTCGAGAACAAGGTCCACCAGGCGATGGTCGTCGCGGCGGGGCCGATGATCGACGAGCATGATGTCGCGCTGCCCGCGATTCGCACGAGCACGCAGCGGGTCGACATCGGCCGGCCGTTTCGGGAGCTCAAACAGGAAGCGATCCACAGCTTCGAGCGCAGCTATCTGACGGAGCTGCTCCACGCGCACGGCGGCAATCTGGCCAAGGCCGCACGCGCGGCGGGCATGGATCGCAAGAACCTGTGGGCACTCGTCGAGCGGCACGGCCTCGATCGCGCGCAGTTCAAGAAGCCGTAATGGCTACAACGTGCCGAGGCACGGCTCGAGTGCGAACGATGGCTCGTGAGCGCTGTCCGCGAGCTGGATGATCGACTTAAGCTTCGCAGCGTCGGTCGGCTTTACCAAGTGTTGATCGAAGCCAGCATCGAACGCGCGCGCGCGATCTTTCGCCTGGCCCCATCCCGTCACGGCCGCGAGATGTAGCGGCCGCTTCCCCCAGCGGTGACGCAGCTCGCGCGCGACGTCGTAGCCCGACATATCGGGCAGGCTGATGTCGAGCACGACGATCTGCGGATCGAACTCGTCAGCGACCCGGAGCGCTTCCGTTCCCGAGTGTGCGATGCGGCAGTCGTGGCCGTAGATCGAGAGCAGCATGCTCGCGACCTCTGCTGCGTCCGGATAGTCGTCCACCAAGAGCACCCGATGTTTGATGCGAGGCTCACGAGACTTGAAGCCGATCTTCACTAGCAAGCTCCTCTCTCTCCACCACCCACGAGCCAATAGCTTGGCTCGCTCCCGCTCCATGCTGACCGTGCACGAACAGGTAGCGATCCACTACCAGAATAGAGGCGCAGTTTGGAAGACTCGATTCGTGGGATCAGCGTGAGTCGTTCGTGCTCGCGTTGATTGGTCTTCGATACTCCCGAAGCCGTCCAGCACGAGCAGAAACAACCGCTATCTGTGTCCCTTTCTCGTCGAGCAACACGGCGAAACTGCGACGCGCGTGCCACGCATTCGGGGCGCGCCGAGAAGGTAACGACGCCACTCATGCGCGCTGTCGGGGCGCGCGTTCGCGCGACGTGCACGCCGCGCACGCGCGATCTTGTCAGTGACCGTTGGAAGACTGTCGGTGACGCTGTCGCGCGTGCTCTCCGTCGGCGTCCTCGTCGGAGATCGCGCGACAACCAGGGCTGGGTTCGAGAGCCAAAAATTGTGCTGGCGGGCTGCTCCCGAGGCTGTGGTAACGTGCGCGCCACAATGGCGGTCGACGACCTCCGCTCCGGCACATGGGTCACGTATATCGGCGGTCGCGCCACGTCGGCGCGGCTCCGTCGCTGTCGCGTCGAGGTCGTCAGCGGCTCGGACGCCGGCCTGATCCGGGAGATCGAAGCCTCGGTGATCCGCATCGGGGCGCGCCGGGGTAACGACGTCCAGCTCTCCGACTCGAAAGTGTCGGGCCTGCACTGCGAGATCCGCCTAGACGACCGCGGCTACCGCCTGCGCGACCTCGACTCGACGAACGGGACGTACGTCTCGGGCCTGCGTATCAACGACGTCTACATCACGCCGGGCGCGCAGATCGCTCTCGGCGGCACGCGCCTCAAGTTCGAGCCGCTCGGTGACTCCGTCGAGATCGAGCTGTCGGACACGGATCGCTTCGGCTCGATGATCGGCCGCTCCGTGAAGATGCGCGAGCTGTTCGCGCGCCTGGAGAAGCTCGCGCGCAGCGACACCACGGTGCTCGTGACCGGCGAGACCGGCGTGGGCAAAGAGCTCGTCGCCGAGGCGCTGCACGACCACTCGCCGCGGGAGAAGGGGCCGTTCGTCGTCCTCGATTGCGGCTCGATCCCACCGAACCTCATCGAGAGCGAGCTGTTCGGACACGAGCGCGGCGCGTTCACCGGCGCGACGTCGTCCTACGCAGGCGCGTTCGAGCGAGCCCACGGCGGTACCGTCTTCCTCGACGAGATCGGCGAGCTACCGCTGGCGATGCAGCCCAAGCTCCTCCGCGTTCTCGAGCGCAAGGAGGTCCGCCGCGTCGGTGGCACCAAGACGCTCGAGGTCGATCTGCGCGTCGTCGCGGCCACCAATCGCGATCTCGGCGTCGAGGTCAACCGTGGCCGGTTCCGCGAAGATTTGTACTACCGCCTCGCGGTGGCGCGCGTGCACGTGCCGCCCCTCCGCGAGCGCAAGGACGACCTCCCCCTGCTTATCGAGCACATCCTGCAGACGACGCCCGGCGGCGAGACGGCCTCGATCGCCCAGGAGACGATCGACCTGATGATGAAGCACGATTGGCCGGGAAACGTCCGCGAATTGCGCAACGTCATCGAGCGCGCCGTGCTGCTCGCCGAGACGCCCGAGAGCGAGGACTCGCTCCGTCGCACGCCGGCGTCGGCGCCGAAGGCGGAACCATCGATCACGGTCACGCCCTCGCAGACCGCCACCGCGGCCGAGGCGTCGATGACGGTGCCCGTCGACGTGACGGTACCGTTCAAGCACGCCAAGCAGAACGTGATCAGCGAATTCGAGAAGCGCTACATCTCGCGGCTCCTCGCGCAGCACGACGGAAACATCTCGGCCGCCGCGCGCGCCGCGGGGATCGATCGCATGTCGATCCACAAGATGCTTCACCGGCTCGGGCTCGCGAATCCTGGCCGCGACTGAGCCGCGCGCAAGCTGAGAGCGAACAGCCGTCACGTGCCCCGGCGCACGCGTGCGCGCCGCCGCACGCTCCCGAGCGCCTACGACACGCGTGACTCGCGCAACACCGCGCAATGCCACTTGTGACCGTGGAGCGCTGCGTGTGAGCACTCGGCACGCGCATCGCATCGTGGTCATCGACCATGCAATCTCACGAGACGGGTGAGCAGCTAAGGACTTCTGCATCGGAGCTTTTCGAGGACGACTCGCCCCACCTCGATTGGACGTTGGCGCTGGCGGGTGGCGACGGTGTACGGCTTTCGAGCTACGTCGAACGCAGGTTCGGCCAGCGCATTCCCAAGCAGTATTGCAACTTACTCGGTACGCGTTCGATGCTCGAGCACACGCTCGATCGTCTGAACGCGCTCACGCCTGCCTCACGGACGCTCACCGTGATCGGCACCCACCACGCCGAGTTCGCAACGAAACAGCTCGCCGGACGCTCTGACCACGTGTTCCGGCAACCATCATCTCGCGACACCGGGCTCGCGCTCTATGTCGCGCTCGCGATGATCAAGCGCTGGACGCCCAACGCGCTCATCACCATCACGCCGACCGACCATTACGTCGCCCCCGCGCAGCGCTACATCGAGCAGGTGCGGACCGCGCGCGGCATCGCGGCGAAGATGCGTGACACGGTGGTGATCCTCGGCGCGCAGCCGACGGAGCCCGATCCGGAGCTCGGCTACCTCTCTCTCGGAGACCGCCTGACCGAGGTCCCCGAGGTCCATCGCCTGACCGGCTTCAGCGAGAAGCCGAACGTGCAGGATGCGAAGGAGCTGTGCGCGCAGGGCGCGCTGTGGAACACCATGGTGACGTGTGCGAGCCTCGATGCGTTGTGGGAGCTCGGCCGCGAGACGGAGCCGCAGCTGCTCGACATCCTCGACTCGCTGGTGCCGCTGATCGGCACGCCCGACGAGTCCGACGCCATCGAGTACATCTATCGCGCGTACCTGCCGGTGAACTATTCGCGCGACATGCTCGAGCGCGCCCCCCACCGGCTCGCGGCGATGGCGATCGAGGACGTGGAGTGGAGTGACTGGGGGCGGCCCGAGCGGATCGAGACGGTGCTCGCCTTGCGTCGCTCGCGCGCGCTCGTCGCGGCGTACGCGCCATGAGGTCCGGAGCCGCGCTCGTGCCCGTGCACGTGCATGACTCGAGAAGGAACGGTCCATGAGCAGGCCTCCGGAGGGCGGTGTGGCTACCAAGCTCGTACCTCCGCGCGCTGCGAACGTGCGCAAGTCCTGGCCCGGGCGTTCGTTCCCACTCGGCGCTCATTACGACGGTTACGGCACCAACTTCGCGCTGTTCTCCGGCATCGCCGAACGCGTGGAGCTGTGCCTGTTCGACGACGACGACGTCGAGACGCGCGTGCCGCTCAGCTGCGGGACGGGCCAGATCTGGCACGCGTACTTGCCCGAGGTGGGCCCTGGTCAACGCTATGGCTATCGCGTCCACGGGCCGTGGGATCCCGAGCGCGGGCTGCGCTGTAATCCGCACAAGCTACTCGTCGATCCGTACGCGCGCGCGATCTCGGAGGGGCTGCAGTGGGGACCGGCGCTCCGCGGCGAGCTCGACGATGGCTTGCCCTCGACGGAGGATAGCGCGCCGTACACGTTCCGCTCTGTCGTCGTCCAGCCGTTCTTCGATTGGGGCAACGATCGTCGCCTCGAGACGCCGTGGAACGAGACGGTGATCTACGAGGCGCACGTGAAGGGGCTGACGATGCGGCACCCCGAGCTGCCGGCGCATCTGCGCGGCACCTACGCGGGCCTCGCGCATCCTGCCGTCATTCGCTACCTGAAGAGCCTCGGCATCACCGCGGTGGAGCTGTTACCGATCCACGCGTTCGTGCACGACGGGTTCTTGCTCGAGCGCGGCCTGCGCAACTACTGGGGCTATCACTCGATCGGCTACTTCGCACCCCACCCCGAATACGCGAGCGTGCGCACACCCGAAGGTGCCGTCGCCGAGTTCAAGCACATGGTGCGCGCGCTCCACCAGGAGGGCATCGAGGTCATCCTCGACGTGGTCTACAACCACACCGGCGAGGGCAACCACCTCGGGCCCCAGCTCGCGTTCAAGGGCATCGACAATCCCGCCTACTACCGCCTCGTCGCCGATCAGCCCAAGTACTACATGGACTATACGGGCACGGGGAACACGCTCCAGATGCTGCACCCGCACGTGCTGCAGCTGGTGATGGACTCGCTCCGCTACTGGATCGAGGAGATGCACGTCGACGGGTTTCGCTTCGATCTCGCGTCGGCGCTCGCCCGGGGCCTGCACGAGGTGGATCGCCTCGGCCCGTTCTTCGATCTCATCCAGCAGGACCCGATCGTCTCGCGCGTGAAATTGATCGCGGAGCCGTGGGACGTGGGCGAGGGCGGCTATCAGGTCGGCAACTTTCCGTCGCTGTGGTCCGAGTGGAACGGCAAGTACCGGGACTGGGTGCGCGACTACTGGCGCGGCGAGCCTGGCTCGTTGCCCGAGCTCGGCGCCCGGTTCACCGGTAGCTCGGACCTCTATCAGACCAATGGCCGGTTCCCGCACGCGAGCATCAACTTCGTCACCGCCCACGACGGCTTCACGCTGCGCGACCTCGTCTCGTACGACCACAAGCACAACGAGGCCAACGGCGAGGACAACCGCGACGGCGAGAATCACAACCGCTCGTGGAACTGCGGCGTCGAGGGACCCACCCACGATCCCGGGATCAACGCGCTGCGCTCGCGCCAGCAGCGAAACTTTCTCGCGACCCTGTTCCTCTCGCAGGGCGTGCCGATGCTCCTCGCAGGCGATGAATTCGGTCGCACGCAGGGCGGCAACAACAACGCCTACTGCCAGGACAACGCGGTGTCGTGGCTCGACTGGGGCGACGGCGACAAGGAGCTGCTCGCGTTCGTGCGTCAGCTCGGGGAGCTGCGGCGTGCGCATCCCGTGTTCCGGCGGCGCGGCTGGTTCCAGGGCCGGCCCATCCGTCCCACGCGAGGCGGTGTCGCGCTGCCCGACATCGCATGGTTCTCGCAGGAAGGCGACGAGATGACCGACGAACAGTGGGACGAGGCGAGCACGCGCAGCCTGCAAGTGTTCCTGAACGGCCTCGGCCTGCAGGCGCCCGACGAGCGCGGCGAGCCGATCGCCGACAATTCGTTCCTGCTGTTCTTCCACGCGGATCCCGCGGACGCGACGTTCGTGCTGCCGTCGGATCGCTGGGGCATGGCGTGGCGGCGCGTGTTCGACACGCAACGCGGATTCGCCGCGGAGCAAGGCGAGGCGTATCAGGCAGGGCAAACGATTCTGGTGGTCGCGCGCTCGATGTGGCTGTTGCAGCGAGGCGCGTGATGGTGGCGCCGCGCGCGACCTACCGGTTGCAGCTCGGGCCCACGTTCACGTTCGCCGACGCCGCGCGCGCGGTGCCGTATCTCGCGGAGCTCGGCATCAGCCACCTGTATCTGTCGCCCGTGCTCGAGGCGGCGGAGGGCTCGACGCACGGCTACGACGTCGTCGATCCGGATCGCGTCAGCGGTTCGCTCGGTGGTGAGGAAGGCTTCGGGCACCTCGTCCGCACGGCGCGCGCACACGGGCTCGGCATCCTGCTCGACATCGTGCCGAATCACATGTCGATCGCGGGCACGCGCAACCGCTGGTGGCTCGACGTGCTCGAGAACGGCCCCGCGAGTTACTACGCCACGTACTTCGACGTCGACTGGTCCGGTGCCGATGACCGCGTGCTGCTGCCGGTGCTCGGCGAGCGCTACGGGCGGGCGCTCACCACGGGTGTGTTGTCGATCGGGCACGAGCGCGGGCGGTTCTGGGCGCGCGCGCACGCGCAGCGGTTCCCCATCTCGCCTCGCTCGGTGGGCGCGATCGTCCAGCGCGCGGGTACCTCGATCGGCAACGCCGAGCTCGCGTTTCTCGGCGAGTCACTCGCCGCGTTGCCCTCATCTCACGAGCGCGCCCTCGAGGCCCGCACGCGACGCCATCGCCACAAGGTCGTCTTGCTCGCGCGCGTCGAGGAGTTGTGCGGCATCGAGCCCGCGATCGCGGAAGCCCTCGACGCCGAGCTGCGCGCGATCAACACGGATCCCGCGGAGCTCGACGCGATCCTCGAGTTCCAGAACTACCGGTTGGTGCACTGGACGGTCGGTGGCTCGCAGCTGTCATTTCGTCGGTTCTTCGACATCAGCACGATGGTCGGCATTCGCAACGAGGATCCAGACGTGCTCGAGGCAGGGCATCGGCGGATCTTCGGCTGGCTCGCCGACGGGACGCTCGATGGTGTGCGGGTCGATCACGTCGATGGCCTGCGCGATCCGGAAGCGTATCTCGACGTCGTGCGCACGCACGGTCCCGACGCGTGGATCGTCGTCGAGAAGATCCTCGCCTCCGACGAGCAACTGCCGTCGACGTGGCCGGTCGACGGCACCACGGGCTACGAGCACGCAGACCTCGTCGGCCGGCTGCTCGTCGATCCCGAGGGCGAAGCCGCGCTCACCTCCGCGTTCAGCGCGTACACCGGCACGCCGTGGGCGCCTCGCGAGGAACGCCGCCGCGCACGCACGGACGTGATGAGCGATGCGCTGCACGCCGAGCTCGCGCGCCTGACCGAGCTCGCGGTCCGGGCGTGCGCGTCGAGTCCCACGTGTCGTGACTTCACGCGCGCCGAGATCGAGACCACGCTGAGCGCGCTGCTCGCGAGCTACTCCGTCTACCGCACGTACCTCGGTAGTGCCCACGCGCGCTCCGAAGACCGCGTACGGATCGCCGCGGCCGCACGCGCAGCGAGCGCAGCGCGCGAGCTCGAGCCGGATCTCCTGGCGTTTCTCGAGGCGTCCCTCGCGTTCGAGCTCGCGAATGCGGGAAGTCAGGTGCTCGCCTACGCCGCGCAACAAGTCACCGGGCCGATCGTCGCGAAGGGCGATGAAGACACGCTCGCGTATCGCGCGGTGCGCCTCCTCGCGCGCTGCGAGGTGGGGGCGGACATCGAGGAGCTCGCTGCGTCCCCCTCCGACGTGCACGCGCGACTGTCGACCGCACGCCCACGCGCACTGCTCGCGAGCTCGACCCATGACAGCAAGCGCAGCGAGGACGTTCGCGCACGCCTGGCGGTGCTGTCCGAGATCCCCTCGGTGTGGGAGGCGACAGCGCTGCGCTGGCGCACGCGCGCCGAGGCGGGCTGGGGTGACGTACCGCCCGATCGCGAGCATGAATATACGATGTGGCAAACGCTCGTCGGGGCGTGGCCGCTCCCCGAGGAACGCGCGCAGTTGTTCGCCGAGAAGGCGGCGCGCGAGGCTCGTCGCCGCACGTCGTGGCGGCGCCCAGAGCCGAGCTTCGAGGCCGCGCGCGCACGCTGGCTCGCACGCATCTTTCGTGACCAGGAGCTTCTCGCCGAGATCGATCAACTCGCCGCGCGGATCGCGCCGCACGGGCATCGCAATGCGCTCGCCATGCTGCTGATCAAGCTCACCGCGCCCGGCGTTCCGGACGTGTATCAGGGCTGCGAGCTCGCGAGCTTCACGCTCGTGGACCCCGATAACCGCCGGCCCGTGGATCTCGCGCACCGCGAGCGGACGCTGCGCTCGCTCGACGACGCGCCCTTGGCCCAGATCGCGGGCTCGCTCGATCTGGCGAAGCTCCATACCATCCGCCGGGTGCTCGCGTTGCGCCGGCGTGCGCCGCTCGTCTTTGCGGGCGCCTATCAGCCCGTCGCGGCGAAGGGGCCCCATGCGCATCGCGTGTTCGCGTTCTCGCGCGGTGATCAGCTGATCTCCGTCGTGCCGCGTCTCTCCGTCGGAGCCGCAGGCTGGCCGGGCACCACGCTCGAGCTTCCTGCGGGCACGTGGCGAGACGTCCTCTCCGAGCGGGCGTTCTCCTCGGGCACCGTCACCGTCGCCGACCTGTGGCGACATCTCCCGATCGCGTTGCTCGCGCGCGCTTCGTGAGCTTCCTCTTGGGGCGCCAGCGCGCACGCGCGAGGACGCTCGTCGGAAGTCACGGCAAGCCCGCACAACCACGCGCGCTCGGTACGCGCCTCGGTCAGGCCCCAGGTGAACCCCCTTGGCATCATCCGTGAAGCAACTCGGGTCATGCTGTCGCCCACCGATCCCATGGCCACTGCGTCGGCGTCGGAGCAGGACCTTCGACCTCGCGCTCGCACGCTCTCTTGGATGGCCTCGCTGTCGATCGCCGCGGGCGAGATTCGCGCAGCCGAGGGTTACCTGCTCGAGCTCCTCGCATGGTGCGCGTTCGCAGACCGCGATGCCGCGCAGCCGAGCGATGACGATCTCCTGTAGCTCGCGCGAAGCGGAGCAACGTGTGGAGTTTGCCGAGCACGCCAAGGGTGGCGTACTCTGCTAAGGACGCGCGTCGGTCGACGCAGATTTCGTCCTGGCCGATCACATCGTGCTTGACCGTTTGCGCGAGTAAATCGATGTTGCCGCGCGATGAAATTCACGCGGCTCGCGGTTGTCGTTCTCGCAACGCTCATCGGTTGTGGTCCAGGCTCGCGCGAAAGCGGTGATTCGTGCACGGGGCTGTGCACGGCGCTCGGCTATCAAGCGTGCAACGCGGATGGCTCGTTCGCGCCGCCCGTTGCGTGTAACGAGGGCGAGACCTGCGATCCCACGCACGGCTGCGTGGTGTGCGTCGCCGACGAGCTGTACTGTGGCGGACCGGACTCACACGACATCTATCGCTGCAACAGCGCTGGGTCCGGTGGCTCGCTCGTCGAGTCGTGCCCCGTCGATCAGGCGTGCTCAGGTGGCGCGTGCAAGACGCCGTGCGAAGCGGCCGAGGACACGCCGTCGAACGTCGGCTGCGACTTCTGGGCCGCGGACCTCGACAACGAGGCGGCTGGTGCCAACGACGCGGCGAAGCAGCAGTTCGCGATCGTCGTTGCCAACAACAACGACTATCCGGTCACCGTCCTGGTGTCGAAGAACGTGGCCAACATCGGCCAGCCCGTCAACGAGCAGCTCGCGCTCCAGGTCACGGTCGAGCCGCGCATCGCGAAGCGCATCGATCTGCCGCAGCGCGAGGTCGACGGCTCGATGGGCCAGAACGGTCCCTACGTGCAGAACAGCGGCTCGGGCACGTTCGTGTCGCCGCACGCCTACCACGTAACGACGACCGGCCCGGTCGTCGTCTATCAGTTCAACCCGATCATCCAGCAGTTCTCGAACGACGCGTCGACGCTGGTTCCGCGCCAGGCGCTCGGCATGGACTACATCGTCTCGGGCTACGAGACGGCGAACCCGTGCGGCATCACCGGCCTCCCGGTACCGCAGGGCATCCCGGATCGTGGCGCGATCACGATCATCCCGACGATGGACGACACGCACGTCACCATCACCACGAATCACGCGATCAAGGCGTCGTCGAACGCGAGCGGGCTGCCGATCGCGGCCACGCCGAAGGGGGGCACGCTGCAGCTCACGTTGTCGCGGTTCATGGCGGCGAACCTCGAGACCGAGCAGATGATGGGCGACATCGGCGCCTGCACATCGGCGATCAACGGCGGCATGGACGGTGACTTCACCGGCACGTACATCAAGAGCGACAAGCCGGTCGTGGTGTTCACCGCGAACGAGCGCGGCGCTGGCTTCGGGGGCGCGACCAACGTCGAGTACCCACCCGGCTGGGATCCGGAGACGGACGACCTGTGCTGCACCGAGCACCTCGAGGAGCAGCTGTTCCCGGTCACCGCGCTCGGGCGCGAATTCGCCGTCGCGCGTAGCCCGGTGCGCTCGACGCACCCGACGTGGAAGGAGCCGGACATCATCCGCGTCGTCGGCACCGTCAACGGCACCGCCGTCACCACCAACCTACCGCCGCCGTGGAGCTCGTTCACCCTGAACGCGCGCGAGGACAAGACGTTCGCCGCCACCACCGGGTTCTCGCTATCGGCGACCGCGCCCGTGCAGGTCAGCTCGTACCTGGTGTCCCAGCACTTCGTGACCTACGGCTACATCGGCGATCCGTCGCAGCTGCTCATCCCGGCGGCGGAGCAGCACCGCAAGGACTACGTGTTCCTCGTGCCCTCGACGTTCGACGACGACTACGTCGCGTTCTCCAAGCCGGTCGCCGCCCAGATCATGCTCGATGGCGCGTCGCTCGACGGCAACGCGGCTTGCGTGAAGTCGGACATCGGAACCGTCGCGAGCATCCCGTACGAGCAGGTCACGTGCTCGCTGGAGGATGGCCAGCATTACGCCACCGGTGATCAGCCGTTCGGCATCTCGGTGTACGGCTATCACAGCGTCGGCTCGTACTCGTATGTCGGCGGCAGCGACGTGAAGATCATCAACCCGATCCTCTAGGGGTCTCCACTGGGGTAGCTTCGGCGCATGTCCGAAGTACCCCCCGCGATTCGCGACGCGTATGACCCCGAACGCTTCCGCTCCGACGGGCATCGGCTGATCGACGCGCTCGCGGATCAGCTCGCAGATTGGCAGGCGCGCCGCGGGCAGGTGCTGCCGTGGCGCGACCCGGCCGCGGCGCGGGACGCGTGGGCGAGCGAGCCGCTCGAGGGCGGCGACCTCGTTCACGACCTGACCTGGGTCGCGCGCACCTCGACCGCGCTGGTGAATCCGCGCTGCATGGGGCATCAGGTTCCGCCCCCGCTTCCCGGCGCCGCGCTCGCCGAGCTCACCGCCGCTCTCCTCAACAACGGGATGGCGGTCGCGGAGATGGGGCCGTCGTCGGTGCCGATCGAGCTCGCCGTGATCGACTGGATGTGCCGCACACTCGGACTCCCCGACGGTGCGGGCGGCGTGCTGACCTCGGGCGGTTCGCTCGGCAACCTGACGGCGCTGCTCGCGATGCGCCAGGCGAAGGCCGGGTTCGATGCGTGGAAGGGCGGAGCACACGCGGGGCCGCAGCTGGCCGTGCTGGTCTCCGCGGAGGCGCACTACTCGATCGCACGCACGGTGCGCGTGATGGGCTGGGGCGACGCCGGCGTGATCTCGGTGCCCGTCGATGCCAAGCACCGCATGACGGCCGACGCGGTCGCGCGTGCGCTCGACGGGGCAGGCGAGCGCCGCGTGCTCGGCATCGTCGCGGGCGCGGGGTCGACGGCGACCGGCGCATTCGATCCGCTCGGCGAGCTCGCCGACCTCGCCGCCGAACGCGCGCTCTGGTTGCACGTCGACGCAGCGCATGGCGGTGGGATGGCCTTGTCGGCGACGCATCGCGGCAAGCTCGCCGGCATCGAGCGTGCGGACTCCATCGTGTGGGACGCGCACAAGATGCTGATGATGCCGGCACTCGTCACCGCGGTGCTCTACAAGCAGGCCAGCCACACCTACGAAGCGTTCGCTCAGCAGGCCTCGTATCTGTTTGCGGCGTCGCGCCCCGATGACACGTGGTGGGACCTCGGCCAGCGCACACTCGAGTGCACGAAGCGCGCGATGGCGATCGAGCTGTGGTGCGCGTTGCGCTCGCATGGTGAAGGTTGGTTCGGCGAAGTGATCGAGCGCCAGGTCACGCTCGCCACCGAGCTCGCCGAGCGTGTCCGCGCGACGGACGACTTCGAGCTCGCGCTCGAGCCCGAGGGAAACATCGTGTGCTACCGCCACCGCCCGCCCGGGCTCACCGGCGCGGCGCTCGACGCGCACAACCGAGCGCTGCGCGCGCGTGTCGTCGCCGAAGGATCGTTCTACATCGTTGGCACGCAGCTCCCGGCGGGCTATCACCTCCGCTCGGCCATGATGAATCCTCTGATCGAGCGCTCTGATCTCGACGCCCTCCTCGCGCACCTGCGCGCGCTCGCGGCACGCTGATGCCCACGATCACCATCCAGCGCGAGGCTGGAACGCTCGTCTCGACGTGCGCGGAGGGCGACACGTTGTTCGATGCGGGCGCCAAGGTCTCCGCAGGCATCGATACCTCGTGTGTCGGCAAGGGCACGTGTGGCCTGTGCCGCGTGAAGATCCTCGCCGGCGCCGAGCACCTGACCCCGTTCACCGACGAGGAGCGCAAGCACCTTGGCAACGTCTATCACATCACCAAGGTCCGCCTGGCTTGCCGCTCGCGCGTGAGCGGCGACGTCACGATCCAGGTGGTGAAGCGGAAGAAGTAGTGGCTACCGGCGCGGACGGGCGGCATTCGCCCCACAGCGCCTGCAGTGCCGCCACATCCTCGGGCGTGATGGACTGCGTCAGGTTGGCCTTGTTCATGATCGAGGGCCGCCCCTCGACGTGCTCGAGCCCGAAGGCGTGCCCGAGCTCGTGGGCGATCACGATCTCCAGCATCTGTGGATTGGTCAGCGCATCGTTGATGTAGATGACGCCATTCTCGTCATCGTAGAGGCCGCGCGCCGCGGGGGCCGCTGCCTCGAACTGGATGTCGATCGGCGACGGCGCTGGGTCGATGACCAGCGCCGTTCGATCGAGCCATCCGATCGCTGCGACGCCGTTGTTGCGCCACAGCGTCAGGGCCGCGTCGATACCCCTCGTCTGGATGTCCGTCGGCGTCGCCGAGGTCACCGCGATCGGCGCACAAACGTCGTGGGTGATGTCGATCGTGACATCACCCGCTCCGCTGCACGCCCCCAAAAGGACGAACAGAAAAGGTTGCCACCGCAAGGCATCGACGGTAGCAACCCGCGCCCTAGGCGCGCATCAGTTTTCGTCTCGGTGAATTCCGCAGCCTAGAAGGTGTAGCCGATGTTGGCGTTCACGCCCCAGCGGTCCATCGTCGCGCGGTCATCGACGTCGACGGCCGTGAGCGATGGCATCAGATCCTCCTGGCTCGCGAGGCGGAACTCGCCACGCGCATCCAGGGTGAATCCCTGGTACTTGAATGCGAGGCCGGCACCCATCGGAATCTCGAGGACATCGTCCGAGTCGTCGATATCCGACGTGTTGAAGTCGGTGTTCGTCAGGTTGTAGTGACGCCATGCAGCACCCGCAAAGGCGAACGGCTGCAGCGAGTAGTCTTGCGTGAAATTCACGCGGACGAGACCCTGGACACCATTGCCGACGAGGATCGCGTTCTCGTCGAGGCCGAGCGCGTCGATCGACTGCGCGGAGCCGATGTACGACGCCTCGAAGCCGAGCGGCGATCGGTTGCCGATACCGACGTTCACTTCCCACGCACCACCATCGTTGGTGAAGTCACGTGCACTGTCACTCGTGAAGCCCGAGACACCACCACCGAGGGAGACTTCGAGGCCGTAGCGGGCGAGCGGGTCTTCCGCCGCCGCTTCCTCATACCGGGGCTCGTACGTCGGCTGCGGCTCGACGTAGGTGTTCTGCGTTGGGGACACCGGCTCCGCTTGCGCGGCCGGGGCGGACGGGCACGTGCCCTCGGGGGGGGCGCACGAGCCTTCGCTGGCCTGTTCGTCATCGGCCATCGCGATTCCCGTCGAAGCAACGAGAGTCAGCAGGACTGCCGACCCACGGAGCAGTTGTTCTTTCGTCAGCATTGCATTCCTCCTTCGTACGGATGCTCCAGCATCGGTTGTGCCATCCCCTGCTGGCGTCTACGCACGCGTGCTCGCGCAGTTCAGACCGCCGTCTGGCCCGTTGTGACCGGAGCGCGCGAGCCACGGCGCGCTTGGAGAAATCTCGCAGCAGCGATCGCGCGTGAGCGCGCGGGGCGTCTACGGCGAAGGCATGCGCGTGACGCAGATGTTCGCTGCGTCTTCGCGGACGTCGCACTCGAGGAACCACTCGACCTTGGCGACGTCGTTCACGAGCTTCAGGCGGACCTTGCCGACCGGCAACATCACCTGCTTGAGCGGCGCCTGGCCGAGCTTCTTGCCGTCCAGATAGACGTAGCCCCAGCCGGGCGCGTCGAACTTGATCTGCGCGGCGGCGAACTTCTGCGCCTGCTTCAGCGTGCGTTCGATCGCCAGCGTCTTGCCGGCTTCGAGGTCGATCTTGAACGACAGTGACTCGTAGCCCGCGCGCGACAGCGTGATGGTGACGCCCTTGTCGGCAGGCAGTGCCTTGCCGGCGAACGGCGTGGTGCCGACGGTTCGCCCCGCGATCGCGACCTGGACGCCGGTAGGCTCGGTCTTCACGTCCAGCAGGGCAGGCGCCGCGACGAAGGTCGGGCGATCACGCAGCACCTCGCCCGCGCGCACCTCGATCTCGTAGTCGATCGGCAGATAGCCCTCGAGCTCGAGGTGGATCTTCACCTTTCCCGCGGGGACATTGCTGATCCGCTGCGGCGTGCGGCCGCCGATCGGCCTCCCTGCGATGGTGCCGGTCGCGCCGGGCGGCGTCGTATAGATCTCGAGCGTGCCCGTGGTGACCTCGACCGCTGCCGCGTCGATCGACGGTGGCGTCACGACGACCTGCGGCGTCTCCTCGCCACCGCGCGTGAGCGCGTAGACGGCCGCCGCGCCGCCACCGAGCACGAGCAACCCGAGCATCGCGAGCAGCGCGCGCGACTTGGCGGGAGGCGCGTCCTGCGCGACCGGCTTGGCGGCTGCCCGCGCGCCACTCTTGCTGGTCTCCGTGCGCTGCTTCTTGGCGCTGTCCTTGTCGCTGACCTGGTCGTCCGGCTCGTCCCCGAGCGCGCTGTACTTGGGGATGGTGCCGGTCGGCGGTCCCCCGACCTCCGTGCGCCGATCCTTGTCGACAGCGCCGGTGTCGCCGGGCATCTCCATCACCGGCAGCTCGGTCGAGTTGCGGCGTGCACGCGGTGCCGCGATCTTCGTATCGACCTCTTCAAGCCGCGACAGCCCGTCGACGTCCAGCTTGCGGAACAGGCCCGTCGACACCTCGCCCTGCGTCTCGGTCGCGGGCGGCTTGCCGTCGGTGACCGCGGTGCGGCGGGCGGCGGTGGGTGGATCGTTCAGCTGCTTGCGGATGACATCGTCGAGCGCGCCGCGGCCCTCCTGGCGCTTGGCCGGGATCACGGTCGCGAGCGCTTCGGCGACGTCGAGTGCGGTCGCCATGATCGACGACTCGTACGACAGCTCGATCAGAGAGCGCAGCACGGTCGCGGGGCGCGTGGGGCGATCGATGGGCTTGCGCGAGAGCGGGCCGGCGAGCACGTCGTCGAGGCGCGAGGGCAGGTTCGACCGGAGCGTCTGCATCCGCGGAATCGGCATCGACTCGATGTTCTTCGCGATGTCCTCGGCCTCGTCCCCGGGGAACAGCTTCTGGCCCGTGAACAGCTCGAACAGCACGCTCGCCGCGGAGAACAGATCGCTGCGCGTGTCGAGCTGATCGCCCCGTGTCTGCTCGGGCGACATGTAGCGCCACTTGCCCATCACCTTGCGCGGGCCCGTGCTCGTGCTGCCGGTGTGTGGGCGCGCGGCGACCGCGATGCCGAAGTCGGCGATCTTCACCTCGCCCGCGCGCGACACCAAAATGTTCGAGGGCGAGACGTCGCGGTGGACGACGTTGTGGCCGTGCGCGAAGTCGAGCGCGCGCATGATCTCGATCGCGATGTGAAACGCCGCAGGCAGCGGGACCTGGCGGCCCTCGTCCTTGAACTTGCGGAGCATCGCGGCCAGGTCGAGGCCGTCGACGTACTCCATCGCGATGAACAGAGACTCTCCGATGCGCCCGAAGTCGAAGACCTGGACGATGTTGGCGTGGGACAGCCGGACCGCGACCTTGGCCTCGGCGATGAACCGCGCCGCGAACTCGGGATCGCTGGCCAGCTCGGGCAGGATCCGCTTGATCGCGATGGTCTTTTCGAACCCATGGGCGCCGTAGGCCTTGGCCAGGAAGACCTCGGCCATGCCCCCGACCGCTATGCGGTCGAGCACATCGTAGCGCTCGAGAGATTTCTGGACGGGCTCTTCCATGGATGGAACGGCCGGCGAGGCGGCATATAGTACGGGAATGTCGAGCGCCGTGGCGGCCCGATGGCTCGCCGTGATCGCCCTGTTGTTCGGGGTGACCCACGCACGCGCGGAGCGCCGCCCGGTCGCCGTGATCAACCTCGACATGTCGGGTGCCGCGGCGCCGGCGACCCTGTCCGCAGACATCGAGCGCGAGCTCGCCGTGCACGCCGTCCTGCGCGCCATTCAGGACTCCTCGGATGCTGCTGCCCTCCGCGACCGCATCGATGACGAAGACACCGCACGCCTCGAGCGCGCCCGGCAGGACCTCCGCGAAGCCGAGGCCGCGATTCGCGACTTCCGGTGGCTCGAGGCGATTCGGTACACCGAGGAGGCCCAGCGTGAGCTCCTTGTCGTCACCCCAGCCGTCGCGGTCAAGCTGTACGCCAACCTCGCCCTGGTGATGGGCGAAAGCTTGTTCAAGGAGAACCGGCTCGACGCGGCGAAGGCCGCCTTCGCCCACGCGCGGGCGCTGGACCCGACGAGCACCATCGACCCGCGGTTCAAAGGCCCCGACCTCGTTGCGGTGTTCGAGGCGACCAAGCAGCCAGCTGGCACGCCTGGCCGGATCGAGATCAAGGGCTCCGGCCTGGTCTGGATCGACGGCACCGAGGTGGGCGTCGCGCCGGGAACGTTCGACGCGTCGGCGGGCAGCCACGTCGTCTGGCTCACGGGCGTCGATCGCGAGACCCGCGGCCTTCAAGTCGTCGTGCAGTCGGGCCAGACCGCGGTCGCCGACGTTCCGGACGCCGAGGTGCCCCGCCGCATGAAGGTACAGCGCGCCCGTCAGGCCCTCGCGCGCGCCCCCGATCCCACCGCACGCGCGGCCGCCATGAAGCGCCTCGCCGAGCTCGTCGGCGTGAAGGACGCCGTGCTCCTCTCGCTTACCAACGAAAAGGTGATCTTCCAGACTTGGAGCGAGCACCCGACGGTGCCGATCCTCGGGTTCTCCGCGCACCAGGAGCGCAAGGAACAGAAGCCCGCCGACATGCTCGTGCGTCTCGCGCCGCCACCCGTCGTCGAGGATCCGCCGTTGATCATCATCCCCGACCCGCCACCGGTGAGGAAGTGGTACCAGAAGCGCACCTGGCAGCTCGGCATCGCCGGCGTCGTCGTCGGAGCGGTCGTGGGCGGCTATTTCATCAAGCAAGCGATGCCGACGTCGTTGGTCAACGATAGCGACGTTGGGATCGCGACCCCCGAGCCCACCCGTCGATGAAGGCACACCCATTCCTGTGGGTCCTGCTCGCTGCCTGCGATGTGCCGTCGCCGTCACTCCGACTCTCGTTCTCGTCAGGACCTTCGCAGGAGTGTCCGTCGATCGACTGCAAGGATCTGCCGCTCACGTGCGATGCATGGGTATCGATTCGCATCCTCGATCCGGCGGTGCCTGACACCCCGTACTTGTCCGAGTGCAAGCCGGTCCGCGTGATCGAGGCGCAGGACGATCTATGCGCGCTCGGCGGCGTGGAGATCGAGCCGCGCACGCTGCCGCTCCGCGATCTCGAGTACCAGGTCGCAGTAATCCCGGCCTCGATGGTCACCCGCGACGAGAACAACGCGCCGGTCTGCCCGACCAACATCCAGTACGACGCGGTCAATGGATTCCCGGTGGCGGTGTCCGGTCAGACGACGCCCGCGCTCGGCGGGCGCGGGTACTACCGCCCGGGAGATGATGTGGTCTCGATCACCCTCGGCTGCACGAACCTCGACCTCGTCAACAATGACTCGTGCATCGGTGAGGCCACCGTCCAGGTTTCGGCGACCGTCGACGACTTCGATACGCGTATCAGCGTCGGCGCGGCCGAAGCGGGGCGTCTGGATCTCTCCGTCGGCGAGCCCCGGGCTTCCGGCACCGAGTTCGTGCTCGAGCCCGGCGACGTTGCGGAGCTCGTCCGCAAGTCACCGACCTCGTGGGGCGTGGACGCCGAGCTGTTCGACCCCTTCGTGTGCCTCGCGGTGTTCGACGACGTCCCACAGAGCACCACGGCGCTGACCTGCCAGCCCGCGAGCATCACCGACGAGCAGATCGACTTCACGGGCGTGCGGCTCACCAAGGCCTCGCTCGACCAGATCCTCGATGCGATCGCGCTGTCCGACTTCCCGTCCGAGGGCCTCACGATCGGCATCGTCCTCGACGTCAATGGCAATCCGCGCTCGGGCATCAGGGTCACGGCAAAGGAGACCGCGGGCGTCGTGCCCACGATCCGATATCTCTCGAATGACCGTACGAGCGTGACCGGCACGAGCACATCCGGCGGGCAGCGCGGCGCGGTGTTTGTCTCGACCGATGCACCGTTCGGCACCGAGTTCTCGGCCACCACGACCAGTCCGTCGCAGACCGTGACCGCGCTGGGGGGGCGGATCGAAGGCAAGGTCACCATCGTCGTGCTCCGGTTCCCCGACCCCATCTTGGGCGAGTAGCCACCCCGACATCGGCGTCATGGGTCTCCGGAATCCTTTGGCGGCGCTCCCGGTAACTATGTGAACATCTTGGTAACCAGCCCTGGCACCCTGGTTGCTCAACCGACCGCCCATGACTCGGCTCCTGCCCATCCTCGTGCTTTGCCTCGCGACGTCCACGGCCGCCGCGGACGGGTTCTACGTGACCGAGTCGTTCGGCGGGACGCGGATCAAGGACGAGCTCGCGGACCACCTCGACGGCGCGATCCATGTCCGCGTCTCGGCGGGCTACCGGACCAAGGACTGGGCATTCGAGGGCGTGCTCACCGGGCATCTCGGGTTCGTCGACGAGCTCGCGTCCCCGAACTGCAATCCCGAATATTGCTACGCGGCACGCTCGGTGACGCCGCCACCGCCGTCGTCGACGTCGAGCTCGCCCGGCGGAGCGCTCGTGACCTACGGTGTCGAGGTCAAGCGCCTCGCGCGCGTGAACAAGTATCTCGAGCTGTACGTGGGTGGGGGCCTCGGGCGCGGCGTGACCTCGGGCGACTATGCGGGCAACGGCCTCGGCGTCCGCGCTGGCGCGCAGCTCAAGGGCAAGGTGCCTGCGGTGGGCTTCTTGTTCTGGCCGCTGTTCTTCACCAACTGGGGCCCCAAGGTCACCGCGGCCGTGTTCGTCGACAACGGCGTCGACTTTTACCGGTTGCACGAGCGCTACGGGAACCGCTCGATCGACGCTCAGCTGCATCACTTGTCGCTTGGCTTCGCCGTGGGTTCCGACTTCTGACGATTGGGGTAGGGTGCAGGCGTGAAGAGCGCTGTGACCCGCACCTGGTACCGGATCGCCCTCGCGGCCCCCTCGGGCCCGCCCGTGCTCGTGGAGGCGCAGGGCGAGCATCTCGGCGTGGCGATCGCGGCGGCCCAGCACCACGTCGAGCGGTCGCGCGCGATCGCGTGTGAGGTGGCTCCCGATGGCCCGCTCGGCGAGAGCGTTGGGCGCAATCAGGTGATCGACCTCGGGCCCGCGAATGACGTGGCCGGGTTCGCGTGGCCGGTTGGCGTGCTGCCGCAGCTCGGCGCCACAGCGCAGCTCGCCGAGGCGAAGCGCGGCTGGGTGCATCACGAGAGCGAGAAGCTGTTCGTGCTCGAGGCCCAGACCGAGGCCGATCAGCTCGTCGATCTGTACCTCGGCATGGTCGAGCGCCTGCCCGCGGCCGATAATCTCGAGATCCGCGTGCTCGATCACTTCGACGACGCGGGCCAGACCGACGTGTGGCTGACCGCGCGCGTGAACGCGAAGCAGATCATCCGCTTCCTCGACGATCACGACACGGACCTCATCGACAACGGGCACGTCGAGCTCTCGATCTACGTGCGCAAGCACAAGGCGACGCTGCGCCTCACCGAGCACAAGACCGTGGTGTGGATCGCCGACACGCCCGAGCTCGAGGCCGACGTGAAGCGCTGGTTCGGCGAGCTCGGCGTCACCCGCGTGCCACAGCTGGTGCCGATCTCCCGCGTGCCGCACTACCACTACCGCAGCGCCAAGACCCGCGACCGCAAGAAGCTTTCAGAGCAGCTGTACCGTCAGCGCTTGCGCAAGGTCGACACGCTACGCCCGGCCTTGCCGCCGCCCGCCGACACCGACGGGTGACCGCGCCACCAGAACCGTAGCGGTTTGTGCGCCCAGGCGCCGGCATAGTCGACGCCGATGCGCGGCCCGCGCTCGATGCCATCCGGCGGCGCTTCACGACCGCGCGCGACGAACAGGGCGCCGCGCGCGAGATCGCGCCGATCGTGACGGTGATCGATCGCGAGCGCCGTGGTCACCTTGCCCGGACCGCGCCCCACGGATGGATCATCGGGGAGCCCGGCATGCGGTGCGATCGCGCGGATCAGCACCGCCTGGCCGTCGCCGTCGCGTCCCGTGACGACGTTGAACATCTGGTGGATGCCGTAGCAGAGATAGACGTACGAGATCCCGCCCGGTCCGAACATCACCGACGTGCGCTTCGTCGGTCCAAACCTCGCATGGCTCGCGAGATCTTCGGGGCCGAGATAGGCCTCCGCCTCGACGATGACGCCCGCGCGCCGCCGATGCACGAGGACGCAGCCGATAAGCTCGCGCGCGACCGTCGCCGCATCGCGCTGATACCAGCTCGCGGGGAGACGTTCGAACGCCGGGGTCATGCCTGCGACGGAGACCCTAGCAGGTGCGCGCGATCGAGCCCGCCGAGCACATCACCGACCCGCCCGTCTGCCGCCAGCGCATCGAGCAACTCCGCGGTGCGGGCGCGGTAGTCCTCCGACGAGATCTGCCCCTGGAGCAGGCGGAACCGCAGGAACAGGAGCGCCGTCTGCGCCACGTCGGCGAGGCAGTACTGCTGGATGCTCGCGAGCTGGCCCGCGCGATACAGGCCCTCGACCTGCGATCCGTCGACGCCGACCTTGCCGGGCAAGCCGATGAGGCGAGCGATCGCGTCGAGGCTGCCCGAGCGCGTGGCACCGTGATCGGCGAGCCAGTCGCAAAGATCCAGGTGGCCCTGCTCGCTGTAGCGATAGCGGACCATGCTCTCGCGGTAATACCAGCCAAGCGAGACGGCGTGGCAGAGCGAGCGCAGCGCGATCACTGGCAGGTCGAACGCGCGGCCATTGTAGGTGACGAGCACGGGGCGCGCGCGCCCGACGAAGCGCGAGAAGTCCTCGAGCAGCGCGCGCTCGCGTTGATCCGGGGTGCCACTGCCGCCCTCGGGATCTCCCACCACGCCGATGCGCTTGAGCCGGTAGCCGTGGTCGAGCCACAGGCACCCGATCACGATGATCCGATGCGCCCACGTCGGCGGGAACGACGGCGCGTCTTGCGCTTCCGGGCGCTGCCAGCGCTCGGTGTCCGGGATGGTCTCGATGTCGAGGACCAGATATTCGGCGCTGGGCGTCCGAGCCACGTGGGCACGCTAGGCCCGGGGTGTGACATCGCCCCTGCGCAGGTCTACGATGCCCGCGCCACTACTGACGAAGGATGGCCATGTCGAAGCGTTTCAACAGCATCTTGGAGACGGTCGGGAACACGCCGATCGTTCGCATCAACCGGCTCGCTCCGTCGGGCATCGACCTCTACGTGAAGGTCGAAGCCTTCAATCCGCTTGGTTCCGTCAAGGACCGCTTGGCGCTCGGCATCATCGAGGACGCGGAGCGCTCGGGCGTGCTGAAGCCCGGGCAGACGGTGGTCGAGGCGACCAGTGGCAACACCGGCATCGGCCTCGCGATGGTCTGCGCCGCCAAGGGGTACCCGCTGGTGCTGGTGATGGCGGAGCCGTTCAGCGTCGAGCGCCGGCGCCTGATGCGCTTCCTCGGCGCCAAGGTCATCATCACGCCTGCCGCGGAGCGCGCCGTCGGCATGATCAGGAAGACGAACGAGCTCGCTGCCGCGCACGGCTGGTTCATCCCGCATCAGTTCGAGAACGAAGCGAACCCCGCCTACCACACGAAGACGACGGCCCGGGAGATCGTCGACGCGTTTGCGGGCGCGCGCCTCGACTACTGGGTGACGGGCTACGGCACCGGTGGCACGCTCAAGGGCGTCGCGCGCGTGCTGCGAAAGGAGCGCCCCGAGACCAAGGTCATCGTGTGCGAGCCGCAGGACGCGCCGCTCATCAGCAGCGGCGTCGAGCAGGCGCGCAACGCCGACGGTTCGCCGGCCGCCCCGCACACCGCGTTCAAGCCGCACCCGATGCAGGGCTGGACGCCCGACTTCATCCCGAAGCTCGCGGGCGACGCGGTCGCGGAGCACCTGTACGACCAGCTGCTCACGATCTCCGGGCCCGATGCCCTGCGCTGCAGCAAGGAGCTCGCGACGAAGGAAGGCATCTTCGTCGGTATCACGTCGGGCGCGACCTTCGCGGGCGCGCTCCAGATCGCGGAGAAGGCCGAGCAGGGGTCCAGCATTCTCTGCATGCTGCCCGACACCGGCGAGCGCTACCTCAGCACGCCGCTGTTCGCCGATATCGGCGCGGACATGAACGATGAAGAGCTCGCGATCTCGAAGTCGACGCCGAGCGGGCAGCTGCCGCCGAAGGCCTGATCCCCGGGTCGCGTGAGCTCGTGATTTCGCGTGGTTACGAGTACGCGAGTGAGGTGTTGTAAGGACGCGGAGTCCGGCAATAATGCGAGAACCTATGCGGCGTCCCGTCCTCCTCACGCTCTGCGCGCTGTGCGCGTCGCCGGCCGCCACCCTCGCCGAGGGTGAGACCTGCGAGCTCGTGAACGATCAGTGCAGCGTCGTCACCGTGGCGATGAAGCCAGAGGCGCGCACGGATCGGACACCGGGCACGAACCTGCCGCCGCAGATCGTGGTGTGGGTCGAGAAGCCCGACGGCACGTACGTCGACACGATCTTCATCACCAAGGAGACCGGCACCTACGGGCTCGGTAATCGGCCTGGGCGCGCGGACTTCAACAGTGGTCCATTGTGGCCGTATGGCCGCCGCACGATGGTGTTCCCGATCTGGGCGCACCGTCATGGTCAGGAGTACGACGAGGTCCGGTTCCAGAACTACAAGACCGATGGCGAGAACAACCTCTCGCACCCGTTCAACCAGAGCTCGCGCGATCCGCACTTCTGCCGCCCGATGCAGTCCACCGAGGTCGAGTGGGACGCGCTCACGTGCGCTTCGCCCAACGGCGTGTTCACCGACAAGGGCGTGCTGACCAACGAGGCGAAGTCGAAGTATCCGCCGCGCCAGGACGTGCTCCGAGCGCCGGGGATGGACTCGGTGTCGGTCGACCTCTACCCCGACATGAACCGGTTCGATGCGGTCTCGCAAGCCACGCCGCCCGTCGGGCAGCTCGCGAACGTGACCTGGCCGATCCCCGCGGGCTTCCAGCCCGGGGACTACGTGATGTGGGTCGAGGTCTCGAAGGAGTTCGACCACAACGACACGTACTCGACCACGGCCTATCCCGCGCCGACCAACATTCCGTGGGGCGATTACGGCGAGCCCTTCCGCGGCCAGCCGTCGGTCGTGTTCAAGGTGCCGTTCCGTGTCGACACGTCGTCCTCGCGCGCCCAGGTCTCGACCTATGCGGGCTACGGCGATCCCGACGGCCTCGACGGCGAGCTCCGCGCGCCCGACGGGACGATCACGACCGGCGTCCAGGGCTCGGGCGAGGGCCGCCTCGGGCTCGTGACCGACACCACCGACGGTACGATGTTCCGCGTGCAGGTCACGGCGCAGCGCGAGGCCGACATGGCGTGCCCGGGTGCGATCAGCACGCTCGCCGTCGACGCCTCCACGGGGCGCGAGGCGCACGTCACGTTCAAGGCGCCGGGCGACGACGGCATGACCGGCAAGGTCTCGACCTACGAGGTCCGCTACCGCGTGGGCAGCGACGTCACGAAGGAGAACTTCGACCAGCCGGACTCGTTCGATCCGAAGCCGGCGATGGACATCCTCGAGCCGGGCCTCGAGCAGACGTTCACGCTCGATCGCCTGCTGCCCGATACCGAGTATTCGCTCGGCATCCGCGCCGTCGATAACTGCCACAACAAGAGCGGGCTCCAGGTCATCCGCTTCAAGACGCCCGAGCGCGCGGTGGGCGAGGTCGATGCGTGCTTCGTCGCGACGGCGGCCTATGGCTCCGTGATGGCCGCCGACGTGCAGATGCTGCGGCACCTGCGCGACTCGGTGCTGCGCAAGACCGTGCTGGGCGAGCTCGCGGTGCAGACCTATTACACGTTCTCGCCGCCCGTGGCGGGCCTGATCGGCGAATCGGAGCTTCTGCGCTCGACGGCGCGCTCGTTGCTGCTACCGATCGTGACGTGGGTCCGCGCGTTCAGCTTCTAGCCAGGCGTGCCGCGCTCGGTGCTGCCGTCCTCGCGGGAGCTGCTGCGCAGGCGCATGCGAATACCTGCCGCACGCTCGCGGTCGACTTCTTGCCCGCGGAGTCGCCGAACGCGGACGTCACGCTGCGCAAGCCGCTGCAGATCGTGGCGTGGCTCGAGACCGCGGACGGCACGTACGTCGACACGATCTTCATCACGCAGGCGGTGGGCTCGTTCGGCATCGGCAACCGCCCCGGGCGCTTCGACTTCAATAGCGGGCCGCTGTGGCCGTACGGGCGCCGCATCACGGTGTTCCCGGTGTGGGCCCACAAGAAGCCGCTCGACTTCCCCGAGCTCGGGTTCCAGGATGGCAACGAGAACAACCTCAGCCACGCCGCCGGAGAGAGCTCTGCGGAGAAGCGCTACTGCGCGCCCCTGCATCGCTCCGAGCCGGAGTGGGATACCGGCACCTGCGCGACCGTCGGCTACACCGACAAGGGCAAGTTCACCGGGCGGCGCAGCCTGTATCCGCCGCGCACCGATCACCAGCGCGACCGCGAGCACGACTCGCGCGACCTCGAGGAGCTCGTGGGGATGAACCCGTTCGACGCCGTGTCGAGAGCGACGCCGACCTCGGGGGTGCCGGCGCAGCTCGTGTGGTCGGTGCCCGACACGCTGCCGCTCGGCGAGTACGTGCTGTGGATGGAGGTCGCGCGCGAGTTCGACCCGAACGCGTCGCATGATTATCCCGCGCCCACCGGCATCTCGTTCGCCGACTTCGGCATCCCGTACCGTGGCCAGCCGTCGGTGATCTACAAGACGCCGATCACGATCTCCGCGAACGAAGCGATGTCCACCACCGATCGCTACGCAGGCTACGGCGATCCGGACGGCCTCGATGGCGATGTCCGCGCGCCGGACAGTACGATCTCCGTCGACGTGCCGGGCTCCGGTGGCGCGCGCCTCGCGATCGTCCCAGGTGGCGGCTACCGCCTGCGCACGGTCTCGCGCTCCGAGCTCGACACCGTCGCGCCCGGCGAGATGGCAGGCCTCGCGGTCACCGCGTCGACGTTCCGCTCGATCACGCTCGACATGATCGCACCCGGTGACGATGGCCTCGTCGGCCCGATCACCGGTTACGAGGTTCGCTACGCGATCGGCGCACCGATCACCGAGGAGACGTTCGCGGAGGCAACGGACATCAAGCCGACGATCGACCTCGTCGGCCCCGGCGAGCTCCAGACGATCACGCTCGATCGCCTGTTGCCGGAGACCACGTACACGATCGCGATCCGCGCCCTCGACAACTGCGGCAATACCGGCCCGATCGCCACGATCGAAGCGGCCACCTCCACGCGGACTGGCAGCGAGGTCGACGCGTGTTTCATCGCGACCGCGGCGTACGGTTCGGCGATGGCGGCGGAGATCCAGCCGCTGCGCGCGTTCCGCGATCACGTGCTGCGCAAATCCGTGCTGGGCGAGCTCGCGGTGCAGACGTACTACACGTTCGGCCCCGCCGTCGCCGGCGTGATGGGCGAGTCCGAGCTGCTGCGCGCGACGGCCCGCGCAGCGCTCGCGCCGGTGGTGACTACAGTGCGTAGTCTCCGCTGGCTTCCGGCTGGTACGGGATCTCGATGACGCGCACGCGCCTCGTGCCGTTGGGGACCGTCCATTCGATGGTCTGCCCGACGCGCAAGCCGAGGAGCGCGCTGCCGATCGGTGCGAGCACGGAGACGTGGCCGCGCGGGGCGTCGGCATCCTTGGGATACACGACCTTCACCTTGCGGCGTACGCCGGTGTCGAGGTCTTCGTAGACGACGTCGCTGTTCATCGTGACGACGTCACCCGGCACCGCACGTTGATCGACCACCACGGCGCGCGCCAGCTCGTCCTCGAGCGAGTCCGAGGCGGGCGTGTCGTGTTGCTCGATCACGGGCTGCAGGCGCTCGAGATCGATGTTGGTGATGATGATGTGCTGGTCGAGTGAACGCATGGGCATCTCTCCACGTGAAATGGCCACCGCCGGCTGCGATGGCCGGTCGGCGGGGCGAGCAGTGCGAGAAGCACCTAGCTCGCGGTCGCAACCGTGCCCGGCATCACCGTCACCGCACGGATGAACGCGCGGCGCTGTGTGGACACGATGCAAGCCATGGCGGGAAGCTACGACCGACCTCTGAAATGTCAACCCAGCCAAACGGCCTACGGCGCGAGGCGAGCCGACTGCACCTGAAGCGGCGATGCCTCGACATCGGCGACCGCAGCTTCCACGAGCCGCGCACGAACCCCTGGCGGCAACGACCCCAGGTCGCCACCTTCGAAGTAGCTCAGGGCTTTGCGCGCGACGATCGGATTGAACGCCGTCCCGAACAGCGCGCGTGCTGCCCCGAGGATGTCCTGGATCGGTACGCCGGCCCCGAGGACCGCGTCCACGTCGAGATAGTCCTTGGCTTCGACACGCTGGAGGAGCGCCTTCAGCGTCGTGCCGGCGAGGTCTAGCAGGGACGCCACGCGCAGCACTCCGTCATCGGTGAGCTCGGGAGCGCCGACGCGCCCGAACCCCAGGCCACCGAACCATGACAGCTTGATCTCGCGGTCGCTGCGACGGACGAGCACGGTGCGCGTGTTAGGCGCCTGCTGCAGCGTCGTCGCTGCGGCGAGAAATGGCACTGCGGCTTCGAGCGCTGCATGGTCGAGCGGCTCATCCGAAAAGAAATCGAAGTCGGCGGATTCGCGGTGGCCGAGTCGCAAGGCGAGCGCCGTCCCTCCGTACAGCACGAACGCCGGAGGCACTGTTGCGAGCTCGGCCCACAACGCGCGTTGGGCTGGAGGGAGTTTGTCGAGGTGAGGCCGTAGGGTCATGGCGGCAGTGGACGGGACGGCATCGGGGGCGGCGGCGTATGGAACAGAAACAGATGCCAGAAGTTCCACGATCGCGCGTCGAGGACCCCAGGCGGGGCGGCGCGGAGGGCGCTGCGGAGCGCTTCGTCGCCGAGGAGGTCACGCACAGCACGGACATCCTCCGCCGTGCCTAGCTGCATCAGTTGGCAGAGGAAATGCGTGCGGTTGGCCAGCGCAACGTTTGCTGGTTGCCACCGCACGTACCGGTGCGCGAGGTGATGGAGGACATCCTCGGCCACGAGATGAGCTTATCACCCGGCTGCACGTTGGCAGCGCACGTGTTATCCCGTCCCTCATGTCTGCCGCGCCAAAGCGCAGCCTCAAGGAACGGCTGAGCGATCACATGGCCGAATATGGCAAGATCGCGCTGTACACGTACCTCGTGCTGTCGCTGACAACGATCGCCGGATTCTCCATCGCGTTCGGGTTCGGCATGGCGCCGTCATCGGCGACCGGCCTCCTCGGCGTGATCGGGGCAGGGTGGGTGGCCGCGAAGGCGACGATGCCCCTGCGTATCCTCGCGACGCTCGGCCTCACGCCGCTGGTCGCCGCGCTCGTGCGCCGCCGCGGCAAGCGCGCGGAAGCCTGAAAACCGGGGCCCGTCCCCAGTTTCCGCCGCTTGCCATGTGCTGCCGTTCCCACACGCAGCGGCTCGCGTGTTAGCGGGACATGCACCGATATCTCGCGCTCCCGTTCCTCGCCACGGCTGCCTGCACCACGCTCGGTCCAACGCCCGCCTCGACGCTGGTGTCCGCGGTCCCGACGGACCGCACCGGTGTCGAGGTGCAGGCCGCGCGCGTGCCGGCGTTCTTTCTCTCCGACGCGGCGGATAAGACTCCTGACGAGCTCCCGTCGACCCCGCAGCTGTCCGCGCTGCTCGAGCCCGACAAGTGGTTCGGCACCAAGGGCCTCATTCTCGGCGCGCGCGCGTTCGGCGAGAGTGGGGACAGCCCATTCGAGCCGATGCTCGGCTACCGCCGCAAGCTCGACGAGCGGTTCTCGCTCGCCGGCGTCGTGTTCGGCACCCACGCGCGCGGCGCGCAGAACGGCGCCAGCTACGAGGCGACGCGGTTCGGTGGCGAGCTCGTGCTCGACGGGACACTCGTGCCGATCGGCAGCTGGCTCGCGCTCCACGTGCACGCGTCGGTGAACGCGACCTACCTCGACGCGACGGGCACGTATTGCGTGCTCGCCGATGGCGACGCGACCGACTGCGGCGAGACCACGCGGCGCGTCGATGGTGCGGTGGCGGGCATCTACTCGGCCGCAACCGCGGGTATCACACTCGACATCGCGCGCCGGCCCCAGGGCGCGATCCATAGCGTGCGCATCGGCCTGGTGAGCTCGGTCGGCGGCATGCCCAAGCTGCGCGACGGCATCCAGGAGCCGAACAACGAGCACTTCACGTCCTTCGGTGCGTACGTCGCGCTCGGCTTCGGTAGCGCGAAGTGACTACGGGCGTTCGGTCACGGCGACGCGGCCCACGAGCGTGACCCCGACCGTGTCGGTCGTGCCATTGCACGTGCGGCGCAGCGAGATGGCGCCGTCGAGGCTCAGCGCGAAGCCCGCCGGGGCGTTGCCGTTGTCGCAGACGCCGGCGCCCGTGCCGCCGCCCGTCGGAATGCGCGTCGAGTCGAACGCGTACGTGCAGCCACTGGCGTCTTCCCCGTTCAGATCGATGATCTGGATGTCCGCGTTGGACATGAAGTCGCCGAGCGTGCGCACGCCGTCCATCAGCAGATCGGGGCGCGGAATGCACAGCGTGATCAGGCCGTCGCCGCCGTTGGTCTGCCGTCCCTCGAGCGACAGGCTGATGATGTCGGGGAACACCGTCAGATCCGGGCAATCGTTGCCGGCGAGGAACGTCAGGTCGCCGTAAACGAGCGTGACGTCGGCACTCGAGGCGGTGAGGCCGCTCGAGGGCGCGCCCCCCGTGCCGCAGGTGCCATCGTCGTCGCTGCAGCCGGCGAGGCCGACGGCGAGGGCGCCGATCGCGAGCGCGAGGCTAGTAGCTGAGCGGAACGGTGAGGGCTGCATGGGCGATGACCGCATTACCGAACCGATTGTACTGGGCGACATACGTGAGGATGCCCTCGAAACGCGCGCCTGCCCACCGTCCGCTCATGCCGAAGGTCTCGCCGAGCACCCCGAGCTTGGCCTCGAAGGTGTGATCCGTGAACTCGGAAAGCTTCACGTCATCGGAGACGAACGGGAACATGGCCGCATCCGTCGTCGGGTACCGCTCGCGGTAGAAGTACGCGCCATCCTGCGTGTGATAGCGGTACCGGAACCCGGCATCGGCGCTGTCGCCGACCTGCTGGACGATGCGGACCTCCGGGGTGTGCGCATCGACGTCCCAGCTATCGTGGTAGTAGCGGTACGCGCCGATCACCGTGGTCTTCGTGCGCGGCACGTAGAACCGGAGCGACGCCGCGATCGCCTGGCGCAGGCGCTCGGTCGGATGCCGCTCGGGCGCGATGCCGTCGTCGGCGAGCGCGGTGCGGTAGGGGTTGGATTGATATCCGTCGAGCTTGGCGATGTCGTAGGTGACACCGATGACGGCGTGGCGCGACAGGATCTGGCTCGCGCCCACGAAGCCGATCTTGGTCGATAGCTCGCAGCGACGGGCGCTCTCGAGCGGGCTGCAGGCGAGCGTGGGAATTGCCGGCCCTTGCGCGCTCGCGGCGCTGATCTCGTCCGACGCAACGCCGAATCCGGCGCTCAGCGTCGCGTTCTTCTGCGCGAGATCCATCTCGGCGCGCACCCCGGCGAACAGCGACGTGTAGTCTGACTCCGACGAGTAGCGCAGCTGTGCGCCGGCGCGGAACAGCCTGAAGTCGTGCGTGTAGCCAGCGCCGCCCTCGACCCGGTTCTCGGTGAATGGCATCGCGTTGTCGGCGCCCGACGATGCCGAGGCCGACGTGATCGCGTCGACCAGAAAGTGCGCGTTGACGACGCCGCCCCTGCCGACGTCGAACACGCCGTCGAGCATCGGCTGCATCACGCGCGTCGCGCGCTCCTTGTAGTAGACGCCACGCATCGAGAGCGTGCCGTCGGCGGCTGCCGGTGACGCGGCCGCGGTGAGCACCACCGCAGCGACCGCTAATTGCAGCCGCATCCGCCGCCCGGCTGTCCGGTGCCACCGTCCGCGCCTTCGCGCGAGCCGGTCGCATGCTGGCCGAACCGTGCTTCGCCCGGGTCGCGATCGTTGGTCATCGCGCGCTTTGCGAGAGACTCGCGCTGGTGCGCTTTCACGACGACACACCCAGACGCGGAGATCGTCACGCAGAGGATGACGAGCGAGGTGAGGTACCGCACGAGGCCGCGACCATATCACGCGTGCTCGACTGCCACACCGAACGGATCCGTTGTACACACGCGACCATGACTTCGCGGTTCCTTCTCGGTGGCCTCGTCTCATCCTTGCTCTCATCGGCGATCGCGTGCGGTGGTGCACAGACCACGGCGGAATCCCCCGGCGGGCCCGCGGGTGGCCCCAACGATGGAAAGCCGGCCGCGGCGGGAGACGTGACGTTCGACGTCGGTCCGATCGAGGTGAAGGGCCTCGTGTTCGCGCCGGAGGCGCTCGGCCGTCCCGGCACGCCGCTCGTCGAGCCCAAGAAGAAGACGACGATCGAGAAGCAGCGCCAGACGTTCGCGTCTCAGAAGGATCCCGTCCAGAAGCAGGCCCACGCCGCGATCCTCGCGACGCTGCTCTATCAGAAGTCGAAGGAAGACAAGGCGAACGAGAAGGCGCTGTGGACCGAGGCACGCCAGGCGCTGCGCGATGCAGCCGCTACGGCCAAGGACAAGCCCGACGAGATCACGCTGCGTCTCCTCGGCAGCTACGAGCTGCTCCTCGAGGACTACCCGGCCGCCGAGAAGGCGTGGGCCGGCCTCGTCACGCTCGACCCGAAGAACAAGGAGACCCCGGGCAACCGTGCGTGGTGGGCCTACTCGCTGCTGCAGCAGGGCAAGAACGCGGAGGCGCTCGAGGTCGTGAAGGCCGAGACGCCGTCGGAGAAGCAGCCCGAGCTCGCGTACGCGATGGCATGGGCGAAGTGGCGCACCGGCGATCAACAGGGCGCGTGGCAGGCGCTCGTCACCGCGTCGAAGGGGTGGGGCACGAGCCCGAACCGCGAGGTGATCGATCGAGACCTAATTTTGTTCGCCAGCCGCAATCCGAGCCTCACGCCCGACCAGGCCGCGCAGGCGCTGTTCGCGGCGACCAACGCGAAGCAGCCGGCGGCGCAGTACTCGACGCTCGTCGCGCTCGGTCTGCAGGCGTATCAGTTCGCGGGCCGCTGGTCCGACGCGATCGCGACGATCGACAAGGCGATCGCGACCGCGGGCGCGACGGTGCCGGTCAACGACCTGCCGGTGCTGCGCTACCACCAGGCGGACTTCAACGTTCGGCTCGACAACCCCGAGGCCTCCGCCAAGTACGGCAAGCTCGCCCTCGAGGCGATGCCGGCGTGCGGCGCCAAGTGCCCCGAGAACGAGAAGCAGGACATGATCTATGGCCTGTACGTCGGCGGGCGCCTGTTCCACGGCATCTACGCGACGGCGAACGACGTCCGCTACTACCAGCCCGCCAAGGACCTCTACACCGCCACCGTCGCGGTGCTGATGGACCCGACGCGCCGTGGTGAGGCGCAGCGCGACCTCCAGAACCTCGACGCGACGCTGAAGAACACGAAGGCCGGCCGCGGCACGCACGACAAGGGCGTGCTCGGACCGCTGCTGCGCCGCCACGATCAGGAAGTGCAGGCGTGTTACGAGGCCGGCCTCGTCGGAGACCCAAAGCTCAGCGGCAACCTCACCGTCGAGCTCGAGTCGGATCAGACCGGCGTGATCAAGGGCGTGGCGACCGAGCCCAAGGCGGGCGCGGCGGACATGTCCGCGGTTGCCGGCTGCGTGGCGGAGCAGGCGAAGACGTGGAAGCTGCCGACGCGCGGCGTCGCGGGCACCACGCGCGTGAAGCTCGCATACACGATGTCGCCGAAGACGAAGTAGTCGAGCGCTAGGGGCGCGCGTGCGTGCGTCGGGGCAGGGCGTGTGCCTCTGATCAGCCGACGCAAAGACACAAAGCACGCAAAGACCACGCAGAGAGATCGTTGGGTCTGCGGCCCGAATACGGGTGCTCCAAAAAAGTTCTCCGCTTTGCGTCCTTCGCGTCCGGGCGTCGCCCGATCTGGGGCACGGTGCTGACCCTGCGAGCATCGCGGACGTGCGTACACGAGCTGCGCGTCGACCTGCGCACGCTGCGAGCGCTACGCGCGCTGCTTGGTGCGGCGACGACGCCGGCGCAGGGACGTGCCCGTGAGGCGCGCGGTACGTTCGAGCTCTGCCATCATGCGCTCTGCACATGCGACGCGACCGGGCTGCGCGGGATCGGCGTAGAGGCCCGTCGGTGCGGCGCTCGTCGTGACGAACTTGCGGAGCGCCTGGAAGCAGCCCGCACTGTCGCCTGTCGCGTGGAGCGCGATGGCGAGGTTCCAGTGGTGCAGGGGCCACTCGGGCTCGGCGGCGAGCGCGCGCTGGAGGGCGGTGATCGCCGACGCGTAGTCCTTGGCGCCGAGGTGGAGCACGGCGAGCGCCGCGGCAGCTTCCGGCGAGCTCTGGTCGCAGGTGTCGAGCAGCATGCGCGCCTTGTCGCGATCGCCGTCGGTGAGGTGCTCGAGAGCGCGCGCCAGCGTGGCCGCGGGTTGCGTGGCGCGATCACCCAGGTGCGCGTCGCCGAGCTCGAGTAGATCGCGGCCGAGGTAATATGCGGAGGTCAGCGTCGGGCCGTCGGCGGTGGGCGACATCGCGGTGAGCTTCGCGGCGGCGGCGACCACGGTGCGCGCGTGGGCGAGCTCGTTGCTCGCGACGCGATAGCCATCAGCGCACAGGCTGGCGATCAGCGGCGCGGCATCGCCGTTCTCGGCGCCATCGTCTTCGTGCAGACAGTCCTCGATACGGCCACTCGCGCCGATCAGCACGGCCCATCGGCGATAGCGGCGCTCGCCGATGACTTTCTTGCTGACGACCACGACCAGGCGCGCCGCCGCATCGACGAGCACCGCGACCTGCGACGGGCGCAGCGTGCGACGGCGTTCGACGGGAGCCGCAGCGGCCGCGCCCCCTCGCGCGACCGCAGCGGCGATCTGTTCACGCGTACTCGCATCGAGATCGACGCGCACCGCGAGCTCGGCAGACAACCGGCGTGCCGCCGCCGGTGCAGCGTCGATCATCACCTCGAGCATCTGCACGATGTCCTCGGTGTCGAGCTGGCGCACCATCAGGTCGGCCGCGCTCGCGACGTCGGCATCTGACGACAGCTGCTGCGCGAGCGCGAGCGCCGAGCGCTGTTGGATGCGGCCCGGGTCGGCAAACTTCGCAGCGGCCTTCTCGCCCAGCTCCGAGAGCAGACCGAGCGCAGCCACCTTGGACTCGTCGCCAGCGGTGGAAGCCTCGTCGGTGATCGAGCGCAGCTCGCTGACCACGCGCCCCCGGCACATCACGTCGCCGGCGAGCAGCACGAGCATGTGACGACTCGCATCGCGGCGACGCGCATCGTCACCACGGAGCTCGCGACCGAGCAGGGCGATCGCGGTCGCCCCCAGGCGCTGAACCGCCCTCTCGACCTGTAGAGATCCCCGCTGCGGGCTCGTCGAGAACCAGTCGGCAACCCGACGCAGATCCTCGAACGCGCTGTCTCCGGCCATGAGCGTGGCCATACGTTAGGTGTATGGTCACGTAACCGTCAATGAGTTTTCGAGGTCTTAGAGGTGCGGAGAGATCACGCCTGAACAGATGATCCGGCCGACCGGTCAGGAATTTTCGCTTTACTTGAATGGCCACCGAACGCAATTCTCCGCCCCCCGATGGTCAAGCCGAAGACGGAATCGACCGCCATCAACGACCTCATCAACCTGGTCGCGACCCAGGCACCGGCCGTCCAGACAGACGACCTGATGTTCCGGGAACCTGACCCGGCCCCCTCGATGGGTCGCAAGCGGTCCCCGGCTGGGACCCGGCCGAACCTCGCGCGCACGACCGGGCTCGGTCGTGGCCCCGAGCCGGCTTCGGTGGCTGCCGGGTCGATGCTGCGCGGCAGCGTTCCAGCGATACCCCAGAGCCGCCCATCGCTGCCTCCTGTCCTAGCGCGCACGGCCTCCGAGCAGGCGATCACGCCGCCCCCCCGCACGACGACGTCGCAGGCCGCGCTGCCGCTGCCGGCGCTGCCGCGCGTGAAGACGTCGCAGGCTGCGATGACGCCGCCGCCGCTACCGCGGACCACGACGTCACAGGCCGCGATCACGCCGCCGGTGCTGCCGCGCACGACGACGTCACAGGCTGCGATGACGCCGCCGCCG
>JANRKM010000070.1:0-62332 GCA_033763475.1 Kofleriaceae bacterium
CGTCACAGACAAGCTGCTGACCGGGTACGACGCGCCGCTCTTGTACTGCATGTACCTGGACAAGCCCATGCGGGACCACGTGCTCCTGCAGGCCATCGCTCGCGTGAACCGGCCCTACGTCGACGCCGAGGGGGTGCAGAAGCGCATCGGCCTCGTCATCGACTTCGTCGGCGTGCTCCGCGAGCTGAAGAAGGCGCTCCGCTTCGACTCCTCGGATGTCAGCGGCGTGATCGAGGATCTCGACGTTCTGATGGGCGACTTCAAGGCGAAGATCACCAAGGCGGCAACCGAGTACCTCGATGCCGGCGAAGGCGGCAGTGCAGACGAGCGGCTCGAGAAGATCGTGTACGGGAAGTTCCTCGACCCGGCCGTGCGCAAGGTGTTCTTCGAAGCGTACAAGGAGATTGAGAACCTCTGGGAGATCCTTTCGCCGTCGCCAGAGCTGCGCGACCACATCAAGACGTTCAAGGGCCTGGCCCAGCTCTACGCGGCGGTGCGCAACGCCTACTCGGATAAGGTCGGCTTCGTAGCAGACCTCGCGTACAAGACGCGGCGTCTCATTGAGGACAACGCGACGCAGACGGGGCTCGGCCGCCTCACGAAGAGCATCACGTTCGACGTGAGAACGCTTGAGTCGCTGAAGAGCGAGGACGGCCCCGACGAAGGCAAGGTCTTCAACCTTGTGCGCGGGCTGCAGAAGGAGATGGACGACGACCCGAGCGCGGCGCCGGTGCTCAACCCGTTGAAGGACCGCGCCGATCGCATCCTGAAGGACCTCGAGTCCCGCAAGACCGACGGTCTCGCAGCGATGGACCTCCTCGCGGCGCTCGCCGCCGAGAAGGAAGCGGCGATGAAGTCCGCCAAGGAGAGTGGTCTCTCGACGCGCGCGTTCTCGGTTTTCTGGGTCCTGCGTGAAGACGCGGCGCTTAAGGAGTCGGGCATCTCGCCCATGGACCTCGCCAAGGAGGCCGAAGCGCTCCTGGCTCGATTCCCCAACGCAGTGGTGAACGCCGATGAGCAGCGCCGCCTACGCGCCGGCCTCTACCGTCCCCTGCTCGCGCTTCAGAAGGACGAGCGCTCGCGGGTCGTCGACGTGGTCGTCGCCACGCTCCTTGCCGAGTAGCCGATGATGAAGACGTCCCTCTATCCCACGCAGGAGCTTCGACGCCGAGCTTTGGCTTGGGCAGTGAAGCTACGCGTGAACCCTAGGTTGGTCCGCGTGCAGGACATGCGGCGGAAGTGGGGCTCGTGCTCGTCGGCAGGCACCGTCACGTTAGCGAGCGATCTCGTCGACCAGGACCCGCGCTTTCAGGACTTCGTCATCGCCCACGAACTGCTGCACTTGCGCGTGCCGACCCACGGGCGGCTCTTCAAAGCGCTGATGAGCGCCCACGTCCCGGGCTGGCGCGAACTCGAAGAACAGCGCGCCGGCCGGGGCCGCCGCCGCAACGGGGCCCACCACGCATCACACGAGGCTCGACGATGACAGCGATGCTTCCCCGACCCGTCGGCCGCCAGAAGGAGGTGCTCGCTCTGCCTGCGGCTGGTCACACCGTCGTGCTCGGCACGGCCGGCAGTGGCAAGACCACGCTTGCGCTTCACCGGGCTGCGTACCTCGCGAACCCGGCGACTGACCATGCCGGGCGCACGCTCTTGGTCACGTTCAACAAGTGCCTCGTCGCTTACCTGCAGGCACTGGGAGGACGGCTTGGAAACGTGGAGGTCCGCAACTACCACCACTTCGCTCGGGGCTACCTCGCGAGTCGCGGCAAGATGGCCAACAACGCCATCGCGTCACCTGACCTCGCGGCGGGCTTCGGCCAGCAGGCCGTCGATGGCGTGAAGAAGGTCGGGTGGAGCGCCGTCGCGTTCGACCGCCCCATCCAGTTCCTCGTCGAGGAATTCCAGTGGATCTCCCAGAACGGCCTTCGCTCGGCCGACGCCTACGTCGACGCGGAAGACGATGGGCGGCAGGGCGCACGTGTGCCCCAGGCAGAGCGCGCTGCGGTCTTCGCGGCGTACGACCACTACCGCGCGCTCAGGAACGCCGCAGGCAAGCCGTACGACTGGGACGACCTCGCGCAGACCGTCGTCTCCGAGTTCTCCAGCGACGAAGCGGCGCGCCACTACAAGCACGTGGTCATCGACGAGGGGCAGGACTTCTCGCCGGTGATGCTTCAGTCGCTCGCTGCCGCGATTCCGTCCGACGGCAGCCTGACGTTTTTTGGCGATGTGGCCCAGCAAATCTACGGTCACAAGATCTCGTGGCGCAGCGCGGGTCTGAACGTCCAGGAACGCGACCTCTGGAAGTTCGAGCAGAACTACCGGAACACCAAGCAAATCGCCCAGCTCGCTCTCGCGATCGCGAAGTCGCCCCACTATCGAGGCGTCGTCGACCTCATTGAGCCGAAGTCACCGACCGCCGATGGTCCGCTGCCCGCACTTGTCGCCTTCCAGACGGAGGCCGAGGAGTTGAAGTTCGTCGCTGAGCAGGCGCAGAAGCTCGCCGAGACGGGGACGGTCGCGGTGCTCTTCCGGGACCGCGACCTCGAGCAGGTTCTCCCACGGCTCGTTTCTGGGAACCCGACGCGGCTCCACCGAGACCTCAACATCTGGCCGCGAGGTCCGGGGTTGTTCTACGGCACCTATCACGCGGCGAAAGGGCTGGAGTTCGACTCTGTCCTCGTGCCCTACGCGTCGAACGACCGGCTTCCCCACCCGCCCGACGTCACCGCCTTCGGCGTCGACGATGCCGCCGTTCGCAACACGAAGCTTCTCTACGTCGCGGTGACCCGCGCCAAGTCCAATCTCGTCTTCACGCACAGCGGGGTTGCGACGTCGTTGCTGCCGACCGCCGCCGGGCTCCTGCAACGGAGCCAGCGATGATCGCGTCGATTCGAACCAAGGTCACGGCGCGTGGAATCTCGCGCCTCTGCCACTTCACGCCGTCTCGCAACCTCGTGCACATCGCCACGGACCCCAACGGAATCCTCTCGACTGCGACGCTGCAGCAGGACGAGAAGGCCATCCTGAACGCCACGGACCTCGCGCGCTACGATCAGCACCCCACCCACGTTTGCTGCTCGATCCAGTTCCCGAATGCCTGGTACTTCCAGAAGGCGCGCAACAACGGGCAGACGCTGTTCGCCGACTGGGTGGTGGTACTCATCAAGCCCGACCACCTGTGGGCCTCGGGCACGAAGTTCTGCGAGCGAAACGCGGCCGCCAACTGGGGCAGCGGTATTGCAGAAGGAGAGGCTGCCTTCGACTCGATGTTCAAGGACCGAGTCACTGGTGCGTACAGCAACGTCTACGTGCGGTCGGAGCGCCATCCCGCGTGGTTGACGACCGATGAGCAGGCAGAGGTTCTCATCCCTGACCGCGTCGCGCGCGAGGACATCCTCGGTGTTGCCGTTGCGAGCGAGTCCCAGGCGCGGCGTGAACACGCGAGGCTGACGCAGCTTCAGACGGATGTGCCGCCCCTTTTCGTCGTGCCCGAGTTTTTCGATGAACCCCGCAGGTTGAGCGAGCTCCTGCGCACGGGGCGCCCTCCCGCCGAAACCCGATTTGTTCTTGGAGGTGCGCCATGACGACGCCCGATAGCGCGCTGAAGATGGGCGTCCCGCGTGCTCGCGTGGAGGGTGCGTTCACCGCGCTCGCTGCAGGCGACGCCTTGGGCTGGCCGCACGAATTCCTAAGTCGCAAGCAGAGGGTGCAGCCGACGCCTGCGTTCCGCGATTGGCAGCGGCGTAGCGGCGGACGGTTCCAGCCGCACACGGAGAGCATTCGCGCAGGCGAGTACAGCGATGACACCCAGCTCACGCTTGCTGTCGCACGCTCCCGCCTGACGGCCGGGACGTCGTGGTGGGCTCACTTCACAAGGAACGAGCTGCCTCTCTGGATGCTCTACGAGCGCGGCGGAGGGGGAGCGACGAAGCGTGCGGCAACGAGCTGGCTCCGAGGCGTCGCGCCGTGGAAGCAGTCCGAAGCTCCCTCCGTGGCGCGGTACTTCGAGGCGGGGGGCAACGGCGTCGCGATGCGCGTTATTTCTCACGCCGTCTTTCATGCAGATGCTCAGGAGCCGACCGGGCTGCTCAGGGACGTCGTATTGGACGGGACGGCTACGCACGGGCATCCACGAGCACTCGTCGGTGCTGCCGCTTACGCCTTCGCGGCTTGGTGGCTGCTGCGGGCGCAACACACGGTCGGCTTCGGCGAGCTCCTCACGGTGCTGCTCGACAGCTCCTCGAAGTGGGGTGCCGTGCCGTCGTCCGCGAAGACGGAGTGGTTCGACGCCGCCAATAGCTCGCTCCGCGACTACGAGAAGCTGTGGGTCGCGGTTGTCGATGAGACGCGCCAACTGCTCCTGCTCGCGCAACGGGGTCTCGAGGAGGGCGCGCTTGCCGATGACGAAGACGTTCTGGATCGTATGGGCGCGTTCAGCAAGGAGAAGGGCTCCGGCACAGTGAGCACGGCGGCGGCGATCTACCTCGCGGCCCGTCACGCCGCACAGCCGGTACAGGGCGTCTTGCGTGCCGCGTTCGCGCTCGGCTCGGACACCGACACCATCGCTGCGATGACCGGAGGGCTCGTGGGCGCGCTCGGCGGCTCCGATTGGCTTCCGCCCGAGTGGAGCGCGCTGCAGGACCTTCAGTACCTGCGGCAGATCGCGAACAAGGTGGCAGCGCGGGCGACGCCCGAGGGAGCACCGTCGGAGCACCCGCCGGTCACGACAAAGGCGCTTGACCAGATCCTCGACAGCCTCGTCGGCGGGCATCAAGGCGTCCTCGATCTTGGCGGTACGCGCCAAGCTCGCGTGGTGGACCTCTACCGCCCGACGCCTTCGACGGCATCGATCAACGTCGCGGGCTGGCAGCTCGCCACGTCGGATGGGCAGACCCTTTACGTCACCAAGGTCAGCAAGAAGTCGAAGGAGGAGACTGCGCAGACCGCGCCGGCGCGTCGCCCTTCGGAGCCGCCCGTGAAGCAGCAGCCGACGCGAACCGAGCAGCGACTTGAGGCGCGCGCTGGAGGCATCAAGCTTACGGTCGCCGACCTTGCAACGTCGACGGCCTTCTACGAAGGCCTCGGGCTCGTGGCCGTCAAGAAAACCAAGCGATTCGTGTCTTTCGGCGCGGTCTCGCTAGTCGAGGCTCAGACGGCGGTCGAACTGTCGCGGGGAGCGGTCACGGAGGACAAGCCGAGCCGTCGCAACCGCGTTGAGCTGCACGTCAGCAACATCGAGGTCGCGCATCGTCGCCTCGCAGAGAGTGGGCGCCAGATCCAGTCGATCATCGAGTCCTCCTGGGGAGAGCCGTCGTTCCATGTGCTGGACCCTGACGGGAACCTTGTAGAGCTCATCGAGAAGCGTCCTTCGAAGGAGTCTGCTTGGCGGCGCTGAGGACCAACTTCTTCCTCGTGGACGTCGAGGATGCGACGGTCGACGTCGGCACCATCACGCCCTACGACGAGGAGCGCCGAAACGCGCTCGAGGTAGCGCACGGCACCCACTACGCATTCAAGCGTCGAGGGGACGCTCTCGATGTCGTGATGCTCGCGCCCGACGCACCTCCGCTCGAAGGGGTGTCCTTCGAACAGCGGTCTGTGCGCCGGCTCGGCAAGTTGATCAACGTGCTCGTCGAGCGCGGCATCGAGAAGCACCTGGCGAGCTCGAAGGTCTCCTTTGTTCGGCGCCGTCCCCTGAAGCTTGTCTCGCTCGAGCCGAAGAACGATATCGCACACGGCCTGTTCGGCGTGCAGACGCAGGGGCGCCTACCGCTTCACGTGCGGCGTGGCTTCAGCCTGGAGGCGAGGACGGTCTATCGGAAGCAGGGGCCGCGAACCGCGCTCGTGATCGACGGCATAACGCACGCCGATCTCGACGGGACCTGCGCTGATCTCATCAACGACGACTTCGACCTGCGGGGCCTGTACGTCTTCAGCCTCGAGCAGGCCGACTTGAAGCACGGGCGACCCACTCTGGTTGGACAAGTGCAGCGGGTCGATGGTTCGACAGTTCACCTTGGTGGTGACCGGCGCGGAGACCGCGTGCAATACGACGCCTCGTCGTTGGCGCTGGAACTTGGACCAATGGCGCTGCCTCGACTTGCGGCGCACTACGCGGGGCCGACTGCCCACGAGGCTCTGTGGGACGAGAAGAACAACCTGGCCACCGGAAGCCAGCGTTGGGAGCGAATCACCGGGTTCGCGGAGCACGTAGGACGTGCCTCATTCGAGATCGCACCCGGCGTGAGGGCCCGCCTGTCCGGGTCGGTCGCGGCCGCCGATCTCGGCCAGACAAGTGCTGCACTCCCTCGGTACGTAGTCGGCGGCGGACGATTCGGCGGCAAGACCGCGAGCGTCTTCGCGAGCGGCCCTCACCACGTCCCGCCGAGCGCGAGCAAGGGCGTGCGCGCGTGCATTATTTGCGAGCGTTCACGACGCACTGAGGTCGAGACTTTTCTGAAGGCGTTGACCGATGGGCACGCTGCGCATCGCGCGTTGAAGCAGACGTGGAAGATCGGCGACCTGACCGTCACGCGGTTCGAAGCAGAAGGTCCGACGGCGGCCGACTACGAAAAGGCGTGCAGGGCGGCCATCGACGAAGGGTCGGCGTGGCAGCTCGCGCTGGTGCAGGTGCCGAGCGGCACCTCGGAGCTCGTGGGGGACCAGAATCCGTACCTCATCACGAAGGCGAAGTTCCTCAGTCGCAACGTGCCTGTGCAGGAGTTCCGCGTCGAGACCATGCAGAAACCCAAGGACCAGCTCCAGTGGGCGCTCGGCGGGATCGGCCTCCAGGTCTTCGCCAAGCTGGGCGGTGTGCCCTGGCTGCTCCAGACCACGAGCAAAGAGCACGAGCTCGTGCTGGGCTTGGGAAGCGCCAACCTCGGGACAGGCAAATTCGGCGATCGTGAGCGGGTGGTGGGCCTGACGACGGCTTTCAGCGGCGACGGCCGGTACTGGCTCACGGAGACGTCGAAGACGGTAAAGTTCGAAGAGCACGAGGACGCAGTCATCGACAGCGCGGTCAGCGCGTTCAAGCGAGTGCGCACCGACATGGCATGGCGCGCGGGGGATCCCGTTCGCGTCGTCATCCACAGCTTCAAGGACTTCCGCGACAAGCATGTCGAGGCGCTGAAGAAGGCGGTGTTGGACGTCGCTGGCAGCGAGTTCAAAGTCGACTTCGCCTTCGTTCACATCGTCGAGAAGCATCCGCTGCTCTTGTTTGACCCGGGGGAGAAGCAGCGAGTGCCACCGCGTGGCGTCGTCGTGCGGCTCGGGAACTCGGAGGCGCTGGTTACGGTGCAGGGGCCGACCGAGGTTCGGCGGGAATTCAGCGGCTTCCCTCGGCCGGTCTGCGTGAAGATACATCGCTCCTCGACCTTCACGGACATCGAGTATTTGAGCTGGCAGGCGCTCGCCTTTTCCGCGCTCTCATGGCGCAACTTCCCGCCGACGACAGCGCCGGTGACCGTCCAGTACGCGAAGTGGATCGCCGATCTCCTCGGGCGCCTCGGAACCGTGAGCAAGTGGGACCCGGACGTGCTTCGCGGGGGAGCCGGCACGTCGAGGTGGTTCCTGTGACGGCGGCGCTCCTGCTACGAGATGCCGAGGCCGCACTGACGCGCGTCGCGCAGCATAGCGAAGTCAATGCTTTGGAGGCCGCCTTCCTGTGCTGGCTTCGCGGCGAGGCGCCGCCAAGCGCTGCGTTTCAGGCGTTCGCATCGCCGCTGCGCGACTACACCGACGTCGCGCTCGCTGCCTTGGGTGAAGTCGCCGGATGGAGCATCGACTCCGCGCGGCTCGAGGACGGGCTCCGGTGGCTCGTTGACGTCGCGCTCGATCGGGTGGGTGTTCCCGCCCCGGTGGTCACCGACGGTCTCGCTCAAGTGTGTCTGGGACTCGCCGCACGCGATCGGCCGTGGCTCGCGGCATGGCACGACCAAGTCGTTGCGCGGGCCGCTGAGATTATCCAGCCCGCGTGGCTCGCGGGAGGCGGGCGCGTTGCTCGCGGGCAAGCGGGCGTCTGCGCACCCGAGCTCTGCGTCGCGCTGGCCTCACGCGGCGCCGCGACCAGCACGAATGCCGAGGCGAACGCCGTCCTCGAGGGGCTCTTGAAAGGCAAGCTTCCTGACGATGCCTTTCACGCACAGGTGCTGCTCGCGGCGCTCGCGTGGACCCGTCGCGCAACGCCGGTCGCTCTTCCGGGCCAAGCGACGCCAGAAGCCGTCGCGCGTCTACTCGCCGAGGCTCCACGCGCTTTGCAGCTGTGGCCCTGGGAAGACAATCCGAAGACGAAGAACAGCCGCGCTGCAAAGTGGCACGTCGACAACGAGTACCACGTGCAAGCGCTGCTCTGGGCGATGCTCGCGCCGGTCTTCCCGGACCTGAAGCGCGAGGAGTACGCGCCTCAGGTCGGCCCGATCCAGCCTCGTGTCGACTTCGGCATCCCGTCGCTCCGCCTTCTCATCGAGGCGAAGTTCGCTCGAACACGCGCCGCATTGAAGCAGATCGTAAACGAGATCGCGCAGGACAACTCCAACTACTTCGCGACCCCAGGCGCATATGACCAGCTGGTTGTGTTCGTATGGGACAATGGCGCTCACTCCGAGGACCACGCGCTCGTCCGCGAGGGCGTGAGAAAATTCGATCGGGTTGTCGATGCCGTCATTGTGCCCCGACCAGGACACATGACTGAGGCTCAAGCAGCGACAGATAGCCCCGGAGGCCCTGCCAGTGACTGAAGCGCGCTCACGCACCTATGGGGCGGGAGAGGTCCATCACTACCCGCCCGAAGTCCTCAGCCTCCTCGTTGATGCTATTGGCCGCCTCTGTCGCTCGAAACAGGATGTCCTGACGTTCCTGCGAGGCGCCGGCGTTTCAGGTCGTACGATGGACGAACTGTCGTCGCAGATCGCCACGGAGCCGACATCGATCAGCAAGTTCGCCATCGTTCGAAAAGTTCTCACGGTCCTGAACGATGAAGGGGATTCGGGGATACGTCCTCGGAGGGAGATTATCAAGCGCGTCTGTGAGTTCGAAGACTTTTCCCGGTGCTGGGAAAACGATCGGCTCGAAGCTGAAGGGCTTGTCGCCAGGCTGCGCCAGGTCGTTGGCATTAAGGATTCCTTCACGCGCATGAAGCATGAGCGGGACCGGGAACTCGACCGCCATCGCCAGGATTACAACGCGCGCATGGCAAAGAAGCGCCTTCAGCAGGAACGTCTCCTCGAAATCAAGAAAAACCTCAGCCTACTGGTCACGGACCCGAACCCGTGGCGTCGAGGCAAAGCGCTCGAAGGCGTCTTGAATCGCTTCTTCTCGGCAGCTGGAATTCTCGTGCGCGAGGCGTTCATCGTCAAAGGGAACGAGAAAGAGGGGATCGTCGAGCAGATTGACGGCTTGATCGAATCAGACGGCCATCTGGTGCTTGTGGAGATGAAATGGCACCGAGAGCCTATTGGGCAGGCGGAAATCTCACCCTTTCTCGTGAAGGTTTACTCCCGCGGCGACGCGCGCGGCATCTTCATCTCAGCATCGGGCTACACGGATGCCGCGATCGCGACCAGCCGTGTCGCTCTCCATCAGAAAGCAGTTGCATTGGCCGAATTGGAGGAGTTGTTCTTTCTGCTCGATGGTGACGGGGATCTAGAGACTCTGCTGCGCGCCAAAATGACTGCCGCGATCGTCGACAGGAATCCACTCTTCCGACCGCCACGAACCTGAAGCGATCACTCAGCGTAGGCCGGAGACTCTGAGGTAGTGGCAATTTTATTTCGCGCAGCGAGGCTGAAGGATCGGTCAACCCTGGAGAGTTTCGTTTTACCGGCCGAGACGCACATTATCGTTCCGTGGCCCGATATGCGTCCAGCCGACTACACCGTGGCGGCCCTCTCCCCCAAACGCAATGCGCGCCACACCTGCCTCTGCTCGGACCAGGACATCGAGCGGGTGACGGGGCGCAGCTCCCTTGTGGTGACGGGATCTCGCCCGCTCTCGACGGCCCGGAACGCGAGGATCTCTTCCTGAATGTCCGGCGCGAGGAGGGTGAGGTCGAGGATCTGGGAGAGCCGCGCGCGGGTGACTCCACCTGCCCGGGCGAGCTCCGCCATCGACGGCACCTCGCCGCGAGCAAGCAGATCGGCGAACCTGTGCGCCAGAGCAAGAAGCCGCGTAACCCGCGGCAGACGTCCCGTCGACGCCGCTGCGGCGTCTCCGGCGCGCGCCGAGCCATCTGCCGCCCCGACGAGGTCGATCCCCGTGCTCCGCCGGGCTCGGACCCGCTTGAACTCGTAATCGAAGCTCGGTCCCCGAGCGCTCATGCGGCGTTCCCCTTCGTCGGAGAAGACGACAGCTCGTCGTTCAGCAGTGCCAGCCCTGTGGGCGAGTACCTGACGGCGATCTTCCCGGCGTTGCCGTCGAGTTCCACACGGTCGACGATCAACTGCACCACCCTCATACGCTCGTTGATCGTCAGCGCGTCCCACACCTCGTCGAACGCCACGAGCGCGGCGGTGACCTCCGCTGGCGTGACGACTTGCGCCGCAGATGCCCGCAGCAGGGCCTCAACATCGCCCCGTCGCGCATCGAGCTGCGAGCCGAGCGTCTCCAACTCGGCCAAGCGCAACGTGATGGCGTCGGCTGCCCCAGCCGGCATCTGGGCCAGCCGAGTGACGAGTGCGCGAGCCTCGGCCCTCACCTGTTCGCGCTCTCGGTCGATTCGCGCTCGCTCGTTCTCGAGCTCCGGAGCCCTGGCGGCTTGCTCCTCCGATACCGCCGCGATGGCTTCGGCGACCAGCGACGGCTTGCGTGCAGCCTCGCGTATTCGGTCGACGACGAAGGCTTCGATCGCGCCGGCGGACACGCACCTCACGGTGCACGCCGAGGTCCCGCGCTGCCTGACCGAGAGGCAGCGGTAGTAACGGTAGTCCTTGCCGCGCGACCTCCCGGTCGACGAGACCATGGCGGTGCCACAAGCGACGCAGCGAACGAGCCCCCGGAGCAGGAATCGGTGGAGGTTTCGAGCGACGCAGTCCCGCCCGTTGCGGCCAGCGGCGAGTTGCTTCGCGACGCGCGTGAACTTCACCTCGTCGACGATGGCTGGGTTCTCCAGCGGGTAGGTCTCACCTTCGACGTCTGCCTTGCTGACGTAGACCGAGTTCGTCAGCAAGCGGCCCATGATACTCTTCGTCCAGAGACCGCCTCGGTGCACTTGCCCGCGCTTCGTCGTCCAGCTCTTGGTCCTCCAGCCGAGAGCGTTGGCGTGCTCGACGAGCTTTGTGATGGAGTGATCCTCGAGGTACATGTCGAAAAGCGCCCTTACCTGCTGGGCTTCGGCCTCGTTGATGACGAGCTTCTTGTCGCGCACGTCGTACCCGAAGGGCACGGTGCCGCCGATCCACTTGCCCCGCTTGCGCGCGGCCCGCATCTTGTCGCGTGTGCGCTCAGCGATCATCTCGCGCTCGAACTGCGCGAACGAGAGCAGGATGTTGAGGACGAGGCGACCGAGGGACGTTGACGTGTTGAACTGTTGGGTCACGGCGACGAGCGAGACCCGCCGTTTCTCGAACACCTCGATCAGCTTCGCGAAGTCGAGCAGGCTGCGCGATAGCCGGTCTATCTTGTAGACCACGACGACGTCGACGTGCCCTCGTTCGATGTCGGCGAGTAGCCGCTGCAGCGCGGGCCGCTCGGTGTTGGCGCCGGTATAGCCGCCGTCGTCGTAGCGCACCGGCGAGACCTCCCAGCCCTCGCTGCGTTGGCTGTGCACATAGGCCTCTCCGGCCTCGCGCTGCGCATCGAGCGTGTTGAAGTCCTGATCGAGCCCCTCCTCCGTCGACTTGCGCGTGTAGATGGCGCAGCGTCGGCGGCTGACCTGTGGTTGCGTCGTCGCCCGCGCGCCCATCAGCCCTTCTCCCGCGGGGCGATGCCGAAGAACGCCCAGCCGTTCCATCGGGTTCCCGTGATCTCACGCGCGACCGCGGACAGCGACTTGTATCGCCGGCCCTTGTACTCGAACCCGTCCTCCAACACCGTCACTTCGTGAGTCGCCCCGCGGAACTCGCGCCTGAACGTCGCGCCCGCGCTCGGCGTGCGAGGGTCGCGCGGCTCGCTCGCGATGGCTGGGAGCTTCGGCGGCACCGGTACGCCACGCGGTGCACGGGGCGGAACCACCCGAAGATCCGCGTCGCGAGCGAGGGCGAGCGCTCGCGCCTTCACGCGCTCCGGGAGGCCGCCTTCGGCGAGCTCCTGGATGCGCCAAGCGATCCGCTTTCGTAGGTAGTCCCTGTTCCGGCTGCGCGCGGGCTCGCCGAAGACCTCAACGTAGCGGCCGTGCAGCTCGCCCACTGACATTTGGCCGAGGCGGCGGATCTCGCTCAGGACGGTGTCTGGCATTCGTCGTCGCTCCTTCCGTTAACCGAGACCAAGCAAGGCTTGGTCGTCGGCGACAGGCAAGTCGAAGCCGCGACGCGCTTCCGCGCCATCAGTACGCGGACAACACCTCTCGCGAGCAGGGCGGCAACCTCTCGGCGACCCGCCTCGACGCTCGCGAAGTCTTCGCTCTCATTCCCTGTCTCGTCCACGGCTGCCCTCCCCTCCCCACGACGCCCTCACCGTGCACAGGCGCTAGGCCCGGCTCTAACCCACGACCAGCGCGTCCAGACCGAGCTCTGCGAGCGCTCGCATCAAGAACGCCTGCGCTTCGCCCTGTTCACGATCATCGGCGACCTCGATATCCAGGCGCGTGTTGAAGGGCTCCGGCGAAATGGCCCAGGTCGCCCGCACCTGCCCCGAGCGACGCTCGAGCTCTGCCGCGAGGAAGTAGATCACCGCGGCGAGTTCGCGCTCGTGGCCGTAGAAGGATCGCAGCGGTCGACGCGGCCGGAAATGCAGACGCACGGAGCCGGCGGCAGTCTCGCCGATCTCTAGCTCGAAGATGCTCTCCTCTGGTGGCTTCCCTCGCCTCGTCAAGCTGCGCGACATGTCTGTCCTCCCCCGGACGCTGCGCCGTCCTTTTCTCCCTCCGTCAGCCCAGACCGTGACCAGAAACGTGCGGTGGCCGTCCACCCTCTGAGCCGCCGACCGCCTGAAGCGCGCGCTCGGGAAACCGCTCCTCCTCGAACGCGAGCGACGCTGCGGGTATGCACACCACGCGATGGCGGCCGCTCGGGAATTGCAGCTGGAGCCGCGCATCGTCGTTCGTCGGGCGCCGGGCGACACCTTCTTTGACGAGCGCATCGAACAAACGCTGACCGGAGAGCCCGAGCGGCTCACGAAGGCCGCGAAGGTAGGCGGCCACCGCGCGATGGGCCGCCTCAGTCAGCAAGTAGACGGTGTCGCGGTCCCGCCATCCCACGAACCCCGTCGAGGGCCCATGCCGTTCCGGCTGCACGCCGTCGCCCGTGCGCAGCCAGACGCGGCCCTGTGAGATCAGCGTCGCCAGCGCACGCAGGAACCGTGAACTGGTCGTCTCCCCGCGCCCGATCTCCGCCTGCTTTCGCCCGATGGCCAGCAGCGCCGCCTGCGCTTGGTCGAGGAGCTCGGCAGCGCGTTCCGCGGAGACAACGCCGCGGTCCACCGCGAAATCGAACAGCGTCGAGAGCCCGAGGTGGAGCGTCGAGAGCCCGCTCGGCGCGCGCATGTGGCCGCCCACCGTCGCGCGAGCGAAGGTGCTCGTCATGAGCTCGCTCTGCGCACGCGGGAGCGTCTCCTTGAGCGAGGAGAGTCGCGGACGCAGCCACTCGATGTACGCGCGCATCGCGTGCGGGAGCCGTTGGCCTTCGTTCTGGATCCGCGTGATCGCCGGCAGGTTCAGGCGCGTGCGGTCAACCTCGACCAACACCAAGCGCGCCACGATGGATGGAGTCGGCGGATGATCTTCGCCGGTGCAAACGAGGATTCCGCGCGGCGGTCTCACCGGGCGCTGCGTAAGGTCGGGCTTGAGGCGGCCGCGGCCGGCGTGGTTGCCGACATTGCGGAGCAAGACCTCCGCGCGCTTGGTCTGCTCGCGTTGCGCCTGGGCGTCGGCCTGGGGAGCGAAGTCGTCGATCACCGACAGCATGTCCTTCGTGACCGAGAGCAGCGCCTCGAGCGAGTTGCCGGTCGAAGACCACGAGCCCGGAAGCGTCTTCCTCGTGAACGGGCCAAAGTGTCGCTGCGCGAGCGACGCGAGCTCGCTCTTGAGGCTCCCGGTCAATCCGACCACCCACACCGCGAAGTCGGGGTTCAGGATGAAGGAGAGCGGCGCCGCGTACACCGCGGCGAGCAGCGGCACCGTGACCTCGGGTGGACCGCAGCCGAGCAGGCTGAGCGACAGCGCGAGCGCCTCCTCGACGTCTTCAGCTTGCGAAGGCAGCGCGAACCGCTCGAACGGGCCGTCGAGCCGCACCTCGATGTCGTCCGCGCCGACCGCGCCGCCCTGGTAGAGGTAGATCCAGTCGTCGCCCTCCTGGCGCCACCCCGTGTGCGTGTAGACGGTGCGCGAGGCAGCCCGCGCCGACATGAGCTGGATCGCCGTGCGCAGATGGTCCCGGCGCCCGCCGCCCGAGAACATGAGCGCCCGGAGCCCCCACGTCCGCAACACCCACGACAGCCCCTCGAACTCCGACGCGGGGACGAGCGCGTCTCGGACGCGGGTTCCGTCCTGCAGTCGCCCCGAGATGCGGAAGAGACGCGACGTCTCCACGCCGTCGTCGACGGTGATCTCCTCCTCGATGCGGGCGGTGAAGGTAGCGAGCACGTCGACGCGCTCGCCGCCTTCCTTGTCGACCTCGATACGGACGGTGCACCCGTCGCGTACGCCATAGCCGGACTGAAGCGCGACCTCGGTGAGGCCGCGCTCGCTCCGGGTCGCCAACGTCGACGGGACGTCGCCCTCCGCCATCAGCGCCCTCGGGCTCTCGGCTTTTCTTCGAGGAACCGGCGGAGCTCCGCGCGCGCGATCAGCCGGCGCCGCCCGGGGCGAATGCTGCGCAGGCGGCCCTTCTTTATCCAGAAGCGGACCGTCTCGGGGCTCGCGCGGCAGAGCGCGGCGACTTCATCGATGAGTAGGTATCCCTCGTCCTCGTTCATGGTCCACCTCCCTCAAAGGCCGAGCTCGAACACGATCGCTGGGTTCGTGAGCGGGCCCGGGCCGAGGTTCAACACCTCGACGAACGCAGCATCCCCGGGCAGGTCCACGTACCGCGAGCCCTGCCCGACGCCGAAGAGCGCGTCGCCGTTCGTGGACGCGCCCAAGGTCCCGAAGCCCAGGCGGTACGAAGCCCCGTCCACGCGATTGCCTGCGACGAGCACCCGGCGCGCGAACGGCGGCACGCGCACGCGACGGCTCGCGGTCGGGCCGTCGACGATGTCGAACGGGACGTCGTCCACGCGGACGGTACGGGTGAGCTTCGCCGAGGCGCCGTAGGAGCCGTACCCCACCATCGCGCCGACCCGCTGCTTGGGTCCTGGGTTCGCCCCGCCTGTCGCCTCGGGGTCGAGCTGGGCCCCGTTGACGAGGACGAGCCCGTCGTACCGGGCGGCGACGTGCAGGTAGCTCGCGACGAGCGAGAAGGTCACGCCTCCTTGCGGGATGTCGAATTCGGCGCGCGCCTTCGCGCCGCGCACGCCCCACTCGACAAACCCAACGAGCGGCCCGCGCGGGGCCGACGACGCCCCACGGAGGCTCGACTCGTAGACCCCGGCACCGACCACCGTGATGGTCAGGAGCTGCGCGCTGTCGTCGCCGCCGCGGGTCCGCAGGATCTCCTTCACCGGGCCGAAATCCCCGGGCGCGTTCCCGGGGACGAGTTCGACCGTGTCGCCGATCGTGCGGTCAGGATGGACGATCGGCAGCGCCTCGTCTGCGAGCTCACCGCCGATGTCGAGCGGCCTCGTCACGCGTCCACCTCGCCGCCGGTCGCGGCGCGCTCGCAGCGCTCGCGGGCCACGCGGGCGTACTCCGCCGAGAGCTCGCATCCGATCGCCCGGCGCCCGCTCGTGAGCGCCGCGACGAGCGTCGTGCCGCTGCCCGCGAAGGGGTCGAGGACGACGCCGCCGGGACGGCAGATCTTCACGACGTCCTCCATGAGCGGCGTGGGCTTGCCCGTCAGGTGGAAGCGATCGTTCTTGCGGGCGAAGTGACGGAAACACCCCGGCAGCACGCCCACCTCCTCGTCGATCTCGCGGACGGAGGGTCCGTTCGTGCCCCAGACCATGTACTCGCACTGCGAGCGGAACCGCCCCATCTGCGGCCGCGCGCCCTCGGTCTTGTCCCACACGGCGACGCCTCGCCAAACCCAGCCGGCGATCTGGACGGCGTCGGTCACCGTCGGCAGCTGCCGCCAATCGGTGAAGACGACGAGCGGTGCGCCCGGCTTTGCGAGCCGCAGACTCTCGCCGAGCCACATCGCGCACCAGCGCAGGAACGACCGCTGGTCGCGGTTGTCACCCTGGAAGTCCGGGTGCGCGCCGCCGCCCTGCCCGAGCCCGTACTTCTTGCTCGGCGGGAGCAGCGCACGCCCCGACGCGTGCTGCGCGCCGCTCGAGTACGGAGGGTCCGTCACGACGGCGTCCATGGAGGATGGCGGCATCGTTCGAAGCGCGTTCAGCGCCTCACCCTCGCAGAGGGCCCATCGTCGCGCGTTCGCGAGCACCTCCTTTACGGCGCCTTCGTCGCTGACCAAGCGCGCCCTTCTTCGCGACGGCCGGCCACATGAGATGGTGCGATCGTTCGCCTGGCGGCTCCCTGCAGTGCTCCCGTCCATGGTGCCCTCCCCTTCAACTCTCCCCAGTACCGACCGCGCGCGACGAGCGCGCGCGGATCAAGCCAGTCGTCCCAAGTCGTTCACGCGTATCTCGAAGCGCCTGAAGACGGAGGCCTCAGGGTCCTCGCGGTACTCCTCGACGGCGGTCTCCCCGCCGAACGCTTCAGCGCCCTCTTCGCTGTAGACGAGCACGTCGAGGTTCGCCTTCCCGGTCGAGACGGCCATCGAAAATGCCGTCGAGAGCGCCTCGTCGAAGGTCGAGTAGATCCGCTGTGTTCCCCGGACGTCGATCACGAACTCGACGTCCGGGTGCTGGTCGCCCCGCATACTCTTCACGCTCCTAGAAGCCCCATCGCAGCCCCGCGGCTACCCCCGCGTCAGGTCGCCAGCGGTCGGCGCGCGCGGCGCCGGCCCACGCCTGGGCGAACGTCGACAGCGACGTCCGCCCGAGGCGCTGCTCGTAGTCGAGCGCCGCCCCGACGCGCTCGAGCGTGGCGTAGCCGAGCAGATCGATGCGCCCAGTGCCGGGCCTGAGGGAAGCGGCGCGATCCAAGGCGTCCCTCAGCCCGGAAAAGGGACGGCGTCTCCGTGCGCACCAGCGCCGTGATTCACGCCATTCATGAACCGCTGCTGCGTCTTGATGTCGTGCACCGTCGCCTCGATTTTCGTTCCGATTAGGCGGTCTACACCCTGAACGTCCAGACCGAGCACGCGCGCGAGCTCGTTGAGTCCTTTGGCGCCGAGGTGCGACTTGATCGCCGAGATCGCGGCCTGCTTCACCGTGTCTCGGGCCGACGGAGGCAACTTGCCGTCCACGGTCGCCGCCTTGAGCGCGTCCACGGTCACTTGATGGATCTCCCGCACGACCGATACGACCGTGTCATCGAGCCGCGTGAGGACGCCGCGGAGGTACTCGTTGCGGACGCGCGCGTTGATCCACTGTCCGAGCTTCGCCGCCACCCACGTGAACGCGCCGAGCAAGATCGGCGACAGCAGCTTGAAAATCTCGAGTCCGATGTCTGTGCTTTCCATGTGAACCCTCCTTCACCCCGACCCCTTTCGATCACGACTCCGGACGCTTTCTTCTGTCTCAGCCTCCTTCCGCGAGTTTCACGAGCCCCGCCAACGCGGACAGCTGCGGCTCGTAGGCGCGCTCGACCTCCGCGATCTGCGCCGCCGCCGGCAGCTCCTCAGCCACGCTAACTTCGAGCGCCACGCAGTCGTGGTGCGCCCTCGGATCTTCGTCGAGCTCGGCCGAACGGAGCCGCGCTCGCTCCTCCACTGGGATGGCGCCGTAGCAGGACGCCGGCAGCTCGGCGCCGAGCGCGACGACGCGCCGGCAGCGCGGACAAATGATCGCATTCGTTGACATTGACCCTCCGTTCTCAGGTCCCCGTGGCGAGCGCGACGACGGCCCATTCAATCGTCCTCGCGGCGCCGCTCGCGTTGTGCGCTCGGAAGCGGAGCTCGTCCGGCGTCGCGGTCCGCTCGTGGTAGGTCGCGATGACGTTGCCGCCGTCGACCTCGTTCTCCCAGGTCGCGCCGTTCACGTCGTCGGCGACGTAGACGAACCCGCCAGGCGGGAAGACCTCGGTCGCCGCGCGCTTGAACGTCACGAGCGTCACCCGTGCGCCCGCGCCGATCGTGGTCCGTCCCGTGGCGACGATCCGCATGGGGGCGGGCGATGCGTGGACGTGGTCCGCGGGCGCCGCGAGGCGGCTCGCACCCGGCCGCCCAGCGGCGGCGATGCGGGCGGGCAGCGAGTCGTTGTCCGTAAAGGTCGCGTCCCGCGCGTCGGCCGGTGTCCCAAGCCGGCGGACACGCAGGTCCGCGGCGTCGAGGGGGCGCATGAGCACGTCCAGCGCGGCCATCTCAGGCCCCCGCCTGCGGCCGCAGCTGCACGCTCTTGCCGTAGATGTGCGCGACGCCCTCGGCCGAGTCCGTGAGCGCGGTGATCTTGAGGAGCTGGTGCGCCCCAGGATTCGGCACGTTGAGCGCCGTGCTGTCGTCGGCGATGAACGTCGCCGATGGCGTGCTCATGACCGCGACGACGGTGCCGTCGACGGCGCCCGGCGTGCCGCCGAGCCGCACGTTGAAGGTCGCCATGTGCCCGACCGACGCCTTGATCACGGCTGAGAACGCGACCTTGAGCGCCGCGCCTTGGAAGACGTTCAGGTCGACGAACACCTCCGACACCAGCTCCTCCGCAGTCCCGGCGACCGTCTGGTAGCTAGGGTCTTCGAGCGACACGGCGAGCGCGTCGGCGCCATCGCCGCTCGCGGGATGGACGTGATCGGCGGGCGCGGCGAGTAAGCTCGACCCGGGCGAGCCGGTCCCGGAGCTCGGGTTCGGGACCAACGTGTTGTCGGTCCGGGTGGCGTCCCCAAACTGCGTGGGTGTGCCGATGTTGCTGATGCGGAAGCCCGCTTGGTCGAGCTGCCTCTGTGCGACGTCTCTTGCCATGTCGTCCCCTCCTCCAGCTGCGCGTTTGTCGTCCTCTGCGATCGGCCTACTCGGCGGCTCGGAAGCTCAGGAAGAAGCCCGCCAGCATCGCCCCCGCGTTCACGCCGGTAATCTTCACGAGCGTCGCGGGCTCGTCGGGTCGGTCGAACGGATCGCCCGTCCCGACCCTGACGGCGGGAACGCCCGCCGTCGCCAAAGCCGCGACCTCGGCGCCGTCAGCCGCGCGCAGGGTCCCGCCGACGCGGACGCGAAAGAGCACAGAGCCTTCATCCCCGCCGCTCTCCGCGATCGCACAGAGCTCGGCGACGAGACGTCGGCTCGGCAGCGAGCGCAGCGGCACCGCGTACTCGTAGAGCACCTCCTCACCGACCGAGGTCACGCCTCGCTTCGGATCGAACGCGAGGCTGAGGAGCGCCGGGCCGACGGCGGGCGATCCACCTCCACCCGCGGCCTCGACCACGGGCTCTGCGCCCACCGAGATCGAAGGCGCGATCCCCGCCGCGCCCGAGCGCTGGACGCGGAGGTAGCGGCACATCACGCTCACCGAGCGCGCGCCTTGCCGGTCGGACGTGAAGAGCATGGCCTCGTCGAACCGGACGCCGTCCATGGAGGCGAGGATGGTGAAGCGGGCGCGCGGAGGCACGGCGCCACGAAGGATGAACGTCTTGAGCGGCCCGACGGTGAGGCCCAAGTCGAGCGGCGCACCGAGCCCTGCCGCCTCGGGCACCTGGAGCTTGCCGAAGAAGTTCGGACCGAGCGCCGGGGGGGCGCCGAGCGTCAGCGTCGGCGGCGCCGTCGTCGGTAGCGCACGGACGCTACGGACGCGCACGCGCTCGATGACGCAGTCCACGCTCTTGGCGCCCGTGTTCTCGGACGTGAATAGAGCCTCGGTCCCGTCGTTGTCGTCCTTGAGGATGTCCCAGGTCTCGCCGCCGTCGTTGCTCCCCTCGACGACGTACCGACCCGTGATGCGTCCAGCGGCGACGAGCGACTTCGGGTGGCCCGTGGTGGCGACGGACACGGGGGCTCCCGCGCCGTTCGATGAGGTCGGGACGTCTAGGGCGACGAACGTGTTCGGCATGGTCAGCTCCTCCTCCGCGTGCCCGCGATCTGCCTCTCGACGCCGCGGCGGACCGAGCGCTGCCGCGAACGCAGGACGTGGACGTGCGCCTCAATCCGACCTGTGATGAATCGTTCGAGCGCGAGGTCGTCGAGCACCTGCTCGTTAAAGCCGAGCGCGGCCGAGAGCGTGGCGAGGCCGCGAGCCCCGAGCTGGCGCTTGACGCTCGCGAGCGCGGCTGCCCGCAAGAGCGCCTTCGTCGCAGGGGCGATCTTGCCCGCCCGCGAGGCCCGACGTATTGGCTGCACGTGAGCACCTTCGAGTCCGCGTACGACGACTGCGACGACACCGTCGAGCCCCTGCACCGCGCTTTCCCAGCGCTCCCGTCGCGCCGCGAGTCGAGCCAGCGTCCCGGCGCGCAGGGCGACCGCGGAGGCCACGCTCATCGCGAGCGGGGTAAGCGCCTCGGTGAGCGCGCTGGCGAGCGCGGCCGCGGTCACGACACCCTCCGCGCGGCGGACGACTCTGGCTCCGGCGGCTCTGTCACGATGGTCGGGCCGTCACCCGTGAAAATGTCAGAGAGCAGCCGGGGCAGGTGTCGCTTCATCCAGAGCGGGCCCGGATCCGTCTTCGCGGGGCTCGCGAAATCACCGTGGCTGAGCAGAAACTGAGCGGCACCCCACGAGAAGTGCGCGGCGAGTACGCTAACGAGCTCGCGCGCAATGGTGACCTGGTCCTGCGTGAAGGCGTCGTGCGCGCGGCCGGAGTACGTGACGACTCGTTCGACGGGAACGCGACAGCGCGGGTCAGGAACACGCTTCTTCGCGTCGAGCCAGTACGGGTGCGCGAAGTAGGCGCCGCCTATCCGAGCGAGCGGTCCCGCGTTCTCGAGCTCGACGCCGATCGAGACCTTGTTGATGTGCGGGTAGGTGACGCCCTCGATCACGCCCGGCCGACCGACGTGCCACGTCCCTACGGTTAGCGGCGCGCTCTGGTAGAGGGTGCGGCCTGCGCGCGGCAGGAGGATGGCCCACGACGCAGCACGGTCGATCCCGCGCCGATAGCTCTGGATGCGGCGGGCGAGTCCCTCTGCGAAGCGCGGGCCTCCGACGCCGCCCGTCGCGTGCCAGACGAGCGCCCGCGGGCCGCCCTGCGCGAGTGGCGTCGTCCGCACCGTGGGCAGTCGCACCACGGTCGCTCCGCCGTCGGACACCAGCCAGCCATCCGGCGTGACGATCACCGCGCGCCTCCGCTCATCAAGCCTTGGTCGCCGCTCACAGGCGCTCCGTCCTCGCCGCGCGCGACGCCTGCGCGACCTTGTCGCCCACGCGCTTCCAAGCTCGCGCTAGCGGACGGTCCTGCCACGCCGCTTCGATGTGGTCGCTCTTCGCCTGGCACAGGAACGACAGCGCCTCGAGCACCTCCGCGATCCCGTGTTGATCCACGACAGGCTCGATCTCCGCCGCCAGCCTCTCCACGTCTCGCATCGATCCCTCCCCTTCCAGCGTCGGTCATCGCAGCACCTTCGCGCCGAGGACGGCGCCCCCGACCAGGAGCCCGCCGACGAGCCACCAGCGAAGGCCACCGCCGCCGCTGCTCGGAGGCTCAGGCACGCTCAGCGTGGGGGCGGACGATTGGCCGCCCTCGCGCGTGAAGGCCGCGCGCCACTCGTCGACGCGCTTTTTGTACTCGAGCACCTTGTCCATCGTGGAGCCCCATGCGCGGCCCCAGAGGCTTTGCTTGCTTTGGTAGAACTGGCGCCACTCGGTCACGAACAGCTGCCACGTCTGCTTGAACGCCTCCCGCACCTTGCTCGCCTTGATCTCGGCGTCGAGCTGCCCGATGCCGGTGTTCACCGTCTCAAGCTCGTCTTTGATCGCGCCTGGGGTCACGAAGAGCGCGCCCACTTGCACGCCCGGGAGGGCGCCCTCGCGCGCGAGCGCCACGAGCCACTCGGCCGTGCGCTGCCGGTATGCGCGGGCGCGCCTCCAGCCGGCGGCCCCTGCCGGGGCCGTAGGCTCGAAAGCCCTCGCGTGCGCGCGCCTCCACTCGATGAGATAGGCGAGCCACGCGCGCTTGAGCTCGTCGCGGGCGCGGCTCGCCATGACCTGACGATCGACCTCCGCCACCTCGCCCTCGCCGCGCTGCCACTCGTAGCGGATCGCTCCTGGTGTAAAGGGCGCGGCACTCGCGTGACCGACCTCGCCGGTCCTGCGGCTGGCGAGCGCATCGCGATGCGCCTTCTTCCAGCCGCGGAGCTCCGACGCGTACATCGCGGCCGCGCGCGGCGCCGATGGCGTCGGGTGATCCTTCTCGCCGTAGTAGAAGCTTCGCCACCCCTGCACGAAGTCGCGCCAGGCCCGCCTGAAGACTTTGTCGACCGCGCTGCCGCGGATGACGTCGTCGAGCCGCTGCACGTCCGCCTCCACGCGCCCGAGCAACGCCTTCGCCGCCGCCTCCGGATCCCGGCCGGCGCCGACGTTGTCAGCGAGGCTTGTTCGCTCGTCTGCGATCGTCATGTGTCTCCGCCTTTCGCGCGAACACCAGCGCCGCTCCCGCAGCGACCGCGCTGAAGATGATGGCCACGCTGCCGCCGCCTACCCCAGGCACCATCGAGGCCACGAGCGGCTCGCTCCTCCTCGCCGGGACCGGGCGTACGCCTCCGCCAAGGAACATCTCCGCCACCGACTTTGCCCACCCCACGCGCGCCGGATCCGCGACGTACTTGCCCCTGCCGGTCACGCGCGCGAGCTCACTCGCGGCTTCGACGGTGACGCGCGCCGGGGGGATCCCGGCGGCCTCGAGCTTCTTGGCGAGCGCGATGATGGCGTTGTGGCCCGCGTTCCAGCCAAGTGTCAGGAGTTCGAGCCAGCGTCGGCTCGTCCAATCGGGGTTGAGCGACCGGACACGCTTGTACCCCGCGATCACGTTGCCGAGGTGGTGCACGGCCACCTGCGTGTTGAGCGCAGGGTCCTTGAGGTGCGTGAGCGTGTGCTTCGTCCGCTTCGCGCGGTTCCAACCGTCGAGCGCCGTTTGCGTGATTTGGAAGAGCCCCGTCGCGCGGCTGCGTGGGTGAACGACGTCAGGACGAAAGCCGCTCTCCTTGTAGGCCAGCGTCCGCAGATACGCCTGCGGGATCGCGCCCGCGAAGCGCGCGAAGAGCGCCTCGTAAGGCGACGCCGCCGAGGTGCCCGCGGGCGTGATCATTCGCTGGATGGCCATCGTCGTTCTCCGCGAGCCGTCAGCGGTCTCCGCCTTGGTCGCCGCCGCCTGTCATCACGCGTCCGAGCTCCACGCGCGCCGCCTCGGCCACCGCGGATAGCGCCCGCCGAACGCGCGGGATCTGCACCTCGAGCCAGTCGGCCGCGCCTGCCACCTCGATGCCGAGGTGAGTGAGATGCGCGCCGTACCGGCCCGCCCCGCGCACGAGCTCGAGCGCCGTGCGCTCGATGTTGTCGAGCTTCTCCATGTGCCCCTCCTTCAGCCCATTCCGCGGCGCCAGGCCGCGAGGATGTCCCACCACCTGAAGCGTTCCGCCTGAGAGGCGGGCACCGGCGCTGGCGCCGGTACGACGACAGCGGCCTGTAGCTGCTTTGGCGACGCGGGCGGCGGAGCGAGCCGCTTCGGCCTCGGCACGATCGCCTTGCCTGGAGCCCGCCTCATGCCTGCGGCGGCGCGCCTCTTCCCAATCTTGTTGGCGACCACCAGCGTCTTGACCACCTTGCGCGCCTTCGGATCGCCCTCACCCGCGAGCGTCGCGATCTGCCTGAGTCGGCGGCGGGCACGAGGGTCGTGCCGCGCGGCCCTCAAGAAGGCGAGCGCCGCGCGCAGACGGCGCCGCGCCATCGCTCGGCGTAGCGCCTCGTTTCGTCGCTCCCTCGCCACGGAGGCCTCTCCGGACACGGCAGCGTCGTCGTCCTCGACATCGCCTTCGCCGGGGTCCTCGCCCGGCTCGTCGCCCGCGTCCTCGGCGCCCTCGTCCCCCGGACCTTCAGCTCGCTCCGCTTCGCTCCCCTCGGGCGGGGAGTTCGTCTCGACCGGCTCTGCCTCGGCGCCCTCGTCCTCTCTCTCGTTGTTCATCGAATCAGCCTCCTCGTCTCGGCCGTCGCCCGGGCGGGCGCCCGCGCCACCGTGACGCTCAGCTGGCGCGGAGGTCGTTGACGCAGACGAAGCGGGCAGGAGCGCGCGGGCAGGCGCGGTGAGGGCTGCCGCCGCGGCGACCGGAGCCAACGCCGGCGCACCGGGGAGGCCGCGCCCTCGCACGAACCGCGCGTGCTTGCGAGCGCGTCGCGCGAGCCTTGGTCCGCGCGCTCCTGCGGGGACCGGGCCGAGCGCCTTCGGGCCCACGCTCTGCCCTGTCCGCTCGAGCGCTTGCCGTAGACGCCGCCGCCGCGCGAGCTCCCGCGTCGCCAGATAGGGCGCCAGCCCTCCGCGCTTGAACGCTCGCGGCGCCAGCCTCTTCAGCCTACGCAACGCCTTCTTCCGCGCGAGGTGCTGCACCGTCGCCTTGTACGCAGCGTCGCTGCCAGAGACGCTCACGCCCCGCCGCGCGAACATCCGCGCAACCGTGCGCTTGATGGGCCCGAGCGGCGCCGCCGCCTGCACGATGATCGGCCCCTCGGGCCCGTCCGCGTAGAGGCGCGCGCACACCTTGCGTCCGTCGGTCCATACCCTGATGTCACCGTCGATGCGCATGTCCCCTCCTAGAAGAGCCCGTTGCACGCCTCGAAGAGCCGCCACACCCGCGGCGCCCGCGCGCGTTCGTCCTCGGCCTCGACCCAGCGGCGGAGGCCCCACGTGCCGAGCCGCTGCGCCACCGCGATGAGACCGCTCGTCGTCGCGTGACGTCGCCCGATGCGCACGCCGCGAGCGCCGTAACGACCCTCGACCACGGGACGGAGCGCCTTCACGTTCGCGACGAAGACCCGATACTGAAGGCGCGGATTGGCGAGGAACCGCGCCTCCGACGTCGGGGCGATCCACTCGGCCTCGAGCCGCCCATCCGGTGCGCGCCGCGGCCGCCCCACACAGCCGTAGCCGGCGAGCCACGCGAGCCGCGTCCCGAACATCCCGATGCTGCCGTCGAACGAACGCGCGCCCGGCGCTTCTGTCGCCATCGCGCGCACGAACCGCGTCCACTCCGCCGCAGGTACGTGCTCGAATGGAGAGGTCAGCAGCGAAGGAGCGCCGCCGCTCACCTTGTCCGCGACGCTCCGGGCTCGGGCGCGCAGCGCCTCGGCGGCCACGTGCATCCCGCGCTGCTGCAGCACCTCCGCCGCCGTCGTAATCACCTTCGGGTCGCGCTCTCCCTTGAGCTGACGGACGATGAGCTCGCTCGCGCGCTCCTGCCCGGCGGCGCCGATGATCGCGATGAGCACGAGCGCGAGCGCCAGCCCCGCGACGAGCGTCACGCCGCACCTCCTCGCTCTACCTGCCGCTGGACCGCATCCGCGGCGGGGAGCATGCCGAGCTTCTTCGACGGGTCTTCAAGAACGTCCGGCACGAACCGCTCGATCGTGCCCCCGCCCCGGGCTCGGCGGACCACACGCCGGTAGCGCATCACGAGCGCGTGGTAGTGGAACACGCCGTCTCGGTTTCGGAAGCGGACGTACGGACCTGCGTGGTGACCTTGTCTTCGCAGCTCCGCCACGCGCCAGCAGGCGAGATCTTCGCAGTCACCCCACCCCGCCTCGATGATCGACGGGATGTCGAGCCAATGCTCGGTGCCATCCTCGCGCTCGTAGCGCACGCCCGACTCGTAAAGCGGCGGATACGGACGATCGGCGAGGTGCCCCTCGTTAATCTTGCAGAGCGCCTCCAGCATCCACAGGAGCGCCTGCTGCGAGCGCGGTCGATCGTCCGCGTCGCGAAAGAGCTGCACCTTGAAGAGAACCGGTTGCATCATCTTCGCATCACCCCCGCGGGCCCGGGGCGCGCGACGCTCACCGCGTGCGCGCGCCCCGAGCCTCGCCCCCACTCCGCCGCCCTACCCGCCGCCTCGCTCCCGCCCCGCCTCTCCGCCGCCCTACCCGCCTCGCTGGCGATCGCCAGCCCCCCTCGGCTACTCGACGACGTCGCCGAACAACGTCGCGCGAAAGTCCGCCGCCGCGCCCGTGATGTTCCGGACGGTGATCGAGATGTCGACGCCCGGCTTGCACGTGTCGAGCGCGATGTTGTCGCCCGTCGCCGTGTCCCGGAACGCCTCCGCCGGCTGCGGCCCCGTCCCCACGAACTGGCTGTTGCGGCCGACCTTGATGTCCTCGATGGTGAACGCGCTCGCGATGCTTGACCCGACGAGCAGCCGACGCCCGCGGAACAGCACCTGCGGCCGCGCCGTGATCTCCGTCGTCTCGCCCGGCGGGATCGCCTCGCGGCTGAAGCCGAGCGGCTGCACGCGGCTCTTCGTCGGGCCCCGCTTGTGCACCACGGTCGCGTTCCGCAGGCGCTTGGCCAAGATCGCTCTGCGGACGAGCGCCTTCTTCGTCGCTGCCGCGCTCGCTGCCGCCGCAGCGGGTCTCATCTGCCTCGCACGCCTGCGCGCGGGCGCCGCGCCCACGAGGTAGTCGCCCATGAGGTCGTCGCCGACGAGATCGTCGGCCCCCACGAGCTCGTCGCCCATCAAGTCGTCACCGACGAGGAGATCGTCACCCACGTCGTCGTCGCCCATGATGTCGTCGCCGACGAGGTCATCGCCGAGCTCATCCCCGAGAATGTCGTCGCCCATGATGTCCGTGTGCATGGAATCGCCTCCCTGGTGTCCGTCCCCTCAGATCCCCGAGCCCCTCAGATCCGGCGAGCCAGGCTCGCCAGCTCCTCGTCCGACAGCGCGCCGCCGCCCGTCACCTCACCGGCGTCGCCCGCGAGCAGCGTCTCGGGCGGAGGCGGCAGCCCCGCGGCCTTGCGCGCCCGCCGGCCGAGCCCGCGGCCCAGCGAGTTCATGAACGAGTCGATCGCGCCCATCCCGACCGCGTGGAGGTGCGTCGCCGCATGTGGAGAGGCGATGAGCCCGATCGCGTGACTGCCGACGCCAACCACGAGCTCGAGCGGCAGCGGCCCCACCTTCAAGTACTCCGGCGATCGCGCCGCCAAGTACCCGAGCACCAGCGAGAGCGCGCCTGACTCGGCTTGCGCGATCCCAGCCGCCTTGAGGCGTGTGACGACGCTGCCGTCGCTCACCTCCACCCCGTGCCTTGCCGCCAGCCGCAGGAAGCGGCTCTGCCCTTGCGCGAGTCGGTCGAGCACCGAGGGAGCGCGCCGACCCGCTTCGAGCCCTCCTTGCGTTCGTGTCAGTAGGTCCTTCTCCATCGCCGTCGCCTCCCTTTCCCTTCGCCAAGAACGCTCGCTCAGGCCGCGCCCAGGTCGTTCGCCGACATAGGGACGCGCTCGTCCTCTTCGGGCGCGGCCGGTTCACTGGGCAGCACGCTCCCGGTGATTGGGGGCGGTGTCGGCGTCTCGTGCACCGGGGCCTCTCCGCTCGGCGCGGGCTCGGCCGACGCCGCTTCGTCGTCAGCGACGCAGCTCGCGGCGATCTTGAAAACCGCGAACTTGAGGTGCTGCGGCAGCTGCGCCCACGGCACCGCGCCGCGGACCGCGAGCGCCAGGTTGAACACGGTCGCCGCGGGCAGCGGCGTGAAGAGCACCGCCTCGTAGAGCCGCTCCCCGAAGCTCGACAACTCCTTGTCCGTCATGGTCGCTGCCTCCTTTGCCATCTCGAACGAACCCGCGGGCGATCCTTCACCGTCGGGGACTTGCTCCCTCGGCAAGAGCCGCGCGCCCACGAACGCCACCCTCCCCGAGGGACCGCTGACACCGCCGCGGAGGAGCACCAGCCTGCGACCGCCCGGCAAATCGACGGCCGTGGCCTGAGCGCGCAACTCCAAGGCTCGTTCGCCGCCTTGCCTTGGGGCCGGCCGCGGCTCCCGCATTGCCCACAGCTTGAAGGCATTCGCCCGTCGCGCGCTCGCGGCCATCATCGTCACGCCTTCCCCACGATCATCTGCTGCGCCGTACCGGTCACGCTCAGCATCTGTCGGCTCGTCTGGAATCGCGCGACGCTCGCCGCGCGACGCCTTTCAAACTGCGCGACCAGCCGCGCGAGCGCGCCCGCCGACCTGCGACGAAGCTCCGCTTGCTCGCGGAGGTGCTCGCCCATCAGCGCCCCGAGCTGCTCGTCGTACTGCCGCGCGAGCGCCTCGAGCTCCGCCTCATGCGTAAGCGCGAGCAGCTCCTCTTGATGGCGACGCTCCTCGTCCCGCACGTCACCGGAGCGCATCGACGAGCTCCTTGAGCGTCCGAAAGCGCTCGATTTGTGGGAGATGGCAGAAGTTGGTCTCGCGCGGCCCCAGGACGCAGAGGCGCTTTCCGGCCCGCAGCGCGTACCCAAACTCGACGTGCCGCTCGCTCGCGCCGGGCACCAACTTGTGCTCCCACGCGCTCTCCGCGATGAAGACCACGCAGTCTGCCACCGTCAGATCCGTGATCGTGAAGCGCGCCTCGTCCTCGGCCGGTGTCCGTCCCGTCGTGCCCCGGATCCAGCGGGACACGACCTTGTGCCCAGAGTCCTCGAGCCCGTCGGCAACGAAGCGCGCACGCCGCCGCTGCTCGCGCCGAGCCGCGATGTGGATCCTCATGGCGCGCGCTCCGCGGGGAAGGCGACGCCTGTAACTTGGAATCCGCGAGCGCTGCCATATGCAACATGGTGGCTCGGCTCGCGTCGCGCGCCCGGGCTCCGGTCGCGCAACTCATGCTCGTTTTCCCGTGAGTCGCTCGCATTCGATCGGTGCCGCGCTCTTTCTCCCGCCGTCTCGGTCATTCGCCCCCTCCCGGCTCGCGTTCCCTCTACCCTCAATAAGCGGGTTTTCAGGGCAAATGGGGACACCCGGCGATTCGCGTGTAGCAGACATGCTCGTCCTCATGCGGTCGAGCGCTCGGCGCAGTCGCTTCTTGACCGCCTCGCGCTCGACCCCGCTGCGCTCCGCCACCTCCCTCGTTGTCACGCCTTCGATCACGCAAGCGACGACCAGCTCGGCCTCTTCGGGATCGCGCGCGCGAAGCTCCGCGATGGCCTGCGCGGCAGCCTCGACCTGCGACGGCGAGGCGGGGACGGCAGACTCATCCGCGAGCGGCTCCTCGACCGCGCGCTGGTTGGCTCGCCCCTTGACCATCTCGACGAGCCCGCGCCGCGTATTCAAGATCAGAGTGGCGGCCACGCGCGAGCACCGGGACAGGTCAACGTCCTCGATGGTCTCGGCAAACCGCAACACGATCTCGCCCGCGAGCTCCCGATCATCCTCGACGCCCCACGCCTCCGCCCGCTTGAGGAGTGCCGTCAAACCCGGCCACATCGCGAGCCACAGGACGTCTCGTGCGAGGGCCGCGCGCCGGTCACGGCCCCTGGCCATCGCGACGAGCGCGGCGAGCAGGTGGTCGCGCTCCTCGTCCGAGCCTCCTCGCTCATGCAGGTGGTGAAGGAGGCTCTCCGCGTCCTGGTAAAGCGTGAGGGCCGTGCCCTCCGCGATCTCTCGGAACCCGCCTGGCCCGGCCGCCAGGACCTTCGACCTCAAGGCGCTCTCAATGGATCTCCACTGCGTGCACATGACGATCTCCTTTCGTTCGGCCGGCGTCATGCGCTCGAAGTGGCCGCGATGCCTTGGACCCTCGCCCGTTCAGGAGTGGTCAATCGGCGACCACACCGAGGAACGCCCTCGCTCGTCCGAGCGAGGCTCTACGTTTCGTCGACGTCTACGATTCCTAGCGGCCCACGCCGCAGCTTGAAGAGCGTGCTGCTCCCGCAGCGGTAGCACTCGAACTCTGCCTCTGAGGCGCTCCGCACCGTCGCGCGCATCCGCGAGCGCTGAATCGTCAGACCGCGGCCGTCCTCGGTCGCGAGCAACGACCGGCAGGACCGACACCGCAGCTCTTTCTTCTCCATGGCAATCTCTCCCGGAGGACTGGTCGAGCGAACCCTCGTCGCCCACCTTTTGAGACCCAAATCACAGCGGTCCACGCGCCGCCGTGTCCGCCAGCGACGTGGGCATATGGCGAATCCTGACCAACCCTGACAAGCAAAGCGCGGGCCGCGCTGCGTGACCTGCGGAGATGGCTCCGGCGCGGATCCCACATGATCTGCGGCATGTGCAGCGAGACCGTTTGCCGACACTTTCGTCACGGTGTGGTCCGGCGCGATGCACTTCTGGCAGCGTGGTAGGGACACCACATGGCCCGGTGTGGTTCCCCTGGGCTGGTCCCTTGGCCTGTGCCTGGGCTCACCCACCCGCGCCCTCCCCTCGCCCAGCGCCGCGCATCGCCCTGGCCGCGATGCCGAGGACCGTGAGCTTTGCCTGCCGATCGAGATCGGCCCAGGCGGTGCCCTCCCGCAGCCGCCCCACGACCGGCAGCAACACCGAGACGTCCGCGGCGAGGAGCGCGCTCCAAAGCGCTCCCCCCGCGATTTCGCCAGAGCTCGAGGTCTCACCGGCGAGCTCGTCCACGAGCGCCCTCTCGTCGGCGCCGAGCGCCTCGTAAGCCTCGCGCCCGACGAGGCACATCGCCAGCGGCTCGAGCCGCGCAAGCGAGGCGCCGAGCGCACCGTAGAGGGCCGCCCCTGCGCGCGCGATCACCTCGTCCTCGCGGCTTGGCCCGCTACCAGTTCGCGGCTGGGGCGCGCTTCTCGCGCGGTAGGACCGGTAGCCCTCCATGAGCTCCGCGAACTGCTCCGGCGACAACGCCCTCCGCCACTCCTCGATCTGCGCGTCAGTCGCGTTCGCGAAGAGCTGCTCCTCGGCCTGCCGCCGCTTCTCGCTCATCACGTCCTCGGGCGAGCGACCAGCCTCGCCCTTCGTTAGGTAGTGCAGGATCACGGGGCCCCACTCCATCAGCTTGCGGATCCCCTCGCCCCAGACGAGCTGGCTCTTCTCGATCTCGTGCGCCTCGCGCGCGGCCGTCAACTGGAGGTGGGTCTCGCGCTCCTTGAGCACGAGATCTTGCTCAAGCTTGCGAGACGCGAGCTCCTCCTGCAGACGGAAGTTCTCGGCGGCCTGACGCTGAAAGTCCGCGATCAGCGTCCGCTGCGCGTTCACCTGCTCCTTGTAGGACTCGATGACGCCGCTGAAGCTCTGGACCATCATCCGCATCGCGCCCTCCGCGTGCCGCTGCAGCACCGCGATCGTCCCCGCGGCCGTCGCCGGCTCGCTGTCAACCGCCGGGCCATCGTCGGGCCGATACTCGTAGCGGAGCGTGAGGCTGCCGACGTCCCGACCCTTGAGCTGCGCGCGCAGGACGTACCGCTGCCGTCCCCCGAGCCCCTCCGCGTCCTGCTCCGCCATCTCATCGACGTCGGTGATGAGCGCCTCAACGTTCTCGACCGTGTCCGCGAGCCTCCAGGACTTCACCGTCCGCTGCGTCTGATCCACCGCCGCGTGGACGAGCACGATCATCACGCCCTCGCTCTGGCTCTGGGTCGCGAGCAGCTCCCCCAGCCACCGATCGATCCGATCCCGTGTCGTCATCGTCATCCCCGTCGCCTCCCGCCTCGCGAAGACACGGTCTGACTCACGGCTCGGCCCGGGTCCAGCTAAACGCAGCATCCGCTGCAGGGATCAGAACCTGCTCTGGTGACAGGCAGTGGTTGCCGGGGTAGCCGGACGTTGAATCGCGCGCGCTGGAGCCATGGAGTGTCTCGACCGGTCCGATGATCCCGCCGCCTACCGATCGGCAGCCGAGACCCGCAGGGCTTCAGCGGAAGTCCGACGGGAGAAGCACGCGCTCCTTCACGACGCGACGCCTAACCTGCTTCCGCTTCCTCGTCCTCCGCGCACAAACCGGGCAGCCGGTCCGCAGACGTACGCGCTGGTAGCAGCCCGCCGCCCACTCGTGCCCGAAGGAGCAGCGCCACCAAAACTTGCGAGCGTTGGTGGCGATAATGAGCTTGGGATTGAGGTCGCCGTTTCGACGCTTGTTCCACTCGATCGCGACCTTCGGCGCGACTGTCGCGAGGCAGTTCGTGACCGACAAGCGCCGGTTCGTGCAGAAGGGGCACGTCGGCTTCGGAGCCCCCTTCTCCCAGCGGCTGTCGACCGACGCCTGCCACTCGTGATCGGGTCCCTTGCGACAGCGCCACCACACACGCAGCCGCGCATGCGGCGCGATCTGCGTCGCCCGCAAGGGGTGATTCTTCTCGCGGTGCCACTGTCGCGCGAGTTCGGGCGCTTTCACTGCGAGCGACGTCGCACGAGTGACCCGGTGACCTGAGCAAAACGGACACCCCGCGCCCTGCGACCGACTGAGGACCGTCGCGCGCCAGACATGGCCGTCGTCGACGCGGCAACGCCACCAAACCTTTCGCACCGTCCCTCGTGTCACGTCCGCTGGCGTGAGCGTGTTTCGCGAGGGGTGCCACTGCGCCGCCAACGCCGGCATCACCGCCGCTAGGTTGTTCGTCACGGAGACCTTCTTTCCGAGGCAGAAGGGACACGACTGCCCAAGCACCGCCCGATTGCGAACCGTGCTCTGCCACTCGTGGTCGCTGCCTCGCGGACAGCGCCACCAGAAGAGTCGCTCGGACCCGACGACAACGTCGCTGGGCGTGACCGAACCGTTCCGGGACGAATGCCACTGCGCCGCAACCGACGGCGCCTTCGCTGCGAGGCTGTTCGTCACGGACGCGCGTCGACCGCGACAGAACGGGCACCCTTCGCCTCGGGTTCTAACGTGTACCTTCTCCTGCCAGAGGTGGTCCGGCCCCGCGGCGCAACGCCACCAGAGCTTCAGCCCGGAACCGACAGGAATGGTCGCGGGATCAATGTCCGGATGCCGATCGCGCGCCACCTCCCGCAGGAGCTGAGGTCTCCCGCGGAGTGTCCCAACTCTGCGCGACACGGAGGGCATGCGGCATTGTAAGGGAGGTGGACGAAGAGCGGCCAAGCGGCCCTCGCCTCGACGAAAGCCGGTGGTCTGTTCGGCCCGGCCGGACGGAATCACAGCGTACCAGCGATCTTTCGGTCGCGACGACGCCGAAAGTGATGATCACCCAGGCAGGTTCGGTATCCACGCGACCGCAACTCGGCACGGTTGGCCGACGATCCGTCGGAGAGAACAGCAAGCTGCAAGCAGCGCAAGCCGCTCGGTGATCGCTGGTGATGGTCGGGAACGTACGCCTCTCGAAGCCGCGGTCCAGGGGCGCAAGCCCGCGAAAACCCGCACTGCCGTGCATGCCTCTCCAAGTCTGCAGCGATCGGCGTGTCGCTGTTGCTCGTCGCCGACTGCAGCCAGCAGAATTGACCACGGACGAAAGCGCGCGACGAGCCGTGCTTTCGCCGGGTTGGAGGGAGGGCGCATATGGGCAAACAAGCGAAATCGCCAGCTGCACGAGGGATCACCCGGTCTCAGGTGGCCGAGCTCCTCGGCTTCTCTGATCGCGACGTGGCGAAGATGGATGGACGGCAGCTCCACCCGACGCGCGCACCCGATCGCGTCTGGCGCTACGACCTCGCTGAGGTCCGCGCGGTATTGGACAAGCGCGGCCCATCGACTCACGTTGAGGTCCCCGAGCCTGATGGTGAAACGACGGCCGCGGTGTTTACGCTCTTCGCCGCGCGCAGACCGCTGACCAAGGTCGTCGTGGCGACCAAGCAGCCTGCCCGCGTCGTCAGTCACCTGCGGGCGCTCTACGACGATATGCGCGGCAGCTTGACCATCCCGGGGAGCGTCCTGGCAGAGCTGCGGGAGCTCCTTCGGAGCGAGCTCAAGCAGCCCTCGGACCTGGCGCCCGCTATCCGCGCGGCATTCGAGCTGCGCCTCGAGGAGGGACGAGCCGACGCACTCGACTTCGGCCAAGTGCTCGATCCCTCCACCGGTCAGCTTCGGCCCGTCACTGCCCAGAAGGACTCGGCGCAATCGGACGAGGTTGCCGCGACCACCGAAAAAGGAGCGACGCCATGACGATGGACTGCGACCGGGAATTCTCGCTGCTGCTCGAATCTCCGCTTGCTTACCGCCCGTCGGATGAAGACGTCGCCCGCGGTGGCGGTCGCGCGGGCCCGGGCGGCCGTGATGCTCGAGTCGCCGAGGTGTCGGGCGCTCCCGGGCTGCTCCGGAGGGCCGCACGGCGGGCGCGCCGAGCGGGCGCACGAGCGGCCCGGCTCGCGGCGCAAACCCACCCGATCGCGCTCACAGCGAAGTACGCGGGCCGAGCTGTGGCGGCTGCCACGGGCCCGGTCCGCAGGCGCATCTTCCGCGCGTTCTTTGGCAAGCTCATCGCGCGCAGGGCGCGGCTACTGTCGTGGCGGGCGCGGCGTAGCCTGCGTCCTAGCGAGGCCGAACGACGCGAGGCTCGGGCTTGGGCGGTTAGCTACGTCAAGCGCCGAGGCATCCTCGGCAAGATCGTCGGCGGCGGCCTCTCCGGCGAGGTCGTCGGCGAAGCCGCCACCACCACCCTCGTGACCGCCTCAATCCCTGTCATTGTCGAGCTCGCGCGCAAGGCGCTGCGCGCGGCCGAGAGTCATGGCGCCCCTACCGACCCTCGCACCAACGAGCCAGAGGACTGACGAGGCCCAACGGGTGACGGCGGACCTCCGCGATTGAGCTGCAGAACCGTCGTGCAGCCTGCTGTGGTCAAGGGAGGACTGCGGCAATCGGATTGGTGAGAGCCCGGGAATTCTGCGATTCGCGCTGCCGCGAACAAGCGATGGTCGCTCCTCGACGGCCCGCCGAGACCGTCGAGGAGCACATATGGCCGACGATGATCTTCCCTGCGATCTCTGCGAAGGCTCGGGCCTCACGCGCCCGGGCCACCCCTGCCCGCGCTGCGGCGGCGACGGGCGCGTGGCGACGAGCTTCGACCTCCTGGACGCCGTCGCGGCGGCCGTCGCCCGGGCCGCCAATCACCACGGCGGCCCCGCCGGCATCACGCTCGACGAGCTGCACGCCCGCTGGGGATCGCCCGAGCCGCTACTCGTGCGCAGCGCCTTCCGCGCGCGCAAGTCGCTCGCCGAGCGCCTTCACCGCAAAGGGCTGGAGGCCACGCTGTCAGGCGCTGTCATCTCAATCACGCTGCTCGCGTGCTCCTGCTCGGAGGCGGGCCGTTGAGGCGGCGATCGGCTCCGAGCAGCTCGGCGTCAAACAGCGGGATTGACTACTACGCCGCGCTCGATCAGGTACCCGTGGAGGATACGTCGGTGAACATCGCTGACGAGATCGTCGGGCGAGCGCCCCCGGTTCGGCGCGCGTCCAAGCGGGCTCTTGCGCGCGAGCGCCAGCTCTCATTGCCCCTCGGCGAAAGCGGCGCTTTCGTGAGGTACGCCGATTCGCGCACGGACCTCGCGTACCTCCGCGAGCGTGCGATATTCAACCTCGGCGTCGAGCTCGGCGTCGCGGTTGGGCGGACCGAGCGGGGCGAGACCCGGAGGACCACGCGCCGGTTGCGCGCTACGCTCCTCCGCGCGGCCGCAAGGCTGCGAACAAGAGCGCCCGACGAGATCGCGAACGAGCTGTGCACGATCCTCCGGATCTCTTTGTGTCTGGGCCGCGGGCCCGCGCGTGCTGCCGAGGTCGCAAGAATTGCGGAGGCGAAGCGGCGCAGGCGCGCCCGATGAGCGCGCCTACCGGCCCACGGTCGTCCCCTCTTGCTCGCGTCACGCCGCCCGATTCGCGATGATCCTCTGGACTAGCGCCGCGTGCTTCTCGATCTCGTCTCGTACGCCAGGGTCGAGCCCGTCGGGCTGGGCCGAGATGACCTCGCGAGCTTGCTCTTCGTAGCGCTCGCCGAGGCGGCGTAGCCGCTCGGCCGGCCGCAACGCGGGGCGGTTTGGCTTCACGATCCCCCAGAACGTAAAACCGTTCACTTGCATCTTGAGGCCGAGGTCCTTCGCGGCGGCGCTGGCCGCCGCTGAAAGCGACGGGTATAGGACTCCGCTGTACCGGATCCCCCCGTCCTCGACGACGCACTCACAGCGAGCCGCCCCGCGCCGATCGCGCTTGACGAGCGAGGTGCCCACCGGAGGCAGCCGACCGTCGCGGACGGCACCTTTGGGCGCCCCTGTTGGGGCCTCCGCTGAAGCAGCGACGGTGACGCTCGGCTGCGCAAGTTCCTTCCCCTTCTTGCCCGCCAAGTCGACCTTGCGGCGCCGCACGCTCGGCTCGACCTGGCTCGATGATTTGCCCCTGTGCTTCGGCGCCTTCGAGTTGCTCTTCTTCGGCATGGCTGACTCCTTGCTGCACCCGCGGTCCACCCGCATCGGCAGAAGGATTCGTCGCTCTGGTGATCCCAAGAGTCCAGTCCAAACAAGGTGCTCCAAGGCTGGGTGCCGACGCCGCGAGGACGTCTCCCCGAAAACTACGCGGATTTGCGTCTCGAGCGCTTCACCGAGGCCGCCACCCCTGCCCGCAGGAACGCGATCACCAGCGGCCGCAGCTCGGGGGTTAACGCACCGACCAAGCGGCTCACCTCATCCAGGTCTCGACGGCCGCCCCGATCCTTGTCGGGCAAGAATAACCCGTCGAGCGACAAGCCCAACACCTCAGCCATAAGGATGAGCGTCGGGAGTGACGGCAGTCGCTGGCCACGCTCGAGCAGCCCGGCGTGCACGACGGAGATCTCGAGCTCCTCAGCGAGGCGCGCCTGCGTCCACCCGAATTCGCGGCGTGCGCGGGCAATGGCCCCGCCGATCCTTCGTCCCAGATCTTGGTCGCGCCACCTGTGCATACAGGGCAGCACGATTTCCGGAAGGCTGTCTCACCACGAGAACGCAGTAGCATAGAACCAATACAAACCAACAGTATGCGCAGGGGCGCTGCGTGATGTATATTGACTCAGTCGCATCGTGAGGTGACGGGAGATGCCCGACTGCCGAAATCAGCGCCGTGGCCTCGAGCTCAGCGGACGAGCTTCGCTCAGCAAGAAGGCCGCGCGACCTTCACCTCACGCGCGTCGGGGGGCGAGCGCCGTGACCGAGAGGTCCTGGGGGGACGGCGCTCGCCCTCGGCGCTGGGGGTGCCCATGCTGACGAAGGACGCCCCGGCGCTCCCTGAGCCCCTCAGGCAGCGGCTCGAAGGTGATCCGGCGCTGCCTTCGCTCCCTGCCTGCGCCGACCGACTCCTGCGCCTCTTCTCCAAGCACGACGAGCCGAGCCCGGCCACTGTCGCCGACGTCGTCCAACAGGACGCCGCCATGGCCGCGAAGGTCCTCCGTCACGCGAACTCCGCGGCCTACGCCATCCCGCAGCCCTCGCGAACCGTCCTCCAAGCCGTCACAATGATCGGCGTCCGGAGGACGAGGAACCTGGTCCTCACGTTCGCGCTGCAGGGCATGTCGAGCGGACGAGGGAACGGCATGCGCGCGTTCTGGCGACGAAGCGTGTACTCAGGCGTCCTCGCGCGCGAGCTCGCGGCCTTGCCGACCTGGGGCTCGATCTCCGCCGAGGAGGCCGCGCTCGCCGCGCTCTTCCAAGACATTGGAGCGCTCGCGATGCTCTGCGTGCTCGGGGAGAGCTACGATAAAATGGTCTCCCGCGCGAGCACGAACCACGCGCTGTTGGGCGAGGACGAGCGACGGCTCTTCGGGGCAGATCACGCCGATGTCGGAGCTTGGCTGCTCGCCCGATGGGGCCTGCCGGGCTACCTGGTGGAGGCGGTGGCGCTAAGCCATGGACCTGCTGAAGTTGGATCCTCCATGCCGCCGCTCCCGAGGCTGGTCGCGACGGCAGGCGCGGTGGCGGACGCGTGGGTGGAAGGCCGCGCCGCCGAGATGCTCCACCAAACCGGCGAGTTCGCCGCGTTTCCGACCGACGATCCGCTCAAGGAGGCACTCGCCCGGGCCGAGGCCCGGCTGAGAGAGTCCGCGCCCCTCTTCGACGTCAGCCTGTTCGCGGAGACCAGGCTTGACTGGCTCCTATCGCGAGCGCGAGAACTCCTCAGCCAGGCGTGAAGGAGCCCCGGATGCCCAACGAGGAGTTAGCGAGCGACGCCGTTTGGGTCGCCGAAGACGTTCGTCGCCGCAGCTTCTCGCGCGAGTTGGCTCGATTCACGTTCGAGTTCTCTGGCGCAGGCGCGCGTGCCGCCGCGAGGGCGCTGATGATGTCGGGGTTCTACTGCCTTCGCACGAAGGAGAGCGCGAACACCCTCACGGTCGAGTCGCCGCCTGATCAGGTTCCCTGCGCCGTGGGGATTTGTCTGGAGCACGAAGGGCTGTACGTTCGGCCGAGCCTCTGGCCGTCATAGCCAGGTCCTGCCCCACAGTCCCGCTTCCCTCGACGCGGCAACCGAGCGCCATCCTCACGGCTCCGGGGGTCAAGGTCTCTTTGAAGAGCGCGCCTTCGACCCCGAAGACAGCCCCGGCGAGCGGTTCCCGGAGCAGCGCGAGCGCTTCGAGGCGCTCTCGCGGTGGCCCTGTCCTCCGGATCGCGGAGGTGCCCTGGGACCGCATCCGCAGGGCGGGGCTGGTGACCGGTCGCGGGCGAGCGTCCGGCGCCAGCCCGATCGGAGCGAAGAGCCTCGACGCCGACGAGCACGACTGCACGAAACAATGCCTGATTGTGGATGACGGCGCGGAGCGCATACACCAATTGACAGGATACTGCCTGGGCGGCGGCAACCGATCGACGTGGAACACACACCGCCTGACATGCCACCCAGGGTCGATACTTGCTGGAGACTTGGTCCCGTCTAAGCTCCGCGGTCGTACCTCGCGGATTCTCGATGCCCCCCGCCCCCTACCCCTGCCGCTTCGGCTCCTACGTGCTCCTCGAGCCGCTCGCCACGGGCGGCATGGGACACGTGGCGCTCGCCATGTTCGGCGAGGCGGGCAGCGAGCAGCTCTGCGTCGTCAAGCGCATGCTGCCGCACCTCCTGGTGAAGGAGGACGCAGTCCGGCGCTTCGAGGACGAAGCGAATCTCTCCCGCCGCCTGTCCCACGGGTGCATCGTCCAGACCCTGGCGACGGGCCGCGCGGAGGGCGAGCCGTTCATCGCGCAAGCGCTCGTCGACGGGCGCGACCTGGCCGAGCTCGTCAGCCGCGTCGCCACCCAGCAGGTGAAGGTTCCCCTCCCCCTCTGGATTCACCTCGTACGCGAGGTCTGCCGGGGCCTCGCCTACGCGCACGACTTCGAGAACCTGGGCCTCGTGCACCGGGACATCAGCCCGCAGAACATCCGCCTGACCTTCTCGGGTGAGGTGAAGCTCATGGACTTTGGGCTCGCGTTCTCGCGCGACAAGAAGGCCCTGACCGCCCCCGGGGCGATGTTGGGAAGGGCGGCGTACATGCCCCCCGAGCAGCTCGCCGGCGAGCCCACCGATCGCCGCGCAGACCTGTATGCGCTCGGGGTGGTCCTCTGGGAGCTGGTGAGCGGCCAGCTCTTCGGCACGGTCATGCAGGACGGGAAGCCCGTCTACGCTTCGGATCCGCGCGCCGCCCTCGCGCGCGCCTTCAAGCCGAACCCCGTCGCTCCCTCGACGTTCAACCCCGAGGTCACACCCGAGCTGGATGAGATCGTGCTACGCGCGGTCTCCCCCAACCGCGACGACCGCTACGGCTCGGCTGCCGAGCTGCGAGCCACCTTGGCGCCGTTCATCCCGACCGGCTTCGACGGCGAGGCGCGCGTCGGCGAGCTGCTGCGTTCGTTGTTCCCGCGAACCGCGGAGCTCGAGCGGCGGCGCCAACTCATCGACTCGGGCCGGGCGCTCATCGGCCGGGCGCCGCCCAAGTCCACGGCGGAGCGCGTCTCGGCGACCCAGCCCGTGGCCCCGCCGCGCGTGCGTTCCTGGCGAGGCCCGGCGATCGGTGCGGCCATCGTGGCAGCCGGGGTCCTCGCGCTCGTCCTCGTCCTGTCCTCCCGGGACCGCGGTCTTCCCCCCGCCCCGCCCCCACCAACGCCGGTCGTAGCCGCGCCCGAACCCGCAGCCCAGCCACCTCCACCACCCTCCGTCCCGCCGACGCCGGCGCCCGCCCCCGCGCCCGAGCCGGCCGCCCCCGCCGTCCAGGCCCGGCGCCCGCCGCCGTCCCCCAAACCGACACCCGCCCCGCCCGCGAGCGAGGCGCCGTCGGCTGCGAAGCTCCTCGATTCCGCGCGCGAGGCGTTCCTGAACGGGGATCTGAAGGCCGCGCTCCGCGACGCCCAGGCCGCCCACCGTCAGGGCGCGGGCGCGGATGCCCTGCTGGTGATCGGCAACGTCCACTTCAGTCAGCGGCGCTACAAGGAGGCAGAGGACGCCTACGCAGCGGCCGCCCGCCTCGCCCCCGGCAACCGCAAGGTCGCCGAGCGGCTGGAGGCCGTCCGCGAGATGCTTCATCCCCGGTGATCGCCGGGCCGGGCGACCTCCCCGAAACCATGGTCTCCAACTGCGCCTTGACGCTCGTCGGGGCGGTGCGAGATCGTGGGCCCCGCCCATGCGTTTTCCGTCCCGAATCGCGGTGTTAGCCGCGGTCGCCCTCCTCACGTTCAGCGCCAGCGCGGCGGCTGTGTTCGCGGCCGACACGCCGCTGGTCCTGGTCGTCGAAGGGCCAGGGACGGCGGCTCCCAAGAACCGCAAGCGCGAGATCCGTCCGGCCATCGAGTACGCGGCCAAGCAAGCCGGAGCCGAAATCGTGTCGGCCGCGCGCGTGCCAGGGCTGGCTGCGGCTCCATGCGCGGACGCCGCCTGCGCCACGAAGGCCGCGGTAACCGCCGGGGCGACGCACGTGATCTTGTCCGAGTCCGCCTACGTGGACGACGGCTTCAAGATCCGCCTCGAGCTCTACGACGCACGAACGGGGCGGACGCTGCGGGCCGAGGGCCAAAGCTGCGAGGTCTGCACGTTCCCGGCGTTCCTGAAGGCGCTGCGAGAAAGCACGACGCTGCTGTGCACGCGCGGCTTTGCGGAGCAGCCGGAACCCGCTCCCGTGCCCGCGCCGGTGGCGCCGCCGATCGTCACGGCACCCGCGCCCATCGAAGCCTCACCGGCGCCCATCGTCGCGGCGACCGAGGCCCCCCGACGAGAGGCGCCGTCGACCATGCGCCGGGTGCTGCCCATCGTCGCCGTCGGGGCCGGGGTCGCGACCGCCATCGCTGGTGTCGTCGTCCTGTCCAAAGACGGGGAGCCGACCTGCGATGGAGATCCCAACCGATGCCCGTTCACGCGGAACACCGTGGCGGGCGGCAGCGCTCTCATCGGCGCGGGGGCGGTCCTGGCGGCCGCGGGCGCCTACTTCTGGTGGACGACGCCATCGGGAGACACCGCCGTCGCCATCGGCCCGGCGGGGCTGAAGTTCGCCGGTCGCTTCTGAACGAGCACGCGAGGGCGGCGGGATGGGAGTCAGGCCACTCATCGTCAAGGTGACGGATACGACCACGGGGGCGTCGTACACCGCGGCCTTCGACGAGAGCCCGATCCTGATTGGACGAGGCGAGGACGTGTCGCTGCGACTTGATCGCGAACACGTTTCGGCGCACCACGCGACGCTGGCGTTCGATGATCGGCACCTCACGTTTTCGGACCTCGACTCACGCAACGGCTCGATCGTCGATGGCGTCGTCTACGGCATCGGACACGAGATTCCGCTCACCGAATCGTCGGACGTTCGCTTGGGCAACCTCAAGCTCACGTTCTCGCGCGACGCCCTGAGGCGCCCGTCCGCGGACGCGCCGAATCCATTCGTCTCGCCGGAACGCGCACCCAAGTCCCCGACGGGCGTATTGACCCCGGAGGCCATCGACCGCATTCGCCGAGAGGTCCTAGCCGCGAAGGCGCCCCCTCCGGCCGCACCGGAGCCGACGCCCGAGTGGCTGCAGGGGCCTGTGCCGCAGCTTCGTCCGGAACGGGACCTCACCGAGGTGGCGCCGCCCTCGTGGCTGGCGGACCTCGCGCCTTCAGCGCCCGCGCCGAGCTCGCGACCACCAGCGGACGCCCCGCTCCCGCGTACGGCCGGGTGGCCCGAGCCACCGGCTGCCACTGCCCCTCCTCCACAGGCGCCACCGCGTCCGCCGGAGAACGCGAGCCCGCAAGCGGCACCCGAACAGCCGCTGCCCGAACCGTACATCGCCGGCACCATCCCGACCGGAACCATCGTCGGAGGCCGGTACCGGCTGCTCGGCCTCCTCGGGCGCGGCGGCATGGGCGCCGTCTACCGCGCACACGACGAGAACCTGAACGTGCCGGTCGCCATCAAGACGCTCGCGAGCGCGGGGCAGCTGACGCCCGAGATGCTCGAGCGGTTCTTCCGTGAAGCCAAGGTCATCCGCGCCGTCAGCCACCCGAACATCGTCGTCGTGCACGACGTCGGCATGGACGACGGGCTGCCCTACATCGCGATGGAGCTGCTCAAGGGCGAGGACCTGGGCGCAGCGATCGAACGAGCTCCTCTGGAGATCCCCGACGCGGCCGACATCATGCTGGGCGTGTGCGCCGGGCTTCAGGCCGCACACGAACGAGGCTTGGTTCACCGCGACCTCAAGCCGCAGAACATCTTCCTTTCGCAAGCGTGGCGCGTGCAGGACGTGCCGAAGATCCTCGACTTCGGGATCAGCAAGACGTCGGACTCGAAGCTCACGAACGCGGGCGACATCATGGGCACCGAGCACTATCTGTCGCCCGAGCAGGCGATGGACAGCAACGCGGTCGACGCCCGCAGCGACATCTACGCGCTCGGCGTGATCCTTTACCAATGCATCGCCCAGCGCCCGCCCCACGACGGCGCGAACATCTACCTCGTCATCAAGAGCATCGTCGAAGGCAACGCCCGCCCCCTTCGCAGCGTTCGCCCTGACGTCCCGGAAGAGTTCGCGGCCATCGTGCACAGAGCGATGGCGATGGAACCCAAGGACCGATACGCGTCCGCGCACGAGCTGGCGCGCGAGTTGCTGCCGTTCGCATCAGCGCGTGGGCAGCGGGTTTGGTCGGACCACTACAGCACCGCGCCACCCGCAGACCCGATGATCTCGGCGCCTCACGCGACGCGAGGAGACTCGTCCGCGGCGCGCAACCAGGCGGCGGCACCACAGGCGGCGGCACCACAGGTGCTAGCCGGAGGGACGCGGAGGCTGCCACAAGGAAGTTCCGTTGAAGATGTTCGCGCGGCGCCTCTCACGCCCGCGCGCGCCGAAGAAAAATCCCAACGGCGTGTCGAGCGGGAGCGCGAGGACGCCTCGCCTCCCGTGAAGGGTTCGAAGCGCACGGTGTGGCTGGTGCTTGTCGGGGTGGTGCTCGGAGTGGGCCTGGTGACGGTGCTTTCACTCGTGCGAGGCGGAAGCCGTCCGGAGCTGACCGTCCCGGCTCCGGTCCAGCAGGCGCCAGAGCCCAGCGCGAGACGCATGCCCACGCCGGAGCCGCCCGCTCCCGTGCAGGCGACACCGAGCGCGCCGGCAGCGTCGGCGGCGCAGGTCGTGGAACCGGCCGCGACGGAGCCCAGCCCAGCGGCGGCCGAGGCGAAGCCGCGCCCGAAGCGGAAGCGGGTCAAGTACAACGCGGATGGAGTGCCGCTGGTCGAATGAGGCGGTTCCTTGTGTTCTGGCTGGCTGCGTTCCTGCTGTTCGCGGGAGGCGCTGCATTCGCCGACGACGTCGATGCGCTCATCAAACAGGGCGTGGCGTTGATGGCGAAACGCGACTACGTCGCCGCGATGGACGTGTTTCGCCGCGCGCACGAGATCGCACCCTCGCCGAGAACGTTCGCCCAGATTGGGTTCGTGCACATGGCGATGGCTCGGTGGGTGGAAGCCGAGGACCAGCTGCTGCAAGCCATCGCCGAACGCGAAGACAAATGGGCGCGCAGAAACCGCGCCGTGCTCGAGGATAGCCTCCGGAAGGTGCGCGACCACCTCGGCTATCTCGAGGTGGCGGGGCAGCCAGCGGGCGCCGAGGTCCGCGTCGACGGCGAGTTGGTCGGGCTGCTTCCGTTGAGGCGGCCGCTGCGTATGGCGGTCGGGGACCCTGCCGTGATCGTCACCGCGCCTGGGCACGAGAAGTTCCAGGGCACAACGCACGTCACAGCGGGCGAGACCGCGCGGATGCGCATCGACCTCAAGCGCGTCCAAGCGACGCTCGCGGTGCCTCCAGCCACACCTGTGCTCGCTTCGGGGGCGAACGCTGGTCCGTCGGTCGATGCGACAAGCTCGGCCCACCCGGTCCACGCTGCAGGCCCCGAACGACCGGTGCGCCGGCTCGGCGTCGCGTTGGCCATCGCCGGCGCCGTGGCGGTCGCCGCGGGCGTGCCAATTCTTCTCGCAACGAACAAGGACAACCTGGGTGCTGGCCTGGCGGGAGCTGGCGGCGCCGCCCTTCTCATGGGCGGCGCTTTCCTATGGGCCTCATCATCCGACGAACCGCAGCCGCGCGTCGCCGTCGGCATTGGACCTTCGCAGGTGAATCTCGCTTTTCGCTTTTGAGCCTCGCCATGAACACATCGAAGCTTCTTGTCACCTTCACCGCGCTCCTCGCGCTCACGGCGTCCTGTTCGGAAGAGCGCGATTGGTCGAAGTGCAACGAGACGGTCACGACCTGCCGCGCGGGGTTCGTCTGCGACGTCGCCGCCGCTCGGTGCGTTCCGATCACCCTCGGAGATGCCGGCGATGCCGGCGATGCCGGCGTGACCGACGCGCCGATCGCCACGGACGGGCCCACGACGGGTCCGACCTGCACCAGCAGCGCGTCCTGTCCGGCGAACACACCGATCTGCGGTCCGGGGGGCAAGTGCGTGGCGTGCGTTGCGGCCGCGGACTGCAAGGATCCCGCTCGAGCCTTCTGCGTCGCGAACGCGTGCGTGGGCTGTCAGGGTGCCGGGCCTACGGCGTGCCAAGCGCCGACCGGCACCTGCAACGCGCAGTCGGGGCGTTGCGCGGAATGCGTCGACGCCGCCCAGTGCACCGCTGACCCGGCGAAGGCCTTTTGCGTGGCGAACACCTGCGCGGGTTGCATGCAGGCAGGCCCAGGCGCGTGCTCGGGCGCCAAGCCTGTCTGCGACGCCAGCAGCAACCGGTGCGTCGAGTGCTCCACGGGTGCGGAATGCACCGCCGACCCCGCCAAGAGCTTCTGCGTCGCGAATGCGTGCGTCGGGTGCCAAGCCGCCGGAGCGGGCGCATGCAAAGCGCCCACACCTGCCTGCGCCACGAACGGTCGATGCGTCGAGTGCGTGACGAGCGCCGACTGCTCGGCCCCCGGCAAGCCCATCTGCGACACCGGCACGAACACGTGCGTCGCCTGCACATCGGACGCCCAGTGCGCGGCTAAGGGAGGCGGCCCCGGCGTGTGCATGTTCCACCAAGACGGGCGCTGCGCGAGTGAGGCGGAGACGATCTACGTGCAGAGGACGACAGGGTGCGCGAACGGCCCGGCCGCCGGCGCGGGAAGCGCGGGGGCGCCGTTCTGCACGAGCCAACTCGGGGTGGACAGCGTCACGCCAGAGAGGCGAGTCATCGTTCTGCGCGGACCTGATCCGCTCACCGGGATGGTGGTCGGCAACGCCGGCGGCCCGATCAGCGTTTTCGGACAGTCGAATGCTTCCGTCGAACCCGGCGCGGCGGGCCCAGGGCTCCGTCTCACCGCAAGCGAGATCTACGTCCGCGGCGTCGCCATACGACGAGGCTCATTCGAAGGAGTCCTCGTCGAGAACGGCGTTTTGCGGATGCACCGATGCCGCATCGAGAACAACGCGAAGGGCGGCGTCCTGGTCAGGGGCGGCGGGTTCGACCTCGCGAACAGCATCATCGTCGGCAACGGGCCCGGCGAAACGCCGGGCGGGGCTTTCTGGGGTGGCATCGCCTTCACATCCAACACTGCGAGCCCTGCTCGGGTTGCGAACTCCACCATCGTGAACAACGAAAGCGCCGGCATCGTGTGCGCGGCCGCTCTTCAGAGCCCAACCGGGCTGATCGTATTCGGCAACAGGAACACCCCGGCTCAGATTGGCAGCACATGCGCCGCCACCGTGTGTTGCACGGGCGACCCGATGCTCGACGCCAACTACCGACTCACGGCTGGCTCGCCCTGCATCGACAAGCTCCCCGCAAACATGTCGACCGTGGACGACATCGATGGCGAGCCGCGACCGAAAGGTGCCGCTAGCGACTGCGGAGCAGACGAGTTCTAGAGGTCGCTCGGGAGCCGACGAGGCACAAGAGAATCATCGCGGCTCGAGACTGCGTTCGAGGTCGATCGCGTTCGGCTGCGCAACCGGAATCCTGAGTCGAACGTTGCTCGTGGTCCCAGCCACCACGATCTCGCCCTGAAGCGACACCGAGCAAATCGGGTTACTCCTCGCGAACGTTACAATCCAAAGAACCGTTCCCTCCACGGCAGAGCGGAGGACGACGAAACCTCCCGACCCGTGGCTGTGACGCTCCCCGCCTTCCACGAGAAGGCCACGTTCCTCCAACGAGCACAGCACGTCCCCTCCGTCGAAGTCCCCCCCAACGGACGCAAGAGCTTCGTCGACGGGTATCGCGTCGTCTACGCGTGGCTCCAGTCTCCCCTGTGGATGGACGTCACGCAGCGGGATGATGACATCACGTTCCGCAATATGAATCCCCTCACAATCGACGAATGATTGCGACTCCATCCAATGTTTCGCGATTATGCCTGCCACCTAACACTCCACCTTGGGTTGTTGCTTTAGACCCTCAGGAGGGACTGGCATGCCGTTCAGAAGGTTCATGGCCTTGTGTCGTCGACTCTTGAACTTGTCGGCCCACCGGCTCTTTGACCCGGGCATGGTGCTGTCTGGGTCAACCACTACGATCGGGACCTTCTTGAGCCCTGCGTTCTGAGCGGCCATCAACCGGCGGTTGTCGTAGCTGACGTACTGATCCCCGACCTGCATGACACGGAGTGGGCCGGACCTGTTCCAGTCCCATTGACCTTCTCGCATCGCTTTGGTGTACGAATGGACCTCTGGTCCCACAGTCCTCTGAGAGAAGTTCACACTCCACGGGTCGACTTCAAGGAGGCCCCAAGGATCGATGGCGCGATTGGGGTTTGCGACGTAGGCGTAGGCACCGAATCCGCCCAGCAGCCCTAGAGGGTCCTGGCTGACGTACGAACCGACGCCCGGATCGTAGTACCGAAACCTGTTGTAGAGCAGCCCCGTCTCCTTGTCCTCGTGCTGCCCGGGCCACCGAAACGGCACATCGGCTTCGCCGACCTGCTTCGGCACGCCGAACAGGTCCAGCTGCATCTGCCACGCGAGCTTCCCGACGTCGTCGTACAAAGCCGACGGCGTGCCGAGGTGGTCGCCAACGATGTGCTGTCGGACGCGACGTCCCTCCACGCGCATGATGGGCGTGAAGCTCTCGGGCTCGTGGTACCACGTGACCGTCTCGGCGCCGGTCCGGAGCTCGTGAAGGATGACGTCGCCGTCCCAAACCCAGCGGGTCTCGCGCTCGCCGGCTCGCTTGCTTACTCGCCTGCCCAGGGCGTCGTACGTGAAGTGCACGTCGCTGCCGTCAGGTCGACGGACCTTCGTGAGCATCCCGTCGCCGTCCCAGTCGTAATGCCAGGTACCGCGTGGCTCGTGCCGCTCTCGCAGGTTGCCCAGCAGATCGAACGCGAACGTGACGTCGCCGTCATTGCGGAGGATCCCCCCGCGGACGTACCGTCGGTCAGTCCGATCCGGCGTTCTGTAGACGTTCCCGACCTCGTCGAACGCGCGGTGAACAACTTCACCCGACGCTGCCTTCGCAGCAATCAGTCGGCCTCGGTCATCGTGCGCGTACTGCGTGAGCCCGAACCGCGAGTCCTGGATGGCACCGATCGCGTCGTCGGCTGACCAGCTGTAGCTGCGGTGCCACTCCATCCCGCCTGCCCGCGCAGCAAAGTGGTGCAACGGGCGTCCGGCCTGATCGCGGCGCCACTCGACGGACGTACCGCCTGGCAGCTCGCGGCGCAGCTCGGCACCCGCCACGTCGTACGCGACCCGCGACGCATCTGTCCAACCGCGGTCCTCGAGCGCCGTCGAATACGACACCGGGTTTCCCAGAGAGTCGCGCCCGATCCCCAGGCCGGCGCCGAGGGTGGATTCGAGGCGAGCTCGATAGCCTCCGGCGTAGAACGACATCACCTCGACATCGCCCTGCACCTCCTTGGTCACGCGGCCGAGCGCATCTCGTTCGAAGCGAACGGTCGTGGTCTGGTTCGTCGCCTCGAGCAGCTCGCCGTCAGGCCGGTAGATGAACTTTGCGAACGTCCGATCCGAGTTCTTGCGTTCGACGACGCGGCCGAGCGCATCCAAGCGGACGTCGGTGTGTACACCCGCCTTGGGCTTCGCGATCTTGGTCACCCAGCCGGATTTGTCGCGCTTGTACCGAGTCTCCTGCAGGTCGAAGCCCATCTCTCGCTCGACGCGCAAGCAGGGGTCGTAGTCGAACCGGTACTCGTGGTTCTTCTCGTTCCGAATCTCGCGCAGCTCTCCCTCGGCGCCCCAGATGAATCGAACGGTCGCGCCCGACTCCCCTTCTGTCCGCGACGCGAGCCGGTTCCACCCCGCGTAGGTGCAGCGGGTGCGCCGGCGACCGTCGAACATCTCAAGGAGGTTGCCCTCCGGGTCGTAATGAAAGCGTCGCTGCGCCCCATCGGCTTGCGACACGAGCACAAGGCGGCTGCAGACGTCGTACGAGTACGACTCGACGCCGCCATAGGGATTGGTCACCGTCACGAGTCGACCGAGCCGGTCGAAGGAACGGCGAACAAGTCCTCCCGTCGGCAATCGAACGCAGGTCGGGTTCCCGTGCCCATCGCGCTCGGTCACCTCCGTCACGCCACCACTCTCGCTCACCGCACGCAGGCGGCCCCGGTCCCACGCGTATGCGGCGTGCGCGTCGGCCTCGGGTCCGCGCGTCTCGATGAGACGCCCCGAAGCATCATACTGATACCGCCAGACAGCGCCGGCCTCGTTCCGGAAGGCCGTGATCAGCTCGGGACGCTGCGGATCGTGTTTCCACGCGCGCTGCGCGCCATCCGGCAGAACCGTCATCACGAGCTGGCCCCGCGGTCCGTACTGGTGCTTCGTCGTCCGCCCCTCGGGGTCGACCTCCGCCGTGAGCTGCAACGACTCGTCGTAGGTCCGCTGCGTCGTGCCGCCGAGCGCGTCGATCACCTCGACGATGGCGCCCGCCTCGTTCATCCGATACAGCGTCTTGTTGTTGTACGAATCCGTGACGAGCGTCTGCCGTCCGCTCGGGTCGTAGTCGAGCTTCTGGTTGTAGATGATCTGGTCGCCCGACTGGCCCCAGGTCCGCACGCATCGGGCGCCCGACGAGCCACCGTCGTAGATCCAGAAGAAGGACACGCCGTTGCGATCGGTTTCCCGAACCATCAGCGAGCCGTCGTACTCGTACTCTGTCGCCCGACCGGCAGCGTCGACCGCCGCGGTCAGCGTGCCATCCTGCGCGTAGCGATAGGTGACATACGGCGCCCAGGCATTCGCTTGCCCAGGGTCAGGCAGCAACACGGCGGCCAACCGACCGCCCTCGTACGCGAGCCGAATGAGCCGCCCTGCCGCATCCGTCAGCGTCGCCAATCGGCCCTGCTCGTCGTAGGCGAGCTGAATCGCCACGTCTAGGTCTCGCGTGGTGATGCGCGTGAGCCGCGCGACGTGGCTGGCTGCATCCGCCTCGTTGACGTTGCTGAAATGGTGAACCATTCCCTCAGGGCTCTCGATTCGCCATCCCTGCTTCGTCCGGACGAGCGTGTTGCGGCTGAATGGGTCGAAGGTCTCGAGACCGCGCTCAATCTTCTGCGGGTCACGCTCGAAGTCGAACACGATCTCCTGACCCTCGCCGTTCCGGTACACGACCACGCCGTTCTCGACCCAAACGGCTTGATCGTAGGAGTGCGACCATCCTGGTCCGAGCACCCCATCGCGGTGCGCCCAGCTCGAGAAGTAGTTGCGCTCGAAGACGAAGGGCAACGGCCCAGGTAGCTCGGCATCGACGGCCGACGTGAACACGCGTCCCGTCGCCACGTCGACCGGGTGCCCCGCCACTGTGCAGCGGTTCTTCGAGATGAGATTGCGCAGCCTCGGTCCAGAGAGCTTTGCCAGCCGCTTCGCGAGCTTGGCTACGCCGCGGAAAGCGGTCCGCACGACCTTGCCCATCGCCCACTTCGCGACTGCGGCTTGGACGTCGATCCCTGGCGCGCCCAACAGCAAGACCGGCGGTCCCTTTGGGATGACGACGACCTTCGAGGTGGGCAACGGAGGATCGCCGCACGAGATCGCGATCTGCGCGAGCGGAACGCCGCTCACCCCGCCGAAGGTCGTCTTGAGGACGCCCAGCGGAAGGGTGGCTTCGCCATTCGGCTTCTTCACGTGCGCCGTGCCAGGTGGCATGGGCATGTGAGGCAGGAGCAGCATGTTCTTGCCGATCCCGTCGGTCGTGGTCGCCGGCAAGCCATTGATCAAGACGGGGCCCGAAGGCAGTTGCACCTGCCCTGACTGCACCAACGACACGACGGCACCCGTGATCGCACCGACCACGGCGCCGACCGGATCGCCCACCATTCCCATGAAGGGCTGCGGGATGGGCGTCGGGACGGGCCCGCCGGGCGTCGGAACCAGGTGGAGGTGAATGTCCACCCCCACCACGAGATCCATCCACGACGACGCGAGCGTCACGCTGTCACCCGCGCCTTCTCGCCGCCTGGGGCGACCTTTGGCTCGAGCTCGCGAGCGGCATCGACGAGACCGAAGGCCTCGGCCTCGACCTCCGGCATCGTCCGGTACGTCTCGAGAGCGTCCGTCCAAAACGCGCGCGCACGTTCATCGAGGCCGGCACTGGCCGCCATGTCGCCCGCAAGACGGAGCGATTGAAAGCGAACCGCGGGCAGCTTCGCCTCCTCGGCCGCCGTGGCCGCGGTCACAAAGGCTCGGATCGCCGTCTCGCCGTCCTGCTGGGCCATCGCGGCGCAGCCGAACATCAGGTGCGCGACGGCGGACTCGGCTTTGAGTCCCGCAGCCTCGGCCCGAGCCCCCGCGCTTGCGAAAACCGCCTTCACCTGCGGATGCAGCTCGCCCTTCTTGGTCAGCACGCCGGCGGCGATGCTCGCGAGCAAGACCTCGAGGTCGACCGCCTCGCGCACGCGGCCGGTCGCCACGCACGCTTCACACGCGCGTCGCAAGGGCTCGAACGCATCGGGCGCTGCGCCCCTCCGGAGCGCCTGGGCGGTCGCGAGCACGGCATCCAAGAACAAGGGATGCGGCGCCGCAGCGGCGACCTCCAGGGGCGCCTCGCCGATCGGATCCGCAGGGTGCGGCGGGGGAACAATCCGCGGTCTCGCGCCGCCAGGCGGGCCCAGGTTGGCGCCCGATTGGGCCGCCGCTCTCATCCTGGTGACCAGAGCGTCCATCTCACGCGCTTGTAGAGCACGGTCGACGCGGCACCCGTGCACCTCCACCGGAATCCCGAGCGCTGCGCCCGCATCGACGGGCTCCGCGCCTCCGAGCCGATGCAGGAGGATCCATTGCGTGGCTAGGAGTGGCGGGGCCGACACCACATCGCGCAGCTCGCGAAGAAGTCTCACCGCGTCGTCTAGCGACTCTGGGGCGAGCACGACGAGCAGACCGTCGGTGTCCGTGTCTTCCCCCGGAGCAAAGGGCTGTGCGGCCGTCACCAGCGTGCGTCCGAAGGTGGTCACAGGTGCCGCGCTCGGGTCGTCTGGCGTTGGCAGCTCCGGCACGTTCACCGCCTTCTCCTGAAAGGCGTTGGCCAACCGTTCGTACGCGTCCCTGAGCTCGGCGGTGCGCTCTTCCCATCCCGCAGACCTGGGGGCATATGCAGTGCGAAGCAAGACGAGCGGGCGCGTGTTGTCGGGGTGCCACTCCAACGACGCCGCGACGTCGCGCGCTCCATCGAACAGCTCGTCGTCGACAGGAACGTAAAGCAGGCGCGCGTCCGCGCCGCCGACGAAGGCGCCAGCGGCGGCAAAGAGACGCTCGAGCGGCTGCGCGAGGTGATCCATCATCCTGAATCCGTTCAAGCTGTGGGGGCGCGGCACGCGCCCGGTTTCGCCCTCAGATTGAATCCCCTGCTCGTTTTCTTTCAAGCCGGTCGCATAAGGGCTCGCAAAGCGCGTCCGTGAGACTTCGTACCGCGTCGACCATCTCGTCTCCGGCGGGCACGAACTCCTTCTCAAGCCTGGTCGCTAGAGCAACGTAAACGGCACGCAAATCGTATTCGTCCGAGGTCCTGACGTCCTGGAATGGAATGCTTCCATCCTTTGGCACCCTCACCCGACCCTTGTTTGCTGACCTCAACTTCGAACCCCTGACCGATCGACTCTCCATCAGGGAAAGGACCTTGAAGAACGGCTCCTCTGTGAGTTGACGCTGGACCCCCTCGTGCGCGCGGCGGTTACGCTCACCGCGGAGATTGTTGGCGACCGAGGACACATGCTCGATCAACTCCTGAAGTGGAGGGGCCTTGATCTCAGGGCAGCTGAGAATCTTCTTGGTCTTCACCTCGAGAGGAGGCAACCCGAGCTCGAACACCTCCGCCACGAGGTGAAGACAATGGTCGCGGATTCCGGCGATCCTGAACAGAAACAGATCAATGGTTGCACGGAGCCATTCTTCGCGGGTGATGTTTCCGCGAGTAGTGGAGATCGGAAACCGCCGGACGCGAACAAACTTCTGCACTGGACGTAAGGCTATGATCGACTGCTCAAGGTTATCGTGGCGAGCTCCGACCGACCAGGCGTAGGCTCCCGCCGGGTTCCTCCGCTGGAATTCGTTCCAGTCGTTGTTGTAGTCGTCTTGGCCTAATTGTATCGGGGCCAAGATGCCATAAAGGATCCCCGCCATCTCAGTGTCATCGAGATCCCACCAATGGTAATCGCCCCGAGCGTATGACATGACGACGTCGGCCCCGAGGTTCAATTCGCCTTTACGAAGGCGCCCGTGAGCTCGTTCTTCGCCATGGCGGTCGACGAAACGTTGAGACCTGTCGTCGTCGCTCCGGATCGGTCCAGCGTCACCGCGCCATTGGTCCCCGTGAGCTGAACCTCGGGCGAGGCGATCTCGATCTTGTCGGGGCTGACCAGAATGGAGGACTCTCCGCAAGCAAGCTCAATCCGCTTGTCGCACTGGATGACGGCCTCACCGCCCGGCTTCATGAGCACCGTGGCCCCGTCCACCTGGATGGTCACGGTTCCTCCCGCCCGCAGCTTCACGTCGCCCTCCTTCATGGACAACGTCGAAGGGCCCTGCGTGACACGAAACTCCTTGTCCGCGACGATCGAGAGCGTCTCCGAGACCTTCAGCTCGTCGTTGCCCGTCACCTCTTCGACGCGCCCGGCGTGCAATGTCTGGGTCTCGAGGCCGACGACGGTGGTGGTGCGAGGTCCATGGACGGTGAGCTCCATCTCGCGATCCACCGTGAGCGCTTCTTTGCCATGCACCTTCCGGTGATCGTCCCCGACGATCTCGACTTTGCGGCCCTGCTTCACCGCGATGGTCTCGTCCTTGTGCACCGACACGCGGCGGTGCCCTCGCACCTCGACCTTCTGGTCGTGCCCTACCGTGCGCCGCTCGTCGTGAACGATGTCGACCTTCTCGTCGTGCAGGACCTCTCGGCGGTAGTCGCGCCCCGCCCGGATGAACACCTCCTCCTGGCCGGCAGCGTCTTCGAGCGAGATCTCGTTGTAGTGCTGGAGGTCGTTTCCACCGTTGCGCAGACTCCGCGTGCGGATCGTGAGCCGGCTCTTGTCGTCCGGGAGCGGCGTCGGCAGCACGTTGCGCGCCGTCGGCAAGCACCCAGCAACGAACGGGCGGTCAGGATCGCCGAAAAGAAAGCGAATGCGTACGAGCATCCCGGCGCGTGGGATGATCTGCACGCCGTAGTCGCTGCCCGCCCAGGCCTGAACGACCGGCAGCCAGGTAGAGACCTCCTCGCCGCGGTCGAATCCGAACCGCACGCGGACACGGCCGTGTCGGTCCGTGAAGATGGGATCCCCCGCTGACGGCGAGACCACGAGGCCCCAGTCCTCGATCGCACGGGGCTTGGGGACGAGCGCGGGGCGGAACGGGATGCTCGAGGGCATGCAAACGAACTCGTTCGAGTACGTCGCGGGCTTGGTCGCTCCACCCTGTCCCGTGTGGCGTTCCGGGTTGCGCCCACGGTGATGGACCGCCGTGATGAGGAATCGACCGCCCCCGAGCTCGCCAGCGTCGAAGTCGCTGGTCATCTTGAAGAGCAGCCCCGGTCGGAACGCGAGGACGTCCGACTTCCCGCGGCCTTCGACACTCGCGGCGATGCCACGCTCCAGCCTCAGCCGCACCTGCGCTTCGGCATCCGAATGCGCGTACGCCTCGTCCTTCGTGCCGAACAAGGTGACGGCGGTTCCGGGATCGTAGGTCAGCGCCTCTCCTGCTCCCGCAGGCAGCTCGCCGTCTGCGCGCGCGTGTGTTGCCTGGATCGGAAGGTGCCGCGTCGGATCGAACGCTCGCACCAGCGATTGCTTGGGGGCGCGCGCTTGTCGCAGCTGGAAGGACGAGATCGACTCTTCGTGCACGACCATGCCCGCCACCGGGACCAGCCGGACGACACGGTCGTGCTCGACGAACGAGCTGTTGTCATCGACCAGGACCACCGACTCATGCTCGGAATCCGAATCGAAAAAGTGAGCGATCCCGTCTTCGGCCATGATTCGACGGAGGAAGTCGTAGGTCGACTCGCCGTACTGGATGCACAAGTCGCGCACGGCATAGGCCAACCCGGAGTTGGGAGGTTCGTGTTCGCGCATGAGGTGGCTTCGAACCGGTCGATTCAAGTCGGCGGTCACCGCGCCCAGCACGTCACGCACGATCTGAGGAACCGTGACCTCTTGGAACTTTCGCGTCTGAACTTCTTCCTTCAGACACGCCAACGCCGGTTCGATCTGAACCCGTGCGTAGTGCCTGCCTCCGGCATCCGGCGCGAACGACTCTTCGACGGATCGAATGACGCCAGCCCAGTCACGGGGCGCAGCCATCAGGCCTTCGCGCTCCATATGCAACACCGCTTGGGCGCCCAAGAGCGCCATTGGGTCGCTCAAGGGATCGTCGGACTCAATCTGCAGGATCGCGCGATAGTCCCCCGACAATTGCTCGTGGATCTCGACTTCGAGAACGTGCCACGGCGGGCCCTTGTGGCTGGGCACGTTCAGGCTGAAGAGGACGGGTTTCAATGCCTGCTGGTAGATCATGGCGTTCCCGCAACTCGTCGCTGTTGATCAGGGCTTCCGAGCTGTTCGGAGATCAGCGGATGTTGGACATCGGCCTGAACAAGCCTCGGCTCTCATTTGCTCTACGGCCACCCGCAGCGGCTTCATCGACGTGGAAAGCCAGACGCGCTTGTAGGGCATCTGCACATCACATGTATCCACCCCTGGCCGCGTGACGGTCAGAAGCACCCTCTCGTTCTTGTCGGGCCCAAGCATCTCACGTCGCCGCGGCCCCTTTCGTCGTGCCCAAGGTCCCTGGCAAACCCGAGTCTTCGCGACCGCCGCCTTGATCGCGGTGACTGCGGACGGAGACACTCGGCCTATGCAACTGACGCCCTCCGGGTCTCCAGGCTTCAACCGGGGATCGGTGGCGTGGACTTCGATCGAGCGGTACTCCACGTATCCGTCGTCCCTTGCAGCCAGGTAGACATCCCCGCCGCTTCGAGGCCCCGGAAACGCGAAGATCCCGAACGTGACGGTGAACGAGGCTTGATCGGACCGCTGAGCACTGGCCCACTCCGGGTCGGCCTGACATCGGAGGGGCTGCGCGATCGTCGCCGCAGGATCGGCCCCGCAGACGAACATGCAGCTTGCGACCATCAGGGTCACGCGCGCACGTGCGAGACAGCGACGAACCATCAATACACCACTCCTATCGTTTTGAAATCATGTGAAAGGCGCATTCCGCTTTCAGTGCGCACGCCGACGCGGAACCATAGATAGGAGTGGTCGCGCTCCAAGCCGCTGGATTCGACGTCTCCAAAGGAGCACAGCAACACGACCTTGGACGCGCTCGGGCGCAAAGCGATGCTCAAAGACGAAGAACGCATCCCCTGAGGGACCGCAGTGGGTGTGGCGGTCACCTGCGAGAAAACGGCGGCCCAGGAGATCTGAGGCCGGTACGTCGGCCGTATGTGGATGAGGTCAAGGCGAACCGCTTTGAGTGCCTCACCGGCCGGCGCGGCTACGGTCAATCGCAGGTGCCCATTGGAAGCCGCGTTTGCGTATCTGGCGTTCGTGTCGAGGCGCGCAGGGTCAATTGGGTAGAAGACGCCCCGGTGCTCCATCTCTGCTCCGAATGCGAACGGCGGGTCTTTGATGCGGATGGGTGTTCCATCGGTGTTGGTGTCTAGATACCCGCGGTAGGGGCCGCTGGACGCCGTCGTGGTCACGGTGACAAAGGGCTGAAACGATCCAAAATCCTGGAGTCGATCGGACCTTGCGGCCTCGTGCACGATCGCGGCCCATTTCCGCCCACGGCGTCGCCCTGCAGGCGCGGCCTTATTCACCGCGATCCACGCCTTCAGAAGAGGCATCCCGGCTCGCAGCTTCGACACGAAGCTGCGAGCCAAAGTCGCCGCACCGCTGCTTCCGGGAGCGGACTCTTCGTAAGCGAGAATTCCCCGCACGTGCGGCGAGCTGTTCTGCAGCACTGCCGCCCACAGCGGCCACGTCGCGCTGTTCAGCGTCGAACACTGTGCCAGCACGATCCAGCGAGGACCCGAGAAACCAAGCCCGTCTCGGGCAGCGCGCCCGATGACAAAGTAGTAGGACGTGGCGAAAGGAACCCGATCCCCTCCCGGGCTCACCGCCAGTTCGGGCCAGTTTCCACCCATGAACCCGCCCAACCAGCCGTGTGAGCTCACGTAGAGCAGGTCCGCCGCGACTGGAGCGCTGGAACCCGCGGCTGCGGGATCAGCGAGGTGATATCCGAGGGCCTTCGAATGCTGAATGGCGGGCCTGAGCAGCAATGTACCCGCGTATCGCGCCGACAGTTCGGCTGCCGCCTTTGCCCCTTTCAGCACGCGCCCGTTCGGCAGGCTGACGTCCCCCGGGTAGCGGCTCCAGTGCGGGTGGTCTTCTGAGCCGCTCAAACCAGACGGACAGACCACAACCACCGGCGCCCCCGTCTTCTCTCCATCCGTGTCGAAGATCGGCATGAACGGATGTAGCGGATCCACGACGACTCGCGCGCCTGGCGCGGGCGGCCGACGAGCGATGGTCCCTCGAAGCAGATTTTTCCATCCCGCCTTCTCGAGCTCGCGGCCGAATACGACACTATCGAGTTCGTGTGTGCCGTCGATGGCCAAGTACCGAAGCGGAGCGTGCCGAGCGCCGACAGCGACCTTGTTGGTGCTCATAGCGGACCTCCGGTCACTCGCTCGAGCGCAGCGATCGTGGCTGCATCCAGGTCGCCGCTCGGCTCGAGTTCAACGTCCACCTGAAAGAGGCGGACCGCATCCACCATCTCAATGCCCGGTCCGAGGTAACCGAGGTTTCGCAGGTGAAGCGCGGCCCGGTCGTCCCGCGAGGCGGACGAGTCAGGGAGATGCATGGTCACGACGTGCTCCCCCTCGCCGTCGCTCGGCTCGAACGTGAGCTCGACCGAGGAGATGCCGACAGGAATGGCCTGCGTGAACGCCCCGGATCCATCCGTGCGGCCCGTGAGCACTTGTCCGTCCGGCAATCTGAGACGATAGGGAACCTTCGTGGCCGCCTTTCCGTCTCGGCCCCAAAGGACGGTTGAAAGGCTCCTCTGCTCGGTTTCGGTTTTTGCCTTGTCCCAAGCCACGCTCTGCCGCTGGTGTGCCCCCACGTCGACCGGACTGAAGGCCCCAGCAACCGCGGCGCTACCATCCTTGATGATCACGACGGGTCCTTTGAGCTCGTTCAACATGACGGCCGACGCGACGACATCCTTGCCGCTGATGGCCGCGCCCGCCGGACCGAGCTCGATAGAGCCCGAAGCCCCCCGTACCAAGACGGTCGGGGATTTGACCTTCAAGCTGCCGTCTTCGAGCGAGACGGTGGATGAGCCGCACACGAGACGCAAAGTCTTGGCGACAATGCGGACCGGCTCATTGCCCGCCATCGAAAGTCGGGCTTGATCCGTTTGTGCCTCCAACTCGCGTTCTACGTCGACGAGGCAAGCGCCGTCTTTCATCGAGACGGACGACTTCTCCTGATGGGCGCGTAGCGCCCCCACATGCAGCGATCGAAGCTCCTGGATGTGGTGAGCGTCATCCGCTTTCAGGACGGTCGTGGAGCGACCGCCCTTCAGGCGCTTCGTGTCCAGCCCATCCAGCGTGTCCGACCTGGACATGCGCGCGGACACCTCTTGTGCTCCCTCGATCAGCTCTCGAAGGACCCCGCCAGCATCCTTGTCGTCCTTCGAAACGCTGAAGTCCTCGTGTCCATCGACGGTCACGCGCCGGGAGCCGCCGACGTGCTCCTCGAGCCCTACGTCGACTTGCAACAGAGCAGCACCGCCGACCTCGAGCGACTGCGAGCCGCCAACCACCCGCGACTCATCGTTCACCACGTCGGCACGCTCGTCCTGGCCAACCCAGCGCCTGAAGTCCCAGCCAGCGTGGATGAGTAGCTCTTCTCGATCCGCGGCGTCGTCGAGCGCGATCTCGTTGTGATGATTTGTCCACTCGTCTCGCAGGCTCCTTGTCTTCACGACGAGCCGTGAAGCGCGGGAGCTCGGGGACGTGGACGGCAGAGCGTTGCGCCGCGTGGGGAAACAGTCCGCGACCACGGGTCGGTCGGGATCGCCGAATTGGTACTCGATGCGCACCAACATCCCGTCCCGTGGAATGATCTGCGTCCCGTAGCCCGCGCCCGCCCAGAGCTGCGAGAGCGGAATCCAAGCGGAGCTCGGAGTCCCATCCTCGTCAAACAAAAAGCGCACGTGAACGCGTCCGAATCTGTCGGTGGCGATCGGATCGGCCACCGTGGTCACGATCCCCCAATCTTCGACGGCTATCGGCTTCGGGAGCCGGGCCGGGCGGAAGGGCAGCCGCCCGAGTCGCGCGGAGAAGCGATTCTCGTACGCTCCAGCGTTGCCAGCCCCGTCTTGCCCCGAGCTGGTCGCTTCCGGCGCGCGCCCCTCATGGCGCACGCTTTCGACCAGCAGCTCCTGCGCAAGCCAAGCCGCTGGCGCGAAACGCAACGATGGAGCCAGCCGAACGTACTGGCCGGCGTGGAAGCCCATCACGTTGCCTTCGCCGGTCACCTGATAGGCCTCCACCGCACATCGACCAGCGATGACTTCCGCGCGGTGGGCCACATCCGTCAGCGTTCTCTTGTCGGACTGTTCGTCGTCACCAATGACTGCCGAAGCCCCAGGCAGCGAGATGCTGCCCGAGCCGAATGCGTCGTCACGATCGCCCAGAGGCGGTCGGATTGCCCGTCCCCGGTCCGACCAATCGAGCTCAGGGTGAAGCGAGTCGAAGGGATCGAGCGCCACCTGGCGCGGCACCTGCTGGTGAGTCCTGCTCACCTGCCGCACGTACTCGGCCCCAAGGGCGGAAGGGCCGGGAGCGCCCAGGGGAACAGGCGACTCGGGCCGGTCGAAGCTGATGGCATCGGCGATCACCATGGTCTCGCGCGATCCCGCGTGATCGAAGAAGTAGGCCAAGCCCTCTTCCGCAAGGATCCTGCGGAAGAAGTCGAAGGTGGACTCGCCGTACTGCACACAAAGGGGACGCTTGATGAGACCGCGGTCAGGCTCGCGCTCTCGCGGAACTCGAATCGTCAGGTGGCGTCCAAAATGGCCGAGCTCGGCAGACAAGACGTCACGGACGAGGTCGAGCACGGTGACGTCCGAGAACGAGCGCGTGGTGACCCCTTCCCGGAGACAGCAGAAGGCGGGCTCTACCTGCAGCTCGTACAGAGACCGCCGACCTGACGCGCGCCCTGCGGCCTGAGTGAAAGCCGTCACGATCCCGTGGAAGGAGCGGCCGGCCTCCGCGACGCCTGTTCGGCCCCACGAAAGTGAAGCGCTGCGGCCTAGGGGCGGGGAAAGAGCGAGGCCCTCGTCGACGTCCACCGTAACCAGGGCGCGGTCGGCGCCGGACACCTGCTCTTCGAGTTCGAATCTGCGGACCCGCAACGGGGGAACGCCGCCGTCGTGGACGGTGAACGAGAAGTCCAGGACCGACGCCGGGCCCGTCGGGCCAGCAGCAAGATTGGTCAACGGGGGCGGCGTCATCGATGTTCCGCGGACGAGCTCACCAGCGGAAGGTCAGCAGGCTGTAGCCGGAAGACGTCGCCAGGGTGGCGCCTGCGGCCATCGCCGCCCAGGCAAGAGGTTGCGTCGCGAACACGTCGAAGCAGACGCGGTTGCCGGCCGGGGCGGTCGTGCAGTTCGTCTCGCGACCGTCGAGATGAAAGTACAAGGCGCCCGCACCTATCGCGGCGACGCCGAGGGCCAACCCGATCCATGACACGAGTCGCGTGCGCGGGTAAGCCGTCGTCGGGGTCTCGGGTTCCGCAGACGGGGGCACCTCGATGACGGTCGTCTGTTCGGCGACAGCAGGAGCCGCGGTCGCCCAGCCCTGGGTGACCGTGGCCCCCGCGAGGGAGAGGACTAGGGTGAGGTGCGTTGTGCGCACGCGGCGATTCTTGGGCCCGCGGTCGCGGACGTCAACGATCGACCGCTCGCCGACAGTGCTTTCTGCTCCCCCAAGTGGAGGCGTTGGAAGCCGAGCGTTGGAGGGAGGGAACGCGAACCATTTTAGGGACCTCCGCTCGTCGGAAGTCAGAAACTCGAAAGCTGGCCGCTTGAGGTGTCCGGGTTTGAGGGGGCAACTCCACTTGGCGAAGCCCATGTGATCAGCTCTGCGCGAATTGCGCGCGCAGTACTGGCGCCAGATCGAGCGGCGGCACATCCCACAGCGTCGTCGCAGCACCGTCGGCTTTCAGCTCCCGCGAGCACGAGTCTAATGCGAGAATGGCCGCGAGCGCCGTGCGCTTGTCCAGATTCCGTACGGCGTTCAGGACCGGAACAAAGTCTCGGTCGCCGGTGACCAGGACGCCGATGTCGTACGCCGCGGGAAGCGCCGCGAGATAGAGCATCTTTGTTGCGAGCGCCACGTCGACGCACTTCTCCTTCGGTGCCCGTCGTGTGCTCTCGCTTTGAAGTTCGTCGGAGTCGTCCGTCTCGTAGAGCTGACCACCGAAATAGTCGTACGGGTAGAGCTCCACAGCGACGCCAGGGAAGCGCATCACCTGGTTCCAGCCGCGAACGATGCGCAAGGCGGAGTTGCGGCTTTGGAGAGCGACCGTATCGGGGTCGGGGTGCCCGGCCACGCAGTAGGCGCGCACCAGGTCGACGTCGAAGCCCAGGGCTTGCCGGATGTGGTTTCTAACCGCCTCGAGGATGCGCGTGAAGTCGATATGCTCTATGAAGACGCGAGTGTCGTTTGGATCCTTGCGACGAAGCCCGAGCCTCTTGTGATTGCGATCGAACCACGTCCTGTCGATGAACATCATCGCCCTCAGCACAGGTATCCCCTCCTCGTCGCGCGTCGCTGACTCTGAAAATACACGACCACCGCTGGTGTTCACCGCCCGGGCGACGGGCGTTAAGCCCCCGGGCGCGGGTGTTAACCGCCCTGTACAGCAAAGCGAGACCCCTGGGTTTGCAGACCGTCCCGCCGGTCCTTACGGCAGGGACACGCCCGACCCTCCTGGGCGCCCGAACGGACCAGCAAAACGGAGAGCCCCCGCGGACGAGACACCCGAGCTGTTAACCGGCCCCACCGCTCTCCGGCGGAGAATGGCGCGATCGGAGAGCGCCCTCCACGCGAACCACCGGCTGCAAGGCAGCGGAACCTGGCGGTGTTCTGCTCCGGTCAATGCGACGCTTTCGTCGCCCCATGCGATCTCCCCGGCAAAACCGCGCGAACGCCTCTCCCGCGCGTCCTCCGCCACCGCAGCCGGGCGTTAACCGCCCGGTCGGCGGTTCGGCTTTCGTCGCTATCTGGCTCCGGAGGAGGGTGTCGAACCCCCGACCCGGCGGTTAACAGCCGCCTGCTCTGCCACTGAGCTACTCCGGAATAGGGACGAACGAATATAGGGAACTCGCCGGTCGAGTCAAGAGCGACTCGGAGGCCGAAACACCC
>JANRKM010000071.1:0-2229 GCA_033763475.1 Kofleriaceae bacterium
CTGGGCGCTCCGTCTTCGTGGCGCTCCGTTCTCGAGCGTGCATGAACACCGGCACGCCCAGGTAGGAGTCCGCACCGTCGGCGCGTTCATGACGCGGCGCTGGATCGTGAGTGAGCCCGCTCGCGGCGGCCATCGCGTCGCGCGTCCGCGGCCTGCGCGCTCGTCACGTTCGAGGGGTCTCATCGGCGGCGTTGCCGCGTCCCTCCTCGGCCCGTGGCCTCGATCGAGGACCGTTCCGACGGCCAGGGGCCGCGGTCGGACGACCGGCCACGTTGCTCCCGCGCGGATGCGGGCTAGGGTCAATGCCGATCGGTTAGCGGGACAAGGGATCGAGATCGCTTAAGAATCGAGAAGCCTCTTTCCATCCGCCACGAAGTCTGTTCCATCCGCGTGCGGAGGAGCTTGCATGGGATGGGATCTGGCGCTCGCGGCAGCGGCGACGTACGCGAATCCCGAGCAGTTCGAGACGTTCCGGCGGCACATCGACGCGGAGTGGATCGAGCAAGCGCTGGCAGCAACCGGGAAGGCGACGGTACGTCGACGGCGGCTACCGGTAGAGGAGGTCGTCTGGATCGTCCTCGGGATGGCCCTGTTTCGCGACCGGCCGATTGAGGACGTCGTCAGCAAGCTCGATCTCGCGCTGCCGGGGAGCGGCACCGTGGCGCGAAGCTCGGTGTCGCAGGCACGGGGGCGGCTTGGCAGCGAACCGATGAAGTGGCTGTTCGAGCAGACGGGCTCGACGTGGGCGCAGGCGAGCGCCTGCGCGCATCGATGGCGAGGACTCGCGCTCTACGGCATCGACGGCAGCAGCCTGCGAGTCCCCGACACGCCGGAGAACCGAGAGCACTTCGGCGGGCAGTCAGGGCGCAAGGGGACCGAGAGCGGCTACCCGATGGTGCGCGTGGTGGCGTTGATGGTTCTCCGCTCTCACCTGCTGGCGGGGGCGTGGTTCGGGCCGTACGGCGGCACGAACGAGCTCGAGCCGGCGAGGCAGCTCGTGACGGCCATTCCGGACTTGTCGCTCACCGTCGTCGATCGCGGCTTCCTCGCAGCGCCGATGCTCCTCGGCGTGGAGCTGGGCGGCCAGGAACGGCACTGGTTGACCCGCGCGAAGTCGAACAGCAAGTGGCGGGTGCTCGCTCGTCTGGGGAAGGGCGACGAGCTCGTCGAGATGGACGTCTCGCGAGAAGCTCGGCGCAAGGATCCGTCGCTCCCGCGGACGTGGACGATGCGAGCGATTCGGTACCAGCGAAAGGGTTTCCGGCCGCAGACGCTGCTCACGTCGCTTCGCGATGCGAAGCAGTATCCCGCCGGCGAGGTCATCGCGCTGTACCACGAACGGTGGGAGCTGGAGCTCGGGTACGACGAGCTGAAGACGGAGTTGCTCGATCGCGAAGAGGCTATCCGGAGCAAGAAGCGCGACGGCGTGGAGCAGGAGCTGTGGGGCATCCTGCTCGCGTACAACCTCGTGCGGCTCGAGATGGAGCGTGTGGCGAAGCAGGCGAAGGTCGAGCCCACGCGAATCAGCTTCGTCGAGTCCTTACGGCTCATCCGGGACGAATGGGCGTGGCTCTCCGTCACGAGCCCCGGCGCGATACCGAAGCGGCTCGCGTCGATGCGCGCGAACATCAAGCGCTACGTCCTGCCTCCACGTCGGCCTTCGCGCCTCTATCCGCGCGCCGTGAAGATCAAGATGAGCAACTACCCGCGGAAGCGCCCTCGCGTCGAGACGTGAGGGCCGCGAGGCCGCCGGTGTGAGCGGCGGCCTCGCCCACGCTCAGCGCGCGCGGTAGGCGAGCTTGTACAGCGTGGCGACAATGCGATCGACGGCATCGACCTCGCGCGCGACGCGCTCGGCGTTGACGTACCCTGCCGCTCCCGCGATGCGCAGGGCCATGATGACCTCGCGCCCGCTGGCCATCGCGCTCTCGAGGCGCACGGTGCGATTGCCCGCGCGTGCGAAGAGTCCCTCGCCGGCATTGAGGCCGATCGAGTTGAGGGCCGAGCGCAGCTGCTTGCTCAGATCCGCATCCTGCCGCGCGATGACGCGGGAGAGCTGGTGCAGGGCACCCACGGTTTGGACGATGTCGTCGGCGATACGTAGTTGCATGGCGACTCCTGTGGTGAGCGCCGGGCGGCGAGGGCCCGCGTAGCCCACCCAACCCGCCCCACGCAAGACCCCCGCCACCCCACCGCCCCCACCCCAGTGGCATCGCCCCCCCGCCCGCG
>JANRKM010000072.1:0-5070 GCA_033763475.1 Kofleriaceae bacterium
GCCGTCGCACGGGCTCACCGGCCCGCGCCTGCGCGTCGCCGGCACCGGCGTCGCGTCGCAGTCCAGGACCGTCGTGGTGCTCGTCGTCGGCACGCACGTCATGCCTTCGACGCCGAGCGCCCCGTCATCGGGGGCGGAGTAGTGCGAGAGAGAGCCGCGAGCCGCGCCACCCGCGCCGGCTCGCACGAGCACATCGCGCAGCTCGGCGCGTGCTCCCACCGCGGTCGCATCCGCACGAAGCGCGAGCCCGAGCGCGCTCGCGCCGTCTGCGCCTTCCTCGGATGCGTCCTGGGCATCGGCGCCGCGCAGCTCGACACGCTCGAGCACGAGCTCGGGCGACTCGTCGAAGAACACCAGCTCGATCCCCTGGGACGTCGGCAGCACGAGCACCGAGCGCGCGTCGGGGTCACGACGCCAGTCCGCCGTGAAGCCGCCGTGCACCGCCTCGCGGCCCCGCACGGCGTATTGGTCGCGGGCCGGCGCGTAGTTGCCCGTCGCCATCAAGATGGGCCAGCTCGGCGAAGCCCTGAGCGCGCGCTCCAGCGTCGCGAACGGCGCCTCCGAAGAGCCGACGTTCGCATCGTCTCCGATGGGCGAGACGTACCACTGCGCATCGCGATCGCCGTCGACCCCATCGCAGTTCTCGTCGGTGTCGGTGAGGTCGATCGGGTCGGGCGCCGACGGATCGCAGCTCGGCTCGGCATCGAGCGCGAGGGCGCCCGCATCCTCCGTGCTCGCGTCGGGCGCGAGCTGCGCGTCCGTCGACGTCCGTCCCGCGTCGCTCAGCTCGACGCAGCCGCCTTCCACGCTGCGCGTACCGGCCGGGCAACCACCCGCACCGCCGCCACACCCGAGGGCGTAGAGGCCCATCACGAGCGCCCACAGGGCGCGCGCACGCTTCGTCGTCATGCTCGTCTCCGTGTCGCGAGGGGTGGTGCTCAGCCGCCGCAGGCGGGCGCGTAGCTGACCGGGCTGTCGGTGAGCGAGATAGCCTGGTGCTCGATGCGGAACACGATGTCGTCGATGCGGGTCACATCGAGGTCCGCGTTCGCCGGAGCCTGGCGGCCCGGCAAGATGACGAGACGCCACTCGCTCGCCGCGACCGAGCGCCCCGCGAACTGCGTGTCGGGGACCGACGTCGGCGGCACGTTCACGCCCGCCTGCACCTCGGCCGTGCGCGCCGCGAGCTCGTAGCTGCGAAGCACGTCACCTCCGCCGCCGCGCCCCGACTCGCACCCGCGCTGCGTGCTCGCGCCGCCCTGCACGAGAGTCACGCGCGCTTGGTCATCGCCCAGCCCGTCGCCGATGAGCCGCACTTGCAGCGTGCGGATCTGGTCGTTGCACACGCGCGTGGAGAACAGCCCGTTACCGGGGTTCAGGCTCGTCGCGAACCGCAGCTCGACCGAGCCATCGGGACCGAGATTCGAGGGCGCGAGCAAGAGGCGCCGGAACTGCTCTGCCTCCGTGATGGTCTCGCCCGTGACCTCGTCGACGATGGGCCCACGGATGCCGAGCACGTCCTCGCGCAGGCTCACCTCGTCGGTGAACGACTGACGCGGGCCGTATGCTGTGCGGAAGCGCGCTGTGCTCTCGGCGAGGCACGTCGTGAAGCGCTGCACCTCATCTGCTCGCAGCGCCGGCACGAGCATCGTCTCGATGGCAGCGAACTCGGTGTTCGTCTCGAACTCGAACGCACGCGCCATCAGGTACGCGCCCACGATCGCGCTGTCCCGAGACTGCGTGGCCTGCTCGATCGCGCGACTGCGGAGCACGCGGAACGCAGGGTCGTTCAAGAGGCCGCCCGTCGCCCGCTCCTCGAGCACGACGCGCTCGGCGTCGAGCTGCACGACCTCGCTCCGAAGCGTCGCGATGCGCACCGAGGCTGTGACCGCGCGAAGCGTCGCCTGCGTGATCTCCAGCGCGAGCTCGGCTTGACCGACGAGCATCTCCTGGAGCGCGAACATCGCGTTCAGGTACTCGACGTTCGCCTCGTCCTCGCGCACGCGCAGCTCCTGCGCCTGACGAAGCTGCTGCTGCACGAGTCGGAGGTGCCCCTGCAGCCCCTCCAAGAGGCCGCTCGCCACGCCCATCGCCACGCTCGCTCCGCCGTTCCACACCTGCGCTTGGGCCGCGAGAGCGAGCGCCGTCTGCGCCGCCTCGATGACGATCGACTCGACCTCTCGCGCGTTGATTTGCTCGTTCGTACGGCTGAGGAACTCGATGGAGTCCTGCCGGATGCCGCGGACAGTCGCTGCGCGGGTGCGCTGAATCTGCGCACGCGCGAGCAGTCCATCGAAGCGTGCGTGCGCGATGTCGATCGCGTTGACCGCCTCGGCGTGCACGGCGAGCGCCTCGGCCAGCTCACCGACCCCGCCCTCGCCGCAGTGCTCGACGTTGCCGGAGAACGCGTCGTCGCCGGGACCGCAGATGTCCGCCTGCCGTCGTCCGATCTGGTCCGCCACCGACTCCAGCTCGCGACGAAGCGAGTCCTCGCTCGACTCGAACGCGCGCACCGCGCCCGTCGCTGCGCTCTCCTCTGCGACCGCAGTCGCGATGATGGGCATGAACAGCGCCGAGACCTGGTCGTAGTTGTTGGCTCCCATCGCGCTGGGCTCGTAGACGAATGGCACGAAGCCCGCGGGAAGGCCGAGCGGATCGATGCGCTCGCCGGCCTGGAGACTGCGGCGCCCCAGCTCCGTGAGCGCTTCGGCGAAGAGACCCAGCTCGGGCGAGGCGGGCGCCTCCTCGGCGCGCTCGATGGTCGAGAGCGCCACCAGGCCGAGCAGCAGATCGAGCGCTTGCGCGTGGAGCTCGTCGCGCGCCTCCGGACGCTCCGCAGGCCGCGTGCGAATGCGCAGGCTCGTTGCTTCACTGGCCGCGAGACGATCGCGCGCGACGAGCTGCGCGAAGAGACGCAAGCCCCGATAGTCGTTCGCCGCCGCGACGCTGGGCGAGGTGTGGCGGAGCGCTTCGAGCACGTGCGGCGCAAAGAGCTGCGCGAGCGCGTCTCGGCTGTAGCCGCGTCCCTCGTCGAGCGCCTCCTCGACGATGCGCTCGACGCCGGCATCGCGCGAGCGGAAGGGCGCCTCGAACGCCTCGACGAGCTGCTCGTTGAGCAGGAGCATCCCGAGGCCTGCGCGCCGCGCCACGGCCTCCGACACGAGGCCCGCCGCAGCGGAGTCTCCGCGCTCGGCCGCATGCTCCAAGAGCGTCAGAGCGCAGAGGTGGTTGCCCTCGTGGAAGCACGCGGCGCTCGCCATGCTCGGCCGCTCCAGCGCGGCGTTCGCGACGTCCGCCTCGCACAGCGCCGAGACGGCGTCGTAGCCCGTCGTGCCCATCGAGCCCGCAACCACCAGCGGCGCGCCCTCGAATGCCGTTGCGTCCTCGAGGAGCGCATCGCCGCACGCGCGGAGCTGCGCGGGCGTCGCGCTCGCGCCGCAGGGGTTGGTGGCCACCACGCACGCACTGCCGCGCCAGGTGCACCCTGACACGAGCGCGCACGCGACCGACGACGCGCGACCCGAGCACCCGAGAACCGCATCGCCCGCGGCGGCCGTGCACGCGGCATCGATCGCCAGTGGCCGCGCGCTGGGGTTCGGGGGCAGAGCACCCGGCAGCGTCGTCGTGAAGTCGCGCGGCGCGTCCTCCGTGCGGGCGAGCACGAGGCTCCCACCGACCTCGACGCCCGCCGGGAACAGGCCCACCCAGCGCTCGCTGAACGTGCCCTCCAAGCCGCCGCTCGCGGTCGGCGACAACATGAAGTGCAGGTCTCGCCCGACGTCGCGCGCGATGACCGAGCCCTCGCCCAGCTCCGCGGCGCGGAAGCTCTGCACGATGCTCCCGTCGAGCTGCGCGCCGTCGGACGACGCCGAGCCCGAGAAGCTCGCGGTGCTCGTCGCCTGCGCGCCGCCCGCGCGCGGGAACGTCGGCGACTCGTCGGCCAGCACACGCACATCCACGAAGCCACCGCGGTCGAACAGCTCGATGCGGAGCGGCACCGCCCCGAGCTCGCGCGGCGTCTCGTAGCGAAGCTCGCCCTGGTAGACGCCTGTCAGGCTCTGCGTGAGCTGCACCGGCACCGTGACGTCGCCCGCTGTCGTGCGCAGCACCACCGAGCCCGTGTGCACGCCGACAGCGAGCCCCTCGCGGTCGACCTCAAACGAGACTGCTAACGCGCCCGTGAACGTCCCGCGCACCTCACGCACGCGTAGCCACGGCACGCGCGAGACGACGCGATAGCGCACCTCCTCGTCCGCCGGCTCTGCTGCGAAGGCCAGCATCGCCATCGCCTCGCCCGCGCCGACGTTGAGCACGTCGACGCCGGCGACGACGCGCGCGATCGAAACGTCGCTCGGCGGCGGGTCGCTCGGCGCGTCCGCGCTCTCTGCGCAGCGACCACGAGGCAGGCACGTCGACGCGCCGGTCTCGGTGCATGGGTCGGCGACATGGCACTCCTGGATGCACTCGCCGAGGTCGCAGTAGGTGCCCTCGGGGCAGTCCGCCGACAGCTCGCACTCGGGCGCGCCCTCGGCCGGCGGCACGTACGGACGCGGCGGACCCAGGGCGACGGCCCCGTCTCCGCCGGCTCCCGCATCGCCGTCGCCCATCATCGTCGGCTCGACGCACGCAACGAGCGCGAGCTGCGCCCCGATGACGAGCCCGCGCCTCACCGACCCGAGCCACCCTGCTGACGCACGCTTCCCCATCACCGACCTCGTTGAAGACGGAGCCACCCATCGACCGGACGAGCCCGTCCGGCCTCACTCGCGCGCGGCGCCCACGCACCACGTGCTCTCTCAGGAGCTATCGGCTCGCGGTTCGCTGCCGTTCCACGTCCGATGACGAATTTTCGCCGCCCCCCGTTTCAAGCCTATTTTCATGGCTCAGAGGGGCGAGAGGCGAGCGCTACTCGTCGGCCGAGAGGCGCTCGATGGGATAGTTGCGGAGGCGCTCGACGAGCCTGCGCACTGTGTTTTCCTCTGCGAACAACCGCCGCAACCGCTCTCGTAGCGGCGCCCGCAGCGAGGGCACGATCTAGGCGTTGTCCTCGATGACCGCCTCGACGAAGTG
>JANRKM010000073.1:0-86859 GCA_033763475.1 Kofleriaceae bacterium
GCAGCAGGAAGCCACCAAGGGCACTCGGTTCTCGTTCTTCATGTAGAGCCGCTCCCCGTCACCGTTCCCGTGCCCCTGCCCGTCTCGTGCAGGGGCTTCGTCGTTTCGGGAGGTCACGAAGACGGGTCTTGCGAACGGAAGCCGATGCGCGCGTGCGAGCCGTCGCAGAACGGCTTGTTCTGCGAGCCGCCGCAACGGCAGAGCTTTGTCTGCACGAGGCGTGCGACGACGCGTCCGGTGCCGCTGATGATCTCGAGATTGCCGCGCACGACGAGTGGACCATCGAGCTGAGGATCGATCGCGAGGGGACCGTCGCGCACCGGCAACATGTCCGCGCTCTCGGTGAGCGGCTCCCCCGTGGCTGCAAAATCGATCGCGTGGTGTGAGCCGTCACAGAACGGCTTGTTCTTGGAGGCGCCGCAACGACACAGGGTCGCGCGAAAGCCCGCGGCCGCGCCGTCGAGCTGGATCTCGGCGCGCACGTGGTAGGGGCCATTCTCGGTGATGCGCAGGAGGTTGACCGGCGGCGCGGCCTCGTCGGGACGCCCGTCCTTGCGCGCGTAGCGGATCGCGCCCGAGGGACACTGGTGCGAGATGTCGACGAGCCGCTCGACGTCCATCGCATCGGGGTTGATCCATGGCCCCTTCACGTTGGCGAGAAACACCGTCGGTGCACCGGTCACGCAGAACCGCGAGTGGATGCACTTCTTGCCCTCGTACATGAGGGTGAGCTTCGTGCCTTCGATTCGATCGACGCCGTTGGCGCTAACCGGCGTCGGCGGCACATCCGGCTTCGGCGCGTTGGGCGAGGCCGGCGATGCGGCAACCGGTGTTGTGGCGGGCGCGCTCGGCATGGACGCGCTCACCGTCGCAGGCATCGTGGGCTCGACGAAGCCGCGCGTGGCCCGCGCGAGGACACCGTCGAGGATGTGGCGAGCGGTGTTCACGCGGCGATCACCCGTGTCGAGCGTGGCCGCGAGCGCGGCGAGCTCACCAGCGCGCTCGATGAAGGCGCGCCGTGCACCCGCGCCAGGTGGGAAGGGCGACGCGTCGCGCAGCGCCGTGAACGAAACGCCGGCGTTGACGCCTGGATTCGACGGACCCGCGGGGAGGCGCGCCGCGCGCTCGGCGAGTGGGGTGAAGGCACGCATCAGGCTCTGTGCGAGGTCGAGCGCGACCCGCTTCTCCGGCGACGGACGCGGCACGACGTACGCGTAGCCGAGGAGCCGCAGCATCAGGCCGTACGCGGCGTTGGCGAGATCCACCGTCTGCGCGGCTTCTTCGTTCTCGAGCCAAACGCGGCCTTCGGGGCGCAACGGCGGGCGCAATACCGGGTTGCACGCGGCAGGATGAGCAGGCTCGAAGCCAGGATTGCGCGCGCGCATCCCCGCAAGCTCGTCGCGGATCGCGCTGAACTTCTGGTAGTGCGAGCCGACGACGTCGCGCGCGCCCTCCCCTTGCGTGACGATCGACGAGAATGCCGCGGTCACGGTCTTGAGACAGATGACGGGACGCGTGCCGAGCATGGGCACGTCGTCGAGGGAGATCTGGAGCGCGGGGTCACCGCAGAACGCGCCGCTCTCACCGTGGCGCGCCACGAGCTCGCCGAGCGCGCGATCGAGCGCGGCGTAATATGCACCGACGGTGTCATAGTCGAAGCCCATGGGCGTGATGCGCGCCTGCTGCACGCCGCGCCGGAACACGAACGGAGGTGCGAAACCCTCGCCTTCGGGCTCCGTCGAGTCGGCGGGCCGCTCGAGGAAGATGAAGTGCTGCAGCACGTTCGCGCTGAACGGCGACAGCTTGACGACAACCGACGCCGGCAGACCACCCGGATCGAGCGGGAAGTTGCCGCGCCCGAACCGCGGCGTGCCACCGAGCGCGGAGGTGATGTTCCACACCGCCACGAGGTGGCCCATCTCCTGGAGCGCGACCTCGGTGATCGTGCGCCGCCAGCGCGCGACCGCCGCGGCCTCGTCGCGTGTCAGCCCCTCCGCTTCGCCGTCCTTGAGACTGAACGCGGCGTAGAGATACGTGCACATCAGATCGTGCTCGAGCTCTGCCGCCTCGTAGAGCTGATGGATGATCTGCTCGCGCGAACGAATCGGCATGTTGATCGCCTACCATCGAACCGATGCACTGTCGGCTCTTTGTCGCGCTCGTGCGGCGCGCTTGGTGAGAATCCCACCGACAGCCGAGCTGCGGCACCGGCGGCGGATCGTGCCGGGGCCGATGGCGGCTTCTACTTGCCGCCAGCCTTCTGGGCCTTGATGACAGCGTCGACGCCGCCGCTGTTGGCCTTCACGTCCATCTTCTCGTTCTTGTCATCGACGACCGCCTTGATGATCGACGAGGTCTCCTTCTTCGGAGGCGCCTTCGCCTCGCGGAGCGCCACGAGCTCCTTGTGGACCGATGGGCTCTCGAGCGTCAGGCCGATCGCGTCGTAGGCCTTGAGCTTGTCGAGCGCGCGCACCTTGAGGTCGGGCGTCGACCACGTCAGGACGCCCGGCTCGATGAGCGCAGGGCCGAACAGGCCCTGCATCACTCCCTGGAACGTGTCGAAGTTCCGCTTGTCCTCGGGGATGATCGACACGTCCATCGAGATGAACATCTTCCAGAGCTTGCCCTGGTAGAAAAAGAAGAACCGGCGCTCGTTCTTGCCGTTCGCGTTCTCCCAGCGCTCCATCATCGCTTCGTCGGTCCCGTGGCCGAACTCGCCCTCGATGATCGACACATCCCACGGAGACGGCTTGTTGTACTCGAACGTGGTGTACGTGCTGGTGAGGCGCGCGAGCTCCTGCTTCTTCTCCTTGCGGATCCGATCCTGCGCCGCGACATCCGTCGTGCCTTTGAGCTTCTCCTCGTAGCGCTCGTTGAGCTGCTTGCTCATGGTCTGCACGACCTCGTCCTTGGTCATGCCGAACTTGAAGCCGGCGAGGCGCTCTTCCATCTTCTTCTTGTTGGCCTCGGTAACCGACGGCGCGGTCTTCGCCGGGGCCGCCTTCTCATTCGTGGCAGGGGCCGGCTTGGCCTTCTTGCCACCGGCGACGGCGGGGCTCGCCGCGAAGCCCACCACGAGCGTAGGCACGAGCAGCTTGGAAATCGCCAAGCGGGAAATCGCCAAGCGGGAAATCGACCAACGGAGCTTCGACATGCGTCCTCCTAGAACGAGCGCATCGTACCCATGCGAGTGTGACGTCTCAAGGAAGACGTGCAAACCGCACGGGTATTCACCCCTCGGCCCACCGGGGCGTAACGCCTCGATGATCTAGGGGCTTGGCCGGCCTACGGCGATTGCGGATCTCGGTCGGCCGCGGCCGACCGGGAGGCGCCCGTGAGCGCGTCCGGGGTGACATTGACGTCGAGCTCGGAGCCCGAGATCGAGCCGTGGCAACCACCGCACACGGCGTCGAATAGCTCCTCCTTCACGCCCATCGAGATCTGTTCGCCGGGCCCGAGCTGGTGCTCCTCGCTCATCGTGATGATGGGGGTGCCGTCGCCGTCCTGCAGCTGGAACACCACGCCGGTCCGCGCGGGCAGTCGGACCTTGGTCGAGCCGTCGTCCTCGAGCTCGACGCGCCCGAGCATCGTGCGGTTCTCGTAGATGCCATTGGTGTTCGCCGAGCACGGCCCCGCGGGGCACGTGCCTTCCTCGAGGAACGCGAGGTAGCGCGCGCGACGGAACTCGTCGACGGGGCGGCCGCGGCGAAGGTTCGACGTGAGCAAGGTGAAGAGCATCGGCGCGTCGGGCATGTGCACCACGGCGGTGTCGCGGTTTTCGCGATCGACGGTGCCGCCGAACACGAGCTGGCGGCGGTTGTCGTAGAGCTCGCGCGCCGGGTACTTGTAGACGAGTTGCGCGTCGACGCGGTTGCCGCCCCCGGTGATCAGCACCTGTGGATTGGGGACGCCAGCCACCGTCTGCCCCGCGGGCAGGTGCGGGTTGAACATCACGACCTCGAACTGTCCCGACGTCGGGCTGGTCGCGCGCGACACCAGGATGCGCCCGTCGGGTAGTGACACCGGGTTGCGATAGACCTGCGTGCTGTCGAGGACGCGCACCGAGGCGAGATAGCCGGCGGAGCCGAGGCGCGCAGCGTCGAAGGGACCGATGCTGCGGTTGAACAGGCCGAGGGCGCCCGCGCCGCCCATGGTCTCCGGCGCGCCGTTGTCGGCGACATTCGACATGATCATGAGGAAGTTGCCGTCGACGCCTTCGCGAATGTCGGTGATCGCCTCGAAGCCGATTGACGGCGAGGTCTGCGATAGGTCTTCGAGGCTCGCGAACGGCGACTCGGCGCGCTGACCGAGCAGCGGGTGATAGTCGGTGAGGTCCCAGTTTATCCGGCGGCCGGACAGCTGATAGAAGCCGTCGCTGACCTTCTCCGTCGTCATCGAAAGGCGGCCCTCGCGCATGAACTGCGGGCCGACCTCGGAGTTCGACAGGACGGTCATCTGCTCGACGCTGCCCTGGTCCGCCGCGAGCCCCGTGACGCGAATGCGCCAGAGGTCGGACTGCGGGAGAAAGCGCTTGCGCGAACGCGACGCGCCGTTCTTGCCGCGCGTCGACGCGAAGACGATCCAGTTGCCGTCAGGCGACCACGCCGGATCGAAGTTGTGGACGGCGATGCCGTTGGACATGCCGGCGGCCGGCGTGATGCGCGCGCACTGGCCCGAGGAGAGCGAGACGACGAACACACCGAGCGGTTCGCCCGCCGAGTTGCGCGCGGCGAACGCCACGCGGTCACCATCGTTCGCGACGTCGGGCGCCTGCACGTCGGAGGTGCCCGCGGTGAGCCCGGCGCAGTTGCCGAGCAGCGAGGCCCCTGCCCCACCACCAACGGGCGCCAACGCACCGCCCGCACCGTAGGTGGTGTCGACCACCTTGAGGTCTGCACCGCCCTGGAACGTGTCGAACTCGAGGCGGCCCGCGGTCGCAGCGCCCGTACGCTCGACGTAGACGATCTGCGCCGTCTGCCCCGAGGCCATGTTGGTGTAGTCGGCGGCGTGGAGCGCGCGCTCGCGCGTGATCCACTCCTGGATCGTGCAGTACGCGGTGGACGTCGCCGGGTCGAAGGGCGGGCACGGCTTGTCGGACGTGTTGCCCTGGGTCTCGAGCGTCGGGCCGCCACGGTGTGCGATGCCCGCGACGGTGGCGCTCGGCTCTCCGGTATTCGGGTCCGCGAGATAGTTCTCGAGCACCGTCTTCGCGACAGCGCGGCTGCGGCGCGCGTCCGGGAACTCCATGCCCATGAACTCGTGCTTCAGGAGCTCGTAGTTCTTTTCGAGCGCGACCGCCGAGAAGAACCCGATCGAGCCCGAGCGCATCTTGAAGTCGTTGCTCGCCTGCGGGCTATGGCACGCCTGGAAGCCGCAGCCACGCTGCAGCAGGATCGGCTGCACGTGGTCCTCGAAGAACTGCTTGCCCTGATCGGACCCCGCGAAGTCGAGCTTGCCGACGCTCTCGGCCCACTCGCGGATCTCGACGTAGTTCTCGTCGGTGTTGTTGGCGAACTGGTCACCACCGGTGTGACCGCGGCCGCCCGCTGATACCGCGAGCGGTACGCGCAGGAGCTGCGAGTCATCGACGGGATCGTTCACGAACGACCACGCCTGGCTGAAGTTGAACGCGAGCTGATCGTCGTCGCTGCCGCAGGTGATGTAGAAGTCCGACTGCGGCGCACCGTGGCACGAGCCAGCTGCGCAACCGCGCTCGGTGAGGATCGGCTGCACCTTCGCCTTGAACGAGTCGAAGGCCGCCTGCGACATCGCATTGACGTAGCGCGTGCGATCGAAGCCCGACGGGATCGACGTCGAGCACACGCCGCTGCCTGCTTGCGGCGGCGTCGGCGGTTTGAGGCCGTTCTCCGTAGCGCCGTTCTCGAGCCAGTTCTGCAGCGTGAAGTACGCGTCAGATCCAACCTCGAGGATGCCTCCGCCGGCGTGCTGCACGTCGATGTCGAGGAACTTGTCGCCGTACTGCATCTTCAGTTGCTTCGCGCCGACCGCCTTGATCAAGAACAGCGGCTGCGGATACGCGCCGAACGGCGAGAGCAAGTCGCGCCGCTTTTGGATGTTCTCGAACGACGTGACGTCGAGGTTGCCGGCGGCGAACTGGAACGGATCGTCTTCGCGCGCGTCGTGACAACCGGACGTGTTGCCGGCGCACTTCTGCTCGAGGATCGGCTGAATGTTTCGCTCGAAGTACGTGCGCCCAGGCGGCGGGTCGCTGCATGCAGCCAGCGAAAGGCCGATGAGGAGGGTGTGAGCGGGATGAAGAAAGCCCCTGCGCTCCATGGAAACCATCGTACTCCCTTTTCCGACGAGAAATACAAACGGGCCACGTCTCTCGACGCGGCCCGTGATCTACCTCCGCACCGCCTTCGGCGCTGCTGCGCGTCCGACCTTCGTCGGACTTGCGAGCACCATCTCGGTGACGTTACTTGATCGACGCGAGCGCAGCGCGCGCGACGCCACGAACCACGCCGCTCTTGTCGGTGCTCGCCGTGGTCAGCGCCGCCTTCGACGACGACGAACCGATCTTGCCGAGCGCCCAGGCCGCATTGCGGCGAACGAACGGGTCCGGGTCCTTCACGACGAGCTGCTCGAGCGTCGCGACGCCGGCCGTGCCGCCCATCGCACCGACGACCGTGGCGGCCTCGGCGCGAACGTGTGCGTCCGCGTCGTTCAGCAGCGACACCGCCGGAGCGGCGTCCTTCTGACCGAGGATGTCACGCCAGGCGTTCACCGCCGCAGCGCGCACCGACGGATCCGCGTCCGTCATCGCCGTCATCAGGACGGGGTTGCCATCGCGGTGGGCGAGCATCTTCGCGGCGCGCACCAGCGCGAGCTTGCCTTCCGCGCCGATGTCCGTGCGACGGATCGCAGCGCGCAGGGCGGGCAGCGCCTTGTACGAGACCGTCGCGCCGAGGAAGTCGGCCGCGTTGCGGACCGCCGTCGTGTTGCCGTTCTCGAGCTCGGCGACGAACTGCGCCGCGAGCGCGTTCTTGAGGCCGGGGCGCTTCGCGAACCACCAGCCAGCCACCTCACGTACCTCGTAGCGGCTGTCCTCGAGGAGGTTGGTGACGATGCCGACGCACTGCTCGCACATCAGGCTCTCGGCGCGCTCGACTTCGGCGATGATCGCATCGACGGAGCCGGAGGTGACCGCCGCCTGGATGCGAGCGGCGCTGCCGCCCTTGCCAGCGAGGGCCGGAGATGAAGCCGCGAGCAGCGTGAACGCGACCGCGGCGAGCTTGGTACCGATGTTCTTCATGGTCGTTCTCCTGATTTCCGCGGTTGGGGTTAGTAGGACTGGACGCCCGGGTTGTTCTCACGAGCGTAGAAGCTCGCGCCGTTATCCGCGGCGAGGATGAGCTGGTAGAACTCGTCCGCCGTCAGGTCGGGCCCCTTGCCGTTCATGTGCGGGGTAGTCTGGAAGGCGCGAACGTTGGTGTCCTGGTTCGGGAACTGCTTGACCGGGTTCAGGGTCTTGAGCAGCAGCGAGCCGCGCGCGTTCTCGGGGTTCATGTAGACCTTGAACGAGCCGCTCAGCATGAAGTTGCCCTCTTCGATGGCCTCCATGTCGGGGCCGACGATCGAGAAGTACGAGCGGGTGAAGCTCTCCTCGCCCGCGAGCTCGGCGAACTCGGCCGGCATCTGGTCGCCGCGGAGGTCGAAGGTCCACGTGAGCGCCTGGCCCGTCTCCATGTTGGTGATGGTGTACGAGGGGTTCGCGGCACCCGGCGTACCGTTGTGGCAGCTGACACACTTGTCGTCGAAGATCTTCTGGACCGGACCGTTCCACGCGACGCCGACGATGGCGTCACGCGAGTAGTCATTCGACTTGCGCTCGGCGCGGGGCTTCGAGGCGGCGACGAACGTCGTCGGGCCCGCTGCGATGGCGTCCGTCAGACCCGGGTCGATGACCGTGGAGCCCGTGCGATCCTCGTGGCAGCCACCACAGAACCGCGACTCGCCGGCGCGCGCCGAGAACCAGACGTTCTCCGTGAAGTTGGCCATGCCGAAGCTATCGACGGTCTGGATGCGGACCGGAACGTTCGACGGCACCAGCGCGGCCCACGAGCCGTCCGCGCGGACCGGCGCGACGCCGAGCGTGGCCATACCTTCGAACATCGTCGAGCCGAACATGCGCGGGAAGCCTTCCTCCGACGAGAAGCCTTCCGAGATGCGAACGCCGTAGATCGAGTTGGGCTCGAACGTGGTGCGGCTCGACTCGTAGACGTTCATCGAGCCAAGGAGCGCCATGCCGCCGAGGTTCGCGTCCGTCGCCGACGCGACGATCGGAGGCGCCGTGCGAGTCTTCAGCTGGCGCGGGAAGATGTCCCACATCTCGGGATCGTCGAGGATGGGGCGGCGCTCGTAGGTGCCGCGATCGTTCGGCGCGTACAGGTAGACGCCGAAGTTCGCCTCGAGGCCGGCGAGGCCGAGCACCTCGGACTCGACCGGACCGTCGGCCCACGACACGACGAACGACGCCTTGTCCTTGGCGTTGAGCGGGTACGCGTCGTAGTAGCGACCGACGGTCTCGACCGACGGCTCGTTGCCGTGCGGAACGTCCGGGGTCAGGTCGCGGTACGTCGCGGTCGCTTCCGCGGCGCGAGCCGGAGCGGAGACGTTGCCGTCCTCGTCGGTTACGACATCACCGAGGCGGATGTCGATGAGCGCACCGGCCTGGACGGTGCGGTTACGTGCAGTCGCGATCGCGACGAAGCGGCCCGGAGCGATCTCGTGCGCCTTGAGCGTCGAGTTGGAGGCTCCGGTGCCCTCCTTGCCGAAGCCCTCGCGCAGGTTCGTCATGTCCTGGTTGGCGAACATGAGGTGGCCGGCGTTCATGGGGCCCAGGTGGTCCCACTGCGTGAACATGATGCGACCGTCCGACGCGAGCGTCGGGAACGTACGGTGCGAGAGGTTGCGCGGCCCGAGCTCGTCGCCGGTGCCGTCCGTGTTGATGCGGCCGAGCTGCAGCGTGGTGCCGCGCTCGTACTCGTCGCTGTGCTGCGGAGCACCCGCTTCGACGACCGCGTTGCTCGTATAGAGGATCTTGTCGCCCGGGAGGAAGATGGGCATCGAGTAGTCGCGGCCCGGGTCGGTGGGCAGCTGCTCGACCGAGCCGTCCTCGATGTTGAGGATGAACAGGCCGTACGCCTGGTTCGCGGCGAGCTTGCCGGAGAACACGATCTGCTTGGCGTCGAACGAGATGTCGTAGCCAGAGATATCGACGTTCGCGAACTCCGAGCCGGCCTTGTCACAGCAGATGACGGTCTGCACGCCGTCCGCCGTGGGCGGGTCGAGCTTCACCAGCTTCGCGCCGGGCTTGTACGACGTGTACTGAAAGATGTCGCCCATATCGTTGCGCTTGGGGCGCTGCAGAATGATGAGCGGGTCATTGCCGAGAACCGTGTCCGAGTCGTCTCCACCGCAGCCAATGCCGCCGGCACCGGTCACGGTCACCAGCGACAGGCCGAGTGCGAGGGTCTTAATGGTTTGCTTCACGAGCATCCTCCCTTGGTGAGCAATCCCCATAGCGAGGACTGGGCCAAGCGTAGACGCCCGGAATCACTGGGGTGCGATAGTCCCGATCACCTGGGCTCCAGCCCCCTATCGTTCGAGGCTGTGGGCGACGCCCCCCAACGCACGTGAACGATGACGGCACGTTATCCGACATCAGCTACGCCAGCGCGAGCTCACGCGAGCGACTTGAGCTGCGCGAGAAGCTCGAGGGCCTGGCGCGGCGTCGTGTTGTCGATGTCGATCGACGCGAGCTTGGCGAGCGCCGGCGATGGTGCCGCGGCCGTCGGGTGTGGCGCGAAGATGGAGAGCGAGAGCTGCGGCGTCGCGCCGCCCAGCGCGCCACCTTCGAGCTGGCCCATGATCTGGCGGGCCCGCGTGATGACGGAGCCCGGCAGCCCCGCGAGCCGCGCGACGTCGACGCCATAGGACTTGTTTGCCCCGCCGGGGACGACGCGGCGAAGGAACACGATCTCCCCTTTGTGCTCGCGCACCGCGACGGACACGTTGCGCACACGCGGGCGGCCCTCGGCAAGTCCGACCAGCTCGTGATAGTGCGTCGCGAACAACGTGCGCGCGCCGATGACGTCGTGCAGGTGCTCGGAGACGGCCCACGCGATCGAGACGCCGTCGAACGTCGACGTGCCGCGGCCGACCTCGTCGAGGATCACCAGCGACCGGCGCGTGGCCTTCGCGAGGATCGACGCGGTCTCGCGCATCTCGACCATGAACGTCGAGTCGCCGCGCGAGAGATTGTCGGCGGCGCCGACGCGCGTGAACACGCGATCGCAGATGCCGATCGTCGCGGCCTTGGCGGGCACGAAGCTGCCGATCTGCGCGAGCAGCGCGATCTGCGCGACCTGCCGCATGTACGTCGACTTCCCGGCCATGTTGGGGCCGGTGATGAGGACGAGCTGCTCTGCGTTCGGGTCGAGGCGGCAGTCGTTGGGGACGAACGTGCCCGGCGCGAGCATCGCCTCGATGACCGGGTGGCGGCCGTCGGAGATCTCGAGCACCAGCTCGTCGTCGACGGTGGGGCGGCAATAGCCGCGGCGCGCGGCGACGTCGGCGAGCGAGCTGCACACGTCGAGCACCGCGAGCGCAGCGCCGGCGGCCGCGACCTCGCGCGCGACGGCGGTGACCGCAGCGACCTCGGCCCTGAACAGCTCCGCCTCGCGGATGGCGAGCCGCTCTTCGGCGGTGAGCACCTTCTTCTCGAGCTCGGCGAGCTCGGGCGTCACGTAGCGCTCGCCGGTCGCCACGGTCTGCTTGCGGATGTAGTGGCTCGGCACCTTCGCGAGGTGCGTCTTCGTGATCTCGATGTAGTAGCCGAACACGCGGTTGTAGCGGACCTTGAGGTTCGCGATGCCGCTGCCCTTCTGCTCGCGCTCCTCGATGGCGAGGATCTGATCCTTGCCGCCGTCGGCGAGCTGGCGGCACTCGTCGACCTCGCGGTCGTAGCCGGTGCGGATCACGCCGCCGTCCTTGAGCATCGGGGGCGGCTCATCCACGAGCGCTCTTGCGAGCCGCTGGTTAAGTGCGGGCAGCGCCTCGTCGGCACACGCGGCGAGATCGAGGAGCTCGGGCAGTGGCGCCAGCGCGTCCTTGCCAGAGGCGACGAGCGCGATGAGCTCGGGCAACTGGCCGAGCGCGTCGCGCAACCGGCCGAGGTCGCGCGGCGTGGCGACACCGAGCGTGCACTTACCGGCGAGGCGCTCGAGGTCCGCGATCCGCGACAGCGCGCGGCGGATCGTCTCGCACAGCGTCGGGCGTTCGACGAGCCAAGCGACCGCATCCTGGCGGCGGCGGATCTGCGCGACATCGATAAGGGGGTACAGCAGCCAGCGACGCAGCAAGCGGCCACCGGGCGCGGTCGCGGTCACGTCGATGACGTCGAGCAGCGAGCCTTGCTTGTGGCGGCCGATCAGCGTCTCGACTAGCTCGAGGTTCGCGATCGCCGCTTCGTCGAGAACGACGCTGTCGCCGGGGCGGTACAGCTGCAGCCGTCCGATCGGCAGCGCTCCCGTCGGCTGCGTGGCGCGCGCATACGCGACCACCGCGGCGGCCGCGCGGATCGACAGCTCGCGCTGGATGTTCTCGGACTCGGCGTCGGCGAGCGCAGGTGAGGGTGCGGTGCGCGCGTTGCTCTTGCCCTTGGTCGCGGGCGGCCCCCCTGCCCCACGCTCGTCGACGATGACGATCGAACCGAGCTCCTTGCGCGCCGCGGCCTCGTCGGGAATTGGCGCCGCGTTCCACGGCACCTTGTAGCGCGCACGCAGCGTCGAGAGCTGTTGTGCCCTCGCGGAGTCACCGAGCAGCTCGGGCGCCACGATCACCTCGCGCGGCGCGACGCGCACCAGCTCGTCGATCACGCCGGTCGACGGCAGCGTCGTCGCCGAGAGCTCGCCCGTGGTGGCATCGAGATACGCGAGCCCACACAGCGCCCCCTCCGGGCTCTTGTGCGGCACCAGCGCGGCGACGTAGCGCGGGCGCTTGGGCTCGAGGACCTCGTCGTCGAGCACGATGCCCGGCGTCACCACCCGCACGACCTCGCGCTTGACCAGGCCCTTCGCGAGCTTCGGATCCTCCGTCTGCTCGCACATCACGACCTTGTGGCCGAGCTCGGTCAGCTTCGCGATGTAGCCGCGCGCCGCATGGTGCGGGACCCCACACATCGGCACCGCGTCTTCTTTGCCCTTGTCGCGCGAGGTGAGCGTCAGGTCGAGTGCGCGCGAGGCGACGACGGCGTCCTCGAAGAACATCTCGTAGAAGTCCCCGAGCCGGAACAGCACGATCGCGTCCGGGTACCTGTCCTTGACGTCCAGGTACTGACGCATCAGCGGCGTTTCGGACGGACTCCGGGCCACGCGGGAGCGGTACCACGGGGCTCCGACAGTCAGGCCGGCGTGCGAGCGTCGGGCGGATGCGTGGAGTCCCTGCCTTGGCTGTCATTGTTGCGATCCTCGGTGCTTGCGGCCTCGGGCTAGGCGTTGGATGCAAGCGGAGGGAGGAGCCGAAGCCGCGGCGGGCCCCGGCGTCCGAATCGCCGTCGGCGTCGACATCGGGCTCTGGGTCGGCATCGGGGTCGGGGTCGGCATCGGGCTCGGCATCCGGGTCGGGGTCGGCATCGGGCTCGGCATCGGGCTCGGCATCGGGCTCGGCATCGGGCTCGGGGTCGGCATCGGGCTCGTCGGATTCCGCATCGGGATCGGCATCGGATTCCGCATCGGGATCGGCATCGGATTCTGCTTCCGGCTCGGGATCCGGTTCCGGCGCCTCTGGCTCGGTGATCCGGGTCGGTGGGTTCGCGAGCCCGGAGTCGATGACCTTCGACCTGCTCGAGGACGCCTACTACGTCAGCAACATCAACGGCTCGCCGTTCGCGAAGGACGACAATGGGTTCATCTAGAAGCTCGCGCCCGATGGCACCATCGTCGCGCTCAAGTGGATCGATGGCGCGAAGCCGGATGTCACGCTGAACGCGCCGAAGGGCATGGCGGCGATGGGAGGCACGCTCTACGTCGCCGACCTCACGGTCGTCCGCATGTTCGATGCGAAGACCGGCAAGCCCAAGGGAGAGATCAAGTTCCCGGGCGCGACGTTCATCAATGACGTCGCTGCGGATGGCGGTCAGCTCCTCGTCACCGACTCCGGGTTCAAGGAGACGAAAGGGACGACGGGCCCCTCGGGCAGCGACGCCATCTACACCGTCGATTATGCCGGCAAGATCCTGAAGACGATCAAGAACGACAAGACGCACAAGCTGAACGGGCCGAACGGCGTCGCCGAGGGGAACTTCGTGGTCACGTTCGGTGCGAAGCAGCTGCTCAAGTACGGCAAGCCCTTCGCCGAGCTGCCATACGGCATGCTCGACGGCATCGTCGGTATCACGACCGCCGACAACGTGGCACGGCTCGCGATCTCGAGCTGGGAGTGCACGTGCATCCTCGTCGGCAAGGAGAAGGGGCCGTACACCGTACTCGTGAAGGACATCGAGTCTCCCGCGGACATCGGTTGGGACGCGAAGCGAAAGCACCTGCTGGTGCCCGTGCTCACCGAGAACCGCGTCGAGATCCACCAGATGTAGCGAGACGCGCCTACATCGCGCACCCGAAACGCAGGTTGCCGCGTCCCAGGCGACCACCCATGCTCGAGGCCATGCGCATGCGTCTCGCGTCCCTCGCCGTTTGCGTTCTCTCGTCGATCGCCATCGCAGCGCCGGAGGCGACGGTCACGCTCGTGCCCACGCTCGACGAGCCCGTGTTCCAGGCGACGATCAGCGGGGCGCCACCGGTCGTGCCGTCGGCGGTCACGCTCCGCGATGCCCAGACCGGCGCGCGCGTCGTCGCGAGCGGCGTGACGGCCTACCGCGATGCGCAGGATGCGATCGCGATCGCCTTCGTCTATGCCGGCGGCGAGGTCTTCCTCGGCAACGATGACTTCGAGCCCTACGACTCGCCGGCTCGCTACCCCGGGTTCTTGAAGGATCTGCAGCGCGGCCTCGACGAGGCGCGGCTCACCACGCTGTTCCCGGCGACAAGCAAGGCCGTCGCGATCGCGTACGCCACGCGCGCGGAGGTCATCGCGCCGATGGGACCGCTCGAGGATCTGCACGGCGCCTCGCTCGGCACGCAGCGCGACTACTACGGCAAGATCGGCGCCGAGCTCGTCGCCGGCATCGAGGCGGGCCTCGTCGAGCTCGGGCGCACCAACGCGCCCCGCCGCGCGCTCGTCGTCATCGGCGATGGCAACGACACCAACAACGAGACCGCGGTGCGCGCGCTCGCCGAGCTGAAGAAGCGCGCGGCCCGCGAGGGCGTGCAGACGTTCGCGATCGTCACCAAGGGGTATCTCTCGGACGACACCACGGTGGTCGACCGCTTCACGTCGCGCACGCGGGTGCTCGCGTCGAGCGAGGCCCTCCCCGCGGCGCTGGCGGCGATCGCCACCGAGCTCGCGCAGCGCTTCGATGTCACGTTCCCCTCGACCCACGTGGCAAAGGACGGCAGGCCGCACGATCTGATCATGTCGCTCGCCGGCGAGGATCTCGAGCCGGTCACGGTCCAGATGCCCTCGGCCCTCATGCCCGCGACGCGCGCATGCTCCACCTGGTGGCGCCAGCTCGGTATCGGCGCCGCGCTCGTCGGCCTGCTCGCGCTCGGCGCGTGGGTCGTGAACCGCCGCGCGGCTGTCCGCTAGACCTCAGCGCGTCTTCTTCGCCACGAGCACGTTGAACTCGGCGCCCTCGGGCACTTTCTTGCTCGGCGTCACGATCTGCCAGAGACCGGTATCGGGCTCGATGCCGACCGCGACCAGCTCCGCGATCACCGCCCCCTTCGCGCCGATGACCGGCGTGAGCACGACGATGTCGTCCTTGCCGGCCATCGACCTCGGGAGCCGCGTGGGACCGTCGGGGTTCTGGTTGCTGACGACGAAGCGGTGCACCCGAACGTCACCGTGGGTACCCTGCCCCGGGAACACCACCATGTTGAAGTGGAGGAAGTGGCCAAACCCGGAGTTGTCGGTCGCGACGATGGTCCAGCGGCGAAGCGAGTTGTCCCACTTGACCGCGTACGGCATCCACGGTCCGACGCCGTCGTAGCCCATCTCGCGCGGCGTGACGAAAACCATGGCGTCGGGCTTTCCGTCCGCGAGTGCGAAGTCGATCCTCGAAACGTTGGGGGCGGTCGTCGTGACCGTCGCGACAGCGTCCCGCGTCTCGGGCGGGAGCACGTAGTGAGTGTCCCGGTTCCTCGTGGGCAGGTTGCCGATCACGTTGAATGCGTCTCCTGGCTGCACGGCGAGGGGCTGTTGCCCGGGCTTCGCGACGTTGATCATCGACGCGAACTTCGTCGCCTTGTCCACGCCGACGATAAACGGCCCCCACGAGCGCCCCGCGATCCGCGTCACCTGCAGCCCCGGGTCAGGAACGGTTTGACTCCCGCCTTTCTGGGAGGTGCGCGTCACGTTCTTCACGGACGTCTTCTCGTGGGCGGAGATGAACGGCTCGGTCGCGGTGTGGACGAACGCGGTGAACTTGCGCGTGTCTTCCGCGTTCTTCGCGTTCGCGACATTCTTGTTGGCGTTCACCGCGGGAACGTTCGCGGGCTTGAACGTCTGGGCGTGAGCGACGGTAACGAGGAGCGCGCCAGCCAGCGTGACAAATTTCATGCCTGCAAGCTGACCGTGGGTGGCGCCACCTCCGCAAGCTGCGGACTCTCGACCAAGCGTAATGACCATGTGCGCGCTCGGTTCGGTGCACCCGCTCCGCACGGTGCGCGGATCTAGCGAGGGCGCGAGATCGCGAGGCCCGGGCGCGTCTGCTCGAGCGGCGCACCGGGGACGGTCACACCCGCGCCGAGATCGGCCTGCGCGTCGAACGGCTGCGGCAGGCCGTCGCGCCATTGCCGAAGCTCGATGACAGGTGGACCACCCACGGCGTGGCTCGGCGAGATGAGCACGTGCGTGAAGCTGCGCCGGAGGCCGGGCTTGGTGGCGGGGAGCCAGGTGCCGCAGTTGACGTAGACGCCGCCGCTGCGCAGCCGTTGCCAGCGCGGATCGTGCGTGTGCCCGAACACGACCGCGGGTGCGTCGACGAGCTTGCGCAGCCGCTGCGGCACCGAGCGCATCGGCAGCTGCGACGCCACGAGGTGTGCACCGAGCCACCGCGTGATGCCGGCGGAGACACCGACGGAGATGCCGGCGCCGACCAACGCCCACGGCACCGGCAGCGCGACGAACATCGCGATCAGGGCCACGAGCACGCCGAGCACGAGGCCCACGCGATCGAGCATGAGGATGCGCCCGAGGCGCCGCACGCTGATCGTGCACGGCGTCCGCGCGAGACGATCGATCGCCGACGCGGTCTCGAGCTCGAGGCCTCCGGCCTTCGCGGCGGCAGCGAGGCGCGCGCGGTGCTCGCGGCGCCGGCGCTCGCGACGCGCGAACGAACGATGCATGCGCCGCGCGGACCACAGCGACGCGATGAAGCGGGCGTAGCCCATCCACATGCGCCCCATGTGCGCGAGGCCGTGGCCCATCGCGTAGTGCATGTAGCCCCAGAAGCTCCAGCTCTCGGTGCCGTGGGGGTCGAGATCGGGCGCCGCGTTGCCCAGGTAGCGCATCGCCGCGTAGTCGACGTTGTAGACCAGCCCCCCATCCTGGGGATCCATCGGCGCGAGGTTGAACTCGAACGAGCAGCCTTCGTCGTAGACGTGGCCGTGCTCGACCCAGCACACCCCGGGGACGTACACGAACCACGGCACGATGCGAATGTGCGCGCGGTCCGTGTCGTCGACGCCGGCCGCCGCGAGCTGGCGCATGAATTCGTGTGCGACCTCGGGGGCGATCAGCTCGACGTCGTGGTTGCCTATGATGATGTCGATCTCGTGGCCCGCGGCGACAAACCGCCCGAGCGCCGCGAGCAGCCCGCGGTGCGCCTCGCAGATGCGGCGGATGCGCTCCACCCCGGTCACTACTCCGCGCGGGAGGCCGTACGTGCGCTCGTCACGGGTGCGCGCGGGGCGCTCCGGCAGCGCATCGATGATGACCGACATGAAGTCGAAGAGATCGCCCGCGATCACCAGCCGCCAGGGGCGCCCATCTCGACGACGAACCGCGTGGTACACGAGGAACTCGCGGAACGCTCGTTCGCCGAGCTCGATCGCACGACGACGTTCCGCGGAGGCGCCCGGCAACAGATCTTCCCCGAAGTGAAGGTCGCTGACGACGAGAATGTTCGATGCCGGCGGCACGACGTCTTCTCTTCACCATGAGGGGGACGACGAGACCTGACAAACGTTCGGCTCGGGATGTGGCTGCCGTGCGTGCGCGCTCATCAGCGCTGGCCAGGTGGTCGGACAAATCCGCGCAACGCCATGACAATTGACGAGGTGCGTGATATCTCCGACCCGTCGTGACTTCCGTCCTCTTGCTCCTGTTGATCGCGGCCTCGCTGGCGTTCTTCGTGCGCACGACGTGGCTGTTCGGACGTGCGGTGTTCGCAGGCACTCCGGACCCGCGACCGCGCCTCGATGACATCCCCGGTCGCCTGATGGACATCGCGATCTATTTCTTCGGCCAGAAGAAGGTCGTCGAAGAGGGCCCGCTCCACCGCACGAGCAAGCACCACGTCTTCATCTTCGCGGGCTTCTTCATCATCCAGGTCGCGCTTGTCGACATGTTGCTCCAGGGCTTCTTTGGCGTGGGCCTGCACTCCCTGCCTGCCCTCCTCTACAAGCCGCTCTACCTGCTGATCGACGTCATGTACTTCGTCGTGCTGATCGTGATCGGCTGGGCGTTCATCCGCCGCCTCATCGTCAAGCCGAGGCTGATCCCATGGAGCCTCGACGCCGGCCTCATCCTCGGCGCGATCGGCTCGATCCTCATCACGCACTTCATCTACCACGGCTACGAGATCGCGAACGTGATCACGAGCGGCGGGGACAGCCGGCCGTACTTGCCGTTCTCGAACCTGATCGGCCAGGCGCTCGCCCCCATCGACGCAGCGTCCGCGCATCGCGGCGCGTTGCTCGGCTACTGGCTGCACATCCTGATCGTCCTCACGTTCCTCAACTACCTGCCGTACTCGAAGCACATCCACCTGCTCGGCGCGCTACCCAACATTGCCACGCGTAATCGCTCCACGCGCACGCTGGACATGCCCAAGCTGAACCTCGAGGACGAGAACCAGTGGGGCGTCGGCAGGTTCGAACAGTTCTCGTGGAAGAGCCTCCTCGACACCTACGCGTGCACCGGGTGCGCCCGCTGCTCGAACTACTGCCCCGCGTACAACACGGGCAAGAACCTGTCGCCGATGCAGCTCGTGCACGACATCCGCTACGAGATGCTCGATCGCATCGCGCTCAAGGATCAGATCGCCGAGCGCGAGAAGGCGGTCGCGAGCCGCGAGCAGTACGTCACGGCCAACGGCGGCGAGGACCCGCACCATCCCGACGCGGACCTCGCGTTCGCGAAGAAGCAGCTCGCCGACGCGAAGGCCGAGTTCGCGAACATGCCCAAGATGACCGGCGGTCGCATCCAGGAGGACACGCTGTGGGCGTGCACCACGTGCGGTGCCTGCCAGGAGGTGTGCCCGGTGTTCATCGAGCACCCGCTCAAGATCCTCCAGATGCGTCAGAACCTCGTGCTCGAGCAGGAGAAGGCGCCGGCCGAGCTCCAGCGCACGTTCCGCAACATCGAGCGCCAGAGCAACCCGTGGGGCATCGCCAACGACCAGCGCATGGACTGGGCGAAGGACCTCCACGTGCCGACCATCGAGGAGAACCCGGACCCCGAGTACATCCTCTGGGTCGGCTGCGCGGGGGCGTTCGACAGCCGCATCATCAAGCAGACGCGCGCGATGGTGAAGATCCTCGGCACCGCTGGCGTGGACTACGCGGTGCTCGGTCACCAGGAAGCGTGCACCGGTGATCCGGCCCGCCGAGCGGGCAACGAGATGCTGTTCCAAGCGCTCGCCGAGCAGAACGTCGAGACGCTGAAGAGCGTCAACGCCAAGAAGGTCATCACGAGCTGCCCGCACTGCCTCCACACGCTGCGCCACGACTACCCGCAGTTCGGCGGCGAGTTCGAGGTCGTGCACCACACCCAGCTGATCGATCACCTCTTCAAAGAGGGGAAGCTGAAGGCGGAGAAGTCGCCCGTCGACACCATCACCTATCACGACAGCTGCTACCTCGGCCGCTGGAACAAGGAGTTCGACGCTCCGCGTGACGTGATCGCCGCGGTCGGTGCGCCTGGCGGCATCCGGGAGATGGAGCGCAACAGGAAGCACGGCTTCTGTTGCGGCGCCGGTGGTGGCCGCATGTTCATGGAAGAGCACGAGGGCGAGCGCGTGAACGTCAACCGCACCGATGAGGTCATCGCGACCGGTGCCGAAGCCGTCGCGGTCGCCTGCCCGTTCTGCAACATCATGCTGACCGACGGCATGAAGCAGCGGAACGTGGAGAATAAGATCGCTGTGCTCGATGTCGCAGAGCTCGTGGCTGCGGCTATTCCTGACGTGCCGGTCGATCGCCTCGTTCGCAAGAAGAAGGATCAGGCGTCAGCCGGCCACTAGATCCCGGTCGTCTCGCGGCTGGGGTAACATGGGCCGCGATGAAGGACTTGTGCATCACGAGCCTCGTGCTCGTGCTCGCTGCCTGTGGCGCCGGTGATGATGTCGCCGAGGGCGCACGCGCGAACTGTGCGTACGGTGGTCTGCTGACCGATTGCGAGGACGCGGACCGCACGCCCGAAGCGGCGTGCTGGCGCATGGTGGACTGCGGCGCCATCGCGATCACCGACGAAGGCGAGAACCGCGAGTGGGTGTTCGATTGGGATCGCTGCGTCAACACGATCGAAGGTATGACCGCCGAGAAGCAGCGGTGGGCGATCAACTGCATCGCCGCTTCGTCGTGCGACCAGCTGCGCGTCGACGGTTCGCCCGCGCAGCCCAACTACGATCAGCTCTACTGCGTTCAGGCCGGAGCTCGCTGATGCGCCGTTCATACTCGCTGTTGGCCGCGACGTTCGCGGTTACCCTCGGTGCATCCGGCGCGGCCGCGCAGCCTGTCGATGTCGGCGCGCAGATCAAGATGATCGAGTCGCAGCCCTCCGACATGGATCGCGCGGCATGGAAGGAGAAGCGTCGCGAGGCCGCGCGCAAGCTCGTCCAGAGCAAGGACAAGAAAGCGATTCCTGTCCTCATCAAGCTCGCCGATACCGAGACGTTCGACATCATCGGTGAGATCGCGATCGAAGGCCTCGGGAACCTCGGCGATCAGAGTGCGGTGCCAGTGCTGCAGAAGGTCGCCAACGACCAGACGCGCGACAAGGCGACGCGCGACCTCGCCAAGAAGGCGCTGTTCAAGCTTGGCGCCAACGCGACCGGCGGTGGGTCCCCCACGACCACCACGCCGCCGCCGACGACCACCACGCCCCCGGTGAACACGACGACCACCACGCCTCCCGCCGAGACGAGCGGCGAGACGGGCGGGGGCGCGACCGGCGGCGGGGGCGAGGCGCCGGGGACTGACCTCGGCAGCCCCGGCTCGTCACTCCTCGGTGGAGGCACCAAGGCGAGCACCGAGTTGCCTGACCTGCCCGTGCTCCCCGACGACGCGCTCGCCGCGTACGACCGGCTGACGTTCGCCGCCGGTGCCGCGTCGCTCGAGTACGACACCGTGCGCAAGCGGCCATCGTTCGAGGGTGACTTCTCGGCGAGCTACCTGAAGCGCATCGAGCGCGAGAAGATGGCGTGGGGCTGGGGGGCGAACACGCAGGTCGTCGCGGGCTTCATCAGCCCCGAGGGTCGCGAGCAGACGCGCGGCGTCCAGTTCCAGCTCGACGCCCACGGCGAGGCGCGGTTCTACCAGGGCAAGATCTACGGCGTCGGCCGCGGAGCCGCGGGCTTCCAGACCGATTACATCTCGTACAAGGACGGCGACGATCCGGCGAATGACCTCAAGGACAACCGGTTCACCGCCGATGTCCAGGTCGCGCTCGGCGTCGGGTACGGCCGCGTGCTCGATGTTGGCGGCGCGATCCGCGTGCGCCGGCTCGCCCGCGTGCTCGATGCCGCGCGCGCGCTCGGCAAGCAGATCGACGCGGCTACCGCGAGGAAGCTGCAGCTCACGTGGTGGGCGCTGCGCGGCGAGCGCTCCGCGTATCGCTCGCTCGTCGCGACCGTGGCGATCCTCCGCGAGGCGGGCATCCTCCTGGGCGAGCCCGATGCGGGCCTCACCTACGAGATGCTCACCGTGTTGCGCGACACGCAGCTTTATCAGCGCCCGAGCGGCCTCGACGTGCAGCTCGCGTTTGGCGAGGGCTACCTCGCGCGTCCCGACATGATGCCCACGCCGAGCGAGACCGGCCGCGTCGAGCAGCTCCTCGCGAGCGCGACCTATGGCCAGCAGATCGCCGACGATAAGGCCGAGGTGTCGGGCACCGCATTCGCTCGCCTGCGCTTGTTCGCGCCCGACGATCAGCCGTCACCGTTCGCCCTGGGAGGCACGGCTCGCCTCCGGCGGTTCGCGTATCACCAGCACGGCGATCCGCTCGGCGCACTCGACGTGTCGGCGACGCTGCTGCTCTCCAAGGATTCCTGTCCCGTGAACAACGCGATGTGCGGCGCCGTGCTCGCGTCGCGCATCGAAGGAGAAGTCGGGTTCTCGCTGTTCATGAACCAGGCATCGGCGCTCCGCATCTCGGGACAGGTCGCAGCGACCGGCGGGGAGCTCTTCTTCGGAGGCGCTCTGACGGCGACCTACGGCCTGCTCGACGGCACTTTCGCGGGTCTTTGAGCTAACTTAGCATAGACCTAGTGGTCGGACCATTGTTGAGGTAGGGTCGTTAGGTGGCCCTGCTGAGCTCGAGGCAGCGAGAAACACTCACCGCGATCGCGACGACGGCGCTTCCGGCGGGGCGCCTGCTCCCCGCTGCGAACGAGGCAACGGTCGCGAAGGTAGAAGACTTCGTTGACAAGCTGCCGGGTGCGCTCCAGGTGGGCATCGGCGGCCTCCTCGGCGGGCTCGACGCCGCCTCGTATTTCGGCGAGCGGCGCGCGTTCGCGAAGGTCGCGCCGGAGCGGCGGCTCGCGATCCTCGAGAGCTGGCGCACCGGCGATCCGATCCGGCGCCTCATGTTGCGCGCGCTGGTGAGCCCGCTGAAGCTGGCGCACTTCGACGACCCGGCGCTCTACAAGCAGCTCGGCTGCGTCTACGACTTCGACAAAGTGAAGGGCGAAACGCAGCCGGCATACATGCGCGATCGCGTGCACGCGCGGCTCGACGGCGACCTCGCGGTGGAGGCCGACGTCGTCGTCATCGGCACCGGTGCGGGCGGCGCCGTGGTGGGCCGCGAGCTCGCGGAGGCAGGCCTCGCCGTGGTCTTTGTCGAGGAGGGCCGCTACTTCCAGCGCCAGGACTTCACCGGGCGCGCCTTCCAGATGCAGCAGCAGCTGTATCGCCGCGCGGGCGGCACGTTCTCCGTGGGCAACGTCGGCATTCCGATTCCACTCGGGCAGACCGTCGGAGGCACCACCACGGTGAACTCGGGCACGTGCTACCGCACGCCAGATCGCGTGCTCGCGCGGTGGGCCAACGAGCTCGGACTCGACGAGCTCGCACCCGATCGCATGGGCCGCTACTTCGATCGCGTCGAGGCGGTGCTCGGCGTCGAGCCCGCGCGCAAGTCGCTGCTCGGCGGCAACGGCCGCGTGATCGAGCGCGGCTGTAATGCACTCGGCTTCAAGCGCCACGGCCCGCTGCGCCGCAACGCGCCCGCCTGCGACGGCCAGGGCGTGTGTTGCTTCGGCTGCCCCACCGACGCGAAGCGGTCGACCAACGTCAGCTACGTGCCCCTCGCGCTACGCGCAGGGGCCGAGTTGTTCCCGTCGGCGCGGGTGACCCGGATCATCGTCGAGGGCGGCCGCGCGCGCGGGGTCGTCGCGCAGACGGCAGGGGGCCACGTGCTCACCGTGCACGCGCGCGCCGTCGTGGTCGCCTGTGGGGCCCTGCTCTCCCCGCTGTTGCTCGCGCGACAGGGTCTCGGCCAGACGTCGGGGCAGCTCGGCAAGAACCTCTCGATCCATCCCGCGGCGGGCGCGCTCGCCGAGTTCGACGAGGAGATCCTGCCGTGGAAGGGCATCCCGCAGGGCTACGCGATCGAGGACCTCCACGAGGAAGGCATCCTGTTCGAGGGCGCGATGGTGCCGCTGGAGATGACGATGAGCATGACGCAGCTGATCGGCCCCGAGCTCATCCGGCTCGCCGAGTCGTTCGATCGCGTCGCGAGCTTTGGTTTCATGGTCGAGGACTCCTCGCGCGGAAAGGTCACCGAGGTGTTCGGCCAGCCGATGATCCAGTACTGGCTCACCGAGCAAGACGTCGCCCACATCAAGCGCGGCATGGATGTGCTCGCGCAGGTGTTCTTCGCCGCGGGCGCGACCAAGGTGCACACGCCGATCGCCGGGTTCGACACGTTGACCTCCCCCGCCGATCTGGCGCGGTTCCGCCGCGCCACGATCAAGCCGTGGGATCTCGATCTCTCCGCCTACCACCCGCTCGGCACCGCGCGCATGGGGCGTGATCCCGCGAGCTCGGTCCTCGATGCGAACCACCAGGTCCACGAGACCCCGGGCCTCTACGTCGTCGATGGTGCGGCGGTGCCGTCGTCGCTGGGTGTGAATCCGCAGGTCACGATCATGGCGCTCGCGACCCGCGCCGCTGAAAAGATCGCGCAGCGCCTCGGCTGAATCGTAGAAATCTGAGGGGGGTCGCTGCGGCGCTGCCGTGATTTCAGGGGGCTGGCGCCGGCACGCCGCGTGCTCGACGAGGCGCCCATGCGCAACGCGCTCGCCCCCCTCATGGTTCTCTCAGTCGCCCTCCCCTCCCTCGCCGACGCGCGCCCGATCACGGCCGGCGTGGATCTCGGTCTGTCCGCCGCGAAGTCGCAAGGGGAAGGCGCCGATCCTGGCACGACGGTCGGCTTGTTCGCGCGCGTCGGCCTGACCTCGCGCCTCTCCGGTCAGCTCGAGGTGCAACGCATCCGCATGCCGGATGGCTATGGCACCAGCGGCGACATCAAGACCGCCACCGCGCTGCTCGTCGTCGAGCTCGGGAGGAGCGGCAACCTCGTCCCGACGTTGATGGTGGGCGCCGGCGTCGATCGTGCGTCGGAGTACAACTATCCGAGCCGCGCGACGCACATCGAAGGCGGCTTCGGGCTCGAGTACCGGATGAGCGGCGGGTTCAGCCTCGGCGCCGACCTGCGCATGGGCGGCCGCTCGCTCGACGAGGACGAGTACGTTGCGTACGACGATCGCCCGCAGATCGCGCTCTACGCCCCGTCGCCGCTGCAGGCCGGCGAATATCGGTCCGGGCGCGTCACGCTCGGCGTACGGTTCTGACCCGGAACATCCGAGCTCGCATCAGAGGTCGATGCGCTCGCGCCAGGTCGCCGCCGCGCCGACGCGAAACCGAACATCGGCGAGTGCTTCCCGCACGCACCGCGCGGTGCTCGACGGAAGATCGGTGTCGACGATGTTGAGGAAGCCCACCGCACCGCCGCTGTCGACGGTGATCTCGATCTGCACGTAGGTTCCCGAGAGGCCGGCCTTCGCGATGGAGCGGGTGCAGTTCGCAAGGCGGTCGCCATCGATGCCGGTACGCAGCTCCTTCTTGCGCGCGGCGATGCCCGCGGTCGGCGCCGGCTCGGCGGGCACCTCGAGACGTGCCGCGCGCGCGCCGGGCCTCGGTGCGGCGACATCGACCCAGCCCGCGCGGCGGTAGCGGCCCGCGCTGTCGGTGGCCTCGACGGTGTGACGGCCCGGCATCACGCGGACCGCGAGAGGGGCACGTCCGAGCTCGACGCCGTCGACGCGCACCTCGCGCGCAGTGACCGTGGACACCTCGAGGGGCGCGGAGCTCCGCGCGAGCGCATCGAGGTCCCACAGCGGGAGGCGAAACGGCGTGGCCTCGGCGAGCGTGTTCAGCTCGTCGACGGTGAGCGGCGCCACGCGATCACTCGTGATCGCCGCGCCCGCCTCGAGGCGCAGTCCGCGCGCGGGGCCCACGTCGACCTGCGCCGAGCGCCCCCGCACGGCGACGAGACCGTGCCGGCACGCGACGCGCGTGCTCGTGGGCTGGTACTCGACGCGGAACTGCGTCCCGCGCACCTCGACGGTGTGCTCGCCCGCGACGACGAGGAATCGCTGGCCGGGCTTGCGTGGCGCGACCTCGACGTCGAGCGTGCCGGTGACCGCGAGCTCGATGAGCTCGGCATCGAACCGGCGCAGCTCTAGCGTCGAGCGGGGACCGAGTGCGAACGCGCTGCCATCACCGAACTGAACGTCCACGCTGCCGCCACCCGTCGCGATCACCGAGCCCGCGACGAGCCGGCGCGCGAACAGCTCGTCGCTGCGCGCATCGATGAGCACCTCGCCCGATGCGCGATTCACGAGGCCCGCGAGTGGTTCAGGCACCAGCGTGACCGGGATCGGTGCCTCGGGTGCACGCACGGGAGGCGCCTCGGCGATCGGCGCGGCCGGCGTGCGCGTGGGCGCCGACGACGACAGCTGCGTCGCGACCACCACGCCGAGGCCGCCGACCGCGGCGAGCCCGAACGCGACCCACACGGGACGCGGCAGCGCGAACCTCGACGCCCGAGGCGCAGGCTGCGCGCGCCGCTCCTTGGACACCGTCCAGTGCACCCGCGCGCGCACCGAGTCCCACGGCAGCTCGGGCGCCGCCTGGGTGCGGATCGATGCGAAGCTGTCGCTCGCAGATCCAACCCGCGCGCGCGTCCGCGCGCACTTCGCACACGTCTTCGCATGCGCCTCGATCGTCGCGCGCTCGTCGTCGGCGAGCCGGCCCGCGAACGCATCAGCCCACACCTCGGGCGCGACGTGGCGGCTCATTCGTCGCCCTCCTCGCCGCAGGCGTCCTGCACCGGCGGCGGATCGAGCGCGGCGTCGCCCGCGATCAAGCGATAGAACTCGCGGCGCGCGTAGAACAGGCGCGTGCGCACGGTAACGGCGTTCGAGTCGACGAGGTACGCGATGTCCTTGAGGTCGCGCCCCTCGATCTCGTGCAGGTAGAGCACGATGCGCTTCTTCGGGGCGAGCTGCTCGAGGGCGCGATATACGCGCTCGCGATCCTGCTGGCGCTGCAGCGTGCGCTCGGGCGTCTCCGGACGCTCGACCAGGCTCGGATCGACCGCCGTCGCATCGAGGTCGGCGACGCCGATCGCGGGGGGGCGGCGCCGGCGCGTGCGAATGCGGCCGAGCGCGACGTTCACGCAGATCCGATACAGCCAGGTCGACAGCCGCGCGTCGCCGCGGAACTTGTCGAGCCCGCGGAACGCGATCACGAAGACCTCTTGCACGAGGTCGTCGAGATCGGTGCGGTCGTTGAGGACGCGGTAGAGGTTCGCGGCGACCTGCCGTCGATAGCGGTGATACAGCTCGTCGTGGGCCGCACGTTCGTCGGTGCGGCAGCGCGCGATCAGGTCCGCCTCGTCGGCAGGACCGAGTGCAGCCGTCGAGCCCGTCTCGCGCGTCACCCGCGGAATCATATCGTGTCCCGCTTAGTGACCGGGACGCGATGCGGCGTTCAAGCGTGACGGCGATTACGTAGCGTCAGGGGTAGGTCGCGTTTGTGTGGGCAAACAGCACATCTTCTCCGATTACCGACGAGCTCCCGGTAACGGGGCGGCTAGCGACGCGTGGGAAGCACGACGAAGTCGAGATCACGGCCGAGCGTGCAGCGCAGCGCATCCTCGTCGCCCGAGGTCTCGAACTCGCAGCCCGCCTCGTCGTCCGCGCTGACCTGCTTGCCCTTGGTTGCGAACGTCAGCACGACCTTGTCACCGTCGAGGCGCCACGTTCCCTTGAACGGCAGGTTCATCGTCGAGCCCTGGCAGCGCGTGATCACGCGAATGCGCACGACGCGATCGCGCGTGACCGTGAAGCGCACCTCGGCCTTGTCGCAGCTCGTGCCCGTCTGCTCCCACTGCCCTCCGAAGCCCATCAGGCGCTCATACGTGCTCGTCGGTTTGCGGTCGAGGCCGACGACCTTGCGAAACGCGGGATCCGAGCGCAGCCCGGCGAACGCGGGATCGAAGCGCGCCTCGACGAGCCACTCGATCGCATCGGGGCGCGGGGAGGCCGCGAGTCTCTCGAGCGAAGCGATCGCCGTCGGCGTGTACTTCGCCTTGAGCTGAGTAATCGCGATCCGGTACAGCGCCTCGGAGTGCTCGGGATCCTTGCCGAGCACTTGCTTCCACGCGCCCATCGCTGAGGGCCCGCTCGCCTTACGTGCCTTGCTGACGAGCTTCTCGAGCTCGGGGTCCACCGGCGCCGGCGGCGTGGTGGTCGGCGTCGGCGTGGGAGCCGTGCCCGGATCGCTCGGCCGCGCGACGGAAGGCTTGCCGAGATCGAACGCCACGATGTCCGTGAGCTCCTTCCCCATGCGGCGGGTGGTGAACGCGACGGCGACGCGATCGTCGTACTGGCTCGCGTAGACCTCGACGATCTTCGCGATCGGATCGATCGTGTTCCACGTGATCAGCTTGTCCCCGGTCTTGCTCGTGACCGTGAGCGTGCGGCTCGCCGCCGTCGCGCCGAAGCTCGCCTTGTCACCGCGCTGCGGGATCGGGTCCTTGATCGACAGCTTGGCGACCACGTCGGCGCTCGCCTTCTGACAGCTCGGCGTGCCCTTCGCGATCCCTCCCTCGACAGGCAGTGGGGTGCAGACCTTGTCCTGATTGACGAGGTAGGGCCGATCCACCCCGGAGAACCCCCCGAACGTGTCGGCGGCTGCCGGAACCGCCAGGCTGGCAACCAGGGAAACAGCAAGCCAATGCCGCATCGCAGACATGCTGACGTGATAGCGCGGATCGAATTCATCTGCCTTGAATTCACCCGGGTTACCGACGAAGCGAACCACTCTGGATTGCGGTAGGGTGTGGGGAAGTGGCTAATCTCTTCACCCGCGCTAGCTCGGTCCTGGACCGAGGGGTCGTGCGTTACATGACGCGCAGGATGGCGCCGCGCTCGTCGCCCGCCGACGCGAACGCACGCCAGAGGCTGATCGACCTCGCAGCCGCGTACAACCAGGGCACGCTCGGCACACCGAGCCGGTTTTTCCCAGCGCCGTCGACGCCCGCCGTGACCGTCTCGGCGCAGGGGCAGGGTCCGCTCGACACGCACGTCGTCGACCTCGCGTTTCCCTCGGAGTACGACCCGTTCCACCCGGCCGCACGCGATCTACATCTACGCGTGCGCGAGAACCTGACGGCGCATGCCCGCTGGTGGACCTCGGGTCGAGGCCGCCCGACGATCGTGCTCCTGCACGGCTGGGGCGGTGGCAACTACTGGCTCGAGTCGCGCACGTTCGTGGTCCCGTACTGGCTGCGCCACGGCTTCGACATCGCCGCGTTCGTATTGCCGTTCCACGCCGCGCGCGCGCCGGGCGGTGGCATCGGAGCATCGGGCGCGCTGTTTCCCTCGACGAATCCGTTGCGCACCAATGAAGGCTTCGGGCAAGCGATCCACGACCTTCGCGCACTGGCGCTGTTCCTCCGCTCCCGCGGTGCATCGGCGGTGGGAGCGATCGGCATGAGCCTCGGCGGCTACACGACGTCGCTGTGGGCGAGTGTCGCGGGCCCACAGGATCCAGGCGGTATCGACTTCGCCGTCGCGATGATCCCCGCGGTCTCGATGGCGCGCCTGATCTGGCGGCACGGCGAGCACGACGCGTCGCGCATTCGCGCCGCCAAGGCCGGTGTCACGGAGGACCTGCTCGTGGATGCCTTCGCGGTGCACACGCCGACGACGCGGCCCGTGCGTCTACCGCGCGAGCGCCTCGCGGTGGTCGCCGGCCGCGGGGATCGCATCACGCCACCCGATCAGGCCGAGATGCTCGCCGCACACTGGGGCGTGCAGGTGTCGTGGTTCGATGGTGGTCACCTCGCGCAGGTCGGGCGCGGCGATGCGCTGCGCGCCGTTCGCCGGCAGCTCGGTGGCCTCGGCTTCACGGGGCGCGAGTTCCGCTCGTGAGTCGCGCACCGACGACACCGCCGCCGGCGCGCACCACGCTCGCCGATGCGATCGCGAACGGCCCCCTGCTGCTCGACGGCGCGATGGGCTCGCTGCTCTACGAGCGCGGCGTGCTACACACCCGCAGCTACGACGAGCTCACGCTCTCGCAGCCGGACCTCATCCGCCGCGTGCACGAGGACTACGTGCAGGCCGGGGCGGAGCTGATCGAGACCAACACGTTTGGCTCCAACCGGATCGCCCTCGCCAAGCACGGCCTCGGCGATCAGGCGCCCGCGATCAACCGCGCGGCCGTAGAGCTCGCGCGCAGCGCCGCCGGTGGGCGTGCGTTCGTCGCGGGTGCCGTCGGTCCGACCGGCGTTCGGTTTAGCGTCGCGAGCGCCAGCGAGCGCAAGCTAGCGCGGTTCGCGCTGGCCGAGCAGATCGACACGCTGGTGCTCGCCGGCGCGGACGCGATCATGCTCGAGACGTTCTCGTCGATCCTCGAGCTCGAGGTCGCGCTCGAAGTGGCCAAGGAGCGCGGCCCGCGCGTGCCCGCGATCGCGATGATGGTGTTCGATGCCCGCGGCATCGCCGAGGGTGGGCTCACGCCCGCGGAGGTTGCGGATCGCCTGATCGCCGCCGGCGCCGATGTGATCGGTGGCAACTGTGGCATCGGGCCGGCCGAGCTCTATCAGGTCACCGTCGGCATGGTCGGCCGCGGCAAGCCGGTGATCGCGCAGCCCAACGCCGGCCTGCCCGCCTCCGTCGAAGGCCGCACGCTCTACGTCGCGAACCCGGAGCACTTCGGCGTGTTCGCACGCCGCATGTTAAAGAGCGGCGTGCGCCTCGTCGGCGGATGTTGCGGGACCACGCCCGCACACACGCGCGCGATGCTGGGCGCCGTGCGCATGTTGCGGGGGGAGAACATCGACGAGCGCGCGGAGCGTGCTTCCTCGCGCGCCGGAGTGAATCCGGCGCACTCCATCTCGGGCGGGGCGAGCGCCTCCATTTCGTCGCATCCAAGCCCGCAGCCCGCGCCCACGGCGAAGGTCCCGCTCGTCGAGCGCAGTCGGCTCGGCGCGCGCATCGCCCGCGGCGAGTGGGCGGTCTCCGTCGAGATCACGGCCCCCGCCGGCAGCGACCTCACGAAGACCAAGCAACAGGTTAACGAGCTGCTCGCGGGCGGCGTCGACGTCGTCAACATCGCCGACGGTCCGCGCGCATCGGCGCGCATGGCGAACGTCGCGGTGTGCGCACGGCTCGCCAACGAAACGCCCGTGGAGCCGATCCTCCACGTGTGCGCGCGGGACCGCAGCTTCCTCGGCCTGATCGCGCACCTGCTCGGCGCGCAGGGCCTCGGCCTCAAGAACCTCGTCATCATCACCGGCGATCCGCCGAAGATGGGCGATTACCCGTTCTCGACGCCCGTCTACGACGTCGACTCGGTGGGCCTGCTGCGCATCGCGGCCGGTCTCAATGCGGGCATCGATCCGGCGGGCAAGGAGTGCGAGCCCACGTCGTTCGTGCTCGCTACCGGTGCCGAGCCCGCGGCGCACGACCGCGATCGAGAGCTGCGCCGCCTCGAGGACAAGAAGCTCGCGGGAGCCGAGCTCGTGATGACCCAGCCGGTCTATGACCCGCGCACCCTGGAGCGGTTCCTCGACGACGTGAAGCCGCTCGGGCTTCCGGTGATGGTCGGGATCCTGCCACTCGCATCCCATCGCAATGCCGAGTTCCTCCACAACGAGGTGCCCGGTATGGCCATCCCGAGCGAGTACCGCGAGCGCATGGCAAAGGTCGCAGCCGGCCCCGCCGCGCGCGCCGAGGGCATCAAGATCGCGCAAGAGGCGCTCGCCGCGGTCAAACACCGCGTACAGGGCACCTACGTCATGCCGCCGTTCAATCGTGTCGACAGCGCACTGGCCGTCCTCGAGGTGGCGCGCGATCGTATCGGCTCGCGGAATCACGGCTGACGCACCCGGCGAACCGTGCTAAAACACAGATACGTTCGTTTCTGAACCGTCGCTCCGAGAGCGGCGATCCAGCGTGGGCGACGCGGTCAACGATGAGCCGCGGGACAACGCCCCCAAGGCTCACAAGGGCGTGGTGTGATCAGAGAGAGCCAGATCGTCGAGAGAGCTATGTCGAGTCGCCTGTATGTCGGAAACCTTTCGTTTCACGCCACCGAGGATTTGATCCAGAAGAAGTTCGAGACGTCCGGTGAGGTGAAAGCGGTGAACCTCATGCTCGATCGGATGACCGGCCAATCGCGCGGCTTCTGCTTCGTCGAGATGGCGAGCGCCGACGCCGCCCAGAAGGCCATTCAGGACCTGAATGGTCAGGATCTCGAAGGTCGTGCGCTCCGCGTCGATATCGCCGAGGAACGCCGCTCCGGTGGTGGTGGCGGCGGCGGTGGTGGTCGCGGCGGCTTCGGTGGTGGTGGCGGTGGTGGTGGCCGTGGCGGCTATGGCGGCGGCGGCGGCGGGCGGCGGGGTCGCTGATGGCGAGCCCGCACCTCCGCGGTTCGCCAGACCGCATCTTCATTTCGGTCGACGAGAGCACCGGGGTCTCCACGGTCTCGTTCTTCCCGACCGATGTCGGCTCGCCGTTCCAGATGTCGAACGACCGTGACGGTGGGCTCGCGCTCGCGGATGCGAAGGCGATCAAGGCCAAGTATCCCGGCTGCACCATTCATGGGCCGCACTTCCACGCGGCGCGCCCTCTCCGCGCGAAGCCGAAGAAGCGCGGCCCGGCGTAAGCCCTGGCAAGGTCCGGCGCCCCTCGATGGGGTGCTGGACCTTGGTCATCGTCGTGTGCGTGGGGTGGCATCCGCGTAGAACGCCACGATCTGCTCGACGATGTAGGCCTCGGCACCGGCTGCGAGCATGGGCTGGATCGGCAACGCGAGCAGGTCTTCACACGCGCGCTCCGCGACGGGCAGCGAGCCGGCGCGGTAGCCGAGGTCCGAAAAACACGGCGCGAGGTGCAGCGGTTCCGGGTAATAGATCTCGGTGCCGATGCCGGCCGCCGCGAGGTGCGCACGCAGCGCGTCGCGGCGTGGGGCGCGAATACAGAACTGGTGATAGACGTGAGCAGCGTCCTCGCGCGGCACGCGCAGTTCGGGCGGTAGCGGTGCCTGCGCGAGCAGCTCGCGATAGCGCGCAGCATGCGCGCGACGTTGTGTCGTCCACGCCGGCAGGTGCGGCAGCTTCACGCGCAGTACCGCCGCCTGGAGCGCGTCGAGGCGGAAGTTCCCGCCGACGACGACGTGGTGATACTTCGGCTTCGCCCCGTGGGTGCGGAGCAGGCGCAGGCGCTCCGCGAACGCCGCGTCGGAGGTGACGATCGCCCCCGCATCGCCGAGCGCGCCGAGGTTCTTGGTCGGGAACAGCGAATACGCCGCGGCGAGCCCGCGCAGCGGCACGCCCGTCAACGTGTGGGCGGCATCCTCCAGCACGGGACACGGAGCGCCATCCGGCATCGTGGCGGGCTGCCCGTGCAGATGCACCGTGATGATCGCCTTGGTCTTCGCCGAACACGCGGCGAGCGCACGCGCGGGGTGGAGGCACAGGGTGGCGTCGTCGACGTCGGCGAACACGAGGCGTGCACCGGCCCGCGCGGGCGCACCGGCCGTCGCGAAGAACGTGAGCGGTGTGGTCACCACCTCGTCGCCGGGGCCAATGTCGAGCGCCATCATGAGCGCGAGCAGCGCATCGGTGCCGGAGCTGGTCCCGATCGCGTGTGGCACCGCGGCAGCGGCCGCGAGCTCGCGCTCGAAGCCCTCGACTTCGGCGCCACCGATGAACGTGCCGCTGTCGAGCACGCGCGCGATCGCCGCATCGAGCTCACGGCGCAGGGGCGCGAGCTCCGCGCGCATGTCGAACAACGGGACCTTCATCTCAGAATTAGGGCAGAAGGCCGTGCCCACGGCTGCCCCAGTGGCATTGGATTCCAGTCGAGACCCATGGCGCGACCATCTCACGGCGCTACCAGCGGTGATACGCCGGATGTCCGGGCTTCACCGCGATGAACGTGCCGCTGCCGATGGCCGTGACCTTGCCGTCGGCCGTCATGGTCGCCGCGATGGTCGCGCGATCCTCGCTCGCGCTCACCACGTGCGCATCGACGTGCACCGGGACCAGCGGCGTGGGTCGCTTGAGGACGACCTTGAACTCCGCGGTCACGCACGGCGGCGCCTCGGCCAGGTTTCCCTGTACGATCAGGTGCGAGATCGTGGTCCAGTTCATGTGGCAGTCGAGGACGGTGCCGATGATGCCGCCATTGAGCACGTTCTCGAACGCCTCGTGATGCGGCGCCGGTGTGAAGGCACAGACGACGTGCCCGTCGTCCTGGCGGAAGCTCTTGATGCGCAGGCCTTGCGTGTTGGTGGGCCCGCAGCCGAAACAGCGCCCGTGGGGGGCGTAGCGATCTTGCAGCGCGATGTTCACTCGGACGCCTCCGCGTCGGGCTCGTGCTCGGGCGGCCTGGGCCACGCCGGCTGGTAGCGGTCTGAGTAAACGTACCGCTCGCCCGCCCCGAGCTCGCCATCGCGCGCCGTCTTCTTCGCCGGCATCAGCACCAGGTTCCATGCGTTCTCGTCTGCCACGTACTGCTTGGTCCAGGTGTACGTTGACTTCTCGAGCGCCACCTTGGTCGCGGGCTTGGCCCCGGTCTCGTCGTGCAGCGTGCTCGTCGCCTTCGCAGGCGCGATAGTCAACTGGTTGCCGCGGACGGTGTACTTCCCGTTCTCGTCGACGATGCGGTACTGTGCGGGCTTGAGCTTGCCGCCCTGCACGAGGCTCTTGAACTGATACGTGCCGTCGGCGGCGAACGTGTAATGACGCACGACTAGCGCCGAGGTCGCGTCGGTCGCATCGGCGCCCCAGGCCCCCACCGGGGTCTCCACGCGCGCCTCGGGATCGCCGTGCACGGCGCTCGCGGAGTCGATCGCGAGCGAGTCGAGGAACGCCATGGCCACGGGCTCGCACTTCTTGAGCGCGGCCGGCGTGCTCGACGTGAGCAGCACGCTCGCGATCATTCCCGGCGGCGAGATCGCGTAGTGCTGCGCGGCGAACTCGTTGCCATCGGCGTCTTTGATCGCGGCGGACGTGGGTTGCACGCCGAACGTGCGCTTGGTCTTGCGCGCCGGGGCGCGTCTGGTGCCCGTCGCTGCGAAGTTCTTCTCGATGACGTTCTCCCATTCGGCCGCTTGCTCCTTCACGAGCGCCTCCTCGGCCGCCCGCGCCTGGAACAAGGCGATCGCGCAAAACGTCGGCGCGGTGACCTTGGTGAACGAGATGTGATTGCCGTGGGTCTCGAGCTTGTAGCCCTTGGGCGCCGCGTATTGCCATCCGCCAAACGTGTCCGCTGCCGCCGGGCCCACGCCGACCGCCACCGAGACCATTGCCAGGAGCACAGGACGCATCGCTCGCACCTCCAGCGCGAGGCTTCCCACGGATCACCACGTCCGTCGAGCGGATCCTTGGTTCCCGATGCGTTAGGCTCGAGCCCGTGAGCCTAACGCTCGACGAAGCCAAGGCGCTGCACGACGAGGTGCACGTCCTCGATCTCCACGCCGACACCGCCAAGCTGATGGACAAGCTGGGGTACGACCTCAGCGTCCGTCACGACCGTCCGATGCCTACACGGATGAACGTAGTCGGGCACGTCGATCTCCCGCGCTTGCGCGAGGGCGGCATGGCCGGCCAGTTCTTCAGCTTCTGGACGACACCGTACCCCGAGCGTGGGTGTGCGAAGGCGGTCACCACGCAGCTCGACGCGCTCGATCGCGCGATGGCCAAACACCCAGAACAGCTCGCATGGACGCGCACCGGGGCGGATGTACGCGCCGCAAAGAAGGCCGGGCGAATCGCCGCGCTCGGTGGCATCGAGGGCGGTCAGGCACTCGAGGGCACGCTCGACACGATCGAGGCGTTCTCGCGCCGGGGCGTCCGTTATCTCGGCCTGCTCCACTTCTCGGCCAACGCGATCGGCCGCCCCGCCAAGGGCCGCGGCTCGGATCCCCTCGCGGGGCTCACCAGCTTCGGCCGCGACGTCGTACGCGAGTGCGAACGCTGCGGCGTGATCGTCGACCTCGCGCACATCAACCGGAAGGGCTACTTCGACGCCCTCGAGCTGGCGACCGTACCGCCGATGGTCTCGCACACCGGCGTGCTCGGCGTGCACGAGCATTGGCGCAACATCGACGACGAACAGATCCGCGCGCTCGCCGACAAGGGCGGTTGCATCGGCATCATCTTTTCTCGCAAGTACCTCGGCTCCGCATCGATCGAGTCGGTCGTCGACCACATCCTCCACGTGATCGACGTCGCCGGTGACGACGTCCCCGCGCTCGGCTCCGACTTCGACGGATTTGTCGTCCCGCCGGTGGGCCTCGAGGACGTCGCCGCGATGCCCAATCTGACGGTGGCCCTCAGCCGGCGGGGGGTCCCGTCGCGCGTGCTGGAGAAGATCCTCGGCGGCAACGTGCTGCGCGTGCTCGACGCCGTCCCCGCGTGGGGTAAGCTCGCCGCGTCGTGACCGCCTGGACCAGGGTTCGTACCGAGCTCGAGGTCGCGTTCGGCGGCCTGCAGCTGAAGGCGATGCGGCGCGCGGTGGCGACCGCCGCTGGTCTGCGTGCACAGTCCACGCCCGACGGTGTGGTCTACGCGCATCGGCCCACGAAGCGCGGCCTGCCCTACGCGTGCATCCACGGTTTTGGCGGGGACAAGGAGACGTGGCTCCTCCTGAGCGCGCTGGTCCCGCGGTCGCGCGGCATCGTCGCGGTCGACCTTCCTGGCCACGGCGCGTCCACCGACGTCCCCGAGAAGCGCGCGAGCATTCGCCACCACGCCGAGGCGGTCCTCCGCTGCCTCGATCACGCGGGCGTCGATCGCGCGATCGTGTGCGGCAATTCGATGGGCGGCGGCGTCGCGCTCCGACTCGCAGCGTCGTATCCCGACCGCGTAGCGGGCCTCGTGCTCGTCGCATCGATCGGGCGCGACATTCACGACGGTCCCGCGCGCACGTGGATCGGGCGCGATAACCCGCTCATCCCGCGCCTCGAGGATGTCGACAAGTTCATGGCGATCGTGCTCGAGCAACCGCCGCCCGTCGGCAAGGCCGTGCTTCGCCACGTCATCACCGAGCGCGCGCGCCGGGCCGACACGCTCCACAAGCTGTTCCGCGGCTTCGTGCTCGCCGACGAGGATGCCGGTGTGCCGCGCGAGATCGGCGGCATCGTGCAGCAAGCGCTCGTCATCCACGGCGAGCAGGACCGCATCATCTCCAAGGCCGTCGGCGAAGACCTCGTGCATGCACTGCCACGCGCCGAGATGGTGGTCATGCGCGGCGTCGGCCATGCACCGCAGCTCGAAGCGCCGCGCTACACCGCGCGCATCATCGAGCGCTTCGCGCGCCGCATCGAAGGGCGGAGGTAGCCGATGTGGCTCCGCCGACTGCGCTACCTCCTCTTGCTCACTGCGCTATGTGCGATCGCCACGTGCCCTGCGGCCAAGCGCGCCTGCGACGCCAACGCGCGCTCGCAGGAAGCGAAAGACCTCGTCGGGTACCTCGCCGACCGCGTCGCCATCGTGTTCGCGTCGACGGGTAAGCTCCCCGCCACCGCGGCCGGCCCGACGCCCGTCCCTAGCTGTTGCGATCAAGGCGGTACGTGCGCCGAAGATCCGGCGATCTGGAACACCCCCGGATGGCGGGAGCTCGGCTTCTCGATCGACGGCAGTTATCGCTACACCTACCAGTACATCCCGGACCCGAGCGGCATCTCAGCCGTGGTCCGCGCCGTCGGCGATCTCGATTGCGATCAACATCCCTCCCTCTACGAGGTCAAGCTAACCGTCGAGGCCGGCAAGCTCGTGCGCAGTTGGACCCGCAAGGATCCCGTGGAGTAACCTTCGGGCATGCGCCGAGTCCTCTGCGTGGCCCTGTTCACGGCTCTCTCTGTCTCCGCCTGCGGCAAGGGCGACAAGCCCCCGGCTCCCACGTCAGGCCAGCCCAACGCGCAGCCCGAGACGGGACCGCAAGGCGGTGGTGGTGGCGGAAACGCCGCTGCGGCCGAGGCCCAGCAGCTGTTCGCGACGGTGTGCGCGACCTGCCACGGCCCGTCGGGCGCCGGTGACGGTCCTGCGGCCGCGAGCCTCACGCCGCGACCGCAGAACTACACCGACGCCGCCTGGCAGGCGAAGATCACCGACGACGAGATTCGCAAGGTCATCCTCGAAGGTGGCCAGGCGGTCGGCAAGAGCGCGGCGATGCCCGCGCAGAGCCAGCTCAAGGACAAGCCCGCCGTCGTCGACGAGCTCGTGAAGATGATCCGGGGCTTCGGCAAAAAGTGACCCGTACGATGTCCGGGACCATCGCGACCTCGCTCGACGGACAATGGGTCACCATTCGCCGCGAGCGCCAGCTCGTCATCCTCGCCGGCGGTGCGCTTCCCGTCGTCGGGCAACTCGAGCTGGATCGCGACGACACCGATGTCGCGCTCGTCGGTCCGCCGACCGCCGTCGCCATCGTCTCGCGCACCGAGCCCAAGGTCACGCTCTATCAACCGCCGTACCTCGACGCGGTCGCGCGGCACGACCTCGAGCAGCCCATGCGCCTCGCGGCCGTCACCGGGCAGCGCCTCGCGCTGCTCTCCACCGATCACAAGAGCGTGGTGATCGTGCGTGGAGCAGGTCGGGCCCTCTCCGCCGCGCCCATCGATCCGGGTGGCGCCGTCGAGTTTGCTGTGGGCCTCGAGCGCAACCAGCTGCTCCTCGGCCTCGCACGCAAGCTCGAGGTCTGGGACGCTGTCTCGGGCCGCCCCCTTCTTCGCCTCCAACTTCAGCTCCCACCACCGCCGCGCACCGTCGGTGCCGCGCACGGCCACCTGTGGGTCACGCGCCCCGGCAGCGACGAGGTCTTCGTCTATCGACTCTCCGACGGCCGTCCGTTCCGGCACTACGTGGGCTCGCCGATCGAAGACGTCATCTGCCATCCGGCCTCGCCGCTCATCGTCCTCGTCACGCCGCGCGGCCTCGTGCGCCTCCACTGCTTCGCCCATTCGCTGACTGTGGTCGACTCCCCCTACACGCCCGGCATGCCGCTCGCGCAGCTCGTCGTCAACGAGGACATCAGCCTGCTCGGCCTCGCCGATGGCTCCGCCGAACCTTGGCGCGTCCCCATCGCGGGTACCGGGGCCCCCGTCCCCTCGGGCGAGGCCACCGAGTCCCTCGAAGCCCCGGTCCTCACCACCGCCGCCGACAAGCTCCGCGCGATGCGCGAGCGCGCCGCCGGCAACTACGACGGCGACGCGCCCGCTCTCTCGTCGTCGCCGTCCGCGCCGACCTTCTCGATCGCGCATGCATCGACGTCTGTCGCCACGCCAGCGATAACCCGCGCCCGCGCCTGGCGTGAGCCCCTCGCCACCTACGGCCTCGAGCTCACGCGTGGCCTCGACAGCGAAGCGCCGGTGCTCGCTGTCGACACCGAGCTCGGTGAGCTCGCGCACCGCCTCGCCCTTCCCGCGCCCGCGCGCCGCGCGCTCATCGCCCTCTACGCCCTCTACCTCGTCGGCGAGCCGGCCCTCTCCGTCGCGCGCCTCGCGCAAGCCCTCGGCGATTGGACCGAGCCCCTCGGTCAGGGAGAGCTCAACGCCCTCGCGATGCTTCGCCGTCACAACGGCCGCGTCTCGCTCCGCTCCTCGGTCACAGATCTCCTCGACGGCATCGCGCCGCGCGCCATCCGCGTCGTGGGTGGCGCAGCCCAGTCCCCGCGCGCGGGCATCCTGCGCCTCGCGCGGGACGGCCGCTCCGACGCCGCGATCGAGATCGAGCTCGCGGGCGCGCTCGGCCGCATCGGCATCATCGAGGGCGCGACGACGCTCGGCATCCTCGAAGCACGCCTTCACGGCGCCACCGCCGTCGCCCTCGCCGCACCCTCCGCACGCCCGGCGCCCTGGCCACGCGACGCCAGCCTCGTCGTCGTCGCCGACGCCGCCGCGCCCGCGTGGGTGTCGGCGCTGCCCGCGTTCTGATCAGGCTGGGCGTTCAGTTTCCGACGCAGCGGGCAGACGTCGAGGTGTGCGCACGATGCCGTGACCGGTAAACGAAGCTCGCGAGGTCGACCACGCGCCCGGGCTCGCATGCCCGGAATCTCGAGCTCACCGATCGCGTCCGCGCCATGACCTACCGAGTCAGTCGGCGATAGCCGCCACCGGGCCGCCCTCCTTGCTCCGAGACGTCGGTCTCGGTCTCGGCGTCGGCGTCGGCGTCGGCCTCGGCATTGGGGTGCCAACGCCGCTGGGCCAGGAGGACCGTGAACCGTGACCGTTCGCCGCTACCGACGCCTGCTTTTGAGACCGCTACCGCGAAGCAGCGCTATAGAATTGCGCAATGCGGCGCATCGCGCTCGTGGCAGCGTATCTAGCAACGGGTTGCGCGCATCACCAGCCATCTACGACGAGGCAACCGACGACCGAGCGCTGCACCGTCCGTGTCTTGGAGACCGGCCTGCTTGTCGACGGAGAACGCATGTCGCGCGGTGACGCCGTGGACTACTGCAGGCGCGCTCCTGGCGGTGCCGTGGTCGTTGGGGAGCCTCGCGAGCCGAAGAGACCCCGAGACGAGATGCGGGCGGCGCTCGAGCGCGAGGGCATTCGCGTCTACATGCGTGGTGACCTGTGCCTCGGCTTGAAGCCGATGGATTGTCGTCCTCGTGCTGAGGGCATTCGTACGCGCGAGGTTCAACCGCTCGTGCCGGCCGCACTGACGCCACCACGTGGAGTGAAGAGCGCTCCGCGCGTACCGTGATGCTTGTGTACGCGAATGCCGCCGTCCGAGTCGGCGTAGATCGCGACACCCAACGAATGAGATCACCGCTCTGCCGCCGAAATGACAAAGCCCCACGAGCGGGTCGCGGGGCAAGGCACTTACCGAAGCGCTTCGCTCAGAGCTTCATGACGGAGGCCGACTTCTTGGCGTTCTTTTCGAACTCCGCCCTCGCCTCGTTGGCCGCTTCCATCGACGAATAACTCCCCATGCGCACGCGGTAGAAGGTGCCCTTCCCCTCGACCTCGGCCTGCTTGATCTGCGCGCTGTAGCCCTGCGCCTTCACCGAGTTGAGGAATGCCTTGGCCTCCTCCTCATCTTGGAATGACGACAGCTGCAGCGTGTAGCGCGTCTTGGATTCCTTCGACTCTTCGCTCTTCTTGTCGTCGGACTTCTTGTCCTCGCTCTGCGCGTCCGACTTCACTTCGGTCTTTGCACTGACCATGTCATCGGACTTGACGAGCTTGTCGTCGGACTTCTTGTCCTCCGACTTCTTGTCTTCGCTCTTCTTCGCCTCGGACTTCTTGTCCTCGGTCTTCTTTTCCTCGGCCTTCTTTTCCTCGGACTTGGCGAGCTTGTCCTCCGACTTTTTGTCCTCCGACTTCTTGCTCTCCAGCGCCTTGGCGGCCGCGCGCTGCTCGATCTCCTTCTCGACGTCGGTCGGCTGCTCCTTGCCCGCCGCCAACGAGGCGCGGAAGGACAGCTGCCCGTTGCCCTCGAGGCGATCGAGGGCCGCGAGCGGGTCGGCGGCGGCATGGGTGCGCGCGCGATCGATGTGGCCGCGGGCCTCGACGCGGCGCCCGACGAGGACGCCGAGGACGAACACGATGCCCACGATGACGGCACCGCCGAAGAACAGGTAAAAGATCTGGCGGCCGTCGAGGCTAACCTCGACCTTGTCCTTGTAGAGCTCGGTCTCGCGAGGAGGCATACCCCGAGCGTCGGTAACCCGGCCGCGCGGGGCAACTTCTTGGCGTCCCGCGTGACGACCGGCGGGCGGGCTACTGAAGGGTGATCGTGGTCCCCGGATTGATCGGATCGACGCGGAACACCTTGCCGCGCGTCGAGGGCACGCTGGACGAGGTCGAGATGAAGTCACCCTGGTCGATCACCCAGATGCTGTCGGTCGGCCCGCGGACGACGCGGATCGGGAACGAGGCGCCCGACGTCGACAGGGTGAGTGGGGAGAACCCGCCCCACTGGCGCCAGCCGATCTGGTAGCCGCTAAACGCGAGGGGAACCTTGCCGAGGGTGCCCATACGGTCGCGGATGCACTGCGCATCGCCGGGGTAGGTCGGATCGACGAGCGTGAGGTTCAGGCCGCGGTTGCGGAACTGGATGGCCTCCGCCTGCCGCGTGATCTGCTTGGTCGTCGGGTCCCCGAGGGCGCACGTCGCGTTGTCGACGTAGTTGGGGACGTACTCCGTATGGTCCACGGTCAGCGAGCACGGGTTCGCCTCGAAGGTGCCGTCAGGCAGGCGCCCGGTCAGCGGGTCCGCGGATGGGTCACACGCCGGCGCCGTGAGCGGGATGCGCCCGATGTCGAACGGGTGCGCGTTCGGGTCGCGGACACAACGGTCGCTGTTCGGGTCGCGGATGATGCCGTGGACGTAGCCCGACCGCGAGCCGATGAAGGTGAACGCCTCGTGCGCGCGAACCTCGTAGCGCTGCGGCGCGTTCACGCACGCCTGCGGCGGCACGACGCCCTCGTAGCACATACCCTCGGTCGCTCCTGCCGGGATGCGGCAGATCCGGCCGGTGGAGCACGCCGACTCGGCGGTGCAGGTCTCGACGCAACGCTTGCCGGTCGCGCCAGGCGCGTCGAGCGGTGCGCGCTCGGGGTCGGCAAGGCACCTGAAGTTGCGCGGGTTCTCCGTCGTCATGTCGATCGGATTCGCCGAGCTGTTGAGACGCGCGCTGTAGTCCGCGAGCGCGTTGCACTGGTTGTCATCGACGCAGCCGTCGACGGGCGTGGTGGCCAGGATCGACTTGCGCGGTGCGAGGCGGAGCTCGCCGCTCGCCGAACGCGCCACGGTATAGCGACGCAGCGAGGTCAAGAAGTCCTTGCACGCGTCGGCGAGGCGGTCGGCCTCGTCGTTGAGCATGCAGGCACCGAGGCCCGAAATCTGACTGTTCGGGTGCACGTAACACGTGTAGCCGACCGGGCACTGCGCATCGCCGAGCGACGGATCACAGCCGCGGAACTGGACGATGTCGAAGTCCTCGACGCCGGCGTCGCAGAACGGCTGACTTTGGTCGACGAGCCGCATGCCACCGGCATCGACGACCATCTGCGAGATGCGGACCGGGGGCCCATCGGTATCGTTCGAGCTGCCGTCGAGCGAGAGCGCACCTTCCCAGGTCGCGGTCCAGTTCTCGTCGCGCAGCACGCGGAGGTCTCGGTAGACGGCGTTGCGCGTTGGCACCGGCGCGGCAAAGCCGAGCTCGGAGACCGGCATCGTCGTATCCTCGCCCACGCACAGGACCTGACGAATGGTAGGTAGCGCCGGCGCCTTCTCGGCCGAGATCACGCCCGAGGGGACGGAGCGCGTCGGCGGTTCGACCGCGCGCGGCCCCCCGATGTTGCCACCCGAGTCCGGGTCGGGACCGAGGTTGTCGCAGATGGGCACGGCGACACTATCCTGCTCATCGATCGAGAGGAGGCTTCGCTGCTCGATTGCATCGCGCAGCTGGTGAGCGAGGTTGAGCGGCGTCCACACCACGAGTGGCGCGCCGGCATCCTCCAGGTCCGGGTAGTTGTCATCGTCGACGTTGAGCACGAAGGTCTGGCCTGACGTCGACGAGATGATGCCGAAGTAGCCGATCCACTTGTCCACCACGTCGCCGTTGGGCGACTCCGAGCGGAAGATCTCGATCGAGGTGGGGACGGCATCGCCGGGGAGCTCGATGCCCGGACCGCGTGCGCCGGGACGACGCGCAGGCGTCTCCGGCGCACCGACGGGGAAGCACGACATCTGTCGGACGTCGGTCAGCTTCTCGACGAGCCGCGGGTCGACCTGCGTGTCGCACTCGCGCGCGTTGATCGACAGGATGTCCGCGACCCGGATCGTGTCGTCCGTGGTGATCGCGTAGAGGAACGTGAATTGGGACGATGCGATGTCGTCGTTGATGCTGCCGTTCTGGCCGCCGGCGCCGATCTGCGGCGAGAGGGCGACGTAGGTGACGCCGAGGTCGTTGGTTGGATCCTCGAACGCCACCTGCCGGTGCGAGACGGGGAGCGCGTCGGAGCCGAGCTCGACGATGGTCACCGAGTGCGAGTTGTCGGCGCCGATCGCAAGCGTGATCGCATCGGTGCGCGGATCTTTCTCGAGGTCGAGCGTGACCGGCCGCGTGCCCGGCGTGATCGTACCGCCGCCTCCACACTCCGCGGGGCAGGTCACGCCGGCGAGCGCTGCGCCTTCGAGCTTCGCGGGCACGCCCGCGGCGTCGTACTGGATGCCACCGACGATGGTGCCGGTCGACACGTCGACTGCGGCCACCAGGTGACAGCTGGGATAAGCGAGGTAGGCCACGCCCGTCGCCGTCGCGGGACACGCGGCGCCGATCGTGCCGCCCGGCGGCTCGAACACCATCGCGGAAGGACGTGCCGCCAGCACCTGCTGGTTCGCGTTCTTGATCGCGACGCGGTTCACATTGACAGCGGGGTCGAAGTCGTAATCGAGCGCCGTGTTGACCTCGAGCGTCGACAGATCGCACGACCCCGCGTTGGCGACGACCTGAAAGCAGCCCACGCGGTCCCCGGAGATCGCGATCGGGTCTTCACCGACGCTGATGCCGTTCATGCCGGGCGTCAGCGGATCCGCATCGACGATGTTGAGGTTGAGCGTCGCGTCCGAGGGCGGCCTGGTATCCCACTTCGCGAGCGAGACGGTGCCTGGACTCGAGTTGAGGATGAAGCCGTACCAGTCCGCGCCCGACACGGGCAGGCCACCCTCGGAGACGAGGCTCTCCTGCCCCGGCGGGACCGGCCTGACGCCGTCGACAGCCGCGCCCGATCGGATGGTGCACGCAGCGAGCGGCTGCGCCGTCAACGTGACGTCCTGGTCCTTGGTGGCCGGCCCACCGTTGGTGAGGCGCAGGCCGCCATAACAGGCGAAGCCGACGTCGATCGGACGATCGAAGACGAGCTGGTTGATCGGCGTCGCTGTCGTCTCGCCGCACGAAAGCGCGGCGAGCGAGACGCCCGCAAGAACGACTGCTGAGAGTACGCGACGCATCACAGGGGCCTCGGCTTTCCGATGCGCAGCACCACGCGGTTGCGTGTCGCCGAGCCCGGCGCGATGTCGACCACCGCGACCGTGTCCTCGAGGAAGTTGGTGACGAGCAAGAGGTCTCGGCTGCGTGCCGCCGCGACGCCATAGGGGCCGCGGCCGACGAGCAAGATGTCCTCTACGACCACGCCCGCGCGCGGGTCGATGACGTAGAGCTGACCATCCTGGAAGCAGGTGACGTAGGCGCGCTCTGCATCGCCGGTGCCCGAGATGGTGACCGTCGAAGCCTGGCGGCAGATATCGGTCGCGCCGATCGCCCGGTTGGCCGGCAGGCCCGTAGGCTCGATCGAGGTATCGATGATCTGCAGCGAGGGCGGCCTACGGTTCACGAGATAGAGCCGCGACCCGTCGGGCGAGAACTGCATCCCGCGCGTGTCGTTCGAGCCGCCCGTGTTGCCGCCGACGGCGTCGAGGAAGAACCAGCTGCCCGGCAGGAGGAACGGCGGCGCCTCGTTGATCGGCCGCCCGACGGTGAACGTCTGGATCCGATCCTCGCTCCGGCTGCCGACGTAGACGATGTCGTTCGGCTGATTCGGCGCGCGCCCCGCGACGCCGGTGGCGCCGCGAACACCGCTCGTCGCATCTGCCGCGAACACGCCCGAGATCATGTCCGCGATCATCGCGGGACCGTTCTTCGGCGAATCGATCAGCGTGACCTGCGGCGAGTTGGCGAGGTTCGTCAGGTGCGTGACGATCGCGAACTCACCCCCGCTATCGGCGAACACGCCGAACGGCTCCTCGCCGAGCGACTGGAGCGACGCATCGTTGTGCGCGAACGACAGACGGTGCTCGTCGTCGCACAGGGGGAACTCGGTGCCCGAGCCACACTCGAGGCGCTGGCCATCAAAGTCCGCCCAGGCGACCGACGGGTCGCCACGCGTCGGCACGAACACGCGCAGGAACGGTTCGTCGAGCTTCTGCACCGAGACGTCGGTGGCGAAGTTGCCGATGCGCACGCTCGCGCCGAGTCGGATGAACAGCGACTCGTCGCACGTCAGCGTCTCGCGGCGATCCGAGTCGGGCACGCAGCAAGGCTCACCGTCCTCGCCGCAAAGCTCGTTCGTGAAGATCTGTCCGGCGCCGCCGTCCCACTGCGTGATGGCCTGTTGGATCGTGTCGAGCTCGAGCACCGTGATGGTGCCGGAGTCGTAGCGAAGCTCCGAGTTGGCCGTCGCGATGAACGCCACCCGTTCATCCGGCGCGACCGCGATTCCCGTCGGAAAGTTGATCTCGCGCTCCCGCGGACGGACCTCTTCGGAGTCAGCGGTGCAGGCTGCACTCGCGCCGAGAAGCCCGCACAAGCCAAGGAAATTCCTCATGAACATTGCCCGTACCAACGCAGACGCATGCGGTTGGCGCTTCGACCGGGACGAGGGGAGTTGGGTTGCCTGCATGATCTCGGTCACTTGGCCGACGCCGGGGTTGTCAGCGCTGCGCGCGCCGCTGCGACGCGTGCGATCGGCACGCGAAACGGCGAGCACGATACGTAGTCGAACCCAGCGCGATGGCAAAACTCGACCGAGCTCGGCTCCCCGCCGTGCTCGCCACAGATGCCGACCTTGAGGCCGGGCTTGGTCGTCCGACCGCCTCGCACGCCGAGCTCGATTAGCGCGCCGACACCGTCGGGATCGAGCGCGACGAACGGATCGACCTGCAGTACGCCACTGTCGAGGTAGTACGGGAGGAACCGCCCGGCGTCGTCGCGCGACAGCCCAAACGTGGTCTGCGTGAGATCGTTGGTGCCGAACGAGAAGAAGTCCGCGTGCTCGGCGATCTTGTCCGCGACGATGCACGCGCGCGGCAGCTCGATCATCGTGCCGATCGTGTACGCGAGCTTGGCGTCAGCTAGCACCTTGTCGACGGTGCGTGCGACGAGCTCGCGCAGCCGGCGCAGCTCCTCGGGAATCATGACGAGCGGGATCATGATCTCCGGCATCACCACGACGCCCGCGTTGCTCACCTCGAGGGCAGCCTCGGCGATCGCCTGGGCCTGGATCTCGTAGATCTCGGGGAACGTGATCGCGAGCCGGCACCCGCGGTGCCCGAGCATCGGGTTCGCTTCGGTGAGCTCCTGAACCTTGGCCTGGATGAATGCCGCCGGCTTGCCCACTTCCTTGGCAACCTCCTCGATGTCCTTCTCCGTGTGCGGCAGGAACTCGTGAAGCGGCGGATCGAGCAGGCGGATCGTCACCGGCAGGCCATCCATCACGCGGAACAGCTCGGCGAAGTCGCTGCGCTGCATCGGCAGGATCTTCGCGAGGGCAGCACGGCGGCCGGCCTCGTCGGCAGCGACGATCATCTCGCGCACCGCCAGGATGCGCTCGGGCTGGAAGAACATATGCTCGGTGCGACACAGGCCGATGCCCTCGGCGCCGAAGCTGCGCGCGGTGCGCGCGTCGGTCGGCGTATCGGCGTTGGTCCGCACCTTGAGCGTGCGGATCTCGTCGACCCAGGTCATCAGCGTGCCGAGCTCGTTACCGAGCTGTGCGGGCACGAGCGGCGCCGAGCCGCTGTAGACCTCGCCCGTCGAGCCGTCGAGCGTGAGCGTGTCGCCCTCCTTGATCCGCAGCTCCTTGCCGACACCGAGCGCACCGCCGGCGAACACCGCGGTCTTCTTCGATGCGTCGACGCGCAGCGAGGTGCACGAGGTCACGCAGCACTTGCCCATGCCGCGCGCGACCACCGCCGCGTGCGAGGTCATGCCGCCACGCGAGGTCAGGATGCCGACGGCGGCCTTCATGCCGTGGATATCCTCGGGGGACGTATCGGTGCGCACGAGCAGCACGCGCTCGCCCTTCGCCGCCCACTCCTCGGCGGCGCCGGCCGTGAACACCACGCGCCCGATCGCCGCGCCGGGCGACGCCGGCAGGCCCTTGCCGATCGCGGGCGGCCGCGCCTTCGGATCGATCGTCGGGTGCAGCACCTCGTCGAGCTTGCTCGCCTCGATGCGCATCACGGCCTCGCGCGGCGTGAGCTTGCCTTCGGCGACGAGGTCGACGGCGACCTTGACCATCGCCTTGCCGGTGCGCTTGCCAGAGCGGGTCTGCAGCATGAACAGCTGCCCCTTCTGGATCGTGAACTCGAGGTCCTGCATGTCGCGGAAGTGATCCTCGAGGAGCTTCGCGACGCGGACGAGCTCGGCGTGCGCGCCCGGCAGCGTCTTCGCGAGCTCGGCGATCGGCTCGGGCGTGCGAATGCCCGCGACGACGTCCTCGCCCTGCGCGTTGGTCAAGAACTCGCCGTACAGCTCGGCCGTGCCGGTCGCCGGGTTGCGCGTGAACGCGACACCGGTGGCGCAGTCATCGCCAAGGTTACCGAACACCATCGCCTGCACGTTGACGGCGGTGCCCATGCTCGACGGAATGCCGTACATCTTGCGGTACGCGTCCGCGCGCGCGTTGTCCCACGAGCGGAACACGGCGCCGATCGCCCCCCACAGCTGCGTCTTCACGTCGTCGGGGAACGGCACACCGGTGACGCGCAGCACTTCGGCCTTGAACAGCTGCACCGTCTCGCGCAGCGCCTCTTCCGTCAGATCCTGATCGCGATTCGCGCGGTACTTGCGCTTCACGTCGTCGAGGATCGTGTCGAACGGCTCGGGCTCGTGCTCGTCGGCCGCGGTCACCCCAAGCACGACCTCGCCGTACATCGCGACGAACCGGCGGTAACAGTCCCACGCGAAGCGCGGGTTCCCCGACTGCTTCGCGAGCGCCAGGGCGGTGACGTCGTTGAGCCCGAGGTTGAGGATCGTGTCCATCATGCCCGGCATCGACGCCGGCGCCCCCGAGCGCACGCTGACGAGCAGCGGCTGCGTCGCGTCGCCAAATGTTGCCTTCGTCAGTTCTTCGACGCGCGCGAGCGCCTGGACGACCTCGGCGTCGAGACCGTCAGGGTAATTCCCCGCGCCGTGCGCCATCACGTGGCGGCACACCTCGGTCGTGATGGTGAAGCCGGGCGGCACGGGCAGCCCGAGCGACGCCATCTCGGCGAGGTTCGCGCCCTTGCCACCGAGAAGCGCCTTGTCCTTCGCGCGCCCTTCGGACGAGCCACCACCGAACTGACGAACGTGGATCACGATGCTGCTCCGAGTAGGCGGAAGTCCGCGATGCGCAGGTACGGCTCGATGAACCACTGCAGGAGCGCGAGCCGGTTGTCGCGCAGGGACGCGTCGGGGTCCATCACCATGACGCCGCCCTTGTCGAAGAAGGCCGCCACCGTCGGGCGGAGCTTCTCCAGCGACTCGAACACGGTGGTGTAGTCGTGCGCCGCACGCGGCGCCTGCTCGGTCTTCTGGGCATCCTTCACGGCCGCGTACAGAGTGCGCTCGACGTCGGCGACGAACTTGTCCGGGTCGGGTGTGGCACCGATCGCGAGGTTCTTCGCGCGCGCATCGGTGAGGATGTTCGCGACGCGCTTGAACACCTCGCGCGCTTCCTTCGAGATCTTCGCGCACGCGAGCGCACGGGCACGCGCATCGATGGGATCGCGGAAGTCCTGCGCGAGCGCCGCATCGACGTCCTGGTTGGCGATGCCGCCCTCGACGAGGATGCCGCGGAGGCGCGTCTTGAAGAACTCGAGGAGCTCGAGGTCGTTGCCGCCGGCCTTCACGCCCTGCTCCGCGAGCGCGTCGCGCGTGGCAGCGAGCAGCGGCGCGAACGCCTGCGACCACGCCGCCGAACGGTCAGCCCTCGCGAGCAGGATCTGCCAGATGCCGATCGCGGCGCGGCGCAGGCCAAACGGATCCGCAGAGCCGCTCGGCATGAGGCCGACCGCGAAGCACCCCACGATCGTGTCCATGCGATCGGCGAGCGCGACCAGCGCGCCGACGTCCGTCGACGGCAGCGCCGCGCCCTGCCCCTTCGGCCACCAGTGCTCGTCGATCGCCGTGGCGACCGCGGCCGGCTCTCCGAAGTCCTTCGCATAGTGGCGGCCCATCACGCCCTGAAGCTCGGGAAACTCGCCGACGGCGTGCGACGCGAGGTCGGCCTTGCAGACGCTGGCGGCGCGCGCCGCGAGCGTGTGGTCGACGCCGAGCTGCGATGCGAGTGCGGTGACGATGGTCTCGATGCGGCGCACCTTGTGGCCGATCGTCTTCGCGTTGTCGCCGAGCTTGGCCTGGAACACGACCGAGTCGAGCTTCTCGTTCCACGCCGCGAACGACTTCTTGCGGTCCTCGCTGACGAAGAACTTTCCGTCGGAGAGGCGCGACGCGATCACCTTCTGGTTGCCCTGCTGGACGACCTTCGGATCGCGCACGACCGTCGCCATCATCGTGGCGAACCGGTTCGCGAGCTTGCCCGTCTTGTCCTCCATCGCGAAGTAACGCTGATGCGTGCGCATCGACGTCACGATGATCTCCTCGGGGATCTCGAGGAACGACGCATCGAACTCGCCGACGACGCCGACCGGGTATTCGCCGAGGTGGATGACCTCCGCGACGAGCGCCTCGTCGGAGCGCACGCGCAGGCCGGTCTGCTGTTCGAGCCGATCGAGCTCCGCCCGCACCAGCTCCTTGCGCGCCTCGGGATCGACGACGACGTGCGCGGCGCGCAGGGCCTCGGCGTACGCCTCGGCCGACGCGATCTCGACGTTGCCGGGCGACAGGAACCGATGGCCGCGGCTCTGGCGGCCGGCCGCGAGGTTCGCCCACGTCATCGGCACGACCTCGCCGCCGAACAGCGCCACGAGCCACTGCACGGGACGCACGAACGTGGTCTCCGTCCAGCCCCAGCGCTGCGACTTGGGCCAGGTGATCGAGGCCGCGAGCTCGGCGAGCAGCGTCGGCAACAGCGTGCGAACGTCCTGCCCGACGACGTGGCGCACGGCGACGACGTACTGGCCCTTCTTGCCCGCGACCTCTTTCTTCTGGAGCGACTCCGGCGTGACGCCGTTCTTCGCCGCGAAGCCCTGGCCCGCCTTGGACAGCGTGCCGTCGGGCGCGAACGCCGCGGACACCGGCGGACCGACAACCTCTTCGCTCAGGTCCGGCTGCCGATCCGCGAGCTGCTTCACGATCACTGCGAGGCGGCGCGGCGTGCCGAGCACGCGCACGCCCTTGTGCGCGAGGCGCGCGGCCTCGAGCTTGGCCTCGACGAACGCCGGAAGCTCGACGAGCTTGGCGGCGAGCATCTTGGCGGGAATCTCTTCACATCCGATCTCGAACAGCAGATCAGCTGGCATGGGCAATCTCCTCGGCGTGCGGAGCCACCGCGCGCGCAGCCGCGAGGGCGCCGGCATTCACGCCCGCCTCCACGGCGCCGTTGTACGCATCGACCGCCTTCTGCTGCAGGTGCTTCGGCAGCAGCGGGAAGCCGAGGCGCGCGCGCGACGCGACGTACGTCTCGGCGCACGCCTTCGCCATCGCGCGCACGCGGCCGATGAACCGCGCGCGCTCGGTCACGCTGATCGCGCCGCGCGCGTCGAGCGAGTTGAACGCGTGCGAGGCCTTCATGCAGAGCTCGTAGGCCGGCAGCACGAGCGGGCCCGCCTGGCGCGCCAGCAGGCGCTTGCACTCACCCTCGAACGTGTCGAAGTTCCTGAACGCGATGTCCGCGGTCAGCTCCTCGAAGTGGTACGTCGAGTACTCGACCTCCCACGGGTGCCGCAGCTGCCCGTAGGTGACGTTCTTGTCCCACTTGAGGTCGTACATGTTGTCGACGTTCTGCAGGTACATCGCGAGGCGCTCGACGCCGTAGGTGAGCTCCGCGGTAACGGGCAAGAGGTCGATGCCCCCGGCCTGCTGGAAGTAGGTGAACTGCGTCACCTCCATGCCGTCGCACCAGACCTCCCAGCCGAGGCCCCACGCACCGAGCGTGGGCGATTCCCAGTCGTCCTCGACGAACCGGATGTCGTGGGCGCTCGGGTCCATCCCGATCGCGCGCAGCGAATCCAGGTACAAGTCCTGAACGTGCAGCGGGCTCGGCTTCAGGCCGACCTGGAACTGGTAGTAGGCACCCGCGCGATTCGGGTTCTCGCCGTAGCGACCATCCGACGGGCGACGGCAGAACTGAGCGAATGCCGCATTCCACGGCTCGGGACCGAGCACGCGGAGGAAGGTCGCGGGGTGGAAGGTGCCGGCACCGACCTCGACGTCGACGGGTTGCTCGACGACACAGCCATGGTCGGCCCAGAACTTCTGGAGCGTGAAGATGAGGTCTTGCAGGTACATGCGAGCGCTGCGGGACCCTACCGTTCGAGGGGTGACCGGTCAAGTGAGGGTGGCGAGCTAAGTGCCTTAGATCTCTTGACGTTCTCCGGCTCAGACCGCTAGCGTGCCACGCATGGTTCGGGAGTGTCTGGCTGGCCTCGCCTTGCTGTCGCTAGGCGGCTGCTCCCTCGTCCTCGACTTCTCCGACGAGCAGGTTCCGAAGGACGCATACGACCTCCCGTACACGCAGGAGCAGTGCGACCTCAAGGAGCCGAATGACACACTCGAGACGGCCGCGCTGCTCTCCGCGGGCGAGGTGACCAGCGCCGCGATCTGCATCAGGGATCCAGCCGATCGTGACTTCTACAAGTTCACGGTCACCGCGGATGCCACGAACGTGGTCATCAGCGTGACGTTCCCCGAGAGCACGGCCGGCGATCTCGACCTCAAGCTGTACGACGCCGTCGGCTCCGTGCTCGCCCAGTCTCGCGGCTTCGCGACCACCGAGTCCCTCACGTGTCCGACCAGCGCGTGCAACGCACTCGCGCCGGGCGACTACGTGTTCGAGGTGTTCCCGGCGCTCGCGACCGGCTTCAACGCGTACGAAGCCTCGGTCAACATCGCGGTGCCGTGAGCCGTAAGCACCTGCGGCGCCTCGGTGCCGCCGGCACCGGCTCCAACGCGCTCGGGGCCGCCATGCTGCGCGCGGGGGCCAACTAGTTGCGCTTCAAGCCAATCGAGCCGACGGTCACGGCTCGTGCCCGAACGCGCTCGACGTCACGGCTCGTAGCGGACCGAGAAGCGAGCGCGCACGCTGCCCCCCGACGGGACGTCGAGCTCGAGCCGCGCGACGTCGTCGACGATCACCGGCGCGCGCGGCGAGCTCGTGTCGATCGTGCGGCGCCGGGCGACGCGCAATTTCTCCTCGACGATCACCTGGCGCGGCTTGATGTCGTTGTTGGACAGTACGACGTGGAACTGATCGAGACCGGGGCTGCCGTGGCGCTCGCGGATCCCCCGCACGTGCTCGTCGGGCCGTAGGGGAACGCGCAGGTTGGTCCCGACCTGCACGAGCTGCCGGGTCTCACCGTCGGTGGCCACGGGATCATCGGAGTCGACGTCGACGAGGAGCCGCACGCTGCCGGTTGGGAGCGTCGTGTCGACGAGCTCGACCCATTCCCATGCGAACATGCGCATGTCGGCACGCAGATCGTCGTCGCGGAAGTCGTCCTCGACCTCGCGCAACGGATCGAACACCACGATGCGGCGCGCCGCGACCTCGCGCTCGGCGGCCTCGATGGTCGCGGTGGAGCCGTCGAGGTCGCGCACGAGCGCGCCGACTTGTACGGGCGGCCGCGACGCACCGGGAATGCCCTCGTACAGCGCGAGCACCGCGCGGCGCCCCCACGTCGGCAGCTCGAGCGAGAACGTGGTGTTGATGGTCGCACGCGGCCCCGCCACCACCACGTAGTGGTTCGCCGCGAACACCAGCTCCGACGACACGTACACGATGCGGACGAACACCGGGCTACGCGCACCGCGTGCCGTGCAGCGGATCGCCGTCGCGCGGGCGGACGCGCGCCGGCACGCGTCGACCACGAGCCCTTGCCCGGCCGCACTCGCAGGCTCGACGACGAGTGAGGCGAGCTCGATGCCCGCTGTGACCGGCTCGATCACGAGCTCGTCGCCGCGGACCTCTACCGTGCGGCGATCGTCGACGAGTGCGAGCACGCGCGCACCATCGCGGTACATCGAGATCGCGAGCCCCTCGGACAGCGTGGCGCTCGGCAGAGGCGGCGGCCGCGTCGGCGTGCACGCGGCGAGCGCGAGCGCGAGCAGCGCTACGCGCACCTCACTCCTCGCTGGCGACCTGCTCGCCGATGAGCCTGCCCACGTCCTTGGGCTCGAGCTTGCCGTCGAGCACCATGCCCACCCCCATCAACACGGGCATGCGCACACGGAGCTGCTTCGCGAGCTCGGTGCCCATGAGCGCAGCGCGTGCGCCCTCGGTGCGAGAGCTGTCGGCAGTCACCACGCCATCGGCGATACGCCGGCCGAGCAGGTAGTCGGCGGAGCGGTCGGATGCCGCGCGCACGAGCAGGTTGCCGAGACCGGCAAGCCCCGAGAACGTGCGTGCCTCCGCACCCGACGCCGCGCCGAGCCGCGACGCTTCGGCGAGCGCGCGCGTGATCAGCACCGCCCGCGTCCCCGGTGACAGGCCGAGCCCGTCGCACAGGCCCAGCGCCACCGTGTACGCCCCCGAGAGCGCCGAGGCGAGCTCGACGCCCGCGAGATCCTTCGAGCCATACACGCGGAGCGCCGGCGGAGCGTTGAGCAAGCGGCGCCCTTCGTTGACCACCTCGTCGAACGCAGAGGCGACGACCATCGACGAGAACGCCCCCTCGGTCAGGTCTCCCGGCAGCGCGGGGCCAGCGAGCGCGCCGACCTTGAGCGTCGGCAGGCCCTGCACCATCACCTCGGAGACCCGCTCGTTGGTGGGCGCCGCAAAGCCGCCGATCGCGTGCACGACGATGTGGCTGCCGTCGAGCACGTTGCCGAGCGCGCGCGCGCGCGCCCGCACGTCGGTCGAGCTTACCGCGAGCACGAGGAACCGCGCATCACGCGCGAGCTTCTCCGGATCCATCGTGGCTTCGAGCGCGGCCGGCAGCTGGACCCCGGGAAGCCGCGGGTTGGTGCGCTTGCTCTGGATCGCGTCCACGACCTTCATGTCGCGCGACCACAGCACCACGCGCTTGCCCGCGCGCGACAGCACGGCCCCGAGGGCGGTACCGAACGTGCCCGCACCGACAATGCCGATGGTATCCGCGCGGCTCGGGCTCATCGCGCACCTCCCTCGGCCGGGATGTGCGCCGTTCGGTTCTGATAGTAGTAGAGCAGCTTCACGTCGTCGATCTGCAGCATGTCGCCCTGCCGCGTGACCGCAGGCCGCGTGTGATACGTGCCCAGGCCCTTCACGGCGTCATCGAGCTTGGCGTCGGAAGACTGGTCGAGGTACGCGGGGTGCTCGGCGCCCCACGCGGGGTGCTCGGCGATCCGCGCGCGCAGCCTGGTCATCCCCTCGACGGCGTCGCTGACCTTGATGCCGAGCTGACCGGCAGGCGCGCGCAGCAGGCGATACACGTCGCGCGTGCCGAGGTTCTTCGCGAGCAGATCGTAGAGCACGCGCGCCGCGAGGTTCGTCGAGTGGAACACGGTGAGCCGCGGATACGCCACCGCGAGTCGGCGCCCGAGCGAGCGCGTGTATTCGGCATCGCGCTGATCGTCGTCGGTGACTTCGCCATCGGCGCCGCGCACGTAGCTCGCCGGATCGACGATGCGGCCGGCGCGATCGATCGACTCGCCCTCGTCGGTGATGTCATTTCCGAACGGATCGAGCGGGCGCCCGAAGCGCACGATCACCGAACCCTCGTGGACGAGGATCTTCCGAAAGAACTCGAGGATGCGGCCGATCCGGCTGAACTCGTCGTCGGTGATGATGTAGCGACTCTTGCCGGTCTCCGCGAGGTAGTCGGCGATCAGCGTCTCCGCCTCGAGCACGAGCCGGTAGTTGATGGTGACCGGTACGATGTAGATGCGCTTGTTCGGCGCCCCCTCGCGCACGCTGTTCTTGAAGGCGGTGACCGTGGTGCCGAGCAGGCCGAGCTTCAGGTGCTTCTCGACGATGTTCGAGCGGCAGCGCGTACCACCGGGGAAGAACAGCGAGTGATAGCCGTGCTCGAGGAGGACCGTCGAGTACTCTTTCAGCACGTCCTTGTAGAGCTCGAAGCGCAGCCGGCGATCGACGCGATACGCGCCGAGGTTGCGCATGAAGAACGAGGTGAACGGGTTCGAGAATAGATTCTTGCCGGCACCGTAGGTCACCGGTGGCAGGTGCGCGCGCAGTAGGCCAAGGCCGATCGCGGGCGAGTCCATGTTCGACGAGTGCGTCGGTGTGATGACGATCGTCCCCCGCTCGGCGCACGCGCGCACGAGGTCGACCTCGCCGTCGGCGCTGATCCGCGCGTCGAGGTTGCGGAGGGTGTTCATGCCCTCGGTCAGCGAGGTGATCGGGTTGAACACGAAGCCGAGCAGCGACGGCATGAGGCCGGTCGCGAACTTGTAGACGCGCGGGTCGAAGTTTCCGACGACGTCCTGGCCATAGTAGCGCACGAGGCTACGCAGTTCGCTGGCCTTCTCTTCCTCGCTCATTCCGAGGAGGCGGCGCGAGAGCTCTTTCCACCGGTCGGCGGCGCCGTTCTTGGCGTGCTCGAGTCGGCGAATCTCGTTGAAGGCGACGTCGTTGAGGACGTACTCGAGCGAGCTGTCGCCGCCCTCCCGGGCCTCCGCCACCCTGCGCGAGACCACGCGGCGCTCGACTTCACCGAGCAGCCTCTCGCGATCCGCATTGAACCTCTCCAGACGGTTTTCTGCCTCCCGCACCGGGCGGTCGCTCGCCATGGCTCCACTAATATCACGCAGATCAGGAGCGATCCCGCTTGCCCTGCCCTGCGTGGTATGGTCTTCATTGAACAGGGCGCTGGCTTTTCCTATGAGGAGCTGCGCCGGCTCGCCGGTCGACGTGCTGGGAACAGGGTTCCTGGTCTCGGCGGCGAGAGCAGAGGGCTGATGTCCACGACCAAGCGCTCAGGGTCCAAGACGAAGAAGAGGGAATCGGCGTCGAGCTCGACGTCGAAGAAATCGACGGCGCGCCCGAAACCTCCCGCCAAGCCGACGAAGGCAAAGCCGGAGCCTAAGGCAGCAAAGCCGAGTAAAAAGCCGGCGAGACCGCCCAAGGCCGCGAAAGCGCCGAAGGCCGCGAGAGAGCCGGCCACGAAAGAGCCCAAGGTGGCCAAAGAATTGACGGTGGCCAAGGAGCCGAAGGTGGCGAAGAAAATCAAGGCGGAGCCTGCGCCGCCGCCGCCCCCGCGGCCGGAGTACGACCTAAATGGCCCCGTGCCTCCGGAGGGCGTGAATCTGCCTCCGCAGGTTGGCGCGCTGCTCGGAGTCGGTCAGAAGGCACTCCATATCAAGTCGTTCCGTCCCGGCCAGGCCGAGGCATTCGAGCACCTCCTCAAGAACGAAGATCTGCTCGCCGTCATGCCGACGGGCAGCGGTAAGTCGCTGCTGTATCAGCTGACGTCGCTCGTCGTTCCTGGTGTCACCGTTGTCGTCTCACCGCTGATCGCGCTGATCAAAGACCAGCTCGACAAGATGGTCGCGAAAGGCGTCACCGCGGTGAAGATCGACTCGACGCTGACGGTGAAGCAGCGCCGCGAGGTCGATGCGCTGATCCGATCGCCTGGCGGCAAGCTGCTGCTCACCACACCCGAGCGGATGGCCGATCCCGAGTTCCGCGTGTTCTTGCGCGAAGCCTCGGGCGGTGTCGGCGTGTCGCGGTTCGTCGTCGACGAGGCACACTGCGTGTCGCAGTGGGGCCATGACTTCCGCCCCGCGTACTTGTCGTTGCGCAAGGCGCTCGAGGACGTCGGCCGTCCCCCGGTCCTCGCCACGACGGCGACCGCGCCGCCGCACGTCCGCGACGACATTCTGTTCCAGCTCGGCATCGAGGGCGCGACCACGGTCACGACCACGTTCGATCGGCCAAATCTCCACTACGAAGTGATCGTCTTCTCCGACGAAGACGAGAAGATGAAAACGCTCGTCACGCTGCTGAAGAAGCTGCCGCGACCGGGCATCGTGTACTGCGCGACCGTCAAGAAGGTCGAAGAGCTCTACGAGGCGCTCGGACGTTGGGGCATCCCGGTGGCCAAATACCACGGGCGCATGAACAAGGGCGATCGCGACGAGAGCCAGCAGAAGTTCATGGAGTCGAGCGACCTGGTGATGGTCGCGACCAACGCGTTCGGTCTCGGCGTCGACAAGCCGAATATTCGCAACGTCCTCCACTACCACGTCCCCGGCTCGCTCGAGGCGTACGCACAGGAAGCCGGTCGTGGCGGTCGTGATGGCAAGCCCGCGCGCTGCGTGCTGCTGTTCTCGCCCGACGACGTCGCGATCCAGGAGTACTTCCTCTCGGGCACGTATCCGACCAAGCGCCAGGTGCGCATGGTCTACGAGGCGGTGGAGGCGTTCCACGATCTCCACAGCGACGGCAACCGCCTCGCGGACGAGACGCCGCCCAACGTCGCCAACATCGCGCTGTCGAGTGGCGTCGGTCAGCAGCGCACGCGCACCGTGCTGTCGCTGCTCAAGGACGAGCAGTTCATCATCGAGAAGGAAGGCGGCCTGTTCTTCCTCGCCGACCCGCCGATGGAGCAAGAGCTGCTCCTCGAGCGCGCCAAGCAATACGAGGCGCGCCGTATCGCCGACCGTCAGCGCCTCGATGCCCTGCTCGCGTACGTGAAGGCGCCGGGCTGCCGCAACCAGGTCATCCTGCAGTACTTGGGTGAGCCCGAGCCGCCGCGCTGTGGCCGTTGCGACAACTGCCTGCGCTCGCGCGAAGCCGCCCTCGCGGCGTCGACCGAGGCCACGCGCCTCGGTGCCTCGCTGACCCGCCAGCTCGACGACGAACCGGTCGAGGCGAAGCCAAAGCGCGAGATCAAGGCGCGCGTCGTTCGCATCGATCAGCCGTCGACAGCCTTGCCCGAGGCGGCGACGAACGGTGCACCTGCGGCAGCGGCGCCCAAACCGGCAGCGACCGTGCTCCGTCGGTCGACCGCGGCGTCGACGCCCGCACCTGCCCCCGCGCCCACGCCAGCGCCGGCCCCCGTCGCGGTGGCCGCGGCCGAACCGGCAGCCGCACCCGCGGTGGTCACGCGCAAGAAGCCCGTCCCGCAACAGGAGACGATCGAAGAAGGCGACGAGCTCGAGGATGACGAGCTCGAGGACGATGAGCTCGACGAGGACGAGCTCGAAGACGACGAGGGCGAGGATGGCGAGCTCGTCGACGACGAGGATGACGATGACCTCGAGGACGACGATGACCTCGACGACGACGAGGATGAGGATGAGGATGAGGACGACCTCGACGACGAAGACGATGATGACGAGGATGACGACGACTACGAGGTGATCGACAAGACCGCCGCGGAGCTCGCCGAAGAAGGCATTGAAGGCCCGGGCGAGGTCACGGTCCTCGCGCGCAAGAAGCAGCCGAAGCAGCCCAAGGTGCGGCCGCAGCGTCCGCTCGACGCCACGGGCACATCGGCGAGTGCAGCCGAGGCACGGCGCCGCCGGCGCCGCCGCCGGCGCAAGCGCCGCGCGATGTTGCCGCCGAAGAGCGCGTTCATGACGCCGGTGCTGTCGACGGCGGCGCCGATTCCGGAAGCGCAGCCGCGCCGCCCGGGTGGTGGCGGCGGTGGTGGCCCGGTGATCGAATACGTGCGCGGGCCGATGCGCATCGCCACGGCACCGGTCGCCTCGGCCAACCCCAACGATGCAGGCGTCGGCGCCCGCCGCCGCGGCAAGAAGCAGCGTCGCTGGGATCGCGGCAATGGCGGCGGTGGTGGGTTCGAACGTCGCGATAATGGGCCGCGGTTCGAGAACCGCGGGCCGCGCCCGCAGCAACAGCAGGGTTTCGGTCCACCGCCGGGCCCGCCGGGCCCGCCGGGCCCGCAAGGCGCCAATGGCGGGATGCCCGGCGAGCGGCGGCGGCGGCGACGGCGACGGCGGCGTGGGCCCGGCAACGGGATGCCGAATCAGAACGGAATGCCAATGATGAGTGGGCCGCCGAATGGCGACGCCCCCGTGGCGGTGTTCGAGATGCGCGACCGCGGCCCGCAGCAGCAGGGCCAAGGCGGCCAGGGTCCGATGCTCGGCCCCGACGGGCTGCCGATGCGCAAGCGTCGTCGCCGTCGGCGTCGCGGTCGCGGTGGGCGTCAGCGCGAGTGGCGCATGCAGGGTGAAGGCGGAGGTCCGCCGGGTGGTGACGGTGGTGGCGACGGCGGTGGCGGTGGCGGTGACACCGGCGGTGGTGGTGCCGGCGGCGGCGGCTCGATCAGCGACGGCGGATGAGCCACGGACATGCCGGGGCGTAGGAACGTGCCCCGTCGGCGCACACCACGTCGGACCACGTAGGGCCCTGGCCACGCGTCGGTGTAGGCCGTACCCTTTCCGTGTGCTCGACTGGCTAGGCTCCGTTGCGATTCGTATGCGCACGAGCACGCGCGTCGAGCTCGATCTGACGCGCGCGACGGCGTGGACGGGCTGGGGCCTCGCGGCGGGCGGTGCCTGGCTCGTCGCACTCGGCCCGGTGTGGGCTGCGATCCTCGGCGGCGTGTCGATCGCCGTCGGCATCCTGCTCGGCACGTTGCGCCGCAAGCTCGTGTTCGATCGCGAGGAGGGCCTGTTGCGCAGCGAGCAGCGCATCCTCGGAATCCGGCGCCGTGCGTCGATCCCGCTGTTTCACTTGCGCGCGGTCGTCGTCGCAGCGCGGCACGGGATCTACGTCGCTTTCGTGGAGCGCCGCGTTGGCGGCTCGATTCATCTCGACGAAGCGCGTCGCCCTGCCCCGCTCCTCGCGCTGGCCGAGGCGATCGCCGAGGTCGCCGAGCTACGCCTCGTCTACGATGCGACAACCCGTGTCGCGGTGACCGACTCGTCGGATCGCTGACACGCCGATTGAGTACGCGCATTCTGACTGGTACCGTCGGCTACCTTTCGATGCGCCGCACCATGTTGCTCTGGATCGCGCTCGCCGCCTGCGGCAAGGATGGCGGCGGCGAAGAGTCGAAGAAGACCACCGACAAGCCGATCAAGCTCGCTGGTGTCTATCCCGAAAAGTTCAGCTGCGAGAGCGTCACCTCCGAAGGTGACCTTGGCCGCGTGCTCGGTGGCACCGTGCGCGCGATCGACAATCCCGCGTCGGTGCCGCGCGGCGTGCCGAAGCCGTGCAATTACGAGGTTACGATCCAGCAGCCGCCAGAGTACTGGACATACGACATCGACTGCCGCGACGGGATGAAGGAGCGCGCCGATGCGCTGTTCGCCCAGTACACGCGGACCAGCGGCGAGCTGATCGAGGCGTACAACGTGGCCGCGGATGCGGCGCCGGTGCCGAGCCTGAAGATCGATGCCGGCAAGCGCGACCCGGATGCGATGCCCGATGCGCCGCAGCGCGCCCCCGAGGCCGCATCGAGCGTGGATGTCGGCGCCAAGGGGCTCGATCACCACGGCCAGGGCCTGCTGTTCATCGACGACGACGCGCCCTGTTACGTGCGCATCGTCGGCCCGGATCGTGACCGTCGTCTCGCGCTCGCCAAGCTCGTCGCGCAGAACCTGACGTTCATGAACGCGCCGATGTCGCCGCGCCCGGCTCCTTGAGCCCCGAGACGCCGGGTTGAGCTCGGAGCTCCGCCAGCAAGTCACCCTCGCGATCCCGCTTGCCGCGCAGCAGCTGGGCGTCCAGCTCATGGGCTCGGTCGATGCGGCGTGGCTCGGTCGCTACGACGACACCGCACTTGCCGCCGCTGGCGTCGGAAACAACCTGCTGTTCGCGATCAGCGCGATCGGCCTCGGCGTCGTGATGGGCCTCGACTCGGTGATCCCGCAGGCGATCGGAGGCGGGCGCCACGACGATGCGCGCCGCTACCTGCACGCGGGGCTCCGGCTCGCCGTGCTCGTCGGGCTCGCGGGCATGCTTGTCGTGCTCGCCACGCCGCTGCTCCTCGATCTCGCCGATGCGCCGCCCGAGATCATCGTGGATGCGCGGCTCTACGTGTATCTGCGGAGCCTCGGCATCGTGCCGTATCTGCTGTCCATCGCGCTGCGTTCGTACCTCGCAGCGAACAACATCACACGGCCGCTGCTCGTCGCGGTGATCGCGGGCAACCTCGTCAACGTCCTGCTCGACTGGGCGCTGATCTTCGGAGTGGAGCCACTCGGCATTCCCGCGCTCGGCGTCGCCGGTGCCGCGATCGCGACACTCGTCGTGCAGACCCTGATCACCGTCGTTTACGCTGCCGCGGTGCGCGCAATCGACGGTGCGCACGGCCGCGTCCAGAAGGTTCGCTCGACGCGCGCGGACATCGCCAAGGTCGCGCGCTATGGCGGGCCCGTCGGTGGTCAGCTGTTCGCAGAGGTCGGCATTTTCGGCGTTGCCACCGTACTCGCCGCCAAGCTCGGCACGCTGCCCGCAGCGAGCCACACGATCGCGCTCAACATCTCGAGCTTCACGTTTTCGATGGCGGTCGGCATCGGCGCGGCCACCTCGTTGCGCGTCGGCCTCGCGGTCGGCGAAGGCAACCTCGCGCTCGCACGTCGGCGCGGCATCCTCGGGCTCGCCACCGGCCTTTGCACGATGAGCTGCTTCGCGCTGCTGTTCTTGCTCGCGCCCGGCCCGCTCGCGCGCCTGTTCACCGACGAGAGCGCGGTGATCGGCGCCGCCGGACCGCTGCTCGCGATCGCCGCGCTGTTCCAGCTCTCCGACGGCGCCCAGGCGGTCGCGGCCGGTGCGCTGCGCGGCCTCGGCGACACGCGCGCGACGCTCGTCGGCAACCTGATCGGGCACTACGCGATCGGGCTCCCCATCTCGCTCGGGCTCGCGTTCGGCGCGGCGCTCGGTGCACGCGGCTTGTGGTGGGGCCTCTCCGCGGGGCTCACGGTCACCGCTCTGTACCTCGTCGCCCGCTTCCTCGCGGGCACGCGCACGATTCTCAAAACTCCTGCTGAAACCCCGCGCTGAACTTCGGCTTGCCGCGATCGGGGCCATCCATCGGGAACGCGAGGTCGAAGCGGAACAGCTCGCGCGAGGTCTGGGGCGTGAGCGCGCGAATGCCGAAACCCACGTCGTGATGGAGCTCGAGCTCCTTGAACGTGTCGGCAGCACCACCAAACTCGTAGAAGACCACGGCACCCGCGCGGAACACCCAGACAGGAATCGGGTAGGTGCGAAGCTCGGCCTGCGTACCGAACAGCCGCTGGCCGAAGAACTCGTTGATGTTGTAGCCGCGCAGGCCGTTGTCAGAGCCGATCGTCAGCAGCGTCGGGCTGAGGTTGTTCGACCGCGAGCCGAGGGTACTCTCGATCACGAGACGCGCGGCCTGCGCGCCACCGCGGATATCACCGCTGTCACAGCGGGTCGGCGTGACGATGCGGGCGTTGAGCGTGGCTGCGTTATCGAAGAACTCGCCGTTCTGCAGGCGCGACGAGAGCGAACCGCTGAGGCGCGCCGAGCCGTCCTTGCACCACGGCAGCGTGTAACCGGCGCTGATGCCACCGCGCTGGAAGTTCGAGGTCGAGCCGAGCGCCTTGAGGCCAACACCGTACGAGATATCGAGATCGGGGCCGAGGCGCAGGTCCTCGGCGAGGTCATAGGTCTGCACGTTGCGACGCGTGCGGAACCGCGGCGTGAACAGCGCGTAGCTGACGTACGGCACCGAGGTCACCCCGGAGCGCGGCAGGATCGCGCGCTCGAGGGGGGCGCGCTGCTCCGGGGTGCCCGTGAACGAGGACAGGAGCGTCGGGCGCTGGCTATCGAGGCTGTAGCCGAACGTCGCTTGCTGCTTGACCTTGGTGCCCCACTGGCGCACCGCGTACGTGCTGATGCCCCAGCGCTTCATGTTGTAGATCCACGGCAGCAGCTCGGCCTCGGGCGTGAGCGCGGGATCGAAGCGCAGCTCGCAGTCACTGCCGTCGAGCGGACACCGCACACCGCGCAGCTCGGTGCCGGCGAACCGGCGATCGATCGCGAACCGATGCGTGAACGTGGTGCCCCAGCCCCACTTGCTCGACAGCTTCCAGAGCGTCTTCGACAGCGTGATCGTGCTCGAGCTGCCCTCGTTGTCGAGCCGGCCGTCCTGGAGCAACGCGTCGCGGTTGATGATGGTGTTCACGCGCGCGCGAAAATCGATGTACTTGCCGAGGAAGTTCTTGTCGATGTAGAGCGGGCCCGTCGCGATCGCGCCCTGGTCCATCGTGAACGCGGCGGCGACGACCTTGCGGCGCCCGAGGAAGTTGTTCTCGGAGAGCGAGATGGCGAGGTTCGTCAGCTCGCCCTGCTGCACCGTGTACGCGGTGTTGAGGCGTAGGCTCCAGATGTCGCGGGTGACGACGAGGACGTCGACCTGGCCCGCCGTCTTCGACTTGATCGGGATGATCGCGATCACCGACGTGAACATCGGATCGCGCAGTCGCCGCTCCGACTCTTCGATCTGCAGCTGATTGTAGACGTCGCCGCTGCGCACCACGACCTCGCGGCGCACCGCGAACTCCTTCGACGTGACGTGGAAGTGGTTGAAGAACCCGAGCAGGCGATTCTTCTCGGCGAACACGTCCTCGTTGTAGACCTCGATCTTGCCGATGACCTTGCCCCACGGGGACGGCTCGACCTCGTAGCCGCGCGCCGTGATCGCGCGCCGCACGCTGAGCCGCTCGAGGCTCGAGCGCGTCGCGACCCAGTCGCAGTCGGTAGCCTTCGCCGCGCACTGCTGCTCGGCACGCGCGCGCTCTTCCTTGATCTCGGCCGCGGACTTCTTCGGCGGCGGCGTCGGGATCGTGGGCTTCGCCGGCGGCGGTGTCACCGGGGGGGCGGCGGGCGCAGGCACGGTGGCCTCGGTCGGTGCGGACGGATCGGTCGGGGCGTCGCCCGGATCGGTCGGCGGTGCGTCGGGGGTGTCCGGCGGCGGAACCGGATCCGGCGCCTGCGCGAAGGCGACGCGCATCGTCGCGACCAGCACGCAGACGAAGGCCAGACACCGCACGCCGCCATCGTACACGCGCGGGGAAAAGAACGGCTTAGCGCGTGCCCCACGTCACGCGCGGATTTTTTCCGAGATCGTGCACGAGGGTGACATTCGAGAATCCCGCAGCGACGAACCGCGCGCGCACGGTCTCTGCCTGGTCGTAGCCGTGCTCGACGACGAGCGCGCCGCCCGGGCTCAGCTGCGCGAATGCCTGCGGACAGATCTTGTCGTAGAAGCCCAGCCCGTCGGCGCCACCGTCCAGGGCGAGCACGGGTTCGCGCTTCACCTCGGCCGACAGCGTCGCGATCACGGCGGTCGCGATGTACGGCGGATTCGACACGATGAGGTCAAACGTCTCGCCGGCGACCGGCGCGAACAGGTCCCCCGCCCGAACCTCGACGCGATCCGCCACGCCGTTGCGCTCGACATTGCGCTTCGCGATGGCCACGGCTGCGGGCGAGACATCGGTCGCGATCACCATCGCGGCCGGCAGCTCCTTGGCGAGGCTCACCGCGATCGCGCCCGACCCGGTGCACAGGTCCAGCACGCGGCATGGAGCGCTTCGATCCGTGCGCAACCCACGGGCAACCTCGATGACCGTCTCCGTGTCCGGGCGCGGCACGAGCACGTTGTGGTCGACGTAGAACGGCAAGCCCCAGAACTCGTGCTCGCCGAGGAGGTACGCGACGGGCTCACCGGCCAGCCGCTTCCTGATCAACTCGCGATACGCGGCGAGCTCGGCCTCGGCCAGCGGCTTATCGAAGCCCATATAGAGCTGCGTGCGCGTGCACTGGAGGACATGCGCCAGAAGGAGCTGCGCCTCGAGGCGCGCGCCCCCGATCCCAGCTTCGGTGAATCGCTTGGTCGTCCAGTCGAGTACGGCGAGCGTGGTCCACGTGGCCACGCGGCGTCTATATCACCGAGCCCGAGCCCGAGCCCGAGCCCGAGCCCGAGAATCCTGGGGCCCGATCCCGACGAGAAACGGGCCAGTCCCCTCAGCCCACGAGGATGAGGTCCGCGTGGTTGACGCCGGTCGGCCCGGTGACCACCAGCGCCCCGATCGCGGACAGCACCGTGCCTGCATCGCAGCGCGCGAGCGCGGCGCCTGGGTCGTGGCCGGCGCGCTTGATGGCATCCCAGGTGTTGCCGTCGACATAGGCGCCCGCGGGGGTGGGCCGCGCGCGCGGCGTTGGGCCATCCGCGCCGTCGCTGCCGATGACGAGTGCGCTGCGCCGGGTACCGCGCAGGTGCTGCGCGAGCGCGAGGGCGAGCTGCTGCGCGCGTCCGCCTTCACCATGGACGGGTGGCAGCGGCACCGTCGGCTCGCCCCACGCGACGATGAGCCCGAGGCTGGCAGCGAGCTCACGCGCCGTGGCCTCGACCGTCGAGGTCACCGGGACGGCGGCGAACATGCCGTGCAGGCCGCGCGCCGCAAGCGCGTCGTGGGCAGCCCCGGCGAAGGCGGCCATCGGCGCGATCACGCGCGCGTGGTCGTCGCGGCGGACGGAGAGCGAGCGCGCCGGCGCGGCGAGCACCTCGGCGATCAGGGGCGAGACCGCGATCTGGTACCCTGCGAGCAGCTCGCGTGCGCGCGTCCGCAGAGCGAGGTCCGCGGCGCCAACATCGGCACCGTCGGGCGCCCCGAGCCACGGGCCGATCGTGGGCCCCGAGCCGATGATCGCGAGGTCATCACTTGGGACGTCACTGATGGCGAGCGTGGTCACCGGAGCGCGGCATTCGAGCGCGAGCCCGCCGCCCTTGATCTGCGAGAGTGCCGTACGCACGGCGTTGAGCTCGGCGATCGGCGCCCCCGCCGCCATCACCGCGCGCGCGACCGTTCGCAGCTCGGCGAGGGAGAGCGTGCTGCGTGGCGCCTCGACCAGCGCCGATGCCCCGCCAGAGATCAGCGCGAGCAACGCGTCGCGCGGGGCCGCGAGCGCGGCGAGTGCGTGCGCGGCGGCGGCGGCGGCCAGGCTGCGCTCGTCGGGCAGCGGGTGCGCGGAGAGTATGCAGCGCCAACCCGCGGGCAGCGGGGCGCCATCGTCGACGGGGGCGATGGCGACGCCCTGCTCCACCGGGCCGGCGCCACGCGCCATCGCGAGCGCGGCCTTGCCCATGGCGATGCCGAACCGCTTCCTGCCGGCGAGCCGTCCGGAGATATCGGGCTCGACGAGCGCAGCCGCCACCCGCGCCGTCGGATCACACGCGCGTACCGCGTCGGCAAACACGGCCTCGGCCAGGCCCCGATCGATCACCCCCGGACTCTACCATCCGGCGCCCCGTGCTAGCGTCGGCCGCAATGTCGTCGCCTCCGCGTACGCGTGTCACCGTCTTCGAGCTCGCGCTCGTCGTGGTGGTCGCCCTCGTGGTTCTCGCACCGGGCATCGGGCGCTACACGCTGCTCGATCCATGGGAGACCCACTACGGCGAAGTCTCGCGCATGATGCTGCAGAACAACGACTGGGTGCACACCGAGTGGCCCGGCTCGTACGGTGGTGGCTTCGACGAGAACGAGGGCTTCCGGTCCAAGCCGGTGTTCCAGTTCTGGTTGATGGCCGCGGGCATGCGGGGGGTCGGCGTCGGCGAGAACGGCGGCTACTCGGGCGAGATGACCGACACGGCGCGCGTGATGATCGGCGTCCGCCTGCCGTTCCTGTTATGCGCGATCGCGGGCCTCACGTTGATGTGGCTCATGCTCGCGCGCCTGATCGGCCGCCGCATGGCCTGGCTCGGGTTACTCGTCGTCGGCACCACGCCGATGTTCTGCATGATCGCGCGCACCGCGATCCCCGACATGCCCATGGTCGCGTGCACGATCGGCGCGCTGTCGCTGTTCACGCTCGCGATGGAGGACGGTGACCGGACGATCCGTTCCTGGTGGTCGCGCGGCCGCCTCTCGTTCGACGCACGGCACCTCGTGCTCGGTCTCGTCGGCGGGTTCCTGTTGCTGCAGCTCGTCTACTACGTCTGGTACTTCGCGACCAACCCGCAGCTCGGTGTGCGCGGCATCAAGCTCAACCCGGCCGTCTGGCTACCGCTGCTCATGGTCGCGCTGTTCATGCCCGTGTGGCGCGACGGCTACCAGATCGTGCGGCTGCCACTGACGCTGCTCGGCGGCGTGATCGCATCGATCGTGCGCGAGCCGCTCGGCGTGCGTCAGCCGGGCCAGTCGATGTGGCGCCACGTCGTCGACAACACGCTCGTGCCGTGGGACCGCCACGCGCCCGATCGTTATCTGATCCGCGCGCTCGCGTTCGGCATCCTCTCGTTGGTGGATGCGCTGCGCGCGTTCGGCGTTCACCGCGACAAGCTCACGTGGGCCAAGACCGACGACATCGCCGAGCACCTCTTGCGCATGAAGCCGATCTCGCAGATGCGCCAGGTCTACCTGATCGGCGCGTACGCGCTCCTCGGCGTGAGCGTGCTCGCGAAGGGCCCGCCCGGGCTCACCGTGGTCGCAGGCGTGTGCGCGTTCCACGTCGTGTTGATGTTCCGCTGGCGCGCGCTCTACGAGGGCGACTACGAGCTCAAGCGCGCACTGTTCGTTATCCCTGCGGTGTTCATCCCGTGGCACGTCGCGATGTGGCTCAAGGACGGCCTCGCGTTCATCAGCGAGTACGTGTTCACGCACGTCCTCAACCGGGCGGGCGCCGGCGTCGATAACTCGCCCGGCACGTTCGAGTACTACACCGACCAGATCGGCCACGGCATGTGGCTGTGGGCGGCGCTGCTCCCCGCCGCGGTCGCCGTCGCGTTCCTGCGCGCGCGCATCGACACGCGCGAGGGCCGGGTGCGGTTCATCATCGCGCTGTGGGGTGTCGTCGCGGTCGCGGTGTTCTGCCTGGTGAAGACGAAGTTTCACCATTACATCCTCCCGGCCATCCCGCCGCTGTCGCTGCTCGTCGCGTTCCTGCTCGACGACATCTACGCGCGCCGCGAGCGCTTGCACCCGCTGTTCGCCGCGCTGGGCGCCGGCATCGTGCTCCTCCTGTGCCGCGACCTGATGTTCGAGCCCGATCGCTGGATCGAGATGTTCGTGTTCCTCTACAACCGCCCGTGGCCGGAGAACGAGCCATACCTCGTCGATCCGTCGGACGGCTTCCTCCTCCTCGGTATCGCGGGCGCGATCGCGATCCTGTTGCTCGCCACGCGCTGGGTCCGGCTCGCCGTCGCCACCATCTGCGGCGTGGGCCTCGCGATCTGCATCTACGCGCTCCAGATCTATATGCCGCTCGCCGCCCCGCACTGGGGCATGGGCGATGCGATCCGCGAGTACTACGAGCAGCGCACGATCTACGGCCAGCACCTGGTCTACTTCGGCACCGGGCAGCTGCGCGACGAGTGGGCCGGCCACGGGGACACGTATACGTTCGAGACCAAGATCCCCGAGACCTATCAGGACGGACAGCCGATGACGCTCGATGTCCGCGTGCAGAAGATCGACGAGCCGAAGACGCGCGAACAGCAGGTCACGCTCGTCGGCACCGCGATCGCACATGGCGCTCACTCGATCACGATCAAGCTCGCGCCGGGCGAGCGACAGAAGCTCGACCCACTCATCGCCGACGCCGACCCGGCGAAGCTGACGGCAGAACGCGCGCAGCTCGAGAAGAAGCTCGCCGAGCTGGAAGCGCTCGACAAGCAACAGAAGGTCAAGGGCAAGAGCCCGCGCGAGCAAGAGAAGCAGGACCTCAAGCGAAAGATCGACGTGCTGAAGTCCGGCAAGCGTGGCAAGCGCAAGCCGTTCCGCGCCCCCGATGCCGATCGCCTGATCGCGTGGCAGCTGTACTGGCGCGGCGAGAACTTCTGGTCGGGTGAGGAGATCCTCGGCTTCATCCCCGAGATGAAGACGGCGTTTCCCAACCCGAACAACGTCGAGATCAACAAGTACCTCGCGGATCGCACGCGCATGCCGTTCAACCGCCGCTACTTCGTCGTCGCGAACGCGGGCCAGCTGCCGAACATCAAGGGCATGATTCCCAGCGACCGCGGCAAGGCCACGTTCGAGATCCTGGACCAGACCAGCAACAAGTTCTGGCTCGGGGCGTTCACGCCGTGACGCTCGCGCCGATCCGGGCCGTGCGTCGCGCATAGCCCGTCTTCAGGTAGAACCCACGAAGTCGGCCGCGATCGCGGCGGCACGCGGGTCCGTGGTCTCGACCGCGAGGTCGTTCGCCCGGCTGCGCAACGTGAACAACACCGGGCGCCCGTCGAGAGTCACGGCACCTGTGAGCGCGTCGTCGGTCAGCACGAAATCGCCCTGGCAGGGAGGAAACCGGCGGATGAACGCGAGGGTCTGTGCGAACGAGAACGGTTGGCTGGTCGCGAGCTGCATCTATCCTGGGATAGCGAGACGGCGTGTCAGCCTCTTGTCAGGTTTCGCCCGACCGCGGCACGATGCTTGCTGCAGCCGAGCGCATGAAGCGCCTCGTTCCCGTGATCCTGCTCGCGGTGATCGGGGCGGCGTACGTCGGATATCGCATCTATCTGGCAGGCCGCCCGTTCGAGTGGGCGGGGACCGTCGAGGCGCGCGCGATCACCGTCGGATCACGCACGGGTGGGCGCGTAGCGAAGGTGCTCGTGCAGGAAGGAGACCCCGTCGCCGCTGGGCAGCCCCTGCTCGAGCTCGAACGCGGTGACCTCGATGCACAGCGGGCAGCCGCGGTCGCGCAGCTCGAGCAGGCGCGCGCGGAGAACGACAAGCGGCGAGCAGGCGCGCGTCCCGAAGAGATCGCACAGGCCAACGCGCGGGCCGCCGAGGCGAATGCGGCGCTCGAGGAGACGAAGCGCGGCACCCGCGTCGAGGAGATCGCGGCCGGCGAGGCCAAGCTCGCGCAAACGCAGGCGGTGGTCGACAAGGCGCAGCTCGACGTCGACCGGGCGCGTCGGCTGGTCGCGAGCGGTGCGATTCCGGTCGCCGAAGCGGATGCGGCAGAGACCCAGTTGCGCACGGCGGCCGCGCAGCGCGACGCACAGAAGCAGGTGGTGGATCAGCTGCGCGCCGGCGCACGGAGTGAAGAGAAGGCGCAGGCGGCCGCGCGCGCGGCAGAAGCGCAGGCCGCGGCAAACCTGGTCGTGGCGGGAGCGCGCGTGGAGGACCTGCGTGCCGCGGCAGCACAGGTCGAAGCGGCAGCGGCCAAGGTCGCGCAGCTCGATGTGATGATCGACGAGCTCGAGATCCGCGCGCCGGTGGCAGCTCGCGTGGAGTCGCTCGACTTGCGTCCCGGCGATCTGCTAGCGCCGAACGCACCGGCGGCGACGCTGCTCGAGGATGACCAGCTGTTCGTGCGGCTGTACGTGCCCGAGACGCAGATCGGGCGCATCAAGGTCGGCCAGGTGGTCCCGATCACCGTGGACTCGTTCGATCGTTCGTTCAAGGGGCGCGTCGAGCACATCAACGCGCAGGGCGAGTTCACGCCGCGGAACCTGCAGACCGCCGACGAGCGCGCCGACCAGGTGTTCATGGCACGTATCGGACTCCTCGAGGGCAAGAGCGAGCTGCGCGCCGGCATGGCCGCGACCGTCGAGGTCCCGAAGTGACGGAGCCCGCGATCGTCATCGAGCACGTGACGCGTAGGTTCGGTGACTTCACGGCGCTGTCCGACGTCAGCCTCGTCGTCCACACGGGCGTCATCTACGGCCTCCTCGGCCCCAACGGCTCGGGCAAGTCGACGCTGATCCGCGTGCTGTGTGGGTTGTTGCCGCCCAACGAGGGCAAGGCCTCGGTGCTCGGCTTCGACGTCGCAACCGAGGGCGATCAGATCCGGCGTTCGATCGGCTACATGAGCCAGAAGTTCGCGCTGTATCCCGATCTGACCGTCCTCGAGAACCTCGAGTTCTACGCGCGCATCTATGGGCTCTCGGGCGCGAAGCTGAAGCGCGGCGTCGACCACGCGCTCGAGCTCACGCACATCACACCGTACGCGAATCGCCGCGCGGGTTTGCTCTCCGGCGGCTGGAAGCAGCGCCTCGCGCTCGGCGCCGCGCTCATGCATGACCCCAAGGTGGTGTTCCTCGACGAACCCACGGCGGGCATCGATCCGGTCGCGCGCCGGGAGCTGTGGGACCTGCTGTTCGCGCTGTCCGCCGAGGGGATCACGTTGCTCGTCACCACGCACTACATGGACGAGGCCGAGCGATGCGGCGAGGTCGGCTATCTGTATCTCTCGAAGCTCCTCGTCAACGGCACCCCCGACGAGCTGAAGGAGCTCCCCGCAGTGCATCCGCCGGGCGTGCGACGCCTCGAGGTCGAGACCGCCCACACCACGCGTGCGCTGACGTGGCTGCGCGCGCAGGCGTTCTGCCGTACGGCGACCGTGTTCGGCGCGGCGGTCCACGCCGAGATCGAAGCCGCGATCACGAACGACGATCTACGCGCGCGCCTCGCCGCCGCTGGATTCATCGCCACCGTCCGCGAGATCGCGCCCTCGCTCGAGGACGTGTTCGTCACGCTCACCGAGCAGGCGGCACGCGAGCGCGGAGCGCTGCAGAAGGTGAGCGCGTGATGTGGAGCTCCTTCGTCGCGATCATGCGCAAGGAGTTCAAGCACATCTTCCGCGATCGCGGGACGCTCGCGCTGTTCTTCATGCTGCCGCTCTTGCAGCTCGCGCTGTTCGGCTTCCTCGATCAGAACGTCAGCAACCTTCCGACCGTCGTCGTCGACCAGGATCGTTCGCGCTACAGCCGCGAGCTCCTCGACGACCTGCGCGCGACGAGCACGTTCGAGATCTCCGAGGTCACCAACAGCCCCGACCACGCGCGCAACTTGATCGCCCGCGGCAAGGCGCGCGTCGGGATCATGATCCCGCCCGACTTCCACGACAAGCGCGCGCGCAACCTCGAGGCGCCGTTCCTCGTCCTCATCGACGGCTCCGACAGCAACGTCAGCGCGCAGGCCCTCGCGTCGATCAACGGCATGGTCGCGCAGCACAACCTCGATCTCGCCGAGGAGCTGGGCGCAACCCCGCGGCTCTCGGCGCAGCCGATCATCCTGTTCAACCCAGGCGGCCGCACGGCGAACTACATCATCCCTGGCCTCGTCGCGATCCTGCTTCAGATCGCGGCGATGGTGCTCGCGTCGATCGCGATCGTGCGGGAACGCGAGCAAGGCACGATGGAGCAGCTGCTGGTGACGCCGATCCATCCGGTCGGCCTCGTGCTCGGCAAGCTCGCGCCCTATCTCGTCATCGGGATCGTCGAGATGGCCATGATCCTCCTCATCATGAGGTGGGGCTTTGGCGTTCCGATCCGCGGCAGCCTGCTGTTCTTGTTCCTGACGGCCGTACTGTACCTGTTCGCGTTGCTCGCGCTCGGACTCACCATCTCGATGCGCGCGCACACGCAGATGCAAGCGACGCAGATGGCGCAGATGCTCCTGCTGCCATCGATCTTTCTCTCCGGTTACATCTTCCCGGTGGCCGGTCTGCCGAAGGTGCTGTGGGCGATCGGTCGCGCCCTGCCTGCCACGCACATGATCGACGTCATGCGTGGCGCGGTCCTCCGCTCGGCGACCCCCTTCGACATGTTGCCGAGCCTGCTCGCGCTGGCCGCGATCAGCGTTGTTCTGGTCGCGATCGCGATTCGTGGGGTTCGCCGACTCACCGTCTGACCCCGAGATACGTTCGATCCCGCGACAGGCTAGTCGCATTCGGGCTCTCCACGCGCGGCTTCTGAGGTGTTCGCCGGGTGAACGCGCATCGCTTCGCACCGAAGCACGGTCAATCCCTCACCGACGTGTAGGTGTGGCCGCCTCCAGCACGCTGGGGGCAACGGATTTCGAGTGGTGGTGTCCCATCCGTCGCAGCCCAGTTAGACCTACCGGTCGAGTGGCGCGTGGAATGTTGATGCTATCCTCGTTCGTTGGAAGGCAATGCGACCCGGCCGACAGGTCGCGTGAGGGAGCCCACCGTGCAAGCTACTGATACGTCGGCGATCCAGCGCCTGATCGGGCGGGCGCGGTTCCGGATCCGGAGCCAATGGGCCCTGGAAGGCGCAACCACCGCCTCCATCCTCGCGGCCGTCACGGCCATGGTGTCGGTGTTCGCGATGCGCATCGAGCTCGTGACCCCCAGCACGGGGGTCGGGATGCTGATCGCTGCAGGCGCGATCATCGTGGCGGGCGCCGTCGTTAGCGCGAGCCGCAGGATCGATGACGAGACCGTCGCGCGCCGCATCGACCGCGCGTCGAACTTGTCCGACCGCCTGTCGACCGCGATCGCGTTCCAGCGCGCGCTGGGTAGCAACCCAGCCGCCGACGAGACCGACGACCTGATGATCGCGGCGATCAAGGACGGCGTGCGCGCCGTGCCCCGCGCCAACATCATCGCCGCGGCACCGTTCACCAAGCCCCGCGACCTCAACGCCGCGGCCGGCTTCTTCGCGGTGTCGGCCCTCGTCGCGGGTCTGTTCATCGAGCGCCCCGATCGCACGCCGAGCCTCGGCTACGCGGATCCAGCTGTCGCGCGCCCCGGCGAGATCGTGCACCTGCGCGGCAAGAATCTGCTCACCGGCGTCGCATCGCCCGTCGCCTCGCTCGATGTCACGCGCGCCATCGGTGCCCCGGGCGTCGCGCCGAAGAAGCAGGAGCCCGTGCGTGGCTTCGTGCCCGCCGATGCATCGGTATACCTCGGTGCCGATGCCGCCGGGCGTCCCGTCCCCGTCATCGACTGGGCCAAGGACACCATCACGATCCGGATCCCCGAGGATGCCCCGATCGGCATCACGGAGCTGACCGCGTACATCGGCAAGAAGCAGCTCGGGCCCGTTCCGTTCGAGGTGATCTCGCTGACCGACGAGCGCGGCAGGAAGGAAGGCTCCGTCGAGTTCCCGCCCGATGAGAAGGCCTACATCGAGAGCATCATCGGCCAGCTCAAGGACGCCGCGAAGCGCGACAACGTCCCCGAGCTCGAGGAGTTCGCGAAGAAGATCGAGCAGCTCCTCAAGGATGCGGAGGAAGGCAAGATCACCAAGGAGCAGCTGCTCGACGCGCTCGCCAAGGCCGAGGAGGAGCTGTCGAAGAACAGCGAGCCCAATCAGGCCGAGATCGACAAGGCAATGCAGGAGATGGGCAAGGAGCTCGCCAAGGAGAACCTGACGAAGGAGCTCGGCCAGGCCCTCGAGAAGAACGATCTCCAGAAGGCGAAGGAAGAGCTCGAGAAGCTCGCCGACAAGCTCGATCCCGAAGAAGCGAAGAAGCAGCTCGAGGAGCTGAAGAAGCAGCTGGAGAACAAGGAGCTCACACCGCAGCAGAAGCAGGACCTCCAGAAGCAGATGGAGGAGCTGAAGAAGCAGCTCGAGAACAAGAACCTGTCCGAGCAACAGAAGCAAGACCTCCAGAAGCAGATGGAGGAGCTGAAGAAGCAGCTCGAGAACAAGAACCTGAGCGAGCAGGAGAAGCAGGAGCTGCAGAAGAAGATCGAGCAGCTCGAGCAGAACAAGACGCTGTCCGAGCAGGAGAAGCAGAAGCTGCAGGAGAAGCTCGAACAAGTTTCCAAGCAGATGCAGCAGAAGGAACAGGACAAGCAGCAGAAGACGCAGCAGCAGCAGCAAAAGCTTCAGGACGAGATCAAGCGCCTCGAGAAGAAGAAGGAACAGGCGAAGAACGAGAAGGAGCAGCTCGAGGCCGAGCGTCAGCTGCAGAAGAAGAAGGACGAGCTGCAGAAGCTCCAGAAGGACGAACAGGACAAAGAAGATTCGGCGCAGCGTCAGGCGCTCAAGCGGCTCCAGAAGGACATCGAGAAGGCCGCCGAGAACCTCGACAAGCCGCAGAAGGATCCGAACAAGAGCCAAGAGGAGCAGGACGAAGAGGCCAAGGAGCGCCAGAAGCAAGCGTCACGCAACCTCAAGGACGCGGCGCGCGAGACCGGTCGCGTCGATCAAGATCAGCGCAAGCAGGCCCAGCAGAAGAAGATGTCATCGCAGATGGACGACCTTCGCGAGGCCATGCGCCGCGCGAAGCAGAAGGGCAACAAGGGCCCGAACGATCCGTTCAACAAGAACGGCAAGAACCAGGACTTCGCGCAGCGCGCGCGTGGCCAGAAGGGCCAGGGCGGTCAATCGTGGAAGCCCGGCCAAGGTGGGCAGGGACAAGGCAAGGGCCAAGGTCAGGGCCAGCCCGGTGGCCAGGGACAGCAGCCCGGCGGCAGCGCCCCCGGCACCGGCCACGACGATAACCTCGCCGGCGATCCGACCGGAAAGAGCGGCAACACCAAGGACCAGGACCTGCAGGGCACGCAGAGCAGCTCCGGCACCTCGCGGCGCGAGACCATCCTCGCCGCCGCGCAGAAGGGCTTCGCGTCGGTCGGCTATCAGAAGGTCTACGCGGATTACCAGCGTATCGTCGAAGAGGTGATGCGTACCGAAAAGCTTCCGTCGAGCTACAAGTACTACGTCAAACGTTACTTTGCGAAGATCCACCCGTCGACGGCTCCCGTCTCGGAGCCGGCCCCCGCACCGCAGGACAAGCCATGAGCACAGCCACGACCACGCGTGACGTCGAAGCCTCCGTTGCTTCGTTCACTACCGACCTGCGCACGCTGCGCGAAGAGATCGGGACGATGATGGTGGGACAAGACACGATCATCGAGGGCGTGCTCATGTGCCTCCTCGGTGGGGGCCACGCGCTCCTCGAAGGCGTCCCGGGTCTCGGCAAGACGATGCTCGTGCGCACGCTGGCCGAGACGATTCACGCAAACTTCTCGCGCATCCAGTTCACGCCGGACCTCATGCCTGCCGACATCGTGGGCACGAACGTCATCACCGAGCAGAACGGGCAAAAGGTCTTCGAGTTCCAGAAGGGACCGATCTTCGCCAACATCGTGCTCGCCGACGAGATCAACCGCGCAACGCCGAAGACGCAGTCGGCGCTGCTCGAGGCGATGAGCGAAGGCTCGGTTACCGTCGCAAAGCAGACCTACCAGCTCGAGAAGCCGTTCTTCGTGCTCGCCACGCAGAACCCGCTCGAGATGGACGGCACGTATCCGCTGCCCGAGGCGCAGCTCGACCGCTTCTTCTTCAAGCTGATCGTCGAGTACCCGGACAAGAACGCGCTGCATACGATTCTCGACCGCACGACCAGCGACACGAAGCCGACGCCCAAGGCCGTCATCGACAAGAGCCGCATCCTCGAGATGCGCGAGCTCGTCCGCAAAGTGCCGCTCGCGCGCCAGATCCAGGACTACGCGGTCCGTGTGGTGCTCGCGACGCATCCGGAGAACCCGGAGGCGACGGCGAAGAGCAAGCAGTTCCTCCGCTACGGCGCATCGCCGCGTGGGCTGCAGGCCGTCATCCTCGCGGCCAAGATTCACGCCCTGCTCGAGGGTCGTTACGCGGTATCGATCGACGACATCCGCCACGTCGCGTCCCCTGCCCTGCGCCACCGCTTGATCCTCAACTTCGAGGGCGAGGCCGAAGGCGTGAAGGCCGACGCGATCATCGCCGAGATCCTGAAGGCGACGAAAGAAGCGTGATGGGATCTGTGCACGACTCTACGTGCTCGTGGACGTGCCACGTGCATGTCCACGTACACGAAGGTCGCCGCGATCCGGCCTGCGATCGGAACCCTGCACGTGCTGGCTCCGAAAGTGACAGCGCCCCATTCGACGGGACCGTGTACGAGTACGTGCACGTGACACGAGCACGTCCACGTTCGAGGCAGAGGAGCTAACGCCCATGGGCATCGCCAGCGCCCTCTTCGGCGCATCCAAGTCGAACAAGCCCGCGGCGCCCGCCGCTGCGGTGAAGGGCAATCGCGCCGCCGATCGCTCCAAGCTATTCGACGACGGCTTCCAGAAGAAGCTCGATAACCTGGTGATGGTGTCGCGCAAGATGTTCGCGGGTAACCTCCGCGCCGAGCGCCGCACGCGCAAGGTCGGCTCGGGCATCGAGTTCGCTGACCACCGCACGTACTCGCGCGGCGACGACTTCCGCTACATCGACTGGAACCTCTACGGTCGCCTCGACAAGCTGCTGCTGCGCCTGTTCGAGGAAGAAGAAGACCTCTCGATCTACATCCTCGTCGACGTCTCCGACTCGATGGCGATCGGCTCGCCCTTGCCCAAGCTGCATTACGCGATGCAGATCAGCGCGGCGCTCACCTACGTCGGGCTCGCGAACCTCGACCGCGTCGCGATCATCCCGTTCGCGGACAAGCTGATCGATCGCCTCCCGCCCTCGCGTGGCAAGAACCGCATCTTCCGCGTGTTCGAGTTCCTGCGGAATTGCGATATCGGCGGCCAGACGCAGCTCGCCGAGTGCATCAAGGCGTTCGTCACCCAGAACAAGCGCCGCGGCCTGGTCGTGCTCATCTCGGACTTCTACGACCCGGACGGCTTCGAGCAGGGGCTCAACACGCTTCGCTACAACAAGTTCGAGCCGTTCGTTCTCCAGGTCTACGACAAGCGCGAAGCAGAGCCGCAGCTGCACGGCGACCTCGCGCTCGTCGACTGCGAGACCGGCGACACCCGCGAGATCACGGTGTCGAAGTCGCTACTCGAGGCGTACACGCGCGAGCACGAGAAGTACTGCAAGTCCCTCGAGGACTACTGCACGAAGTACGCGATGCCGTTCTTCCGCACGCACACCTCGATCGCATTCGACGAGCTCGTCATGAGGATCTTCCGGTCGGGAGGGTTCCTAAGGTGAACTTCGCCGGACCTCTCTCCCTCGGCGTGTGGGCGTGGATCGCGGGCGGCGCGGCCGCGCTCGCGGTGAGCGCGTACATCATCAAGATGCGACGCCGCCGGTTCGAGGTGCCGTTCTCGCGCCTGTGGCAACAGGTCCTCGAGCAGAAGGACGCCAACGCGCTGTGGAAGCAGCTCAAGCGGCTGATCTCGCTGCTCGTGATCCTGCTCATCCTCGGCGTCCTGATGTTCGCCGCCCTCGACCCGACGCTCGGCGGCACCTCGCGCGACGCGCGCAGCGTGGTCGTCTTGCTCGATGCGTCGGCGTCGATGAAGGCCGTCGACGGCAACGAGGATGGCAGCCAGTCGCGCCTCGCCGCGGCCAAGGACCGCGCGAAGCAGCTCATCGATTCGATGGGCGGAGGCGACCTGGCGCTGATCATGCGCGTCGATGGTCAGGCGACCCCGATGTCGCGGTTCTCGAGCGACGGCCCGATGCTCAACAAGATCATCGACGGCATCCAGGCGAGCGACACGCCCGCGGATCTCACGCGCGCGCTCGGCGCCGCGGCGGATGCGTTGCGCGATCGCAAGAACCCGCTGATCGTCATCATCTCCGACGGCGCGTTCCCCGAGACGCAGCTCGGCTTGGTCTCGTGGACGGCTTCTAAACCCTCTGGAGTTCCGGGGACGATCGATCCGCAGGCGAAGAACCTCGCTGCGGTCGACCTGTCGAACATCGACGTCCGCTACCTACCCGTGGGCAAGCGCAGCGACAACGTCGGCATCATCGCGTTCAACGTCCGCCGCTACATCGCGAACAAGGCGGCGTACGAGGTCTACGTCGAGATCCAGAACTTCGGAACCACGCCGGCGCATCGGCAGCTGCGCCTCTACAACGGCTCGACGAACGTCGACAGCAAGCGCATCGATCTCAAACCTCAGGAGAAGATCCACAAGATCTACGCGAAGCTCCCGGCGAGCGAGGACAATCGCCTCCGCGTGTCGCTACAGCCCGTGGAGGGCGAAGGCGGCTCGGACCCGTTCCCGCTCGATGACGACGCGTTCGCGCTCCTGCCCGCACGTACGAAGCAGAAGGTCCTCATGGTGACCGAGGACAACTTGTTCCTCGAAGGTGCCCTGCTCGTCTACGACAACGTCGACCCGATGAAGGTCACGCCCGCCGAATACGATGCGAGGCCATCGGTCGCCGATGGCATGGACGTGGTGATCTTCGACGAGCACACGCCGGCGACGCTGCCGATGAGCCCCACCAGCGTGCTGTTCTTCCACCCGACGGGCCCGAACAGCCCCTTCACGATCCGCGGTGAGGTGCCGAACCCCAAGATCACCGAGATCGACGAGGACCACCCGGTGATGCGCTGGGTGACCATGTCCGACGTGTTCATGGACAAGAGCAACGTGTTCGCTCCCGATGCCAAGAAGGGCGAATCGGCGCTCGCGTACTCGGTGCGCGACCCGCTCGTCGTGGCGCGCCGCGACGGCAAGCGCAAGATGCTTGCTTTTGGCTTCTCGCTGCCCTCGACGGGGCGCGATGGGGCCACCGACCTGCCGATGCGTGTGGCCTTCCCGATGCTGCTCGTCAACGCACTCGACTGGTTCGCCGGTGACACCACCGACCTCCTCACCACGTATTCGACCGGGCAGCGCCAGCGCGTCCCGCTCGACGGCGTGGTCGGCGCGACCGAAGCGGAGGCCAAGGCCCCCGACAACAGCATCACGCGCACGCCGGTCATCGATGGCCTCGCGACGTTCTACGCGAGCAAGGTCGGTTACTACGAGCTCGAGGCCAAGGCCGAAGGCAAGGCGCTGGCGCGCATCGAGCTGGCGGCCAACCTCGCGTCACCCACGGAGTCGGACATCACGCCGTCCTCGGAGCTCACGCTCGGTGGAGCCAACGGCAAGAAGCTCGAAGCTCCGGAGAAGTTCGCGATCTCCCGCTCGCAGAAGCTGTGGATCTACCTCATCCTGTTCGCGATGGCCCTGATCGTCGTCGAATGGGTCACCTACCACCGCCGGATCACCGTCTGATGCGATCTTTCTTCCGCGCCTTGCTCACCCCCGCGGCGTTGATCCGTCTCGGGCTCGCAGTTGCGGCCTCGATCGCGCTGTGGATGTTGATCCAGTCGTGGATCGGCGACCGCACCGCGATCACCGTCGATAAGGATCTGCTCTCGGTGTTCTCCATCGAGCGCCCCGTGGACCTCTTGTCCCCGAACTGGCTCCTGCTCGCGAGCGTGGTGCCGGCGTTCTTCTTGCTCCGCATCGTCTCGCTCACGGACCTCTCGCTCTTGCAGCAGCTCGTGCAGGCGACGCTGCGCTCGCTCGTCGTGATCGGCGTCGCGCTCGCGCTGGCGCGCCCGTCGTGGATCACCGAGCAGAGCAAGGTGTCGACCATCGCGCTCGTCGACGTCTCGGACTCCGTCTCCGACAAGCAGCTCGACGCGGCGAAGAAGTACATCGACAAGCTCCAGGAGGCCGACGGCGACGGCAACTTCCAGCTGATCACGTTCGCCGAGAAGCCCACCGTCGTGCGCAACGAGGACGGCAAGCTTTCGGACGCGATCAAGCGCCATGCCGGTGCGGGTGCGGGCACCGACACACAGGCCGCGATGCAGCTCGCGTACGGCCTCTACCCCGACGGGTACCTGCCGCGCATGGTGATCATCTCCGACGGCAATCAGACCGTCGGCGACGTCGCGACCGAGGCGTATCGGGCCAAGGAGCTCGGCGTCAAAGTCTCGTGGCGCACATTCGATCAGGACAAGACGAGCGAGATCCGTGTGGTCGGCGTCATGGTCCCTGACGAGATCAAGGTCGGTCAGCCGTTCGAGGTCACCGCCGAGGTGTGGTCGACCGAGGCGCAGACCGCGACGCTCTCGCTCCAGCAGGACGAGTTCCCGAACCCGCTCGAGCCGAGCAAGACGCTCGAGCTCCGCGAGGGCAAGAACCTCGTGAAGTTCAAGTCGGACGCCAAGCGCGCCGGCGCCACCACCTACAAGCTCAAGCTCGCACGGTTTGCCAAGGATACCGAGAAGGCCAACAACGAGGCGGTGATGACGGCCCCCGTAAAGGGCAAGCCGAGCATCCTCTACGTCGAGGGTGGGATGCTGCGCGAGCCCGGCTCCGCGAGCTACCTGACCAAGGCGCTCGAGCACGAGCAGATGGACGTCACGGTGCGCGGGCCGAGCGGCATCCCGTCCAACCCGAAGGAGCTCGAGAAGTACGACCTCGTGCTCGTCTCCGACGTACCGGCCCACCTGATGGGCGCGGGCCAGATGGCCGCGCTCGACACCTACGTCTCCGGCATGGGCGGCGGGCTCATCATGGCGGGCGGCGAGGACTCGTTCGGCTCCGGCGGCTACGAGCGCACGCGCATCGAGCAGATCATGCCGGTGCGCTTCGACTCCGAGAAGATCAAGGAGCAGCCCGACGTCGCGCTCGCCCTCGTGATCGACCGCTCGGGCTCGATGCAAGGCCAGAAGCTCGAGGCCGCGAAGGAGTCCGCGCGCGTCACCGCGGAGGTGCTCGCGCCCGACGACTATCTCTCCGTTGTCGCGTTCGATAGCGAGGCGCAGGTGTTCGTGCGGCCCCAGCGCGCCGCGAACCGCATGCGCATCTCCGCCGAGATTGCCCGGCTCCAGTCAGGCGGCGGTACCAACATCTTCCCCGGCCTCAAGGAGGCGTTCGAGGTCCTCTCGAGCTCGCCGATGAACAACGCGAAGGTGAAGCACGTGATCCTGCTCTCCGATGGCGAAGCGCCGACCGACGGCATCGCCGAGCTGGTGTCGCAGATGAAGGAAGCGCGCATCACCATCTCGTGTGTGGGCGTCGCGGGCGCGGATAGGGGCCTCCTCCAGCAGATCTCGCAGGACGGTAACGGCCGCCTCTACATGGTCGAGGACATCGGCGCGCTGCCCAAGATCTTCATGAAGGAGACGCAGGAAGCGCAGAAGAGCCAGCTCGTCGAGGACGAGGTGCATGCGCGCGTCGCCAAGCAGGTCGAGGCGATCGAGGGAACGGCGATCGAGACCGCGCCGTCGCTCAAGGGCTATGTCACCACGAAGCCCAAGCCGACCGCCGAGACCATCCTGATCTCCGACCTCGGCGAGCCGCTCCTCGCGCGTTGGCGCCACGGCGCCGGCTTCTCGGTCGCGTGGACGTCCGACGTGAAGAACCGGTGGGGCGTGAACTGGATCCGCTGGGGCGGCTATCCGAAGTTCTGGGCGCAGGTCGTGCGCTCGTCGATGCGCCGCAAGGTCTACGACAGCTACGACCTGTTCGCGAAGGTCGCCGACGGCCGCGCGCAGGTCACCGTCGATGCGATCGACGCGGGCGACAAGTTCGTCAACGAGCTCGCCACCACGCTCGAGGTCATCGACCCCGCGACCAACAAGGTCACGCAGGAGCTGCCGATGGATCAGACGGCGGCAGGGCGCTACACCGCCGACTTCCGGATCCAGAAGTACGGTAGCTATCTCTTGAAAGCCGTGCACAAGCGCGACGGCAAGACGGTCGCGGAGTCACTCGGCTCGGTCGCCCTCTCCTACCCGCTCGAGTACCTGCGCACGACGCCGGACCCCGAGCCACTCCGCCACGCGGCGCACGTCTCCGGCGGCCACGACCAGGCCGAGCCCGCGCAGATCTGGGACGCCAACAACGAGTCGGTCCGCTACACGCAAGACCTGTGGCCCTTCGTGCTGATCGGCGTCGTTGGCCTGTTCATCCTCGACCTCTACGCCAAGCGCGTTCGCCTGTTCGGCTACCGCACGATCAAGTTCGATTGAAGTAACGCGTGACCGCGTTACTTCGGGCCTGGCTCGGGAAATCTGCCGGTTAGCAGCCGAGCGGCTCAGCGACGGCTCGGCGTGCGCCAGCGCTCCTCGAGCTGCGCGTGCAGCACCTCGACGTTGGGCGACGCGAGCATCGACGAGTGCCGGCCTGGCGTAGTGAAGATCTCGAGGTTTGGCGCGTACTTTCTCCATCGTTCACTTCGAACCGCGTGGTCTTGCGAGTCTGCCGCGAGTACGAACACAATTCGATCGGTCGTCGGGGTCGGCGCGTAGGCGTGTCCCGCACGAATGTTCGCTTCGATCACGTTGGCGTAGATCGCGAGCGTGGCAACGTCCACAGACACACCCAACGGCCCGGCCCCGCGGGCTTGTTCGGCAATCATCGCGAGCACCTCCTCGCGCGGCCGCCCCGTGATCTCGTCCTCGCTGAGCTCGGGCCCAAACGAGAGCGTTTGGAGCGCCTCCACGGCCGGATCTTCCAGGTCATCCCCGGCCTGCGCGGGTGCCCGTGAATCGAGCATTGTCGTCGACAACACCTCGACGCCCGCGGCCACGAGCTGGTGTCGCATCTCGTAAGCAACGAGGCCGCCAAACGACCAGCCGAGCAGATGCACGGGACCGGTGCCACGGGTCTCGATCAGCTCGCGAGCATAGAACGCCGCCATCTCGGCCACCGACGTGATCGGAGGATCCCCAAACAACCCTCGCGCTTCAAACGCATCGCAGCCCCGCGTGCGCCCGATGAGCGCACCGAGCTCACGATACGCTTCGCTCGTGCCTCCTACCGGATGCACGCAGACGACGGACGGCATGTCCTTCTTGGCGGCCCTCAGTGGCACCAGCTGGCGTGCCGGCGCCTTCGGGCCCAGCTCGTCCACGATGCGGGCGACCGCCCGGATGGTACGGGCTTGAAACATCGCCGCGACGGGCAGCCTCACCTCGAGGCGCTGGCGCACGCGGGTCACCGCCTGCACGGCGAGCAGCGAGTGACCACCGAGCTCGAAGAAGTCGTCGTGCACCCCCATCGCCTCGATTCCGAGGACGTTGCACCAGATGTCGGTCAGCGTACGCTCCGTCGGCGTCCACGGCGCGACGTAGACGCGTTGCGATAGCGCACCCAGGTCCGGTGCCGGCAGCGACTTGCGATCGAGCTTGCCGTTCGGCGTCACGGGCATGGCGTCCAGCACCACGAACGCCGACGGCACCATGTACTCCGGCACCGCGGCTGCGACACGCGTACGGAGCGCTTCCACCGCCGGTGCTCCCTCGCGCCCCACGACATACGCGACCAGTCGCTTGTCGCCGGGGACGTCTTCGCGCGCCAGCACCACCACCTCGCGCACCGCCGGGTCCGCCCCCAGCGCCGCCTCGATCTCCCCCAGCTCGATCCGGAACCCGCGGATCTTCACCTGTCGATCGAGACGCCCGAGGTACTCGAGCATGCCGTCGGGACGACGCTTGACGAGGTCGCCCGTCCGGTACATACGACTCCCTGGTGCACCGAACGGATCGAGGACGAAGCGCTCGGCCGTGAGGTCAGGGCAACCGACATAGCCGCGCGCGACGCCGTCACCGCCGATGTAGAGCTCGCCCGGCACGCCGACCGGTACGAGCTGGAGGTTACCGTCGAGCACGTGCAGCTGCGTGTTCGCGATCGGCCAACCGATCGGGGGCATGGCGGGCGCGGGTTCGCCGAGCGGCAGCTCCCAGACGCAACACCCGACCACCGTTTCGGTCGGACCGTATTCGTTCCACAGCCGCACGCCGGGTGATCGCGCGCGCCACACCGCGAGCGTCTCGCCCCGCAGCGCCTCGCCACCGATCACGTACCCGCGCGCCGCGCCCGCCGCGATGTCATCGGGGAGCTGGTGCGCGAGCAGATCCAGGTGCGCGGGCGTGATCTTGATCAGGCCGTGGCCACCGTGCTTGCGCAGCGAGCTCGCGAGCGCTTCGACGTCGTCGTCGGAAACGAGGGTGACCGTCGCCCCCCCGAGGAGCGGGAGATAGAGACTCGTGACCGTCAGGTCGAAGCTTAGCGACGAATGAACGGGGGAGCCGGCATGGGCATCCATGCCATAGGCGTCGAGGGCCCAGCTGAGATAGTTCGCGAGACCCTTGTGCTCGATCGCGGCGCCTTTGGGGCGCCCTGTCGATCCGGACGTGAAGATGACATAGGCGAGGTTGTCGGGGGCGACGACCACACCCGGCGCGTCGGCCGAATACAGGTCGAGCTCTGCCCAGATCTCATCGATCGAGACCACCGGCACCGACGTTCGCGGCAGCCGGTCGGCCAGCCGCGCCTGCGTCAACACCACGGCAGGACGCGCCGTCTCGAGCATGTAGTCGAGGCGGTCCGACGGATACGCCGGGTCGAGCGGCACGTAGGCGCCTCCCGCCTTGAGGACCGCGAGCAACGCCACGACCATCTCGATCGATCGCTGCATCGCAACACCGACTAGAACCTCAGGACCGACACCCATCTCCGCGAGTCGGTGCGCGAGCTGGTTCGCTCGCCGATCTAGCTCGCCGTACGTCAGCTGCGCGCCGTCGCACTCGAGCGCGGTCGCTGCCGGGGTCCGCTGGGCCTGCGCCGCGATCCGCTCGTGGACCCACGTCTGCTCGTACGGACGTGCCGTGTCGTTCCATGCGACGACGAGCTGATCGCGCTCGGGGGGCGTCAGCAGCGGCAGCAGGTCGATCTGCACGCGCGGATCCCGCACGATGTGCTCGAGCAGCGTCTCGTAGTGCCCCAGCATCCGCTCGATCGTCGCGACGTCGAACAGTTCTGTGTTCAGCTCGATCGCGCACCCGACGCCGTCCGGGCCTTCGTTGATGAACAGCGTCAGCTCGAACTTCGCGGTCGCGTCTCCGCCGAGCTCGACGGCCTCGACCGCGAGCCCCGGGACCGCGACGCCTTGGTCCACTTGCTGGTGCACGAACATCACCTGGAACAGCGGACTCCGCGCCAGGTCGCGTGGCGCGCGCACCGCCTCCACCACGGCGTCGAACGGCGCGTCCTGATGCGCGTACGCCCCGAGCGCGAGCGAGCGCACCTGCGCCAGTAGCTCCACGAAGCTCGGGTTGTGCGACACGTCTGCACGCAGCACGAGCGTGTTGAGGAAGTAGCCGACGAGCGCGTCGGTCTCCGCCCGGCCACGGTTCGCGACGGGCGTCCCGACCGACAGGTCGCTCTGCCCGCTGTATCGGTAGAGCAGCACGTAGAAGGCCGCCAACCAGGTCATGAAGGGCGTGGTGCCGTGCGCGCGCCCGAGCGCCGCCATGGCGCGGCCCAGCTCGGCCGGCAATGCCCGCTGCACGAACGCGCCCCGGTTCCCGAGCACCGGCCCGCGCGGTCGGTCCGTCGGCAGCTCGAGCGGCACACCACCCCGCAACTGCTCGCGCCAGTACGCCAGTTGCCGCTCCAGCACGTCCCCCACCAGCCACGACCGCTGCCACGCCGCCACGTCGGCGTACTGCACCACCAGGGGTGTGAGCTCACGTCCTTCGTACAGCGCGAACAGATCTCGATACAGCACCGGCGTCGACCACTCGTCCCCCACGACGTGGTGCATCCGCAGCACCAGCACGTGATCCGCGTCGCTAATGCGAATCAACACCGGCTGAAACAACGGCCCCGTTGTCAGCTCGAACGGGCGTTCGACGAGCTCGCGCCCGTACGCCTGCGCCGCCTCGTACGACTCCACCGCCACCACCGCCAGCTCGCCTGCACGTGTAGGCGCGATGCGCTGAATCACGCGCCCGTCGACCTCCGCCAGCGTCGTCCGCAGTACCTCGTGCCGGGCGACGAGCGCATCCACCGCACGCGCCAGCGCCGGCTCGTCGAGAACGCCGACGAACCGAACTGCTTGCGACATGTTGTACGCGTCGTGCTCCGCCATCTGCGCGAGGACCCAGAACCTCTGCTGCCCGAACGACGCCTCGAGCTCCCCCGCGCGCGCCACCAGCACGAGCGGCGGCGCGAGCTCGCCCGACGACCTTCCGATCAGCTCCGCAAGCGCCCCCAGGGTCGGCGCCTCGAACACCGCCCGCACGGTCAACTCGACAGCGAGCGTTTTCCGAACCTGCGCCACCAGCCGCATCACGAGCAGGGAGTGTCCGCCCAGCTCGAAGAAGTTGTCGTGCACCCCCACCCGCTCGACGCGCAAGAGCTCGCACCAGACTCCTGCCAACAGCTGCTCGGTCTCCGTCCGCGGCGCGACGTATGCGCGCTGCGCGAGTGCGTCGAGGTCCGGTGCCGGCAGCGACTTGCGATCGAGCTTGCCGTTCGGCGTCACGGGCATGGCGTCCAGCACCACGAACGCCGACGGCACCATGTACTCGGGCAGCTTCGCCCCGACGTGCGCCCGCAACGCCTCGACGTCGGGCGTACCCTCGCGCGCCACCACGTAGGCCACCAGCCGCTTATCTCCGGGCGAATCTTCGCGCGCC
>JANRKM010000074.1:0-33587 GCA_033763475.1 Kofleriaceae bacterium
GCAACTACACGCGCACCGCCGTGCTCGATCTCGCCACCGGCACGGTCATTGCCGAAGAAGCGGAAGACGCGCCGGGTTCAGGCTTCTGTCCCGTGGGCTTCTACGTCCCCGACTGGTGGGACGTGCGCGACGGATCGATCATCCCGGGAAGCGAATACTGGAACGCGGATCGAGAATGGCTATCCGGTGACTTCGGCTTCGTGTGGGGGGGCTACTGGGGCGACGACTCGTCGTGGAAGGTGCAGCATCTCGACCTGAGCCAGATCCGGGATGGGATCATCAAGCGTGACGATCGATTTGGATATGTCGCGTTGGCCACCCACTCGTGGAAGCCGCCGTGGACAGACCTCGAGCGCGCGATGGAGCCGCCATCCGAAGCGCCGAGGTTCATCCGCGTGTCCCGCTACGATGGCGTCGCACGCGCAGCCTTCGACGTGGAGCTGGACTTCGATCTGAGTAGCGGCGCGCGACAACGGTCGGAGTTCGAGGAATCCGAGGACGAATAGCGCCCGGGTGGCGCGGCAGCGATTAGAAGTGCTGATAGCCGAACAGCACGCCAACGCCCGTGAGGTCACCACCGTCGTAGGCCGACGGCGTTAGCTCGAGCGAGAGGTTGAACGTGTTCTCCGACGACGTCGAGAACGTGTAGCCCGCGCGCAAATCGACGCCGAAGCCGCTCTCGGAGGCCTCGTCGCCGTAGTCATTCGACACGGCGAGGATACCGAGGCCGATGCCGCCGCCAACCCAGAATTTGTCGTTGACCCAGTACTGCGCGCTGGGACCGATGAAGCCACCGGTTAGGCGCACGCCAGGATCGCTGAGCGTGACCGAGGCCAGGCGCACCGTGACCGCGAGCCTGGGGCTGAGCCAGCCGCCGACGCCGATACCAAACGCGCCACCCGCCTCCGAGTCATAGCCGTCGGTGCTGAAGGTAGCCGAGGCCGAGGTTGGCCTCGAAGGTCATGCCTTGCGATAGTTGGGCGGCGCGGGGGCGGCTGATACTGCTGCGGGTAGCCCTGCTGCGCCGGGTACTGCTGCGGGTAGCCCTATTGCGGGTAGCCCTGCTGCGGCGGGTACTGCTGCGGCTGCTGCGGCTACTGCGGGCGCATAGCCCGTCGTAGCGCTACCTCGCGGGAGGCTTGAACGTGATCGGATAGCTCACGGTGACGTCGTTCGGCGTCTTGGGCTTGGGAAACGTGATCGTCTTGACCGCACCGGCGACGCAGGTCTCGACATTGGTGTGCACGCCTTTGCCCGCGGCCGCGGCAACCTTGCCGTCGGCGTTGATCGTGAAGTCGAGCGTGACCTTGCCCGCGATACGCGGCGAGGCCCGGAGCTCCTGGTCATAGCAGAAGCGGAAGCGGTTGATGTGTTGCTTCAAATAGCGGCGCACGATCGCCGGATCGAGGTCACCGCCGATCGTCGGCGTTCCGAGCATGGCCGTCGAACCTTGCGGCCGACCGATGCCACCCGTGCCGAGAGGGCCATATCCCGTCCCGGTTCCCGTGCCGGGCGGCCTGCCGGTGCCGATGCCGACGGTGCCGAAGACCACTGATTGACCTTGGGCCGACATGAAGGCGCCTAGCAGCACGGTCCCGCTCGCGAACCGCATGCGCATCGACACACCGGCGGGGAGGCGATCCTTGGGCTTGGTGAACGTCGCTCCATGAAGACGCGCTCGAAGTCCTGCTCGGGAGCGTCCCCCGGGAGCGTCCCTGACCGAGTCCGAGAGTTGTCCGGAGCGTGGATGGGAGCGCGCCCGGAACATGCACCTTGGCAAGGTGACGCTGAACGGCTCCCGAACGCGCCTGCTACGGTCGAGCATGCGTTACGAGCTGTACTACTGGCCGGGCATTCAAGGACGCGGCGAGATCCCGCGGCTCATCCTCGAAGATGCGGGCGTGAAGTACAGCGACGTTGCCCGTGAGCCCGGGGGCATGAAGCGCATGAACAGCGTGCTCGCTGGCGACGAACCCGCGCTACTGCCGTTCGCGCCGCCATTTCTGCACGCAGGCAGGCTGTGGCTAGCGCAGTCGGCACAGGTCGCCAGCTTTCTCGGCGAGCACCTCGAGCTCGCCCCCCGAGGCGAACAAGCGAGGCTCGCTGCGCGGACGATCATGCTCACGATCGCAGATTTTGTCGACGAGACTCACGACACACATCACCCGGTGGCCGCCGAGAAGTACTACGCCGAGCAACGGTCCGCGGCTGCGCAGCGTGCAGCCTCGTTTCGAGAGGCACGTATGCCGAAGTTCCTGCGCTATCTCGAGCGCAACATCGAGCGTTCGGGCAAGGGCGTGCTTGTCGGGAACGCGATCACGTACGTAGATCTGGCGGCGTTCCAGATCGTCGAGGGCCTCCGCTACGCATTCCCGAGAGCGTTTGGCCGGCGCGCGAACCAGGCCAGAAAGCTTCTTGCTCTGCACGATCGCGTTGCAGACCGGCCGCGGCTCGTCACCTATCTCGCGTCCGATCGGCGCGAGCCGTTCAACGAACAGGATATCTGGCGCCACTACCCGGAGCTCGATCCATAACGTCGCCGCACTCGGCGCAGGCGGTGCCACGGACAGCGAACGATCGGGATGGGCGTGATGCGACACGACATCCGGCGTCCCCGACCGGATGTTGAGCTCACCCGCGCCGGATCGGTTGCTCGATTGCCGCACGTCGTCTGTCCGCGTGACCGAGCTGTCGCTGACAAGTGATACTCGACCTCGATGGGCTGGAACATCTACCTCGCCGCGATCGAGGACTGTACTCCCGAGACGGTAGTCGAGCGGCTCGGACTCGACGAGCCCGATGCCGAGGAGGTCGGTCCGAACACGCTGCCCTTCGGGGAGGCGACGAACGCGCAGTACGCGGACGACTACGTCGGTGTCGGTACGCTTGGCGACTTTACGCTGGTGACGTCGCGGATGGTGCGCAGCTTTGACCACGCGTGGAAGAAGCTGTCGAAGAAGGGCCGCGTGGTCGTGTTCTGGTTGTCCGAGAACATCGAGATGAACTGCCTCGACATCTACCAGGTGGGCGAGTGCGTGCTGTCGCGCGAGCAGGACGGGCGGACCTCGTGGAAGGCGAAGCCGCATCCGCTCGAGAAGGGGACCAAAGCGAAGGATGCGAAGGCCGACCACATCGCACGCGTCTTCGCGAACCTGACCAAGCACGACCTGTTCGGTACCGAGGTCGTCCAACTACCGATGCGCATGCATCCGGCGCCACGGCGTACCGAAGATCGCACGGACCTCGAAACCCTTCGCGCTCGGCTGGACGCGCTCGTCGCCGAGCCGTTGCCGGAGTCGGATCCGGAGGCACTTCTCGACCTCGTGGACATCAAGTGGTTCAATCGGCGTCGCGAGCTCGAGGAGATCTTCGATCTCGCCTGGGACGCCTCCCCCGAGACCGCGGCGGCCTGGGGCCCGGAGCTCCTCGCCGCGGTCACGCGGTGGCCCGAGGCCGAACGCAAGCTGCCGCGCGAACGCTACGACCGGATCGCCAAGGGAAAGGACGACGGCCGCAGCGCGGCGATCGCCGCGCTGTATCGCCGCTTCGAGTACGGCGACGGCAATGATGTACCTGCCTACCGCGAGAAGCCGTTCGTCACCTTCCTCTCGCATCCGATCGCGAGCGAGCTACGAAGCCTCGCCTTCGACCATTCCTGGCTTCCATCGGAAGCGGCGGTCGTGCTCGCCGGCGCCGCGCGCCTCACGAACTTGAGTTCCTTGTCGGTCCTCGGGACCGAGTTCGGGTCGGAAGGGATCGCTGCGATCGCGCGCGCGCCGGTGCTCGCGAAGCTGCGCGCCCTCGATGCCTCGCGGTGCCATCTCTCGCATGAGGGCTTCGACGTGCTCCTCGCCGAGGCCACGTTCGCGCCCACTCTCGAGGTGCTCGCACTCGGGGGCAACGAGCTCGGCGCATCTGGCATGAAGAAGCTTGCCCGCGCGTCGCGGTTCAAGAATCTGCGCGAGCTGCGGTGGACCTTCGACGACGCGGTCGATGCCGATGCGCTCCGCACGTTGCTCGCATCCCCGGTCGGCGCGAAGCTCCGCAGGGTCGACATCAGCGACACGGGCATCGGAGAACGCGCCGTCAAGAAGCTCGCGGCCGAGCACCCGTCGCTGGTGATCGTGCGCGACCCGCCGGTCGACGAGGAGTGACCATTTCGGCGCTCCGTCGCTCCGTACCCACGTGGAGCTCGACGGCGAGGCGTCGTTAGCCGATGTTGGCGTCGGCGGGTTCTCATTGACCTCCTCGCTACGGCTCGCGAGCGACGAGGTGCAGTCCACGCCGCACGAGCCGCGACGCATCGTCCTCCACGACGCACGCCTCGACCACCAGGCGCGAATCCGACGCGAAGGGGTCGGCGTTCGTCGACCTTCCTTTCCCTCATGATGGCTTCGAGGTCGGCTGGCTGTGCTGACCCTCGTACGAGTCGCTCACGTGTACAATCTTGACGCCGAGCGCTGACGACGCACATCGGGACGGATGGCCTCGCAGGCTCCGAGGAAGCGTGAAGAAGGTATCGAGTCGCAAGCTGCCGATCGCCGCGAAGCCCGTGACCGGGCTCGCTGTCTGCCCGAGCCGCGAGCTCGTCGCGGTCGCGCAGACGGAGACCGAATCGCGGGAGCATCCGACGCTCTCGTTGTGGAGCACCGAGACGTGGAAGAAGGTCGATTCGGTCGAACGTCGGGGGTCGGTACACGCGGCGTGTCCCACCGCGAACGGCTCGCACCTCATCTACGCCATGGGCGACGCGCTGATCCTATACGACCTCGAGCAACTCACGAAGCAGCGGCTCGAGACCGACGGCACGTCGATCGGGATGATCTCTGCCTCGCGGAGCTCGTCGCGGTTCGCGGTCTCCGGCAGGCACGTCGAGGTGTGGGATGCCGCGACCGGCGAGCGCGTGTGGCGCCTCGAAGGCCACGTCGCGCGCAACGATCCGCTCGCCGTCGCGCTGACGCGTGACGATGCGGTGCTGATCGCCGGGCAGACGCGCGATGCGGTCGTGCAGATCGACCTCGGCTCCGGGGAGAGCTCGACCCGATTCACGCCGGGCAGCGGCGCGGCGACGTGCATGAGCGCTGGATGTCGCGATCAGGTCTTCGCGCTGGTCTCGCGCGATCCGCATGCGGACTACCTCTGGGATGTCACCACCGGTGAGCGCATCCTGCCCGAGCTGTTCGGGGACCGGTTCGGAAGCTCGACCTCGTTATCCCTCCATCCGACGAAGCGCTACGTCGCGAGAGGGTCGGTCGTCGGCTATGTCTCGCTGCAGGATCTCGATCGCAACGGCGAGTTCGTATTCTCCGAGCGCCTGCATCGTTCGTCCGTGAGCAGCGTGCTGGTCGTCGGCGACGCGATCGTTTCCGGGAGCTACGACGGCACCGTCTGGATCACCGAGATCCCGAGCTGACCCAGCGGCGGGTGGCGCGACGCGGCGCGGCCCGTAACGCGTGGGATGGCAACGGCCTCGGCTTGTTCAGACGCGAGCAGATGAGGAATCGGATCATGCGCGCGATGCTGATACGTGTCGACTGCTTCGAAGGCGCGCGGCATCCGAGAACTGAGCGCTACCCTTTCTTCAGATTGTCGAGCTGCTGGCGGGCGTTGATCGCTTGCTTGGTGTTGGGGTGGCGCTCGACAACCTGATGATAGATCGCGCGTGCCTGGTCGAACCTCATGCTGAAGTGATGGTCCTGCGCCTTGGTGAGCAAGACCTTGGCGGCTTCGACCTCCTCGGGTGTCGGCTCCTCGCCCACGGGCCCGCGATATGGATGCTCCGCTCCTCGGAGCGACGCAGTCGCCGGGTTCAGGCTCTCCCAGGCACGCTGCACCGCGCTCTCGAGCTCGGCATCCCTGAACGGCGCCTTCTCCTGCACCACCTCGACGACGCCCATCAGCATCGCGCGCAACTTCAAGATCTCTTGCGCTTGGCGCTGCACGACCGTGCGGAGCTTGTCGAGGTCCGCCTCGACGACCAGCAGCTCGTCGGCATTGCGATTGATCACGTTGCGTTGCGCGGAGTCTCCGAACAGGATCTGATCCAGGAGGTCGAGCTTCGCCATGCGCGCGACCGTAGCACGCAGACCTCGCCACAAAGGATCGATTGCTGGTGCACGGCCACGTCTGCGCGTTGACCCCTGCGCAGCAGGTCGTGTGCTGGGGAGGTTACGCGGTGGCCAGCTCGGGCACGTCGTCGGTGGGGTCCAAGATCTTGCGTAGGAGATCGAGAGATTGCGCTGCCGCGCGGGCTTGGTGGGATCTTTCGTCGCGAGGTTCTCGGCGAGTGCGCCCGACAGGTCCTGCTGTCGATCGGCGCGGTTGAGATCGAGCCACGATCGCCGCACGATGATCCGCTCGGGATCACTCGTCAACAGCCGAGGATCTCATCCTGCGCGATCCTGTTTAGTTGGCAGCGCCGAACACCGCGCACGTGTTGTTGCGGATCACCCACGTCGCGTCGTTGAGGCAGAGGTCGAGGTCGAATAGTCGACACTCGACGCCGTCCTCGTCGATCACGAGCGCGTCGAAGAAGCCGCAGTCCACGCCGAGCAGCAGGTCTTCGCCGGGGAGTAGGACGTCGCCGAAGAGGAGGTTCGGGCCGAAGTCCGGGTTGTCGACCTCGGTCAGATAGACGTCCGTGATCACGAAGTCGGACTCGTTGATCACCAGGAGTGACGAGTCCTCGATGAGCTCATCATCGTCATCGCACCCCGTCATGACGGACGTGGCGCACGCTGCGATAAGAAGGGCGAGCATACGTTGGTTCAGCATGACGCCGAGCAGAGCAACGCACATGCCGGCATCGCTGACGTTCGCCGCGCGGGCGCCGACGCTCGCGCGCTCGGTCCGCGGCTAGCGTCCCGTGCACTTCGCGACGGCAGCCTTCGCCGCCTGTGCGCTCTGTTCGTCGCTGCGAGCGAGCTCGTTCAGCTTGCGCTTGGCGGCGGCGGGACAACGCGGTCCCATCGTGCCAAGGGCGAACGCGGCAGCGCGCACGATCTCCGGGAAGGCTGAGTCATCGAGGGCATCGAGCAATGCCTCGGCGGCCCCCGGTGGTGCGAGCTCGGCGATCGCTCCCGGGGCCGCCTGTGCGAGCGCGAGTGCAGCCTCGCTCTCGATTGCGCCGCCACGCCACGTTCTGAACTTCGTCACCAGCACGGGACCGAGCTTCGGATCGCCCAGCGCGGCAGCGAGGCCCACCGCCTGTGACCGCAGGGGCGTGGGCGCGTTGCTATCGTCCCAGAGCTTCGGCAAGAGCTGCGCGATACCCGGTGCATGGCACTGCACGAGGGCAATCAGGGCGTCGCCGCGCACCATCAGGTCCTTGTCGTTCAGCACGCTCGCGGTGAGCGCGTAGGCGGGGCCCTGGCGCTGGCAGCGCGTGCCGAGTGCGTTCGCGGCGCGGCGCCGGACGTCAGGCCAGCGGTCCGCCGAGAGTGCGCTGATCAACACGCGATCGATGCCCTCGGGGCCGTCGGGCGTGTGCCACGGTGACGCCGGATCGTCCTCGACCCCCGCGAGCGCACCGAGCACGGCCAGGCGAACGCCCGGATCAGGATCGTCGGCGAGCGCGAGCACGAAGGGAAGGGCGGAAGGGCGAGGCGAGCTCGCCATGCCCGAGACCGCGACCTGAAGGAAGGCGGAACGCTGGGCGCCTGCGGGCAATGCGCGCAGCTGCGTCTCGAGCAGGCGAAGCTCGGCGCCTTCGGCCAGCGTCGCGATGCCCTCGACGAGCCGGTAGCGCCGGTCGTAGTCGGTGGCCGTGTCAAAGGCGGCGGTCATCGCGGCCACGGCCGTCGGGCGCTCCGCCTTCGTCGCGCGCGCGCGGCGTGTCACAGCGCGCCACAGGTCGCCTGCCGCGCGTGCGTCCGTCTCGCGCTGTGCCGCGTCGATCAGCGTCTCGATCTTCGGCACCGCAGTGAGCCGTTCGATCACTGCGCGCCGCAGCTCTGGAGATCCATCTCCGGCGAGCGCGAGGAGATGCGGCAGCCCCTTGTCGTCGACCGAGATGCCACCCAGCGCAGCGAGGCGCGCATCGCGCTCGAGGTTGCGCTGGGCGGCGAGCTCGGCGAGCTCGTCGGCGAGCCCGAGCCGCGCGAGCGCTTCGATCACCTCGACGAGCTCCGTGCCTCGGACCCAACCCTCGCGCGCGGCGCGCACGAGCGAGGGAGCCGCGGCCGACTCGTTGATCTTGACGAGCGCCGCGATCAACCGGCGGCGGGGCGCGAGGTCGGTGGTCTTCTGTAGCTCGGCCTCGAGAGCGTTGGCGCCGGCGAGCCCACTGCGCACGAGCGCGGCGGTGGCGTTGACGGAGCCGGCGCCACCCTCGGCGACCAGGCGCGCCAGCATCGCTTCGCCGCCACCCGCGCGCTCGCCGTCGGCGTACACCGACAGCTCGGCGATCGCCGTCGCGCCTCGCTCGGGGCCATACGTGCTCTCGAGCACCACGGTCACGCATTCGCCGAGCGGCTGCGGTAGCTCGACGAGGTAGGCGGACCCGAGCGGATCCTTCGCCGCGTCGGGCAGCTCGACGCGGGCGGCGCCCTTGTCGCCGATGATCGCGAGCGTGCGCGGACGGTTCGAGGCCTTGAGCGCGGCCGCGCTCGCGGGGTTCCCCGGTACGATGCGCACTTGCTTGGCGTGCGCACCGGAGATGCGCGACTCGAACGTGAAGAACTGGCCTTCCCCGGCGCTCGCGGCGATGTCCTCGCGCCACACGGTCTGAGGCTTGCCGTCGTCGAGCTCACTCGGCAGCGAGAGCCAGCCCGCATCGGCCGCGCCCGGCTGATGCGACGCGAGGCGCGCCGAGAACACGACGGGCGCTGGCGCGGCCGTATCGAGCTTCACCGGCGCCTTGGGCGCAGTTGCGTCGACGAACGAGGGCAGCTTGTCCTTGCGCACGAACCTTTTTTGCGCGGCATCGAAGGCCTCCGCGAACAGATAGGCCGGCTTGCCGTCGCAGCGCTTGGCCCGCGCGCGCACTTGATAGCGGTATACGCCCTCGGGGACCGCATCGATCTCCGTCGCGTACTCCGCGTCGAGGCCCACGCCTCCGAGGGGTGTGCGCGCGAGCTCGCGCCATACACCACCCGTCCAGCCCAGGATGATGGCCTGGCGATCCTTGCCCGCCGTCACGTCGACGACGAGCAGCCGGTGTGCGGCATCGCCACCCACCAGGATGCGCGCCTTGCTCGGCGCCAGCTTGAGCTCGACCTTGCCAGCCCACTTGCCCGAGGCGGTGAGCGTGCCGGTGTTCGACAGCTCGACGGTGTCGGCGCTGCCATCGAGATCGACGTCGAGCGAAGCCGCGATCGGCGCCGCCGTGGCGGTGCTCGCGAGCAGGAGCAATCCAACGAACCCGCCATGCGTGCGCATCGCCGGGAAGGTAGCACCGCGTTGCATCCACCGGAGACACGCCCGTGCGCATCGGATTGCGCCCGAGTGCTACGGTCTCGTATGGCGATCCTCGTCAACATCGACGTGCCCGATGTCGAAGCCGCGGTTAGCTTCTACACGCGTGCGCTCGCGCTCACCGTTGGCCGGCGCATGGGCGCGGACTTCGTCGAGCTTCTGGGGGCCGGTGCGCCTATCTATGTCCTGACCAAACGCGCAGGCTCGCTGCCGTTCCCGTCGGCCACGCAGGGGCGCGCCTATGGCCGCCACTGGACCCCGGTGCACCTCGACTTCGTCGTCGACGACATCGAGGCGGCGGTCGCGCGCGCGGTTGCCGCGGGTGCGACGGTCGAGGACCCGATCACCGATCACGCGTACGGCCGGCTCGCCCTGTTCGCCGATCCGTTCGGCAACGGGTTCTGCCTTTTGCAGCTCACCGGCCGCGGTTACGACGCGATCGCGACCGGCTAGCCCGGGCAGCGACTGCCGTTCGCGTTCGCGAGCGCCTTGCGCACGTAGCTGAAGTTCTCGCTGCGGGTCTCTTCGGGCAGCGCGGCCCGGTACCACTCGACCCACGCATCGAGCCCGTAGTCCGTGTGCTAGCTTCGCCGGCGTTGTTCGCCCCGACGGACTATACGTTCGAGCTGCCGCCCGAGCTGATCGCGCAGGAGCCCGCCGCCACCCGCGACGCGTCGCGGCTCTTGCACCTCCACGCCGACGGCGCGGTCTCGGATCATGCGTTCGCGGACATCGTCGAGCTGTTGCCGGCGGATGCGGTGTTGATCGCGAACGACACCCGCGTCATCCCGGCGCGCGTGTTTGGCCACAAGGACTCGGGCGGCGGTGTCGAGATGCTGTTCCTCGAGCCCGATGTCGCCACGCCCGCACCGCCGGGGACTCGGGCATGGACCTGCCTGGCCAAGGCGCGGCGCCCGCTCCGTCCCGGCCAGAAGATCAAGGTCGACGGTAGTGACGTCGTCCTCGAGATCCTCACCGAGCGCACGGGCGAGCACGGCGAGCTCGCCATCGCCGCGCCGGCCGATACGGTCGCGTTCCTCGACGCTCACGGCCATGTCCCGCTGCCGCGCTACATCGCGCGCACCGATCGCGTCGATGATCGCGAGCGCTATCAGACGATGTTCGCGCGCGTGCCCGGAGCCGTCGCAGCCCCGACCGCCGGTCTGCACATGACGCCGGCCGTTCGCGAGCGCCTCGTCGCCCGCGGCGTCACGCTCGCGACGCTGACGCTGCACGTCGGCTACGGCACGTTCGCGCCGATCCGCGAGGCCGACGTCCGAGCACACAAGATGCACCGCGAGCGGTTCGAGATTCCGGCGGAGACGGCGGCGCTGGTCGCATCGGGCCGGCCCATCGTGGCGCTCGGCACCACCGCGCTGCGCGCACTCGAGGCGGCGGCGACCGCACCCAGGAACCTGGAGGTCGGCGAGGGCTCGACCGACATCTTCATCTATCCGGGCTCGGGGCACGAATTCAGGGCCGTGGATCATTTGATCACCAACTTTCATCTCCCCGAGTCCACGCTGCTGATGCTGGTGTGCGCGTTCGCGGGCACCGAGCGCGTGCTCTCGGCGTATCGGCATGCCGTGGCCCAGCGGTACCGGTTCTTCAGCTACGGCGACGCATCGCTCTTGCACCGCGCGTGAGCCAGCGCTCGACGGTGAGCGCGAGCCGGTGCGCCCCCTCGGCCAGCTCGTCGATCGCCGCGCTCGAGAAGCTGGCGCGGAAGCTGATCGTGCTCGCCGCATCCCGCGGGCGGAACGCACGACCCGGATCGATCGTCACGCCCGCCGCGATCGCTTCGTGGAGGAGCCCGATCTCGTCGCCAGGCTCGTCGAGCTCGACCCAAACCGCGAACCCGCCTTCGGGTTCGGCGAACCGTGCGTACGGAAGCTCGCGCCGCAGCGCCTCGCACAGGCGCGCTGCACGCTCGCGGTAGTGGAGACGGCTCCGCGCCACGTGGGCGTCATAATCGAACCGGGCGAGGAACAGCGACGACGCCTGCTGTGTGACGCTAGCGGTTTGGAGGTCGGCGGCCTCCTTGAGATCGAGCAGCGCTTGATGCTCGCTGCGCGGCGGGACAAGCCAGCCGACGCGCAGGCCCGGTGACAGCGTCTTGGACAGCGTTCCGACGTGCCACACGCGCGTCGGTGCATCCGCGACGAGGGGCCGTTCGATCCGTCCGTCGAAGCGCAGCTCGGTGTACGCCTCGTCGGCGATCAAGGCCTCACGCCCGAGCCACCATGCGCGCCGGGGCTCGACGAGATCGATGCCGCGAGGGTTCGAGACACCAGGCATCAGGTAGTGCGCGTCGGCGGAGTGTGCGACGACCTCTACGCCGGCGCGTTCGAACGCGGCGATCGCCGCGGGGTAGGTGGCGTCCCCGACGGCGATTCGCTCGCCCCGGTGGGCCATCGCGATCAGCGAGAGCGCTTGCTGCGCCCCGGACGTGACGATGACCTGTTGCGGGTCGACGCGGGCGCCTCGCGCCGAGAGCCGGTTGGCGATCCACACGCGCAGCGGCTCCACGCCCTCGGGCCAGTCATAGGTCAGCGCCACGGCGTGGTGAGTCGCGGCCTCGGCGAGGGCCCGAGCGAGGTCATCGCGCGGCATCAGCTCGGTCGCCGGCAGGCCCCCCGCGAGGCCGATCACGCCCCGCGCGCAGGCACGTTTCTGCAGCGCGACGATCCGAGGATCCACGGGGCAGGAACCTTCACGCACGGTGCCAGGCCCCTCCGGTTCCCGAGCCCGGGCCACAGTCCGTGCGCATGCGCCCGCACTTGCGTATAACCCCGCGCTCGATGTTGTTCGACCTCCCGACGCCTGGCTTCTCGTTCGAGCTCCTCGCGACGCTCGGTAACGCGCGCGCGGGAATCCTGCATACGCCGCGTGGCGACATCCCGACGCCGGTGTTCATGCCCGTCGGCACGGCAGGCACCGTGAAGGCGATGACCGCCGACGAGCTTCGCGCCGATCCGCTGGACGCGAAGATCATCCTTGGCAACACGTACCACCTGTACCTGCGCCCGGGGCTCGAGGTGATGGAGCTCGCGGGCGGCCTTCACAAGTTCCAGAAGTGGGACCGCCCGATCCTCACCGACTCGGGCGGGTTCCAGGTGTTCTCGCTCTCGGGCATCAACGAGGTCGATGACGAGGGCGTCACGTTCCGCTCGCACATCGACGGCAGCAAGCACCGGTTGACACCAGAAGTTTCGATGCACATCCAGAAGGTGCTCGGATCGGACATCGCGATGGTGTTCGACCAGTGCCCTCCTGGCGACGCACCCGCGGACGTGCAGGAGACCGCGCTGCGTCGGACCACCGCGTGGGCGGCGCGTTGCCGTCGTGCGGAACGGGCCCAGGGCCAGGCCCTGTTCGGCATCGTTCAAGGAGGCATCGACACCCAGCGCCGGCTCCGCCACGCCGCCGAGATCACGAAGCTCGACTTCGACGGGCACGCCCTGGGCGGGCTCGCGGTGGGCGAAAAAGTCGAAGACACGTACCGCGTGCTCGACGAGGTCGCGCACACGCTGCCCTCCGAGCGGCCGCGCTATCTCATGGGCGTGGGCACCCCGGCGGACCTCACGCGCGGCATCCAGGCTGGCATTGACATGTTCGATTGCGTCATGCCGACCCGGAACGCGCGGAACGGATATCTGTTCACCACGTCTGGCCAGCGGGTGAACATCCCCAACGCCGCCAACAAGGTCGATATGGGGCCGGTGGACCCCGACTGCCCGTGCTCGACCTGCCGGACCCACTCTCGGGCCTATCTGCGACATCTCTATACGGCCAAAGAGATCCTCTATGCCCGCCTCGCAACCCTGCACAACCTCACGTTCTACGCGCGCCACGTGAGGGCGCTCAGGGAGCGAATTCTGGCCGAAGGCCAGCGTGCTTGACCCCTTCTCCCCCGAGTGCTACGCAACCGCTGAATTTTCCGATGCCCTTCCCGACTTTTAGGGGGCATCTCTCAGGAGCCACCGATGCAAGCAATGCAGCCGATCATGATGATGCTGGTGATGTTCGGAATCTTCTACTTCATCCTGATCCGTCCTCAGGTGAAGCGGCAGAAGGAACATCAGTCTCTGCTCAGCAAGCTCGGCAAGGGTGACGAGGTCATCACCCGCGGTGGCATCATCGGCAAGATCACCGGCGTGACCGACGACGGCGTGCTCGTGCTCGAGCTGCAGGAGAAGGTTCGCGTCCGCGTTCCGCGCGCGTATGTCGAGGGCAAGTGGGAAGGCAAGGTCCCCGATAGCGCGACCAAGGCTGCTTGATCACGTTGGTTTGTTCTCGACGATTCTTGGCTCCGTTCGAGGTGGTTCATGGACCGTAGTCTCAAGTGGCGCACGCTAGGCCTGCTCGCCAGCATCGTGCTGTGCTTCGCGGTGCTCGCGCCCACGTTCGTTCCCGACAAGCTTCCCGACTGGTTTCCCTTCCAAAAGAAGATCAACCTCGGGCTCGATCTGCAGGGAGGCCTGCACATCGTTTACAGCATCGATCTCGACCGTGCGGTCGAGGATCGTGCGCACGAGATCAAGCGTGACCTCGACGCCGGCTTCGCTGACGACAAGGTCAAGGCGACGGTCAAGACGCCGAAGGAACCCGTTGGCGCAGTCACGGTGACGCTCGAGGACGAGGCGAAGGTCGCGCCGACGTTGGCGAAGATCAACTCGGACTACGCGGGGACGATCACGATGCTGACGTGTCCCGACAACGACAAGAAGTCGATCTGCTTCCGCGTCGCGTCGTCGTTCGCGGACGGCATCAAGAAGTCGGCGCTGTCGCACGCGGTCACGACCATTCGCGAGCGCATCGACGAGAAGGGCATCGCGGAGCCGTCGGTGGTCGAGAAGGGCGACGAGATCCTCGTCGAGCTCCCAGGCCTCGACAAGAGCCGCATCCAGGAGACGCGCGAGCTGATCGCGCGCGCAGCGAAGCTCGAGTTCAAGGTCGTCGACAACGGCTCGAAGTTCATGAACGAGCTGTACAACCACGTCGGCTCGGACGACGAGGGCAAGCAGAAGGACCCGGCCGCGATCGTGGAGGGCGTGTTCGCCGACATCGAGACGTGGAAGCCGGAAGAGGGCGGGGAGACCCAGACCGACTACTTTCTGTTCGCCCACAACCGCGAGGCGCAGGTCTCCATTGCCGAGGCGAAGGAGATCGGTGGCGAATGCGTCAAGCCCGAGCTGATCGAGAAGGCCGAGAAGTCCGGCGGCCAGGTCACGTGTGACGTCCCCGGCCGCTACATCCTCGATCGCTACCTCGCGCAGCTCGCCAAGGACGGTAAGTTCAAGGTCCCCGACGATCGTCAGATCGCGTACGAGGAGAACGAGCCGCCCGCTGAGGCGAAGGACAAGCGCAAGTTCTGGCGCACGTACTACCTCGACCGTGCGGTGCGCCTCACGGGCTCCGCGATCTCGGACGCGATGGGTAGCTACGATCCCAACACCAACCGCCCGATCGTGCTCCTCGACTTCAACCGCTACGGCAGCCGCGTGTTCGGCGACGTGACGGCGGAGATCGTGGGCAAGAAGCTCGCGACCATCCTGGACGACAAGGTGAAGAGCGCGCCGATCATCAACGGTGCGATCCGCGGCGGCCGCGCCTCGATCACGATGGGCGGCAACGATGCGCAGCGTCAAGAGCAGGAGCGCGACGAGCTCGTCAACGTGCTCAAGACCGGTTCGCTCCCCGCGCCGCTCAAGGAAGAGTCGGCCTCCGAGGTCGGCCCGACGCTCGGCATGGACGCGATCGCGAAGACCCGCCTGTCCTTCGGACTCGGCGTCATCCTCGTCATCATCATCATGGTCGGCATCTACCGGTGGTCCGGTTGGATCGCCGTGTTCGGCGTCCTCTATCACATCCTCTTGACCATCGCGGTGATGGCGCTGTTCGGTGCGACGCTGACGTTGCCCGGCATCGCCGCCGTCGTTCTCTCGGTCGGTATGACCGTCGACGGCAATATCCTCATCTACGAACGAATTCGAGACGAGCTGTTACTGGGCAAGAGCGTGCGAGGTGCCATCGACCTCGGCTTCTCGCGCGCGTTCTCGGCGATTCTCGACGGTCAGCTGACCACCGCCGCCGCTGGCTGGGTGCTCCTGCAGTACGGCTCGGGCCCGATCAAGGGCTTCGCCGTCATGCTCCTCGTTGGCGTCTTCACCACCCTGTCCACCAACATTTGGGTCACCCGCATCTTCTTCGACTGGTACGTCTCCAGGAAGAAGGGCGTCGGGTCCACCATCTCCATCTAGTCGAGCGGCGCCATGAGTGAGCAACACAAGTTCCGCTACCTGCTGCCGCCGGGAAACAACTTCGCGTTCGTCTCGAAGTTCAAGGCGTGGATCGTCTTCTCGATCATCACGATGCTGGCCTCGGTCGGCATGTTGTTCGTGAACAAGTCGACCCGCGGCGACTACATGAACTGGACGATCGACTTCAAGGGAGGCACGGAGATCATCCTGTCCTTCCAGAACAAGTCGAACGGCGAGAACACCAAGATCGACCTCGGTAAAGCCCGCGAGTCGCTCGAGAAGGCCGACAAGAACGTCGAAGTCTCGGACATGTCGTGGGAAGGCACCCGCAAGTCCGACGGCGCGAAGGAGACGGTCAACGGCATGATCCTGCGCACCACGCGGTTCAGCGTGCTGACGCCGGAGCTGGCCAAGACGGTCGCCGACGACGTCCAGGCGACGTTCCAGAGCAAGGGCGTCGACAAGGCCGTGTGGTCGGGTGACCGCCTCAGCGTGCGCTCGAAGCAGCCCATCTCCGATGCCGAGCTCGCGGCGGTGCTGAAGAAGCACAACCTTCAGCCCAAGCCGTGGAGCGATGCGGAGCGCAAGCTGTACGGCCAGGCCGACGAGGGCACCAACGAGTACAACCAGTGGTACGCGATCGCGGGCCTCGATAAGTTCTACGAGGACGTCCTCGAGACGGCGTTCCCCGACACCGATGTCACGGTGATGCAGAGTTACGGCGTCGGCGCGAAGGCCGGCGAGAAGCTGCGTAACGACGGCATCAAGTCGATCGTGTACGCGATCCTTCTTATCATGCTGTACCTCGCGTTCCGGTTCGACATCCGGTACGCACCGGCCGCAGCGTTCGCGACCCTGCACGACGGCATCGTCGTCATCGGCGTGTTCGCGGTGACCTGGACCGAAGTCTCCCTGACCTCGGTCGCCGGGCTGCTCACGGTCATGGGCTTCTCGACCAACGACACCGTGATCGTGTTCGACCGCATCCGCGAGAATCAGGCGAAGCTCAAGGACAAGAAGCTCGAGCGCATCATCGATATCTCGCTCAACGAGATGCTCGTGCGTTCGATCCTGACGTCCGCGACGGTGTTCGCGACGACGCTCATCATGAACATCTTCGGCACCGGCCTCGTGAAGAACTTCGCGTTCACGATGAACATCGGCGTGATCGTCGGCGTGTACTCGTCGCTGTTCCTCGCGACGCCCGTGTTCATGTGGATCTCGCGCAAGTGGTACTCGGGCCCGCCCAAGAAGCGGTCGCTACCCTCGTCGCCGTCGCCGTCGCCGTCGCCGTCGCCGTCCGAAGACGAGTAGACCGCATCGCGCGGATGAACGATGGCTCGCGGTTCGCCGCGGGCATTTTTCGTTTTCGTCGGCGTGCGCGGCGATGGGCGTTGTTCGCCCGTCGGAGTCGAGCAGAGCACGAGAGATCCCGGGATCTACACGGGATCACTTTGGTTTCAGGCGCTGGATGTCAGACCCGCGCATTAGCGTGCGCGCGTGCTTCTCCGCCTGCGTCCAGTCGACGAGCAGATCGTGTCTCGGCTCGCGAGTGCGCTACGCGTGCGACCAGCGACGGCGCGCTGCCTGGCGGCGCGTGGCGTGAACGATCCGCGCGAGGCGCAGGGCTTCATCGATCCGCGGCTCGCGGCGCTGCGGCCGCCCGCTGGGTTGGCGGGCATGCCCAAGGCCGTGGAGCGCATCGCGGATGCGGTTATGCGCGGGGAGCGCATCGGCGTGTTCGGCGACTACGACGTCGATGGCGTCACTACGGCTGCGCTGCTGACGTCGTTCTTGCGCGGGTGTGGGGCCACGGTCGAGGTCGCGGTGGCGCGGCGCGATGCGGGATATGGGTTCACGGTCGGCGCCGCCCAGGACTTCGTGACCCGCGGTTGCTCGCTGGTGGTCACGGGCGACTGCGGCACGAATGACCTCGACGCCATTCGTACGGCCGCGGCGCAGGGCACCGAGGTGATCGTGGTGGACCACCACACCGTGCCCAAGGCCGATGCCCCCCACCCGTCGCTGTCGCTGGTGAATCCGTTCCGCGCGGACTCCACGTTCCCGTTCCGTGGGATGGCGTCGGTGGGGCTCATGTTCTCCGTGGCCGCGGCGGTGCGGACGGAGCTGCGCGCGCGTGGCTACTTCGGCTCGTCGGGGCTCTCGGCGTCAGGGCATCGCGAGCCAGACGTGCGCGAGCTCCTCGACCTGGTTGCGCTCGGGACGATCGCTGACCTGGTGCCGCTGACGGCGGAGAACCGGATCCTGACCTCGCTTGGCATGCGTCGGCTGCAGGGCCGCGTGCGCCCTGGTGTGGCGGCGCTGCTCGCCGCCGCGAACGTCGATGTCGACCGAGAGATCGATACGCGCACCGTCGCCTGGAAGATCGCGCCGCGGATCAACGCGCCGGGTCGCCTCGGCGCGGCAGAGCCCTCGCTGGCGCTCCTGCTCGCGGACGAAGAATCGGCCGCAGAGCGCGCGCAGGCGCTCGAGGCTGCCAATGCGGAGCGTCGACAGATCCAGGAGCGCGTGATGGAAGAAGCGCTCGCGCAGCTCGGTGATCGCGATCCGGGTCCCGCGGTGGTAATCGCCGGCGAGGGCTGGCCCACGGGGGTCGTCGGCATCGTCGCCGCGAAGCTGGTCGACAAGTACCAGCGGCCCGCGTTTGTCATCGGCATCGATCCGACAACGGGCGTCGGGCGCGGCTCTGCACGCACGTGTGGGGGCATCAACCTGTACGAGGCCCTGTCCGAAGCCGCGCAGGTGCCCAACTGCCTCGGCCGGTGGGGCGGGCACGCTGCGGCTGCGGGGTTCACGCTGTCGCGCGAGGGCGTCGAGGCGCTCGCCGAAGCGCTCGGCGGGGCGTGTGCGAGGCTCGCCGAGGGCTCGGGGCCGGTGGCCGCGGGGCGCGAGATCGACGCCGAGGTGCGGCTCGCCGAGGTGGACGAGCGGCTCGCCGCGGAGCTCGCGGGCCTGGGGCCGTTTGGACAGAACAACCCGGCGCCGTCGCTCGTCACCCGGAACGCTAAGGTCACCGCGGTCCGCCGTGTGGGCGATGGTCATCATCTGAAGCTCACCGTCGAAGACGATCGCGGGACCAGCCGCAGCGCGATCGGGTTCGGCCTCGGTGACCGCGAGGTCGACGTGGGCGCGCGCCTCGATCTCGCGTTCTTGCCGACGCTGTCGACATGGCAGGGCCGGAAGAGCGCCGAGCTCGAGCTGCACGACCTCGCGCTGACGCACAGCTGAGCCTGCCTGCGGAGACCGCCCGCAGGCAGAGAGACCGACGGGCTGGCCAGTGGCTTCCGAGCGCAGGGCACGGTATCTCATCGGGCATGAGCGAGCCGGCTGACGACGAGCACGTGCCGCGGCTACCCCGCGGCCATGGTCTCAAGCTCGACAGCGCGATGATGTTCCGGATCGCCACGACGCTCGCACTACTCGTGATGATCGTGGTGACAGCGCGTCCGTGCGCCGATGCGACCTCGAAGTTCGTGACGGATTTCGGCGAGGAGGGGTCGGCGGGGGCGGGGAACGCGATGCCGAGGCCGGGGAACGTGGACATGCCAAGGGAGCCCCGGCTCGAGGACTACGAAGTTCTTCGACCGGATATGACCGAGGCGGAACAGCGCGCGGTGATCGAGCGGGCGAAAGCCAAGGCGGCTGCTGCGGCGGCGGGGCAGAGGTCAGGGACGGCAACGGGCTCGGCCGCAACGGGATCGGCTGCGACCGGTTCGGCGGGCTCGGGCATATAGTCCCCCGCGGTTCATGCGTCGATGACCTCGCAGCGGTCGGCCGCTGTTCTGGATCGCCTCGCCAGGCTGACCGCCTGTCCAGGATACCGCGGTTGCCGGACGCTTGGTCAAGCACCGCAGCGCCCGAGGGCCATGAGCAGCTCTCGCTTGCGTCGCCCGGCGACCACCGTCTGCGCGGCTGCTTGGGAAGCTCGGGTGCCGCTCCCTGTCCGCATCTATTCCCGTGTGCGGAATGGTTCACGCGCTCGGCGTTCGCTGGTTGCGCACCAAACCTTCGGCATACGTTCTGCAGCGCACGAGAGCGATGTCGAACAGTTCTGCTTTCGCTCGCGTTGCGTTCATCTGGATCGTTGCGGTCTCCAGCGGTTGCGCCGGGGATGAATCCCCCGTCGGTGGTTGGTCGGGGCAGGGGCTCTATGCCTGCTTGTTGGCGGACGGGCGCGGCAACGTCGAGGACAACAAGACCAAAGCCGTGGAGGAGCTCGACGGCTGTCGCTGGGATGACAGCGGGCGAATCACCTGTGGAAGCGATGGTTGGACCTGGACGATCGATGACGGGAACCTGGCGCTGACGATTGCGGGGGCGTGTAGCCAGGACCCCGCGAACGAAAGCTTCTGCGGGCCGTACGTCCTACGAACGGACAGCTCGCTCGGCTGCCCAGAGTGATCACATATGCCCGCACTCGAGACGACCCTCGAGGGCTACTTCCAGAGCACGGCGTGGCGAAGGGAAGGGAGCTGCGTGCGGCGCTTCTCGACGGTGGCGCTGTCGAGCGTGGCAAGCACGACGCCGTCGCCTTCGGCCTGCTCCCCGACGAGCGTGCCCCACGGGTCGCTGATGAGCGTGTGGCCGTAGCTCTCGCGCTTCTCGTTGTGGCGGCCCCACTGCGCCGCGGCGACGATCCAGCTCTGGTCCTCGACGGCGCGGGCGCGCAGGAGGAGGTGCCAGTGGGCGGCGCCGGTGTGGGCGGTGAAGGCTGCGGGGACGAGCAGCACCTCAGCGCCATGGTCCTTGACCAAGGTGCGATAGAGCTCGGGAAACCGGACGTCGTAACAGATCGAGAAGCCGACGGGCGCGCCGTGGATGTTGACGACGAGGAGCTCGTCGCCGGGGGCAGTCGCATCGGACTCGCACAGGGTGGCCCCGCCCGGGATGTCGACGTCGAACAGGTGGATCTTGCGGTAGCGGGCTGCGAGAGCGCCCGCGGGATCGACGACCACGGCGGTGTTGAACGTGCGCTGCGGGTCGTTGGGGATGAGCTCCGGGGTGCCACCACCGACGAGCCACACGCCGTGCTTGGTGGCGAGCTCGCGTAGGGTCGACATGATCGGGCCCGCGCCGTCGATATCCTCGGCGATGGGGAGCTTGTCCCCCTCGCGGCGACCGAGAAACGAAAAGCACTCGGGGAGAACGACGAGCTGGGCGCCTTCTGCGGCGGCTTGCGCCGTCAGCGTGCGGACGACCGCCAGGTTCGATGCGAGATCGTCTGTCGAGCGCATCTGGACGGCGCCGACACGTAGTTGCCAGGTGGTCACAAATTGTTTCGTAGCACGCAGGTAGCGGAGGGATCGCAGCGGTGCCTCGTGGGTGCCCGAGAATTTCGCCCCGGATCTTCATCCCCCTTGCCCTCGTCCGTAGCCGGTGGTACCAACCCGCCAGCTTTATCGCTCTGCGGTGGGGTGGCCTTCGGGCCACCTTTTTTTATGTCTCGCAATCCTCAACAACAGCGCCTGATCTCGATCGTCGAACCGGTGTGCAACGCCGCGGGGTTCGATCTGGTCGATCTGCGCTTCCTGCTCGACCAGGGCGGTTGGGTACTCCGCGTGGCGATCGACCTTCCGCTCGAGGAGGGCATGGACGTCACCCAGGTCCCCGAGGACCGGGTGGATCTCGAGGACTGCGAGAACCTCTCGCGCGAGCTCTCCGCCGTCCTCGACGTCGAGGATCCGGTCCCGCAAGCGTATAGCCTCGAGGTCAGCTCGCCGGGCATCGACCGCCCGCTGCGGACGGTTACGCACTTCGCGCACTTCGCGGAGAGCGAGGCGAAGATCCAGATGGCGGTTGGGCTGCAGACGCCCTCGGGAGAACGGAAGAACTTCCGTGGAATCCTGAAGGGCGTCGAGGGCGACAAGGTCGCGATCGACGTCGACGGTCAGGTGTTCCACCTTCCGATCGATGACATCGATCACGCGAAGCTCGTTCCCGACTGGGATGCGGTGATGAAGGGCGGCAGTGGCGTCGGGCCGAAGATGAACAAACCGATCAAGCCAGGGCATCGACCGAGTGCGAAGCCCAAGAAGCAGAAGAACCAGCAGAAGGAACAGGGATAGCCATGGAAGCCAAACTCGACATGGTCCTCGAGCAGGTCGGCCGGGACAAGAACATCGACAAGAGCGTGCTCATCAACGCGCTCGAGCAGGCCATCCTGACGGCTGCGAAGCGCACGTTCGGGATGAACCGCGAGATGGAGGCGAAGTTCAACCCGGAGACTGGCTCGGTCGATCTGTTCCTCATCGTCAACGTCGTCGAAGAGGACGACGCGATCGAGGGACGCGAGATCACGGTCTCGCAGGCGCAGGAAGTCGGCCTCGAGGCTGATCTCGGCGACGAGCTGCTGTTCCAGGTGTTCTACCGCGCCGAGGACGCGGACCGCGCTGCCGAGCAGGACGAGAAGTTCGGCAAGATGATCGACCTCAAGAACGCGTCGAAGCAGTTCGGTCGCATCGCCGCGCAGACGGCCAAGCAGGTCATCTACCAGCGCGTGCGCGAGGCCGAGCGCGACAACGTCTTCAACGAGTTCAAGGATCGCAAGGGCGAGATCATCAGCGGCACTGTGCGGCGCTTCGAGCGCGGCGCGCTCGTCGTCGACGTGGGCAAGGCCGAGGCCGTGCTGCCCATGCGCGAGCAGGTGCCCCGCGAGAGCTATCGCGTCGGTGACTCGATCAAGGCGTTCTGCCTCGACATCGACCGCAACGCGCGCGGGCCGCAGGTCATCTTGTCCCGCACGCACAAGGGCCTGCTCGAGAAGCTGTTCGAGCAGGAAGTCCCGGAGATCTACGAGAAGATCGTCCGCATCGAGAGCTCGGCCCGCGAGCCGGGTGCCCGCGCGAAGATCGCCGTGTCCTCCCGCGACCGCGACGTCGACCCGGTCGGGGCGTGCGTCGGTATGAAGGGTAGCCGCGTGCAGGCCGTCGTGCAGGAGCTGCGCGGCGAGAAGATCGACATCGTTCCCTACGACGACGACCCGGCTCGCTTCGTTTGCAACGCCATCGCGCCTGCGGAAGTCTCGCGCGTCATCATCGACGCTGAGGGCCACCGCATGGAGCTGATCGTCCCCGACGACAAGCTCTCGCTCGCGATCGGCAAGAAGGGCCAGAACGTCCGCCTCGCGTCGCAACTCACCGGCTGGCGCATCGACATCCACTCGGAGTCGAAGATCTACGAGCTCGAGCGTCGCGCGAAGGAGCAGATCGCGGCTGCGCTCGATGCCGAGGGTTTCGAGCCCGCCGTCGCCGACAATCTCTTCAAGCTCGGGTGGCGCTCGGTCAACGAGCTCGCGCGTGCGCATGTCGAGGAGCTCGCGGGCCTGCCGGGTATCGGTGGTCCGGAGGGCGCGCGCCGTGCGATCGGCGCGGCCCAAGCGTACGTCTCGCAGGGCGGCCGCCGTCGCGACGACCTCCGCAAGGAGGCCGAGCGTCGTGCGCACCTCTCCGGCGGCCAGCAGCTCATGGAGCTGGATGGCGTCGATGAGGAAGTGCTCGGCGTGCTTGCCACGGCGAACATCCACTCGCCCGAAGACCTCATCAAGACCCCGATCGAAGCCATCGCCACCACGACGGGCATCGACATGGGCGATCTCGCGCGGCTCCGCCAGCGCGCGATCAGCTGGCTCTCGGAGGTCTCGTCCTGAGTCACGCGACCCACATTGCCCGTCGGACGTGCACGGGCTGCCGAGCGGTCGAGCCGCAGGCAGTTCTCGTGCGCGTTGCGGTGGGCGAGGGCGCGCGTCTCGTGCTCGATCGGAACCGTCGACTCCCGGGTCGCGGCGCGTACGTCCATGCGCGGCCGTCCTGTGTGACGGTTCCGGGGTTGGCGCGAAGCCTGCGTAGGAGCGTCTCGCCAGCCGAAGTTCAACGGCTCGTCTCCGAGATGTCACCGAGCCACGACAATTCATCTGACAGGTCACCAAAGGGTGATCTGCGACCGAAAAACGCCCCTGGCCTTGGGGATGCGAAAGCTGTAGAAACTCCCGGCGATCCCACCGGCTCCGCTACGAGCGGTGGGTCCATGGCGAGAGGATGACCGGAGCGAAGATGCGCGTTTATGAGATTGCAAAAGAGGTGGGGATCCCGAACAAGGACCTCATCGCGAAGATCCGTGCGCTCGGTCTCGAGGTGAACAATCACATGTCATCCCTCGACGCCGACGACGTCGCGCGCATCAAGCGGTCGCTCGAGAAAGAGAAGCAGTCCGTTCCGGCTCAGCAAACCAAGGTCACGACGACGGGCACTGTGCTCCGCCGGCGCTCGACGGGTGACAAGGCTGAAGGCGGAAGCGAAGAGCGCTCGGTCGAACGTGCGCCTGTTGCTCCAACGCCCGCTGCGACGGCGCCCGTCGTTCGTCGTCGCCCTGCGGCGGTCGAGGAATCCACGCCCGCACCGACGCCGCCCCCGGCGCCCACGCCGCCCGCCGTTCAGGTTCGCACGACGCCCAAGGTCGAGACGCCGGAGCGTCCGGTGGTTCAGTCGCGCCCGAGCGCGCCTGCGCCGGTTGCCGAGGCGCCCCCGCCGGCGCCGACTCCGGTCGCTCGCCCCGTGGAGGTTGCTCCACCCGCGCCCGTTGCGGTGGAGAAGCCGGTCATTGTGGAGCAGCCAGTGGTCGTCGAGAAGCCGGTTCCAGTCGTAGTAGCTCCACCCGTGGTCGAAGAGCGTGCGCCCGCCCCGGCGCCGACTCCGCAGCCGGTAGCGCCCGCCCCGGCGCCTCCGACCCCGGCTCCGCCGCCAGTTGCTGCTGCACCGGCCCCCGCGCCCAGCACGCCCACACCTCCGCCCCCAGCAGCCGCACCGCCCAACGGCCCGGTCGTCGAGCGCCGCTCGCGCGTGATCGTTGCGGGGCCGCAGGTTGTGGGTGGTCGCTCGAACGAGCAAACCAACGTGCCCCCCACGCGTCCGCAGCCGCAGACCCAGTCCCCAGGCCCGGCGGTGCCACCGTCGAGCCAGCTCCCGCCGCGAGTGGTTAGCCCGCGCATCGACCCGACCGAGCGCGCGCCCTCGCCCGCGATGCGCGTCGAGGGGCCGCGCACGGTGGAAGAGGTTGGTGATTCGGCGCGTAGCCGCTTCGAGGCCGAGCTCCAACGTGCGCGTCAGCGTACGGATTCGCGCCCGCGCCCCGAGACCATCAATCCGGTTCCCGTCGAGGCTCAGGTCGAAGCCCCACCGCCGCCCACGCGCGATCCCTCGCGTCCTGCGGTCGGTACGGTCATCGCGCTGCCGCCGCGCATCAAGATCACCGAGCGCTCGCCCGTCGTCGGCCGTCCGCCGCCGGGTGGCCCGCCGGTCAACCCGATCCGCGGTCGATTCGCGCAACAGCAGCAGCAGCGTCGAGGTCCGGGTGGTCCGGGTGGTCGCCCGGGTCCGGGTAACGACTTCGGTCGCAAGAAGCTGCCCCTCGGCAAGAAGGGCAAGCAGACCCAGCTCACCACGCCCGCAGAGCACAAGCGCGTCATTCGTATCGAGGACACCATCACGGTGGCTGACCTCGCCCGCAACATGAGCATCAAGGCACCCGAGGTGCTGAAGAAGCTCTGGGGCATGGGCATGGCCGGCGTGATGATCAACTCGGCGATCGACTTCGACACCGCGCAGATCCTCGCGAGCGAGTTTGGCTACGAGGTGCAGAACGTCGCCTTCAAGGAAGACGACATCTTTGCGGCCAAGCCCGACGAGACGGAAGCGCTGCTGCTGCGCTCCCCGGTCGTCACGGTCATGGGCCACGTCGACCACGGCAAGACCTCGCTCCTCGACGCGATCCGCAAGGCGCGCGTGGCCGCGGGCGAAGCCGGTGGCATCACGCAGCACATCGCGGCGTACAAGGTCGAAGCTCCGGGACACGGCGAGATCGTCTTCCTCGATACGCCGGGCCACGAAGCGTTCACCGAGATGCGCGCCCGTGGCGCGCAGGCGACCGACATCGTCGTGCTCGTCGTTGCCGCGAACGATGGCGTCATGCCGCAGACCCTCGAGGCCCTCGCGCACGCGAAGGACGCGAAGGTCACGATCATCGTGGCGGTCAACAAGATCGACCTGCCCGATGCGCAGCCTGAGCGCGTGAAGCAGCAGCTCGCCGACCACGGCCTCATTCCCGAGGAGTGGGGTGGCGACACGATCTACGTCAACGTGTCGGCCCTCAAGGGCGAGAACATTGACCGGCTCCTCGAGTCGATCGCGCTCTCGGCCGAGGTGCTCGAGCTCAAGGCCAACCCGGACAAGCCGGCGTCTGGTCTCGTCATCGAGGCGCGCCTCGATCGCAACCGCGGTCCGATGGCCACCGTGCTGATCCAGGAGGGTACCCTCCGCGTCGGTGACGTGGTCGTCGCTGGCCGCACGTTCGGCAAGGTGCGCGCGATGCTCGATGATCGCGGTCAGGCGCTCGAGGTCGCTGGACCGTCGACGCCCATCGAGATCCTCGGTCTCGACGGGGTGCCCGATGCCGGTGATCAGGTGAACGCGGCGGAGGACGACAAGGTCGCCAAGCAGGTCGTCGAGCACCGTCGCCAGCAGTTCCGCAAGCGCGAGCTCGCCTCGACGTCGCGGATCTCGCTCGAGGGCATGATGGAGCGAAACTCCGCGGGTGCCACCAAGGAGCTCAAGATCGTCCTCAAGGCGGACGTCCAGGGCTCGGCGGAGGCGCTCAAGGCGTCGCTCACCAAGCTCAGCACCGAGAAGGTCCGCGTGGTTGTCATCTCGGCGGGCGTCGGCGGCATCACGGAGAGCGACGTCAACCTCGCCAAGGCGGGTGGCGCGATCATCGTCGGCTTCCACGTCCGTCCAGCCGGCAAGAGCAGCAAGCTCGCCGAGCAGGAAGAGGTCGAGATTCGCCTCTACGACATCATCTACGACGCTCTCGACGAGGTGAAGTCGGCGATGGCCGGCCTGCTCGCCCCGATCAAGCGCGAGATCGCGATGGGTCAGCTGGAGGTGCGCGATACGTTCTCGATCCCCAAGGTCGGAACCGTCGCGGGCTGCATGGTGCTCACCGGCAAGATCAACCGGAAGGCGCACCTCCGCATCATCCGCGACGCCGTTCAGGTGTACGAAGGCAAGATCGGCAGCCTCCGCCGCTTCAAGGACGACGTCTCCGAGGTCCAGCACGGCTTCGAGTGCGGTGTCATGGTCGCGGGCTGGAACGAGATCAAGAACGGCGACATCATCGAGGCCTACGAGGTCATCGAAGAAGCCGCCAAGCTCTAACCGGCTGGGTCTGCCACCAAGGCTCGCGGGTTCGCCTGCGGGCCTTTTCTGTTTTCGGCGGTCTGCGGCGCGAGCACATCGCCTCGTACGCGTGTCCCCCCTCAGATGCGTCGACGGAGATTCGATCGTGCACGCGCCTCTCTCCGCCACGCTCTGAGGCCGTGCTTGGCAGAGGGGACGGTGGCGGGGTAGGGTCCCTTCGTGTACGTCGGCATCGCCAGGCTCAGCGTCGTGATCGGCCAGAGCCATTCGCTCAAAGAAAAGCGGATGGTGCTGCGCCGGATCAAGGACCGCGTGCGTGAGCGGCTCGGCGTTGCGGTCAACGAGGTCGCCGACCAGGACAACTGGCAGGCGAGCCAGCTCGGCGTCGCCGTGACCAGCGGCGAGCGCAGCAAGGCGCTGGCGCTGATCGATGACCTCGTGCGCGCGGTGCAATCGGCCGCGAGCGCCGGTGACGCACACGTGGTCGCCGTGGCCAAAGACGTCACCAGGTTCGATGCCGAGCCTGCTCCGATCGCGACCGTCGACGACCGCACCGGCGCGGGCGACAAGGCGCTCGGCGGTGACCACTGGATTCCCGACGCCTGGAAGGACGAGGTATGAGCGCCCGCAAGGCACGAGTCGAACACGCGCTGCGCGAAGCACTCCAGCACGCCGTCACGCACGATGTGAAGGACCCGCGCGTTCGCGCGGCGACGATGATCACCGTCGGCAAGGTCGAGCTGAACGTCGACCTCTCCGTCGCCAACGTCTACGTCTCGATCGTCGGTGATGATGCGACGATCGATGGCGTGATCGCCGGGCTGCAGAAGGCCGCGGGCTTCCTGCGTGGCCCTATCGGCCGCGAGCTGAGCCTGCAGCGCGCACCCGAGCTGCGCTTCATGCACGACGCGTCGGTCGACATGAGCGACAAGCTCGCCGCGATTCTCCGCGAGGACGAGGAGAAGGCGCGCGCGGTGGGCCGCCTGCCGGGCCAGGGCCCCGACACCCCACCCGCTGAGGAGTCGGAGAAGTGAACGACGAGGGAGGCCTCCCTCGCCGCGTGGCGGAGCTCGCCGAGGCGCACGCCGCCGTTCCGCCCGTCGCCGACGCGCTGGTGCAGGCCTGCGAGATGCTGCGCAAGGCAGAGCGTGTGCTGCTGACGAGTCACCGCCGCCCCGATGGCGACGGCACCGGGTCGATGGCGGGGCTCGCGTCGCTACTGCGTGCGCGCGGCAAGACCGCCGTCATCTACTCGATCGATCCGATCGCGCGCCGGTATCGCTGGCTGCCACTCGTGAACACCACGGTGCAGACCATCTCCTTCGACGAGCGCTTCGATTGCACGATCGTCGTCGATTGCGCCGACGTCTCGCTGCTTGGTGACACGCTGCCGCCACCCGAGGTGTGCGGCACGCTGATCACGCTCGACCACCACGCGAGTGGACATCCCTTCGGTGACATCCCGGTGTGGGATCCGACGGCAGCCGCCGTGAGCGTGCTCGTGCATCGGATCGCCGAGCGCGAGGGTTGGCCGATCACCGCAGAGGCCGCGGTGCCGCTCTACGTGTCGCTGATCAGCGATACCGGCGGGTTCCGCCACGCCAATACCAACGCCGAGGCCCTTCGCGTCGGCTCGGAGCTCATCCGTGCCGGCGTGGTGCCCGCGACGATCGCGGCGAGCCTCGAGGAGCGTCCGAGCCCGGGCAAGCTGCGCCTCCTCGGCAGCGTGCTGTCGACCCTCGAGCTCCACTGCGCGGGCCGCGTCGGCGTGCTCACCGTCACGACCGACATGGTCGAGGGAGCGCGCGCGTCGTGGGAGGACATCGAGGGCATGGTGAACTGGGCGCGCAACGTCGATGGCGTGCAGGTCGGCGTGCTGTTGACTACGGCGAAGGGCGGTGGCGTGCGCGTGTCGATGCGTTCGCGGAGCGAGAAGCTCGACGTGGGCAAGCTGTGCATGACGCTCGGCGGGGGAGGGCATCCCGGCGCCGGTGGCTGCCACATGTACGATTCGCTGGAGATGACGAAGGACAAGGTGGTGCGTGCGCTCGAGGCGGCGTTCAACCGCCAGAGCCGCCCCGTGATCGAGCCGCCCGGCACCTGAGGTAGGATCGCCCCATGCGTTCGACGAGGGTGATCGTGCTCGCCGTGGCCGCGGCCTGTGGTGACGATGGCGCTGTCCAACCGATCGACGCGCGTCCGGTCGCGGACGTACCCATCCAGCAGGAAGGGTGCGCCGGGGTGCTCTCGGCCGTGCCCGACACGCTCGCGGGGACGGGGCTGTGCAGCGACGGGCCGTGCGCGAACGTCGCCGCCGAGGCCACGCTGTACGCGCCGCAGTTCGAGCTCTACTCCGACACCGCGACGAAGCGGCGATGGATCTGCCTGCCACCGGGCACGAACATCGATACGTCCAACATGGAGTACTGGAAGTTCCCGGTCGGCACGCGCGTGTGGAAGGAGTTCACGCGCGACGGCACGCGCGTCGAGACGCGGTTCATCACCAAGGTAATGGAGGACGACCTCGCGCCCGGATCGTGGCTGTTCGCAGCCTACGAATGGAACAGCGCGCAGGACGCGGCGACGCTCGCCAACCCGACCGCGGGGGTGCAGAACGCCAATGGTACGCAACACGACATCCCGTCGCGCAGCCAGTGTCGCCGCTGCCACGAGGGCTTGCCGAGCCGCGTGCTCGGCTTCGGGGCGATGTCGCTCGACTACGCCGCACCGGACGGGACCATGGATCTCGACGATGCGATCGCAGCAAACATGCTGTCGACAGCGCCGTCGGGCACGACGCCGAGGTTCGCGCTCCCCGGGCAGGACCTCGATCACCGCGCCCTCGGCTACCTCCATGCGAACTGCGGCCACTGCCATAATCCCGAGTCGGCGACGCACGACTCGACGCCGCTCGCGCTCCGCCTCGAGACCACCAAGCTCACGACGCTGCAAGCGACGCCCACGTACGCGACCACGTACGACGTGAACGGCACCCGCAACGGACTCACCGGCAAGATCGTCGATCCGGCGAACACCGACAACTCCGTGCTCCTGGTGCGGCTGCGTGCGACGCAATCCCCTCCGCGGATGCCGGAGATCGGGATCGAGATGCAGGACACGGCGGCCGACACGTTGCTCGAGAGCTGGATCGACTCGCTATAACAGCAGCCACGATGCACGGAGTACTCGTCGTCGATAAGCCCGCCGGTCTGTCGTCCGCTGCCACCGTCGACAAGGTGAAGCGCGCGACCCGTGCGAACCGCGCAGGCCATGGCGGCACGCTCGATCCACTCGCCACCGGTGTGTTGCCGGTGTGCCTCGGCGCGGCGACCAAGCTCGCCGCATATCTCTTGTCTGACGACAAGGCGTACGAGGCCGACGGCCTGTTCGGCGTCGAGACCGACACGCTCGATCGCACGGGCGTCGTGACCGCCACGCGGGCGGTGAACGTCTCGCGCGATCAGGTCCTCGCGGCGATCGCGGCCCGGCTCGGCGAGCAGGCGCAAGTGCCGCCGATGTACTCGGCGATCAAGCAGGGCGGGGTGCGGCTCTATGAAAAAGCGCGCGCGGGCGAGGTTGTCGATCGGCAGCCGCGGCGGATCCGCGTCGACCGCTTCGAGCTGCTCGCGTTCGAGCCACCGTACTTCCGGGTCGCGATCGCGTGCAGCAAGGGTACGTTTGTTCGCAGCATGGTCGCGGATCTTGGCACCGACGTCGGCTGCGGCGCGCACCTCACCGAGCTCCGCCGAACGCGCAGCGGGAAGTTCTCGATCGACCAGGCGGTCACGCTCGAGGCGGTCGAGGCCATGGACGTGACGTCCCGCATGATCGGTCTCAAGGATGCGGTCGACCTCCCCGCGGTCACGGTCGGGCCCGAGCTCCTCCCTGTCATCCGCTACGGGAACATGCTGCCCGTCGAGCGGTTCGGTGCCGCGGGCCTCGAGCGGTTCCTGCTCGTCGACGAGCAGGGGCAGCTGCTCGCGATCTGCCACGCCGATGAGGGCCGCATCCGCTACGACCGCGTGATCGCCGAGTCGTTCGCGTCGCCGAGTTGATGGCACGAACTGGTCATGGAGTGGCAAGACGGTGAGCGCCTCCAGGTGGACGACGACGGCAAGGCCTACCTCACCCCGAACATGAAGACTCAGACGCTGGCGGATGCCAGCTTCATGTGGGAGCGGGAGCCCGCCGCCGCCTCGCAGTGATTCTCGTTCGGGCGAGCCTGAGGGCTTGACGATCTCTCCGGTTTCCACCAAAGTCCGCACCGACCACGGCACTCGTCCATGTCGGGCGCGGCCGTCGGTGTCTGGAGTAGCAATGTCTCTTTCGCAAGTTCGTAAGGCCGAGATCGTTTCGAAGTTCCAGCAGCACGAGGGCGACACGGGCTCCCCCGAGGTGCAGATCGCGATCCTCTCCGAGCGCGTGACGCACCTGACGGAGCACCTGAAGATCAACGCCAAGGACCACCACAGCCGTCGTGGTCTCCTGCTGATGGTCGGCCAGCGCCGTGCACTGCTCGACTACCTGAAGCGCAAGGATCTCGCCCGCTATCGCAAGCTGATCGAGACCCTCGGCCTCCGCCGCTAATGCGCGCGGCCATCGCGATCGCGCTTGGCGTGCTCGCGATCGGCTGTTCGAAGTCCGAGCGCGACCAACCCGCGCCACCGCGGCAGGGCAGTGGCAGCGCCGCGCCCGCAGTGCCCGACAAGATCGAGGGCACGCTCAGCGTCGACGGGAAGCCCGTCGCGATCACCGGCTGTCGTCCCGGGCGGGCGACAACGACGTTTGTCGAGCTGCTGACCGCCGAAGGCGTGTTGCGGTTCGAGGATCGGCAGCTGTTCTGGCAGGTCGATCCGAAGGCCGTCTCGCGCGGCGAGGTGCTGTCGTGCACCAAGCTCGATCGGAGCTGGGGCGGCGGCACGCGCACCGATGGCAGCGCCTACTTTCGTGGGCTGCTCCGCTTCGAGTGCACCGGCGTGCGCGCGATCTCCGGCGACGTCACCGTCGACTGCGGGAACATCACGCCCACCGAGCGAGGCCAGCTCGATGCGAATCGCCAGCACATGTTAGACGAGCAGAAGCAGGGCAGTGCGACCCGGGCGAACTGAGTCCGTCTGATGCGGTGTCATCCATGAAGCTCTCCGCTGCCTTCGCGTTCACGCTCGCTGCATGTGGCTCGTCACCGGAGAGTCAGCCCGATGCTGCGCTGAACGCCGAGGATGCACGTCGAGACGGCAGCGTCGATGGGCTCGACGCACCTGTCGATGCGCCTGGGCCCCGGCAGCCCGCGGCGTGTCCGCAGCCACCCTGCACGTTGCGCGTCAGCGTGGCGAGCGACGGCACGCAGGGGAATGGCATCAGTGGTGATCTGCCCACCATTTCAGGCGATGGCTTGATGGTCGCGTTCGTGGCGACGTCGTCGAATCTGGTCATGGACGACACGAATGGCGAGCAGGACGTGTTCGTGCGCGATCTGGCGACGGATACGACGACCCGGGTTTCGGTGGGCAGCGCAGGACAGGCGAACGCCGGCTCTGGCGCTGGCTGGATCACCGATGATGGGCGCCAGGTCGCGTTCGCCTCGGCGGCGAGCAATCTGCTTGCCGGCGACACCAACGACGCATCGGACGTGTTCGTCATCGACCTGGCGACGATGGCGATCGAGCGCGCGAGTCTGACGGCGGACGATGCTCAGACCGGTACTGGCGGCGGGAACGGCTCGAGCAACCTCTCGGCAGACGGCCGGTACGTGCTGTTCAACTCGCACGCGACGAACGTCGTCCCCGGCGACACGAATGGGAACCTGGATCTGTTCGTGCGAGATCGTGTTGCGGGGACGACGGTACGCGTCGACGGCGGCACGCTGCCGAACGGGGTAACGATCGCTGGGCAGCCATCCCTCGATGGCGCCGTCGTCGGGTTCTACAGCACGGCATCCAACGTGATCGCCAATGACGCCAACGGCAACAAGTACGACGTGTTCCTGCGAACCACGGCGACCGGGGCCATCACCTTGATCAGCCAGTCGACCGCAGGCGTGCAGGCGAACGAGAGCTCGTGGGTGCCGTATCTCTCGGCCGACAAGCGCCTGGTCGCGTTCCAGTCGTACGCGACGAACCTCGTCGCCAACGACACCAACGGCATGAACGACATCTTCCTGCGCGACCTCGATGCGAGCACGACGACGCTCATCTCTCGCGGCATGGGTGGTGTGCCGGCGAACGGGCCCAGCGAGAACCCCAAGCTGTCCGCCGATGGGCGTTACATCCTGTTCGTGTCGGCCGCGTCGAACCTCGTTCCCGATGACACCAACAACGCCAGGGACGCGTTCTTGTTCGATCGCATGACAGACATGACCATGCGTGTGTCGGTCGGCGACCAGGGGCAACAGGGGAATGCTCACACCTACTATGCGTCGCTCTCGTCGTCAGGGAACGCCGTCGTGTTCAGCTCGAGGGCGAGCAACCTCGTCACGAACGATACGAACGGTGAGAGCGATACGTTTGTCCGCTATCTGTCGAGCGCGAACGTGATCGAGTAAGACGCGGTTCGCGTACCCGCGCTAGCAGGCTGCTGAGAAACCCGAGTCTGGGATCGACTCGGTGATCCGGTCCGGATAGGGTCGGATGCATGCGCGGCACCGACGACAAGCAGGCGACAATGTTCTCGGTCGTATCCCCGGAGCGGAGGATCCCGGCCGACC
>JANRKM010000075.1:0-53877 GCA_033763475.1 Kofleriaceae bacterium
TCGGCCGGGATCCTCCGCTCCGGGGATACGACCGAGAACATTGTCGCCTGCTTGTCGTCGGTGCCGCGCATGCATCCGACCCTATCCGGACCGGATCACCGAGTCGATCCCAGACTCGGGTTTCTCAGCAGCCTGCTAGAGGATGATGCTGATGCAGCAGCCATCGTTGCCGGCGCCGCTGTTGCCGTCGAAGAAGCACTCCTGATCGACCGCGCCCTTGTTGTCCCCGGGGATGCCCATCGCGAAGCTGCCTTCGTCGTTGTTGTTGATGCTCGCGCACGCGATATCCTCGCCGTCGATCTTGCCGTGGCTGTCTGCAGTTGTCGTCGACGAGACGCTGACCGATGTGACCTGATTTGGTGTGTGCTCGGTCAGCGCACAAGTTCGATCCTTGCACAGTGTGCAAGCTCAGTCTGGACACGCATCCTGCACGGGCCCGGTCATCGAGAACGCAACCGAACGCACCAGCGGCACGTGTTCGAGGATTGCGCGATCGATCTCCTTTGTCCTCGCACCGAAAGGATATGCGAACGCCGAAATCGGATACCCGTCCGCCTCCATCACCGCGATCGACGGCAACACCTCGTCGATCAGGTACGCCTCCAGCCCGTGATTTTCTACGTATTCCGGCCCACGAAGGTGATTGACGCTGTGGGCCTGAAGGTCGTGCCCCGCATCCGCGATCTCGCGCAGCATCTGCCGCTCGTTCTCGAACATCCGGGCATAGCGGCTGATGAAGAACGTGACCTTCGCGTCGTACTGCGCGAACAGCGGTAGCGTCGCGTGCCATTCCGCGATCGACGTATCGTCCAGCGACAACACCACGCCCGCTCCACTCGCTTCACCACGCACGATCTGCGCGTACGTGTAGAACGGCAGGCCGCGTTGATGCGCCTGCGCGAGCAACGTGCCCAGGCGCCCGATCGCGAACGACTCGCCAGGGCTGTGCCCATACAGCTCGAGGATCTCGCCGCGCTGCGCCGCACGATTCAATCCTCCGATCAGACTCTCCATGCTGTTGTCTGCCGAGTCGTCGATGTTCACCGCACAGTGAACGCGGCGCCCATCGCCGTTGTAATAGACGCTGTCCATATCGGAGATCACGTCCTGGCAGCCCGCGGCGGCGAACCCGACCAACGCGCATGCTACGGTCGCGACGTGCGCGCTCTTGCGGTCGCGATGTTGCTGGCGATCGCGACGCCATCCGCCGCCGAGCCCACCGATTGGGTCACGCGTCCCCTCGTCCTCGCACAGGGTGAGCTCGACGCGCGCCTCGTCACCGAGATCAACCTCGCCCCCGGGCGCTTCGCGTCGCCCCTCTCCCTCTCGCCCGACATCTGGCTCGGCGTCGCGCCGAAGTGGACCGTGGGCCTTATCCATTCCAACTCGAGCGTAGATCGAATCGCCGCCGATGCGACGTTGTGCATCCGCCAACGGGATGCCATCTGCGAGCGCCTGTACCGCGGCGGCGGCATCGACGTGCGCTACAGCGCGCTCGCGGGTGACTTCGCCGTCGCGCCGCGCGTGCGCGTGCTCCTGCGCGACGTCGATCCCGCCAAGCCTGCCATCACCGTCGGGGCGCTCATCCGCTGGACCCATTCCCGCTTCCTCATCGCCTCCGATCCATACGTCCGCGTCGGCCTCGCCAACACCAACCGCGGCAACCGCGGCTACCTCATGTTGCCGTTCTGGTTCGGCGTCCAGCCCACCTGTCGCTGGCTCATCGCCCTCCGCACGGGCTGGGACTCCGAGCTCGACGTCGCACGTGATGGCTGGCACGGCCAGCTCGCTCTCTCCGTCCGTGCCGCCGCGACCGACCACATCGATGTCGCCGTCGAGGCGGGCTTCGCCTCCCTCTACGGCCCCCAGAACAACATCAAGACGCGCGCCGCCTTCATCACCGTCGGCTGGCGCGGCAAGGTGTTCTGACTACGATCCGCTGCTCGGCGGCACGCACGCCTTTCGGCCCTGCGCGTCCTCGACGAAGTCCGCGGTGCCCGAGCAGTTCGATTCGTTGTCGGCATCGCGGTTCGCGTTGCACTCCGGCTTGTCCGCGCAGATGCGGAAGCAATAGTTCACCCCGTCGTCGTGCCTGACACACGCCGACGCCTCCGGGCAATCGGCGTCGGCCGTACACCCCGTCAGCCCGCAGTAGCCACCCTTGAACTGTGTCAGGCACGTCGGGCTGATGTCGGGGTTGCAGTCGTCATTCGCGGCGCACTGCGCCCCGACCCCGAGGTCGTCGGCATCCGAGCCCCAGGCACCAAGCACCAACGCCAGACCGAGGAGAAGCGATTTCGTCATGTGCCTATCGTGCGTGGTCAGCGCGAAGGCTGCAGCTCAGCAGTAGTACATGTTTTGCACACGCGATGGTGGGCCATCGTTCCGTCGTCGAACACCAGTGCGCGAGGCGGCGCATCGCATAGGCCGTTAGCGTTGTCGCAACAAGTGTCGACACCAGCATGCGAGCCGGCTCGGGGGGCGCCAGCTTCGAGGAGATCGTGGCGTTCGGAGCCTCTGTCAGCGATTAGCGCGCCACGGCCAGCGGCAACGTCGCCCCACCAGCGTCTCGCCACCGCCACCGCCACCGCCACCGGCACCGGCCGCTTATCGCGGCCAGCACCGCTACCGCACCTCGTAACGGCAGCAGCATCAGTAGCAGCGCCACAGATCGGCACCAACCAGCGTCCCCACGGCCGTCACCACGATCGCCGCCGCCCCCCGCCGTCGCGGCGTCACCACCATCGGCATCGGTGTGTAGATCTTTCTCGCCCTCCCGCCACCGTCGTCGCGAGTCCGCGCGATGTCAGGAAGGCTGGCGGTCTACAGTCAGCAGGGCTGGTGGTCTGCTGTCAGCAGGGCTGGTGGTCTGCGGTCAGGAAGGAGCCCGGTTGCTACCCATCGGCATCGGGATCGAGATCGGCATCGGCATCGGCATCGGGCTCGGCGTCGGGATCGGCGTCGGCGTCGGCGTCGGCGTCGGCATCGGCTCAGCACCAGCGCCACCGGCCAGCGCCACCGCTCCTCGCGTCGACAGCACCAGCGCCACCGGCCGGCGCCACCGCTCCTAGGTCGACAGCACCGCCGCCACCGGACAGCGCCACCTCCGCGCGGCACCAGCGCCACCGGGCCAACGCCACCGCTCAGCGCGGCACCAGCGCCGCCGCCGCTCCTCGCGTCGACAGCACCAGCGCCACCGGCCAGCGCCACCGCTGAGCGCGGCACCAGCGCGGGCGCACCTTGCGTCGACTGTACCAGCGCCATCGCTCCTCGCGTCGACAGCACCAGCGCCTAGGCCACCCGCAACGGCGGCTTCAACGCCAACGCCAACGCCAACGCAGTAGCACCACCGCCACAATCGGCGCCAGTGAACCACGGGGTAGTTACTGGAACCTCACCAACGCCACCCAGGTAACCATCTGCACTGCATCGGAAAAATATCGGCGAAAAATGTTGCAGATAAAGCAGGTGTGCGATACCCATACGGAATGGGTTTGGCACGGCGGGTCGCTCGTTCTAGGCGGGTCGTGGAGATGGACACGAACAGGGACCGTAGAGTGGGGCGGCCTCATCGCCGAAAGCCGCGCAAGAGGCACCTCCAACTGGACATGCTGAACAAGGCGGGTTCGAAGCTCACCGCGAGGGCGGGCAAAGCCCGCGCCTCGGGGCGCAAGCTAGGGCGTCCGCGGAAGCCGGGCGCAGGCTCACCGCACACGGTGCGTGTGGCGTTCGAGCCGAGCCAACCCCTGCACGTGGTACTGCGCGTGCGCCGGGAGGTGCATCCGTTGCGGCGGCGGGCCGTCTATCACGCAATTCGTGAGGCAACGCTGGTGGCGGCCCGACGGCAAGACTCGTTTCGCATCGTGCATCTGTCGATTCAACAGACGCACGTGCACCTACTCGTCGAGGCGAAGGGGCGGATGGAGCTCGCGCGCGGCCTGCAGTCGTTTCAGATCTCGGCGGCGAAGCACATCAACGCAGCGATCAGCAAAGCCCGTCGTGAGCGGCGGCGAGGCAACGTGTTCACGGACCGCTATCACGCAGAAGTGATCAAGGTTCCGCGTCAGGCACGTCACGCGCTCGCGTATGTGCTGAACAACTGGCGCAAGCACCGCGAGGACCGCAGCGGAGACGCGCGCCGCTGGCTCGTCGACCCGTTCTCCTCGGGCTGCTCGTTCAGCGGCTGGAAGCAGCTCGAGGGGCGACTGACGATGTGGACGGTCCCCGAAACCTACTTGCCGATGTTCGTGTGGCTACCGCAGACGTGGCTGCTGTCGACGGGCTGGCGACGCTACGGACTCATCGACGGCCATGAAGTTCCGAGTCATCGACCGTAGCCGGCGACGCTGGACACCGCGCTCGAGCTATCGGTGAGTAACGGTTTCGTTCGATGCGGGCTTGCCAAGACACGCAGATCGCTGGTGGTTGGTTCGCGGGTGCGGGCGTCCGCGCACGTTGGCACCGTGATGGTGGTGGCTGGGTGTTCATTCGCGCTGCGCGTTCTTTCGCCGCCGCCCCCCCATCGGTAGCGGAGCGCCGGCGTGCTTGCGCAAAGACATGAGAGCCATCGGCGACTCCTCTCTCCGGTTCTGCCGAAACCAAGAGACAAGATCAGGGAGTCGTCGTCGTAGCGCTGTGAGCGTGTGGGCAACCCGAAGGGTTGTCCAAGGAGTTGTGGTCGGCGACCTGATGCGCGCGTGCGCCTCGGCGCCGTCCACAACTCCGGCACGGTCACAGCGACGCGTTCTCCCGGGAGGCGTGCGCGGCGTCCGTGCGAGCAGGCAGACAGGTAGTCGCCGGACGTTCGTTCGCGCTGCCCCGGCTTGCTTGTGCAAAGCCATGAGAGCCTTCGGGGCGGCCGGGCGTTCGTACGCAGCTACGCGCTGGCCTGCGTCAGCGGTGCTTGCTCGCGCGTCTGCAAGAAGCGGAGCGCGGGGAAGTCGGTCTTGGCGCGGTTCAGCTGCCACTCGTTGCGCGCGAGGAACACGGTCGCACCCGAGTGATCTTCGGCGATGTTGTCGCGGTTGGCGTCGGCGAAGCGCTTGATAAGCTTCGGGTCGTCCGCGTCGACCCAGCGCGCGATCTCGAAGGAGGTGCCCTCGAAGTGACACGGCAGGTCGTATTCCGTGCGGATGCGGTCCGCGAGCACCTCGAACTGCAGTGCACCGACGACGCCGACGATGAAGTCGGAGCCGAGGAACAGCTTGAACACCTGCGCGGCGCCCTCTTCGGCGATCTGCTCGAGGGCGCGGCCGAGGTGCTTGGCCTTCATCGGATCGTCGGCGCGCACGCGGCGGAGGAACTCGGGGGCGAAGCTGGGGATGCCCGTGAAGTGGAGGCCCTCGCCCTCGGTGAGGGCGTCGCCGATGCGGAGGGCGCCGTGGTTGGGGATACCGACGATGTCACCGGCCCAGGCCTCTTCGGCGATCTCGCGCTCGTTGGCCTGGAAGAGCATGGCGTTGTTGACGGCGAGGGCCTTGCCCGTGCGCGGGACCGTGAGGCGCATGCCGCGCGTGAAGTGGCCCGACGCGAGGCGCACGAAGGCGATGCGGTCGCGGTGCTTGGGGTCCATGTTCGCCTGGATCTTGAACACGAAGCCCGAGACCTTGGGCTCGCCCGGATCGACGGCGCGCTCGCGCGCGGGCTGCGGGCGCGGCGGCGGGGCCAGGCGGCCGATGCCCGCGAGGAGCTCGCGCACGCCGAAGTTGTTCACCGCGCTGCCGAAGTAGACGGGCGTGAGGTGGCCCGCGCGGTAGGAATCGAAGTCGAACTTCGGGCACAGCTCGCGCACCATCGCGACGTCCTCGCGCAGCTTTGCCACCGCGCTTGCGGGCAACAGCTCGTCGAGCTTCGGGTCGTCGAGGCCCGAGACGGTGATGCCTTCCTGGAGGTACTCGCCGCGCGTGCGCTCCATCAGGATGAGCTGATCGCTGATGAGGTCGTAGCAGCCGCGGAACTCGCGGCCCGAGCCGATGGGCCAGCTGGCGGGCGAGACCTCGAGCTGGAGGTCGTTGGCGATCTCGTCGAGGAGCTCGAAGGGGTCGCGGCCTTCGCGGTCCATCTTGTTGATGAACGTCGCGATGGGCACGTCGCGCAGGCGGCAGACTTCGAACAGCTTGCGCGTCTGGGTCTCGATACCCTTCGCAGCGTCGAGCACCATGACGGCCGAGTCGACCGCGGTGAGCGTGCGGTAGGTGTCCTCGGAGAAGTCGGCGTGGCCGGGCGTGTCGAGGAGGTTGAAGGTGCAGTCCGCGAAGTCGAACGTCATCACCGACGTGGTGACGGAGATGCCGCGCTCGCGCTCGACCTTCATCCAGTCCGAGGTGGCGCGGCGCCGGTCGCCCTTGGCCTTGACGGCGCCGGCGAGCTGGATCGCGCCACCGAACAGCAGGAGCTTCTCGGTCAGCGTCGTCTTACCGGCGTCGGGGTGCGCGATGATCGCGAAGGTGCGGCGCTTCGCGATGGCGGCAGGTAGCTCGGTCGACGACATTGCGGCGCAATCTACGGAATAGGCGAGGGCTACGCAACTTGGTAAGCTCTTGGGGATGCGCCGGTTTGCGAAGTGGACGACGTTCGCGGGGGCGGTCGAAGATCAGATCCGCGAGTCTCTCCGACGCTCGATCGCCGAGCGGCTCGTGGTCGCCCAGGCCCTGCGCGAAGCGCACTGGGGGTTGTACGGTGGAGCTCCAGAAGGAATGGCTCGAGTTTCTCGAACTGCTCGGGGGCCATGGCGTCCGCTATCTCATGGTAGGAGGGCTCGCGGTGTCCGCGCACGGTCGCGAGCGCTACACGAAGGAGCTGGACGTGTTCGTGGACAGCAGCGAGGCAAACGCACGTCGACTCGGCAGCGCACTCGCTGAGTTCGGATTGCCGCGTCTGGCCGGGCGTGGAGAAAGTTCCGCGAGCCATATCGGATCCTGACGCTGGGTCGCGAGCCGAACCGGATCGACGTGCTCACCGGCGATCTCGCGCTCTTGCTCGAGCTGGAGCGCGTGCGGAAAGCTACTCCAGCTGGAGGCCGCAGTCGGAGCAAGCGCCGTCGACCAGCGGCGCCGCGGTCCCGCACGCGGGGCAAGGCAACTCCTCGCCGTCGGAAGGCATCGCGATCGTGACGGGCGCCAGCCCCTCGCGGGCCAGCTGATCGCTCCAGTCAGCGCGCACGAGGGCACCGAGCTTGCTGAGGTCTGCCTCCTGGACCAGGAGGTGCGTCTTGGTCCCTCAACCCTTGCCGCTGCCGGGCGGGCAGCCGACGAGCGCGGGGAACCCCGCGTCCAGACAGCGGTCGCGCAGCTTCTTCATGTCGGGGATCGAGCCCGACATCGCGGGGACCAGCGGGGCATTCGCGAGCAACTTCTCCGCCATCGCGGCCGTCAGTCGGTCCATGCCTTTCGCTATACCGTAAATTCGCGCTGGCGAAAGCCGCTTCGACCGCTTACACCCGGGCAATGCGGAAGCTGGCCGTCCCCATCTTCGTGTTCTCGATCCTCGGGCTGGTCGCGATGTTCTTGCCCATGGAGCGCGGCTCGATGGCGGCACGGTTCGCCGAGTTCGATCAGTTCCGGTTAGTGCTGATGCTCGCCGGCTTCATCGCACCGGCGGTGGTCGCCGTGCTCTCGCTCAAGCGCCCGGTCACCTCGTGGATGCCGTACGTCGCGCTCGGCGGCTATGCGGTCGCGACGGTGAAGTCCGAGGTGTGGTCACTGGCGACCAAGCTGCCTTCGTCGCCGCTACCGTTCACGCTGCTGTTCATCGCGATCGTGAGTGGCGTCGTGGTCTCGATCATCGCATTCGCCAAGCAGGAAGAAGCGAACGCGGCCGCGACATCGTGATCACTTCTTGAAGAACTTGTCGAACGCGCGGCGCATCGCGCCCGACTTCTTCGGCGCCGTGTACTCCTGCGAGTACGCGATGCGCGCCTGCGGATCGATGCCGTACTGCACGTAGAGCGACAAGAGGTCGTGGACCATCGCCGATATGCCGGTGGTGCGTAGGTCGTACGAGAGGCAGTAGCTGTCCGGCTTGTTCCGGATCATGGCCTTCGCGATGATCATCATGATCAGCGGATCGATCAGCTCGCCATTGCCGTCGAGGTAGTGCTTGTAGCTGAAGAACCGATCCTCGGGCGCGAGCTCCGGCGCACCGCCATCCGCCTTCGGCGCGCGCATGTTCTGGATCGTGCGGTACTCGTGATCGATGTACGCGGCGATCGAGTTGTTCTCGTCGCGCTTCTCGTACTCGACGAACTTGCGGAACGCGTCGTACAGGTTCTTGGGGTTCGCGTACGCGCCGGAGATCAGGTAGTAGAACACCGCGCCGAGCGAGTAGATGTCGGCGGGACGGCCGACGCTCTTCACCACGCGCGCGCGCACGTTGATCTCGCTGCCCTCGGCGAAGGGGCGGTTCAACAGAATTTTCTTGCGCGTCCGATCCGCCGCGGCGATCGAGTACAGCTCGTTGCGGTTGAACAGCGAGAACGTGTCGTTCTCGTAGATGTCGATGTAGAAGTCCTCGAAGAACTCGACCTCGGGCGAGCCCTGCGTGCAGTTCACGAGGAGCTCGAACGTGTTGGTCTCCTGCTCGGGGCTCTGGAAGTACAGCGTGCCGGGCACCGCCTGGAACCGCGTCATCGAGATGTCGAGCTCCGCGTCCGCGACCTTCCCGACGTTGAAGTCCGCGAGCTTGATCTTCATCTGCGCGCCGCGCAGGTTCGGATCCGGCAGCTTGACGAGGATGTTGGCGGGCTTGATGTCGCGATGGCAGGTGTCGCGCACCAGGTGCGAGAACTCCACGGCTGTCGCGACGGGGATGATGTACTCGAGCACGCGGAAGATGCGCTCGCGCAGCGGCACCGCCAGCAGGTCGTCACGACGGCGCTTCTGGCGCGCACCCTTGAGGCGCTCTTCGAGGCTCATGTCGAGCAACTCGAGGATCATGAAGTCGTTCTCGACCTTCTCGCGGATCGGCGGCGGGATGAACCCCGCGCTGTCGCCCTCACCGGAGCACAGCAGCTCGACGATGTTCGGGTGACCCTGGACGCGCTCCAGGATCTCCTTCTCCATCTGGAACCGCATCTGGTCCTCGCCAGTGACACCGCGCTGCAGGCACTTGATCGCGACCGGGCGGCGCAGCGTGGTCTTGCTCTCGACCCAGCGCTCCTCGCCGAGATACGCCTTGGCGAACCGCCCGGAGCCGAGCTCGATCGGCATCCCGGTCTCGTCGACGACGAACGCGTAGATGCGGCTGCGCGTCACGTACGGCGTGGGCTGCGCGATGACGCCCGAGACCTGCGCCATCGGCGGGCCGGGCTGCTGGGCCTGCTGCATGTGCGACGGGGATATGAAGTGCTGCGGCGGCGGTTGCGCGTAGTGCGGCGGCGCGGGCGGCTGCTCCGGCAGAGGCTGGGACTGCGGCAGCTGCGCCGGCGCGTAGTGCTGCGGCGGCGTCGGCCGCACGGGCATCGCCGGTGGCTGCGTCGGGATCGCCGGCGGCTGCATGTGCGACATCGACGGTCCGCTCGACGTCGGCATCTGCGGCGGCTGGCCGAACGGGTTCTGCGGCGGCTGCCCGAGCGGCATCGGAGCTGGGTGCCCGAGCGGCATCGGCGACCCGAGCGGCATGGGGGACTGCCCTTCGCCTGGCATCGGCGGCGGCGCTTGGTCCGGTGAGACGGACGGCATCGGCTGCGTCCGATTCCCCGCCGGATGCACCTGCGGCATCGGTAGCGGTGTCCCATGCGCCGACCCACCCAGCCCGGGTATCTGGCTGATGTTGGTCTCGTCGGTCTCGCCGCTGAAGTCCTCCATGAGAGGCACGGGCGGTTTGGTCGGCGGGGTCGGCGGCATCGGACCTCTCGTCGAGCATAGACGAGATATCCCCCGAAAACGACGACGGCCTACCCGAGGGCGGTAGGCCGTTTGGAGTGCGCGCGTGCTGCGATCAGGGCATCGGGGTCAGAAGGCGCGACGTGTTCGGCGCCACCGTGGCCGTGCTCACCTGGCCATCCGAGCCGTCCTGGTTCTCCACGCCAATGACCGAGAACGTGCCGTCGGCGTAGATGTCCTGCTCCGGGCCATACACGAATTCGAGCGTGTCCGTCGCCGTGTCGAAGATCGCCTGGAACTGCACCGGCAGGGTGCCGAACAGATCGAACTCCCCACCGGTCCACTGAACCACGAACTTCGTGCCGACCGTCTTCGTGCACAGCACGACATCGCCGAGATCGGTGAAGTACGGCGCGACGATGTTGTTGAAGTCGTCCGGGTCTGGGATGTCACCCGAGAAGAACGAATCGTCAATCGCGTCGAACGACAGCCAGCCGTTGCTGGCGACGTAGATGTCCGAGACCGCGTTCCCGAAGAACTCGAAGCCCACCGGCAGCGTGATCGCCGCGGTCGTGCCGTCGTCGTCGGCAGGGTAGGTGACGCCGTCGGCAACGAAGGTATGGACGGTGCCACCCGTGCACGCGTCCGCGAAGGCGGTCGTGCCGCTGGTGACGGTGTAGAACGGCGGGATCGCGTCGAACGTGATGTCGAACGTCTCGGCCGTGTCGAGGTCGTCGTACCCGGACACTTCGAGCGCTGTCCACGTGTTCACGGGGCGGACCGCACCCGCCTCGGCCTCACCGGCGCCTACGTAGTCGATGCCATCGTAGACGTCGTCTTCAGCGCGGGTCAGCGACAGGATGACCGCGTCGAGCTCCGTGCCGTCGGGCGTAAGCGCGATGTCGATCTTGTTCTCGACCGCGGTACGAACGAGGTAGCGCTGCACCCCGCCATTGGCCGCGATGGTCTGGTCGTTGAGCACCACCGGGGTGCCCGCGGTGAGCATGACGTCCGCGTAGTTGTCGCGGCGCTTGAAGTCGATGTCGACCGTGGCACCCGTGTTCGTCGCGGGGGTCGCGATCACGAGGTACGTCGCGACGGTGTCCTCGGCCATCACGCGCCCGCGCGCTGTGGTCGCGCCCGCGGCGAACGAGTGCGTGAACGCCGCGCTGTTGTCGACCGATGCCGCGCCACCGACGGTGGTCACCGCGTCGAGGCGGCCATAGCTGGACTCCGCGTCGAAGTAGCGCACGTTCACCGTGCCTGTGGCGGTGCCCGAAACGAGGAACTGCTGCCAGCGATCGACGCCGGACTCCGGCGCGTAGGTGAACGAGGTCGACTTGAACGCCGGGTCGATCGTGGCGCCCGTGAGCGGTGTGCCCCTGGTGATCACGGTCGGCGTCTTCCGCACGACGTCCCCCTCGGTGGCAATGATGTCGTCACCGACAGCCGCGTCCGGGGCGAGCACCATGAAGTAGTGGCGGCCCGTCTCGCGGTGGCGGATGAGGCCATTGTACGTGGTGAACGTGCGGCTGGCGTCGCCACCGGTGAACCGCGCGTCGAAGAACGTGTTCTCGTCGGCGATGAAGCCCGTGACCGGCTGGTTCCACTGAATGTTCATGCCGGTGATCGCGTCGCTCGCATCGAGGTCGTAATAGAAGATGCTGAAGTTGAAGAAGTCCTCGTCGTCCGTGCCGACCACCGGAGCGGTGGCGCCATCGGCGAGCGCGACCGCGTTGTTGCTGCGCACCGTGAGCGTGTACGGCTGCGGGCCCGGCGCGTAGTGGTACGTGTAATCGGCGACGATCAGCGTGGTGTCCGCGGGGCGGAAGCCGAGCGCGAGGATATCGGCGGGAGCCGCCGCGGTCTCCTTGAAGGCGTTGTTGCGCTGGAGAACCAGGGCGTTCTCGGTGCCGAGGTTATCGCCCTCGAGGACGATGTTCGCGAGGCCGGTCCCCATCGTGGTCGTGTAGAAGTGGATCGTGCCGTCGGTCGTGCCGGTCGCCGTCGCCGTGCCGTTGGTCAGCGTCAGCGCGGTCGCCGCGGGAATGGCGAGCTGCTCGATCGTGGCGTAGTAGAAGGCTTCCGGGCTGCCCGCGGCGCCGCCGAGGCCTGCGACCGGGGGCGAGCCACCGTCGAGGTACATCGAGCGCACGTCGGCGAACGTCAGGGCGTAGACGCCGGGCTCGGGGATATAGACCTGGCGCTTCGACATATCGCCGGTCACGTTGAGGCCGTAGCGGATCCAGTCGCGATCGGTGAGCGGGTTGCTGGCCTGCACCGGCAGCACGAGGAAGCCCGAGGCCGTGCCGCCGACGCCGTCGGTCGAGATCTGGAGCAGCGTCGGAGCGGTGATCTCGACGAAGTAGGTGTCGAAGTCAGCGTCGAGCTGGCCGTCGGCGTCGTCGTCGCGGAACGGGTTCGTGTTGCCCTTGATGATCAGCTTCTGGCCGATCGGCTTGAGCGTCAGCTCGCCCGCGGGCGTCGTGCTAGACTCGACCACGCCAGCGCCGTTGGGCTCGACGGCCTCCGTGACGTCGACCGTCAGTCCGTCCGTCGGATCGACGCACTGGTTGCCGATCAGCACGGTGCCGTCCTGGCACGCGTTCGGATCGATGACGCAAGAGTTCGACTGCGTATCGAGGATCGTGCCGTCGGTACAGGTTGGCGTGCCCGGCCCTGTCGGCACGCACACACCCGCCTCTTCCACGGTGCCTTCGCCGCAGATGCGATTCTTGGGAGTATTGTCGCCGCACGCAGAGAGCCCCGCGAGCGCGATGAGGAACGGTAGTCGCTTCATGCCTGGGATACTTCACGCGTTTCCCTGTGGAGCGCAATTCACGTACACCAGTAAACTCGCAGTTACTGCATCTGTCTCCCGCGAGGTAGTGATCTACCTCTCGAATACAGGAAGTAGGCATCCGCCCCGGCTCCGAAGTCGAACAGGTCGGGTCGTCACAGTCTTGCGGGTTCACGCCCACGCGTTCGGTGCCGAGCGAGAACACGCGGACGCCGCTCCAGGGCGCCGTTGTCGACGTGCAGGTAGCCGGCTTCCTGCGCACGTGGCGTGACGAGGGCGACGATGCCAGGGCGATCGAGCTGCACGGCGGGGGACGGGCGTCCTCCGACGGGCGCCACGAAACATGAGATGCCCTTGCAGTGGATCACGAGCCCATTGGGCCCATGCAGCAACGTGATGCGTAGGCGCATGCCCTGCGGCCCGACGATGTCGGCCTGGCGGTTCGCGCCGAGCTGCACGAAGTGAACGCTGCGCTTCGCGGCGCGCTGCTGCGCGACGAGCATGAGGGGCACCACCGCGGGACGAACCTCAGGCGGAGCAATGATGCCCGCCACCACGCCGGGCACCGACCGCGGAGCCTCGAGCGCCGCGGCGAGGCCGGCAGCGAGCTCCTCGACCTTCGCGAGCCGCTGCTTCGGATCACGCGCACGGTCTCGGCCAGTGACTGCGTGCCGTGCTCGCGCACCGTCTGCGCGAGCGTGCCGCCGTTCATGAACTCGCAGACCTGGATCGGCATCCCTTCGGCGTCCTTCGGGCCGACGTGTCCGAAGTCGAAGATGCGGAGCGTGTTCGGGTGTGTGAGCCGCGATAGCGCGAAGGCCGCGACAGGCGTTCGTCCTGGCCGCGGAACACCGCACTGTATCCGCCAGAGCCGATCTGCTCGACGACGCGATAGCGCTCGAGCACGACGCCTCCGACCTTGATCATGCCAGCGCGATCGTACCCCAGCGCTCAGCGCAGCGTAGGTACCGCTTCGATGTCGAGCGCGTAGTCGATCGGCGATGACGTGGTCGTGGCGGCGGGCTCGACGACGATCGTCATGACCTCGCCGTCGACGCCGCCCGTGATCGTGAGCTCGGCAGCTTCCGAGGATCCAAGAAGCTTTTGCTCGGTAGCGACCCCCGCGAGCGCGCCGTCGATCAGCACCACCATCGAGCCCATGGTGCCCGCGAACGGAGAGGACAGGACGAGGTCGGTGCGCGCTGACTCGATCGTCGTCGTCAAGAAGTCGATCTGGTTCGGCGCGAGCGTGCCGTTCCGCGTGGCCATGCCTTCGGTCAATGTGAGCGCGGTGGGCGCCGGCTGCGCCGCTTGCGTGATAGTGACGTAGTACTCGGCGTTCTCGTCGTCGGGAATCGCCTGCGGAAGTGTCAGCGAGCGCGCATCGGCGATCGCGATCAGGTAGCGCCCCGCCATGGGCAGGAACAGACGCCGCTGCGCGACGTCGCCTGTGAGGTTGATCGCGATCCGGCTCCACCGCTCGAGGTCCTCGAGCTCGCTCGTCACGCTGAAGCCTGCGGCGAGCCCGTGGACGCCGTCGGCCGTGATCTCGAGGACCGCGGGGCCGGTCGTGTCGACCTGGAACGCATCGAAGTCGGGCTCCGGGGCGCCATCGCCGTCGCGATCCGGCTGCGCATCGATGCGCCCATGGAGCACCACCCCCGGGCTCCCGATCGCCGGCAGCGTGATCACACCCGCCGGCGTCACGCTCGCCTCGCCACCGATGCCGCGGCCATTGGGTTCCTCGCCCTCCTCGAGGTCGGGCGTCAAGGCTGCCGTCGGATCCTGACACCGCCCGCGGATGAACACCGTCCCGTCCGCGCAGCTCGCTGGATCGATCACGCAGGTATTGGTGGCGGCGTCGAACAGCGTTCCTTCGGCGCATGTCACCGGAGGCACGACCTCGCCAACGCACAGCCCGTCCTCCTCGACGGTCCCCTCGCCGCACGCCTTGGAGTTGTCCCCGCAGGCAGCGGCCAGAACGACGCCTGCGCTCAGGGTCAGGCGAATGGCGATGGTCATCTCCTCGGATGATCCGCAGCTCACTTCCCGGCGTCAATCGAGCCGACCCGTGCTATGGAATTGCGGTGACGCTTCGTCACGCAGTCTTGACGGCCTCGGGCCTCGCCGTCCTAGGCCTGGGTATCTACTTGTTCCTCGAGGTGCGCGCCGCGCCGGCTACGGCCGCCGAGGTGGCATCCAAGCGCCCTACCGCCGCGCGCACCGAGCAATCCATTCCCGAGCCGCCCTCGGAGGAGAAGCCCGAGGGGACCTCGTCCGGGCGGCGGGAGGCCCGCACGGTCCAGGCGCCCGTGCGTGATGTCACGCACGCATCCTCCGACGCTCCGCCCCCGCAGGTCCCCTCCGATCCCGAGGAGGCCAAGCGCGTGAACGTCGAGAAGGACGCCATCATGGCCGAGGCCAACAAGGCCTACGACCGCGGGGACTTCGCGGAGGCGCAGGCCGTTGCGGAGCGGGTACTCAAGGAGGACCCCACGAACGTGCGCATGCTGCGGATCATGGTGTCCTCGGCGTGCATCGAGGGCGACTCCGTCGTGGCGCAGACGCACTACCTGAAGCTGCCACCCACCGATCGCGAACAGATGCGTACACGGTGTGGCCGGTATGGCGTTTCCTTCAACGAGCAGTGATACAAACCACGCATCGCCTAGCAAGGAGTGCGGATGTCTACTCTCGTCGAACAGCTTGGAAAAGACCCCGTTCGCCCGATCGTCATCAACGAGTGCGTGGAGCTCATCGACGCGCAGGTGAAGCAGAAGGGTTTCGTCATCAAGAGCGCCTACGCAACCATCAAGGCGATCAAGAAGAGGTTCGTGCCCGAGGTCGTGGACGGGTTGCTCGACGATTGGCTCACCAAGCTGCAGCCGCATTACGAGAAGTGGAGCGCCAACAAGTCCTCCTCGTTCTCGGACTACGTCATCGCGCGGTCCGACGATGTGGCGGAAGATCTCCTGTCGGTCACCGACGAGCGCGCGAAGAAGACGTCGCACAGCACCGCGGCGAAGATGTACGGGAAGATGCGGGACGGCGCGAAGAAGAACGTGATCGAGGCGATTCCCGATCTGTCGCGCATGATCGAAAAGCACCTGTCGTAGCGCGCCCGCGTGCGTGCGGACCGGGGAGCGTGCGGTTCAAGGCGTGTGGTGCCTCTGCGTGCCTGACAGGCGTGTGCCCCTGATCTGACGACGCAAAGACGCAAAGCACGCGAAGACCACGCGGAGAGAATTTGTGGGCCTTCGGCCCCACTCACGTGCCTCTGAGTGGCACACGCGAGATCGGCGAAGCCGAAAGCTCATCTGCTTTGCGTCCTTCGCGCCTTTGCGTCGCCCGATCTGAGAGCGGCGCTTGCCGCGCCTTCGACCGTCTTCGGCAGCCGCACTGCGACGGCACGCACTTGCGCAGGCACGCGGCGCAGCGCTACTGCTGGTCGAGCAGGTACACCATCAGGTAGCCCTCGGCCGTGCGTCGAGGACCCGGTGCACCCGACATCAGGCGGAAGTCCGCCGCGAGCTGCCGGCGCTGGTAGCTGCGGTAGAGCGCCATCGGATCGATCTCGTGCTGTGGGCCGTGCTCGAGCTCCTCGATCTGGCGGCCGAGGATCTCGGCGGCCCAGGCGGGGCTGGCGGCAGACAGGTGCTGCTGCTGCATCGCGCGGCGCAGGGTGGCGAGCTCTTCGCTCGTCATGTTGAACAGGAACTCTTCGAACGCGGCGCTCTCGTCGGCGCTCATGCCGTCGCGCCCGAAGAACTCGAGCACGTCGGGCGAGCAGTCCTCGGTGACGAGGCGGAACGTCTCGGTAGCGCCTAGGAGCGTGCCGTAGGCGCTGTTGATGCGGTTGCGCGCATGCCACGCGCTCTCGAGGAGGGGGGCGAAGTCGTCGATCTCGAGGGCCGCGTCATCCCAGACGGTGATGAGCTGGTCGGCCGCGCGCTGCTTGGTGCGGCGCGTGACGTCGGGCTTGCGCAGGAGCGCGAGGAACAGCTCCTCGGCGAGCAGCGTGTAGATCGACTGCGCCAGCTCCTCGCGGAGGTCGTGCGTCATGCGCGGGCTCTCGGGCGCATCGTGGATGGCCGAGCACGCCTTCACGAACCCACGCAGAAAGTTAATCTTGGTGAGGAGGTACGTGCGCGACAGGGTCGCCTTGAGCGGCAGGGACAAGTCGCCGGAGAGGCCGTCGATCGAGCACAAGTGCTCGATGAGGGTCATCTCGTCGCGGTGCTCGCCACCGAGAGACGTGGGGCGGCGGAGCGGGCGCTGGCGGTCGAGGAGCTCGGCGGTCGAGCGCAGCTCGGCGTAGAGGCCCGCGAGGATCTGGGCATCGGCGGGCGACCGCGAGTGCACCATCGCGAGCGCTTGCTCGACCAGCTCCGTTTCGTGCCGGTCGAGGACGGCGGCGCCAAGCGCGGGAGCGGCCGACAACGTCATGCTCGGAGAAGCTAGCATGGAGGACGTGGTTACAGGCTGCTCCTCGGGACGGGGAGGGGGGCTGCTGGCCGATGGGGGCGTGGGCGACACGTGGGTACTACGAGCTAGATACGTCGGCGTTACTCGCACGCTCGCGGCGCCGACGCACCACGAACTGAACCGCCACAGCGAGGATGGCTAACACGATCACACCGGCGATGACGAGGTCGACCCGCTTAGCTTTCGCGGCGATATCCGCCCACCGTGCGCCGAGCTGATAGCCGAGCACCATCAGCCCACCGCCCCAGAGCGTGGAGCCAATAAACGTCTGCGTGATGAACGGGATGAGCGGCATGCGCGCGATGCCCGCGGGGATCGAGATGATATGGCGCACGACGGGCAGGAAGCGTGCGACGAGCACCGTCCAGCGCCCGTGGCGGGCAAAGTAGTCTTCGGTCTTCTCGATGTCCTTGGGCCGTACCAGGACGTACTTGCCGTACTTGAGCAGCAGCGGTTTGCCGCCTGCCGCACCTAGCCAGTACGAGAGCAGCGATCCCGTGAGCGCCCCCGCACTGTTGATCACCAGGATCACGGGGAGCGAGAAGCTACCCTCCGCGGCGAGGTAGCCGGCGAACGGCATCACGAGGAGCGAGGGGATGGGAACCATCGTGCTCTCGAGCACGATCAGCAGGAACAGGCCCGGGTAGCCGAGGCTAACGACGAGATCCTGGACCGCGTGGGCGAAGTCCTGCAGCACGGCGGTGTCTTACACCATCATCCCTGGAGGAACGAGAAGTAGCGTTCCGGGAAGTCGTTGAATGCCATTTGGACCCCGCACTCCGGGCACTTCATCGGAGGCGGCTGGAGGGCTGCGAGACCCGGGCCATTGGCGACGGCATCGATGAGCAGGCTTTCCTCGCGGCCACACCCGTCGCACGCGTAGGGAGCGAAGAACGAGGCGACCGTGGCATTGCCGCGCGTCGCGATGATCATGTTCAGCTGATGGACGAGAGGCTCGGCGACCCGGCGGAGCTCGACGGAGAGGCCGGCCTCCTGTGCAGCCGCCTGCATCCGGATCCAGTCGCGCACGCCGAGCGAGTTGATGAACGTCACGCCGCCGAGGTCGAGCACGAGGCGTCCGCCGCTCGCGCGCCCGACCATCTCGTGGAGCGCTGCTGCCTCGTCGATCGCGCCGCCGATCAGCAGCGCGTCGCCTTGCGGTTGAATCGTCATGCGACCGCGAGTCTCCATCAGCTTCGCTCCACGAACACGTTATACGACGACGCCGCCACACGTTCGGCCTGCGGGTTGCGCACATCGATCAAGGCGATGATCTCGGTGCGTTTCCCAGGCGAGAGATTGAAGACCAGGTGGTCACACGACCGGTACGCGAGGGCCACGCCCATGCCCGCGCCGGAGCCCGACTCGCGCACGCTCTCCTTGGCGAGCGCCTCGAGGATCATGTCGCGCTGGAGGCTGCCGAACGGATCCGTGACCTCGATCGCCAGGTAGCGCGCGTCGCAGCCCCAGCGCAGGCGCACCTGGTGGCGCGCGTCGAGCTCGATCTCCTGGTCGCGCGGCAGCTCGCGCCGGTAGTGCACCCCCGCGGCGTCGACGGGCGCGTTGTGAACCGCGTTGGAGATCAGCTCGTCGGCGACCAGCATCGCCATCGAGCCAACGCGCGCGCTTTGCCCGCGCCCGCGCACCTGCTCGGAGAGCGCTGCGACGATCTCGGAGCGCTGACTCGCGCGCGTGACAACGACCTCGGTGAGCTCGGTGCCCCACAGGAGGTACTTCTCCGCGCCGAACAGGTCATTGCGGATCAGCTTCTGCGCCGTGATGGTGAGCTCCTCGGCGAGCGTGGGCATCGGGTGAACGAGCAGGTTCGTCACCGCACCCATGCCGAGGATCTTCGGCACCTGATCGACCTGCGTGCCGCCGAGCAGTGTCATGCACGCCTCGGTGCCGCGCGCGCGCGCGGCGGCAAAGAACTCGGCGAAGCGCGGCGAATCGACTGCATTGCCGTCCACGACGACGAGGATCGGGCTCGTATTCGCGATCAGCCGCGTGCCCTGGTCCAGGTCATCGGCGATCTCGATAGCGTACCCGGTGACGCCCAGGATCCGTTGCACGACTCGTTGAGTCTTGCGGTCGGGGTGAACGATCAGAATCGACGGCACGCGCAAGGGACGCACCATCGTAACCGAAATCTAGATGCCCTTGCCGCCCTTGCGGTTCCGCAGCACGAGGAGGAAGCAGAAGAAGGCACCCATGATCGAGCTGGCGAACAGCATCACGAAGATGAGCCCGAGGTCCTTCGGATCCCAGATCCGCGGAATGATGACCTCCTGGACGATGGGCCCGAGCGCCCCGAAGGTGGCGATGGTCGCTGTCGCATAGAGGGCGACACGGCGACTGCCGACGTCCATGGCGCCGGCGCCGCTGAGCAGTGCATCGGGTCCATAGAGGAAGAAGCCAACGGCGCCGAGCAAGATCGAGAACACCAGCACGCTGCTAGCGCCGTAGAGCACCAGCAGGCCGGTCATCGCCGACATGCCGATCATCATGATCAGCGCCACGCCAGCGCGCCGGCTCTTGAAGTAGCGGTCGGAGAGCCAGCCGGTGACGAACACACCCGGCAGGCCGGCGAGGTCGAACACGATCGAATAGGTCGTGGCTGCCTCGCCCGAGAGGCCGTAGTTCTGCGCGAGGAAGTATTTCGACCACGACCACACCGCGTAGCGAATCAGCTTGGCGAAGAAGTAAAAGCCGCCGATCAGGAAGATGACGTTCCACTGATCGCGTGTGAGCTTGATCTTCGTAGGCTCGGGGACCTTCGACTCGTCGACCGCTGTGGCCGGATCGTCGATCGGCGCCAGGCCGACGTCTTCGGGCTTGTCGCGCTGCAGGAAGTAGAACTGGATCCAGACGACGAAGAGCACCGCCGCGCCGACGTAGAAGCACAACGCCCACGGCTGCGAGCGCGCGTCGTTGTCGCCGAGGATCTGCGCGAGACCGAGGCCCGCGGCGAGCGAGCCCACCGTGAAGTTTGTCGACCACAAGCCCATCACGCGCCCGCGCTCGTGCTTGGTGAACCAGTTGGCCATCGTGCCCACGTTGCCGGACCAGCCGGTGGCTTGTGCGAGGCCATTGACCGCGACGAGGCCGGCCATCACCCACGGCGACATCGTCACGCCCATTGCGAGCGTCACGAGCACCGATAGCCCCATGCCGATCAGCAGATTGCGACGCGGGCCGAGCCACGTGCCGACGCGCGACGCCAAGAACTGGCCGATCGCATAGGCGATCAGGTAGGCGGCACCGATATTGCCGACGGTGATCGCCTTCTCCCAGCCGTTCTGGACCTCGATCGCATCCTTGGCGACCGAGAACGGCTTCCGGCAGAAGTAGAAGCCGACATACGACAGCCACGTCGCGATGAAGACCTTGGTGCGCCACGAGCGGTGCTCCGGCGTTAGCGGCGTGGCCATGGAGGCACGAACCTACCGCACCTGCGTGACGCTCAGGTGACGGCGAACCGCGCGAGCGCGGCAGCAAACTCGGTCCCGAGGCGTTCGAGCTCGCGCGCGGCAGCATCGGGCTCGCCGACGACCGGGTCTCCGACGGCGAGGATGAATGTCACGCTGCCGCCGGTCGCGATCGGCATGGCGGCGGGGAATCGCGGCATCGAGAGCAGGCGTTCCAGGCGTCCCTGCACCGCGCCGGTCTCGTCGGGGATCGTGGTGACGAGCCGCCCCGTCTCGAACGCGGCCTGGACGATCGACGGTTGGTTGAGCGGGATCGCGACGCCGCGCACCACGTCCTCGCCGAGCTGGCTGCCGTGACCGCGATGCCCGAGCGCGAGGCGCCCCTTGATCGAGAGCAGCAGCACCGCTTGCCAGCGCTCGGCGGCGACCTTGATCGCCTTGTCGAGTAGCTGCTCGACGGAGGGCACCTCGATCGACGGACGTGACGCGCGCGTGGGCACCACCGTGCCAGAGGCGAGGCCATCATCCGGCGGCGGCGGAGCCCCGGCCTTCGGATGCGCGACCGTCATCGACATCAGGGAGGTGCGCGCGGTGCTGGTGCGCGCGACCGTGGGCGCATCCACCGTCGCCGTGCGTCCGACGACCGGAGGGACGGTGATCGCGGGCCGCGACTCACCAATCGGCAGCTTCTCGCGCACCTGGGGACCGATCTGGATCACGCCGCTTTGCGAGAGGTCGCGGCTGACGCGCGTGTCGTCGAGCTCGACGAGCGTCAAGGCATCCAGCGCGGCGAGCGGCTCGCCGTGCGGAGACTTCTCTGTGGTGACCTCGTCTTCGGTGACGTCGTCCGCCGACAGCGCTACGAGCTCGTCGTCGAGCGACACGATGGGGCCGGTCGTGAGATCGACGTCGAACTCGTTCGGCTCGGCGCTGCCGTAGGTCGCGGCGACGAGCGGCTCGAGGCGCACTGCGAGCGCGACGGCGAGCACGACGCGCTCGTGGATGAGGTTCGCGAGCAATTCGCGCAGCTCCGGCTTGGGATCGCGTGCGCAGATGATCAGGTCGCCGGAGCCCGTGCGACCGAGCGGTAGGAGACAGTGGGTACGTGCGAGCTGCGCGGGGACCAACTTGGCGACAGAGCGCTCACGGTTGACGAGATGTTTCTCGAGCGCCGCGGGCACCCCGTGCTCCTCGCCGAGGGCGCGCGCGGCGTTGTCGGGATCCACCGCATCATTCTCGACGAGGAACGAGCACAGACGCTGTCCGCGCGGACGTGCGACCGCACGCTCGAGAACCTTCGGATCGACCCAGCCGTGCGCCAGTAGGATGTCCCCGATTCTCGTCACGTCAGTCACCAGGATACCCGAAGTGGTCGCTCGCGCGGGCGCGGATCTCCCAGCCACACCCGGGCCCCGGGACCACGCTTGCCCCTACGGTCCTGCGGATTGGCGAGTCGGCACCGGTCGAGAGACAAACACCCACAGCCAATACATTCGCCGAGGCCCACCCGCAGCCGCGGGCGGAGGTCGGCGAGCTGCGCATCGAGGTGCTCCTCAGCGCTAGATCGGTCCTCAGGACGTGGACCGACGACGATCCGTCGCCCCGCGCCCGACAGAATCGGCCACGCGTCGGTTCCGCGAGATTCACCTCGGACCGAGCGCTATATCTACCGGCCATGCGCCACGACGTCGCGCTCAGCGAGCCCGAGCACCACGTCGAGCTTGCGCTCGCCAGCGCGCTCGCCCAAGGAGAGCCCGAAGCGTTGCGGATCTTCGAGCGCGATCTGATCCCGGAGATCACGACCGCACTCCGCCGGCTGCGCTTGTCCGACGCCGCCGTCGACGAGGTGGCGCAGGCGCTCCGCGTCGACCTCCTCGTCGGGCCGCCACCGCGGATCGCCGACTACGCCGGGCGCGGCTCGCTGGTCGGCTGGCTGCGCGTGACCGCGACGCGACGCGCGTTCCGTATGCTGCGCGGCACCCGTCACGAGGACGCGCTCGACGACATGCTGCTCGATCAGCTGCCCGCAGCGGCCACCGACCCAGCGCACGCACACCTCCGCGCGCGCTACACGCGCGAGCTGAAGCGCGCCGTGGGGGAGGCGTTCGCGGGGCTCGAGCTGCGCCAGCGAAATCTGTTGCGCCAGCACATCCTCGATCAGCTCGGGATCGACGAGCTCGCGGCGCTGTACCGCGTGCATCGCGCCACTTGCGCCCGCTGGCTCGCGGACGCGCGTGGCGACCTCGGGCGCGCGACGCGCAAGCAGCTCGGCGCCGCCTTGGGCCTTGGCATGAGCGAGCTCGAGAGCCTGCTCCGCTTCCTCGACAGTGATATCGAGCTCTCGGTGTCGCGTCTTCTCGGGGCCGCATGACGTGCCCTCCGGCATCGGAGCTGGTGGAGTTCACGACCGGGCGCCTCGAGCCCGCCGTGCAGCACGCGATCGAGGTCCACCTCGACGTGTGCGCGATGTGTCGCACGAGCGTCTCGGAGCTGGCGCGGGGGCCGCGCCCGCCGGTGCAGTTCGGCCGCTATCGCGTCGACGGCGAGCTGGGGCAGGGCGGTATGGGCATCGTGCTGCGTGGCTTCGATCCGCAGCTCGCGCGCGCCGTCGCGATCAAGGTCGTACGCCACGCGGATCCCGAGCATCGCGCGCGTCTCGTGCGTGAGGCGCAGAGCCTCGCGCGGCTATCGCATCCACACGTGTGCCAGATCTACGACGTCGGCCAGGAGGGCGAGGAGGTGTGGTTCGCGATGGAGCTCATCGACGGCGTCACCTTGCGTGAGTGGGCGCGCACGCGCTCGTTCGACGAGATCCTCGCCGCGCTGCTCGCGGTGGCGGAGGGGCTCGCCGCCGCGCATGACGCGGGCCTCGTGCATCGCGACGTGAAGCCAGAAAACGTGCTCGTCGACAAGCGGGGGCGCGCGGTCGTCACTGACTTCGGGCTCGCACGGTTCGTCGCCGCGACCGACGGTGCGACGCCGCAGCTAACGTCGACGAACATGGTGTTCGGCAGTCCCGGCTACATGCCACCCGAGCAGCTGTCGAGCGCGGCCGTCGACGCGCGCGCCGACCAATACGCGTGGGCGATCTCGGCGTGGGAGCTCCTCGGCGCGCAGCCCGTCTTGCCGCCGGATCCGACGGCGCGGCTCGTCGCGATCCTCAATGGCCTCGAGCCACCGGCGCAGTTGCCTCCCCCGCTCGCGGCGGCACTCGTGCGCGCGCTCGCCGTCGAGCCCGGCGCGCGGTTCGCGTCGTTCGCGGAGCTGCTGCGAGCCGTGCGTGCGCCGGTAGCGCCGCCCGCTCGCAAGCGCGGTCCGCTCGTCGGTGCGGTGCTCGGCCTCGCGGTCGTCGTCACTGCAGCCGCGGTGATCGTGCCGCGCGTCGTGGGCGATTCGAAAGCTGCGGTCGGGGCAACCACGCCACCGTCGCCCGTCGTGATTCCGGCTCCTGCAACGCCTGCGCCGGCGCCCGCGATAGCCGCCCCCGCACCAGCCACCGATACGGTTCCCGCCGGCTATCGGCGCATCACGCCGCTCGGCCCGACGAACCACGTCGAGGTCGAAGCGGAGTGGAAGCGGGCATATGCCGAAGCACGCCGCGAGTACGCCGATGCGCTCGTCGATAGCCTCTCGGTGCAGAGCATGGCCGCCGACGGCACGGTCGATCTAGGCCTCGGCGGGATGGTGCACGCGACGTTCTCGTCGGCCAGCGCTCACAAGCGCGGCGCGCCGAACTCGATGCTCGCCGCGTCGCTCGGCTCGACCGGTGGATACATCTCGCTCGGCAAGTTCGCGGGCGGCCGCCCCATCCCGTGGCCGCGCTGCACGCCCCTGGCGATCTGGAAGCGCGTGGCGAGCAAGACCAAGCTCCCCGCTGGGGGCGTCGCCGACCTCAGCTATGTCTCCGATGCGTGGGGGCGCCCGACCTGGTACTTCCAACTCGGCACGACATCCAAGCAGCTGCGCGACGACTGCTAGCGTTTTCGCGGGGATGTACGAATTCGTGCGACCGGACGCGCCGCGATGGCTCGTACGGGCATGAAGATCGTCTGTCCTCTCATTATCCCCGTCTCGCTCCTCGTCCTCACCTTCGGTTGCGCCAGCAGCAGCTACGCTGGGCTCGCGCGCCGTGGTGCCTTGCCCGCCGAGCTCGAGATCGCTGCCACCACCACGCGCGTCCCGGAGACCGTAGTCACCGAGATCAAGAACAACGTCGGCCAGCGCGTCGCCACCGAGGAGACCGTTGTCGGCTACCGGGATGTGATCAGCGGTTTCTCCCTCAAGTACGCCGGCAAACAAGTCGACGAGCAAGACTTCTACGAGCTCGCCGCCGATCGCGACGGTGTCGATGCGGTCGAGCGTGCGCGGGCGCGTGGCAAGGTGATGCACCGCGCCGGCCTCTTCCTCCTCGCGGCAGGCAGCGCGGCGGCGATCGCCGTGCCGATCGCCGTCGGCAGCAAGGCGGCACCGTACGCCGTGGGGCAGTGGTTCCTCACGTTCCCGGTCGGGCTCGCACTCACCGTGTTCGGCGCGCGACCGTTCTCCGAAAAGGTGCTCCCCGCACGCCGGGCATTCGGTGCGATCGGCCACGAGGTGCCGGAGTGGGCCGAGCAGATGTAACGCGCCTGACCCCGAGCTCACGTGAGCTCGAGCCTCTGCGAGAGAATCCCCGCTCATGTCGAATGCAGGTAGTGGCTCCCGATGACGACGGCGGCCACGATGGGGAGGAGCCCCCACGCGACCGGGCCGACAATTTGCGCGAGGATCCCGATGACGAGCGCCGACGTGCCGAGCGCGATCATGCGGCTCGTGATGGTCATGCGGGCGAGCGCGTGTACCCCCGGTCGCTGCATCCACGCCGGCGCGCGTTGGGGTTCGGCGACCGCAAGCTCCTGGCGTTCACGCGCGAGCTCGGCGAGCTCCGCCTCGGCGCGGGCGCGGCGCTCCTCCTTCGCGCGGTCGGCTTCCGGTGCATGATGAGCGATCTCGAGCGGTGCGAAGCGGTCATGGGCACCTGTGGGCTCGTCCTTGCGGGGCTCGATGGCCCGAAACCGTAACGACGCCCGCGCGTCGGCATCGGTCGCGGGGGCGTCGTCGGGACGCGCACGCTCGAGCTTGAGGAACCGCCCGAGTCGTCCCATCAGTCGTCCATGTTGTGCGAAGCAAGGCGCGCGCGGCTCTGCGCCCAGGTGCGCAGGCGCGTGACGTCCTCGGCCATCGTCATCGAGAGCGGGCGGGTCTCGGTGATCGCGCGCTCGATGTGCGCTTGCGTGATGTCGGTGCGCTCGTCGAACGCCTGGTACAGCGCGGAGATGATCGCTTGCTCGATCTCGGCGCCGCTGAATCCGCGCGCCGTGGACGCGAGCGCGGCGAGATCGAAGCGCGCCGGGTCGCGCTCGCGGCGGCGCAGGTGGATCTCGAAGATCTCCGCGCGCTCCTTCGCCGACGGCAAGTCGATGAAGAAGATCTCGTCGAACCGGCCCTTGCGCAGCAGCTCCGGGGGCAGATGCTCGATGCTGTTCGCGGTCGCCACCACGAACACGGGCGCGGTCTTCTCCTGCATCCAGGTGAGTAGCGCGCCGAATACGCGCGCGCCCGTGCCACCGTCGGTGTCGCCCGAGGACTTCACGCCCGACAGCCCCTTCTCGATCTCGTCGATCCACAGCACGATCGGCGCGACCCCCTCGGCCATCCTGATCGCGCGGCGGATGTTCTCCTCCGACGACCCGACGAGGCTGCCGAAGATCCTGCCCATATCGAGGCGGAGCAGCGGCAATCGCCACTGCGATGCGATCGCCTTCGCCGTGAGGCTCTTGCCGCAGCCCTGCACGCCGAGGAGCAGGAGACCCTTGGGTTCGGGCAGGCCGAACTTGCGCGCTTCGTCAGTGAACGCCGCGGAGCGACGATCGAGCCAGCGCTTCAGCTCCTCGAGCCCGCCGACGGCTCCGAGGCCGTGCTCCGTCGGGTAGTACTCGAGCAGGCCGCTCTTGCGGATGACCTGGCGCTTCTCTTCGAGCACCAGCTTGATGTCGTCGGCATCGAGTCGATCATCGATCGCGATCGCGCGCGCGAACGCGTTCTCGGCTTCGCTCGAGGTCAGGCCGAGCGCGGCGCGCACGAGCGCTTCGACGTCGCCGTGCTCGAGGTTGATCGTGACGCGACCGTGCTTCTTCACGACGGCGACGATGCTCTTCAGCAGTGCGAACAGCTCGCCGAAATCGGGGAGCGGCACATCGAGGACCGTGACCTCTTTTTCGAGCTCGACGGGGATCTTCAGCACCGGCGAGACCACGATCACCGTCGAGTACGTGTCATGGAGCGCGTGCACGAGCTCGCGCATCGCGCGCACGACGAGGGGCTCCTCGAGCACGGCGTGAAAATCCTTGAGCACTACGAGCGACGGCTCGCTGAGCTTGGCGATCGCATTCAGCGTCTCGACGGGCTTCACCACGTTCTCGATCGTGCTCGCGGTGCGCGCGCCCGCGATCCGGCGCAGACCACGAGTCGCGCTCCACTCGAGTAGCTGTTTGCCGTGGCGCGAGGCGAGGTCGGCGAGGATGCCGTCGACGCGCTGTTCCTCCCACGACACGAGATAGACCAGCGGATAGCGAGCGCGCACGAGCGTGTCGAGGTTGGCCGCAAACTCGCGCACGGCCGACGTCCCGTCGTTGGCTCCCACGGATCGAGTATACGCGGTCAGGCGCCGGGATCCTGCTCGCGGGTGGCGACAGCCGCGCGGCGCCCATCATCTCACGGTGCGAACACGGTCTCGATCGCCGCGTAGTCCTGCTCGCGCACACCGCCGGCACGCGCGCACCGCACGTGCCCCGATGGCGTCACGAACACGTGGATCGGGATCGGTGGTGCACCGTCGAGGCCGAGGGCCGCATACCAGGCGCTCTGCTCGTCGGGCTTCGCGAGCCGCGGCGACGCCGGGGTGTTCGGGTGTTGCTTGCGAAACGCCGCGAGCACCTCGTCGCTCTCGTCGACCGACACGAACTGGAGCGCGAACGTCTTGCCCGCCGCCGCGAGCTTGTCCTTCCACGCGAGCAGGCGCGGCATCTCCTCGATACACGGCTTGCACCACGTGGCCCACACGTTGATCCAGCGCCATCCGGCGGCCGCCGGCAGCTCGCCACCGACGAGCGCTGGCACCGAAAGCGTGGGCCCGGTGTCGCCGGGCTTGTAGACGTCGCAGAACGCCTCGGCCGTGGGGCCCTTCTTGGCCTCCACCTTCGCCGCATTCACGCGCCCCGCGGGCGCTTGCTCCGCGGTCTTGCTCTCGCAGGCGGCGAGGGCGAGGGCGAGACTCACAGCTGACAGTCGATCCATGCGACGAACGCGCTCCGGTTGATGTCCTCGGGGCGGCACTGCTGCCCCGTCGAGCTGCGCTTCCACGCGCAGAACTCGTCTTCGAGCTGGGCGAACTCTTCGCCGAGCCAGAGCATACCGACTTCCTTGTCGAGGTCGGGATCCTTGAACCGTTCGCGCAGGTGGTTCATCACCGCCTCCGAGCGCGCCTTCGACAGATCGCGGTTGTGCGTGACCGAGCCCTCCGGCGACGCGCGCGCGACGACGAAGAACCAGCTCGCGCCGCGCTGGTCGGAGAACACCTGGTCGACGAGCTGGATGTCCGCCGGATCGAGGTCGGCCTTGTCCTTGTCGAACTGGATGATGCCGCCGCGCTCCTTCATCGGGCGGAACAGCGCGTTGAAGTCCGAGCCACTCATCGTGGCCACGTTCTTCGCCTGCACCGGCTGACACCCGCGCGCAGCATCACCACCGACGAGACCGCAGCTCATGAGCACGCGACGCAGGATCTTCTTGAGCTCGGGGCTGCAATACCCGACGTCTGCCGCCGCGGCGACCGGGGCCGCCTCCGTCGGTGCGGCGGTCATTTCGGTGAGCCGGTCGTCGGCCGACGCGATCCACGTCGCGGTGACGGACGCGGGGATGGCGAGCAGGACGACGAGAATGGCGGCGCGGATCGCGATCACGGTGCACCTCCAGTGTTCGAACCTTCCGCGGGCGGCGCTTCCGGTGGCAGGGGATCCGCCGGTGCCGGGGGAGTAGGTTTGTCCGCAGCGGGCGGCTCGCTCGCCGAGGGCGAGGTCACCGGCGCTTCGCTGGCCGGCGGTGTCGGCGGTGTCGTCGTCGTCGTCGTTGGGGACGTCGGCGTGGTGACCGGTGCGTTCGTCGACGTGGTAGCGGGGCCGTCGGCTGGCGTGCCAGCGGCAGACTTCGCGGGCTTGCTCGTGTGCGCGGGGCTCGCGGCCGAGCCGGTTGCCGCCGAGCCTTCGGGCAGCGGCGCCTCGACGGGCTTGGCGCTGTGCAGGCGCGCCGGCATGTCGCCATCGATCATCCGCGACAGCGCGTAGTCGAGGCCGAGGTCCACGTCTTCGTCGCACAGCTTGACGTTGTTGACGAACAGCTGCGGCGTGAGGACGCGGATGTTGTTGGCGACGGCCCAGCGCAGCGACTTGTTGAGCTTGGACTTGGCCTCCGGCGAGCCGACACACGCAGCGAGCTCCGGGAACCGCTCCTTCACGATCCGCGCGGCCGCGGTGGGATCGGCCTTGGTCTCGGTGCGGATGCGCTCTTGCACCTCGAACGACCAGGCGATCACCTCGCGCGCGCGGTCGCCCGCACACAACACCGCCTCGCTGATGGTGCACGCACCGGGATGGGTGTCCTCGGTGATCATCCAGTTGCACGTAGTGTCGAGCGGGAACAGGATCGCCTTGCGGTCGAGCTGGTCCTCGAGCCCCGACGACGCCAGGCGCTGTTCGAACGCGCGGCACGCGGGACACAGCGGATCGAGGACCTCGAGCGCTGGTACCTTGCCGCCGCGATGTAGCGGCACCATCACGCCATACGTGTCGGCCGGCTGCGCGAGCTCGCCGCACGAACCGATGAACTTGCCGTGATCGGGCGCCATCGCGACGTAAACGAGAAACGGGAGCAGCACGAACCCGACGCCCGCGCCGAACATCGCGCCGAGGTACTTGTTGGGAGCTGCTGGCGCGGCCGCATCACGCAGACGGAGCGCGCGTCGCCACAGCACGATCGCGCCGGTGAGGCACATCGCGCTCGCGAGGTAGATGCCTACGCAGAGCTTGCAGGTGGTCCCCAGCTTGACCAGCGAGATGGTCAGCATCACGAGGGAGGTGAGGGCTGGAAGACCCGTGGCGAGTGCGAGGAACGCGGTCGCACGGGGGGCGTTCGTGCGGCGGCTCACCAGTAGCTCGAGTCCGTAGAACACCAGGAACGCGAACACCGCCATCGCCGGGAGCGAGATCGGGACGCCGCCCCAGATCGACGTGCGGAGTACCGACGAGTAGGGACTCATCATCGCGACCTGGCAGCCGGTGGAACCCGTCTCCGCACCTGCGCCCGGGATGAACGAGCAGTGGAGACTATGCACCTGGCGATCGAGGTGCTGAACGAAGTCGTAGGTCGAGATGCCGGCGAATACGAGCCCTGCGAGCGCTCCGACCAGAACGACCACGAGCCAAGCGGGTGGCCTCATGGCGGCGATCCTTGCACGACCGGGTGTCACACCCAACCCTCAGGAGCCGCGTAAGCCAGCCAACAGGCCTACGCAGATTTCCGACGTGGAGGTGGGGCAAATCGCCCCTTCGTATGAGCTCAAACGAACCTGCTTACGTCCACCCTGCGTCGAGCTCGCTCTCGGATGCGGCGGTTGCGAAGGTGCGAGACAACTTGCGCTCGGGAGACGGCGCTGAGATCACCTGGAGGGAAGGTGTCGATCCGGGCGTAACTTCCACGACGGGCGTAGGTGGCGTGGCTGCGTAGCGTGGATCGAGCAGCCCGAGCTGGCCGAGCAGAACGGTCGGCTCCCAGCACGCGGTGATCGCACGCAGCTTGCCTTCTTTGAAGCGCAGGAGCAGCAGGCCGGAGACGAGGAACGCATTGCCGGTGGCGGGGAGCGTGAAGAACGATCCGAGGTGGGTACCGTGGGCAAACCAGCGCAGTGCGATCTGGTCACCCGCCTCGACGATGAAGGCATCGAGCGAGACCGCGAGATCCGGAAACGTGGACCTCAGCTCGCTCACGGCGGCCTTGATGCCATCGGGGCCAACACGCACGCCGCACAGCGGATCGTTGAGCTCGCACTGTGGCGCGATGAGCTCGTCGGCGGTTTCGAGAAGTCCGCGCGACCACAGCTCGCTCAAGTAGCGACGCGCGATGATGCGGTTGTCCGTCGTCGAAGGCATGCAGGGCAGATGTGCAGCCGACATGCCGTGGGCGCGCAGCCATCAACATCCCGACACCGCGCGTGGACGCCGTGCGCCTAACGGTCAACTCGCGACGGAACCGCTCCCCTCGACGTGCTCGGATGTCAGGCGCGCACTGCCGCGCGGACGACGTGGACGAAGCTGACGCACACGTCGATCACCGTCCCGCGTACGGCACCGTAGGTCTCGGGAATGGCTGGGATGTTTGGTGGGTTCGATTTCCTGTCAGGTTCGACCCCGCCGGAGACACGTATGGGGGACATGGGACACATCGCGATGACAGACGCCGAGCTGGTAGAGGCCAGCCGTCGCGGCCAGCGCGAGGCATTCGGGCAGCTGGTGACGCGTTACCAGGATCTGGTCTGCGCGGTCTCGTACAGCTCGACGCGAGACTGGAACCTCAGCGAGGACGTCGCCCAGGACACGTTCATCGCCGCGTGGAGTCAGCTCGGTCAGCTGCGGGAGACCTCGCGCCTGCGATCGTGGTTGTGCGGCATCGCGCGCAACCTCGCGCACAAGGCCCGCAGGCGTACGCGGCGCGAGGTCGAGATCGATGAAGCGCTGCCGGCGCTCGACGACGATCCGTTCGCCACGACCGCACAGGCCGAGGTGGATCGCGTCGTGCGCGAGGCCCTCGCCCGGATTCCAGACACCTACCGCGAGCCGCTGGTGCTCTATTACTGCGAGCAACAGTCGGTCCGCGAGATCGCGGAGTCGCTCGGAATCGCGGAGGCCGCGGCGATGCAACGCCTCTCGCGGGGCCGTCGTCATCTCGCCGCCGGCGTCGATGCGCTCGTCGAGCGGGCGCTGCGGGGGCCGCGAACCAAGCGCAACCTCGCAGCCTCGGTGCTCGCCGCGCTGCCGATCGCGCTGCCGTCTCGTGTCGATGCCTCACCCAAACCTCAAGGATCGACCATGCTCAAGCTCACCATCGCCGCTGTCTCGCTCGCCACGCTCGGAACCACCACCGCTCTCGTCGTCCACGCGCGCTCCTCGGACGCCACGCCCATCGTCAGCGGTACCGCGAGCGCCCCGAGTGCCGCGCCGACACCGCCCGCCGCTCCGACGGGCACGACCGGCGAGCGGGCCGCACCTCATGCGCGTCCCGCGGCGCCTTCGCTCGAAGCTCCGGCTGCACCCGCGGTCGGCGAGGCCGAGCGGTTCTCAGTCGATCGGCTCGCCGCGCTCGGGCTCGATGCTGGTCCCTCGCGCGGCGCCGCCGATGCGCCCGTCACGATCGTCGTGTTCCAGGATCTGATGTGCTCGTTTTGCGGCAAGTCGCTCGCGACGCTCGATCAGTTGCTCGAGGAGTACCCCGGCAAAGTGCGCATCGTGGTGAAGCAGTTCCCGGTGCACGCCGCAGCGCGGCTCGCTGCCGAGGCATCGCTCGCCGCCGACGCACAAGGGAAGTTCTGGGAGCTGCACGACCTGATGCTCGCGAACCAGGACGACCTGACGCGCGACGCGCTCGTCGGCTACGCGACGCAGGCCGGGCTCGACGTGAAGAAGTTCGCCGCCGCCCTCGACCACCACACGTACCAGCAGGCGCTGGAGACCGAGGTGAGCGCCGGCGTCGAGGTGGGCGTGCAAGGAACGCCCTCGTTCCTGATCAACGGACAGGCGCTCACCGGCGCCCAGCCCATCGATGCGTTCCGTGCCGCGATCGACGCTGCACTCGCCGCGAAGTGACTATTTCGGCGGAGCGGTGCTGAACGCGAACGGGTAGGTCACCTTGACGGTGCCGCCGTTGCTCGGCGGCTGGATCTCGAGCGCGAACATCGTCTCGCGCATGCACTCGTGGAACGCGGGGTCCTTGATCTCGCTCTTCTCGTCGATCGAGCTCTCGGTGACGAGTCCACCGGCCTCGGGGGTGCCTTCGATGGTGAAGCTCACCACCACCGTGCCAGCGAGGGTGGGCTGGGTCTGGAGGGCACTCTCGTAGCATTCCTGGATGAACGGGATCAGCTCGCGCACCGACGAGCGGATGTACTCCTTGTCGAGATCCGCGGGCGCCTCGCTCGTGCCACCGCCCCCTCCACCGCTGCTCGCCGAGCGCCGTTCCTCGCGTGCCTGCGCCTGGCGGATCGACGCGAGGAGCTGCTCGCGCTCCGCCGCGCTGGCCAGCTTGCGCGCGCCGGTCCGTACACGCGGCGGTGGTGCCGCGTCGGGTGTCGACGGCAGCGGAGGTGGGGCCCACGCGCCCGGTGGCGGCGTCGGCACCGCGGCGTGCACCGGTCCCGTGCCGGTGTCGCGCGCGAGGCCGTACCACAGCGCGCCGCCGGCGAGCGCGATCGTTGTAGCGCTTATGATGAGCTTGTTCGCAGTCATGAGGAAGAGCAGCTTTCCGGCCGCGCCTGCCGTCGTGGCAGCGCTGGCCTTGGTGGCCGTTGTGGACGACACCGCGACCATGACGCCGGCGGTGAACGACTTGCTCGGGCGCAGCCCTTCGAGCGCACCCTCGACGCGCGCCTCGAGCACATCGCGCAACGCACGACGCCCGCGGTGCAAGCGCTGCTTCGCGAGCTCCTCGCTGATGCCGAGCCCGGCGGCGACCTCGCTCACCGAGCGGCTCTGCACGTAGAACAGGACGAGCGCCTCGCGATAGGCGGCGGGAATCTCGTCGAGAGCACGCCGCACGAGCGTGCGCGCCTCGTGATCGAGCGCAGCATCGAGCGGGGTCGCCGCGGGGGTGGCGAGCTCGGCCGTCACCGCTGGCGTACGTGCGCGGCGTCGCGCCGCGGTGCGTGACCACGAGCGCGCGAGGTTGCGCGCGATGCCCGCGATCCACGACCCGACGCTACTCGGATCGCGTAGCCGCCGCAGCTCGCGCCACGCCTCGACGAAGGCCTCCTGCGCGACCTCCTCGGCGACCGCCGCGTCGCGCGCGCCGCTGAGGGCCACGCCGAACACGAGCCGCTGGTGCTTCTCCACCAGCTGCGCGAAGGCGCCGGTCTCGCCCGCGAGGCTGCGCCTCACGAGGTCCGGGTCATCCGCCATCCGCTCGGTCTCGCTCATCGGGGTCGACCATGGTCGTCACGAACAGCGAAAAGGTTACGCGAAATCGTCTGGCAGGCTATCCCCTCGGAATCCGCAGTTGCGGCACCTCCTGGGAACGGTAGCCTGCGACAGGAGCGACACATGCGAGCGATGGTCCTCGAGCGTTTACGTACACCGCTCGTGCTCGTCGAGCGGCCGCAGCCAACGCCGGGCGCGGGGCAGGTACGGGTGGATATCGAGGCCTGCGGCGTATGTCGCACCGACCTCCACGTGGTGGATGGCGAGCTCTCCGCGCCCAAGCTGCCCCTCGTGCCGGGACACCAGATCGCCGGGACGATCGGAGCGCTCGGTCTCGGGGTGACGGATTTCGAGCTTGGCGACCCTGTTGGCGTACCGTGGCTCGGTTGGACATGTGGCGTCTGCAACTACTGCACGAGCGGCCGCGAGAACCTCTGCCGCACCGCGCGTTTCACGGGCTACCAGATCGACGGAGGCTACGCGGAGGCCTGTGTGGCCGATGCACGCTACGTGTTCCGGTTGCCCGTCGGCTACAACGCGATCGAGGCAGCACCACTGCTCTGCGCTGCCTTGATCGGATATCGCTCGCTGCGCCTCGCGGGCGACGCGAAGCGGCTCGGCCTGTACGGCTTCGGCGCTGCGGGTCATCTCGTCGCACAGCTGGCGCGCTATCTCGGTAGCGAGATCTACGCGTTCACGCGGCCCGATGATGCGCAGGGGCAAGCATTCGCGCGCGCACAAGGAGCGATCTGGGCGGGGGCCTCTGATCAGCGCCCGCCCGTCGAGCTCGACGCCGCGATCGTGTTCGCGCCCGTCGGAGAGCTCGTGCCACTCGCGCTCGCGGCGGTGGCTCCCGGTGGCGTCGTCGTGTGCGGCGGCATTCACATGAGCGACATACCGTCATTCCCCTATCGCCTGCTGTGGGAGGAGCGCGTGGTCCGCTCCGTCGCCAACCTCACGCGGCGCGATGGCGAGGAGCTGCTTCGCCTGGCTCCGCTCGCGCAGCTGCACCCGGCGGCCCGCGTCTATCCGCTCGCGGAGGCCAACCGCGCGCTCGACGATCTGCGAGCGGGTCGCTTCGAGGGCGCCGCGGTGCTCGCTACACTGCACGCGTGACCACGCGCATCCAGCTCGACCGTACTGGCTCCATCGCCACCTTGTGGCTCGACCGCGCCGACAAGCGCAATGCTCTCGACGACGCCGCGATGAAGGCGCTCGCGGCCGCGTTCGACGAGCTCGGCGCCGATCGCGCGACGCGTGTCGTGATCCTGCGCGGCAAGGGCCCGGTGTTCTCGAGCGGAATCGATCACACGTTGCTGATGGGCGTGGCCGCGGCGACGAACCAGACCCCGTTCCTGCACCTCCATCATCAGCTCCAGGACGTGTTCCATCGGATGAGCCGCATGCACCAGCCGATCGTCGCCGCGCTGCACGGCGTGTGTGTCGGCATGGCGCTCGAGATGGTGTTGGCCGCGGACATTCGCGTCGCGAGCGAAGACTGCGTCCTCGGGCTCCCCGAGATCGCGTTCGGGCTCGTGCCCGACGTCGGTGGCACCACGCGCCTCGTTCGCGCCGTCGGTGAGCCGCGGGCGCGCGAGCTCGTGCTGACGGGCCGCATGCTGCGCGCGCGGACGGCCGAGCGCTACGGCCTCGTACACGAGGTGACCGCCGACGGCGACGCGCTCGGCCAGCGCGCGACCGCGATCGCCGAGCTGATGGCGAACCACTCGGGCACTGCGCTCGGGCTCGCGAAGTCGCTGTGTCAGGCGGCCGCAGAGATCGATGCGACGACGAGCTTCCGGTTCGAGGGCGTCGTGCAGCAGGCGCTACTCGCGCAGCCCGATCTGCCCTCGCGGTTCCAGCAGGCGCTCGCGTTCATCAAGGCGCAGGTCGCGAACCCGAGCTGATCAGGCGAGCTCGCTCGCGAGGGCAAGGGTGCGCGCGTTCTCGGGGAGGTTGTGGAGGAAGCTGTTGCGCCACTCGGGGTCGGTGATCTTGGCGGCGCGTGCGAGGACGCGATCGCGCGCGCGCAGGATGGCCTCGCGTGCGGGGCCGGGCTGGCCCGTGGCGCGGAGGCATTCGGCGAGCGACAGGCGGATCTGGGATTCGCCTTCCTCGACGCCACCGAGGGATTCGAGAAGGTCGTGGGCCTCACGGGCGGCGATCAGGGCTTCGGCGGTGCGGCCTTGACGGAGAAGGAGTGCGGCGAGCTCGGCGAGGAGGCCCGGGCGGGCGGCAGCTTGCGCGCCGATCATGGAGCTTCGCATGAGCTCCTCGGCGGCGGCGAGGTCGCCACGGGCGGCGACGATGTTGGAGAGATAGCTGAGCGAGGCGGACTCGAGGCGGCGATCGCCCTGGGCGTTGAACGCGGCGACGGCCTCGGTCTCGACGGTGAACGCTTCGTCGAGGCGGCCCTGGTGGAGCAGAGCACGGCCGAGGTTGTGTTTGGCGGTGGCGACGACGTTCGCGAGGCCCATGCGCGTGGCGCCGTCGAGAGCCTGGCGCAGCCAGCGTTCCGCTTCGGCGTAGGCGCCGATCTCGAGATAGGCGTAGCCGACGTGACCGTGCTGCATGCACGCGTAGCGTCGATCGCCGGCCTGCTCGAACGCGAGGGCCGCCGCGCGCTCGGAGGCGACGTAGGCGCCGGAGTCACCGGAGAACATCGCGCGCGAGGAGCGGGTCTGGAAGATGCGCGCGAGGACGTGTGGATCGCGGGCCTCCTCGGCGGCGCGATCGATGTGGTCACACAGCGCCTCGGCGAGCTGCACCTTGCCGTGGTTGAACAGCTGGAACGCGCAATGTGCGGTGGCCGAGACGCGCGGCGCGAGGGCGCCCTCGAGGTCCGGTGCGCGGACAAGTGCGTCGGCGATGCGGGCGAGCTCGTCGACGTCGCCGAGCTTGCCGCAGGTCTCGGCGGCGTCGCCGGCGGCGGCGAACCACAAGGCGGAGCCTTCGAGGAGGAGGCTCATCGCCTCGAGGGCGCAGCGCGCTGCGAGCACGAACTCGGCGCACCACTTGTAGGCTTCGGCTTGCGCGCGCCGCAACGCACCGAGGGTCTCGCCGCTCGCACCACAGGCAACGCCGCGGTCTGCGCGCTGGGCCGCGGCGCGGAAGTCACCCGCCGCGAGGGCCTGTTCGACGGCGGGCCGGAACCACGCACTCGCGCGGACCGGGGCCGCGCCACGCTCGAAGTGCTCGGCGAGCACCATGGCCTCCGACTCGCCGGCGTATTGCAGCCACTCGCCCGCGAGGCGGTGGCCGAGCTCGCGATCGGCGTCGGTGAGCATCGCGTAGGCAGCTTCACGCACGAGGGCGTGCCGGAACTGCAGCTCTTCGTCGCCGGGGAACCGCGATACCGGCACGCGCACGATCAGCTCGCGCTCGACAAGCTCGTCGATCCACGGGCGCACGGTCGCGTCGCGCGTGTCGCCGCCGAGGAGCTTGGTGACGCCCCCTCGCCAGAACCGTGCGCCGAACACGCTGCCCGCGCGGAGCACGCGGCGCGCGTCGACCTCGAGGCGCTCCAGGCGGCCTTGCACAACCGCGAGCACCGTCTCCGGCATTGTGTCGCCCTTGCCGTCGGCGACGGCGCGGATCAGCTCCTCGAGGTAGAACGCATTGCCGCCCGCCTGCTCGACGATGCGCGCGACCAACGCCTCGCTCGCGGACGCGCCGAGCACCTGGCGCACGAGGCGTTCGCTGCCTTTCTTCGTCAGCTCGTCGAGCCGGAGCTCCTGCACCCCGCGTTCGTGCCAGAGCCGCGGGAACAGATCGTGGATGTCGGGACGCGCGATCGCGAGCACGAACACGGGGCGGTCGGGAAGGGCGCGCAGCGCAGCGTCGACGAGCTTGGTGGTGGGCAGGTCGCCCCAGTGCAGGTCTTCGAGCACGATCACCACGGTCTGCGTGGCGGCCTCGAAGGCCAAGAACTGCTCGAACGCCCGCGTGATCTGGTCGAGCATGAGCGGAGCGTCGAGGCGCGCTGCGCGCAGCTCCACCGAGTCCTCGTCGGGAAACGGAGCCCCGATCAGCTCGCCGAGGAACATCGTCATGCGCACGAGATCATGGCCTGCGTGGCGTGAGAGGCGCGCACGTAGCTTCTGCCGCCGGACCTCGAGCGGTTCACCGTCGTGGATACCGCAGGCGCGCCGGAGCGCGGGGGCGATCATGCCGAAGGGCGAGCCGGTGTGCAGTGGATCGCCGCGGCCGTGCCACACCTCGAGGGGCTCGCCGCGCTCGGCGATCCGGCGCAACAGCTCGTAGCGCACGCGCGACTTGCCGATGCCCGCCACGCCGGTCACCAGCACCGCCCGCGCGAGCGGTTCACCGACGCACTCGTCGTACAGGCCGAGCAGCGTGTGCAGCTCGCGGTCGCGCCCGACACACGGCGTGGGCTTGCCGAGCAGGGTGCGCGATATGTGGATCTGGTCGCGCTCGTTCGCGAGGTACAACCCGGCTTCGTCGCCCGCGATCTCGAACCGCGCATCGAGCAGGCCGGCGGTCACCTCGTCGAGCCGCAAGCGGTGCGAGAACCGCTGCGCGTTCGCGAGGAGCGAGGCCGCGCGATCGATGGCTTCTCCGACCGGCATGCGCCCGGCCATCACGCCGCGTCCCGTCGACAGCGCCATCGGCGTACTGCCGAGCCGCGCGTGCAGGGCGAGGGCGCAGCGTGCGGCTTGCATCGCCTGATCCGACGTCGTGCCTCCGCCCTTCAGGGTCACGACCAACGAGCCGTCGGCGAGGCGCTGCAGCAGCGCGCCGTGCCGTTCGGCGATCTCGCGGAGCGCCGCGAGCTCCGGGCGCACCTGTTCGGCGATGGTGTCGCTAGGCCCCGACGCCTGGGTGTCGAGCAGCGACGGCTCGCTCGCGCGGGTCGCGTCGAGGTCGAGCGTGTCGCGGCGGCCGGGCTCGATCAACACCACGCTCAGGAGCCGCTGTTCCGTCGAGGTGAGCGCGAGCGCGGGGGTGGCGATCGCGCGACTCGAAGGTCGCAACGCGCCGACCATGGTCAGCTCGGCAGCGAGCTCGGCACCGTCGCGCGGGCGCTGCTCGGGCTGCTTCGCGAGCGTGCGCGCGAGCAGTTCGTCGAGCAGCTCCGGGATGTCTTCCCGCATCGTACCGACACGCGGCGCGTCCTCGAGCAGGACCTTGGCGAGCACCGCCATCACGTTGTCACCGACGAACGGTGCTTGGCCGGTGAGGCACTCGAACAACAGACATCCGAGGGCGAACACATCGGAGCGCGGACCGACATGCCGATCGCCGCGCGCTTGTTCGGGCGCCATGTATCCCGGCGTGCCGAGCAACATCCCCGTACGCGTGGTCTGCGTGTCCGAGACGCGAGCGACGCCGAAGTCGAGCACCTTCACGCGTTCGAGGTCCCCCGCGACGAGGAAGATGTTCGAGGGCTTCACGTCGCGATGGATCACGCCGCGCTCGTGCGCCGCTCCCAGCGCCTCGGCAACGCGCCGCACTAGATCGATGCTCTCGGTGACCGTCAGCGCACCGCGCGTCAGGTGCTGCGACATGCTCTCGCCGTCGAGCCACTCCATCGCGAGCCACATCTCGCCGTCGACGGTTCGTCCGTCGGCGATGTAGCGCACGATGCCTGGATGCCGCAGCGTGCCGAGCACGCGGACCTCGCGCGCGAACCGCTCCGACGCCTCCGGGGTGGCGCTCCGCAGCACCTTGACCGCCGCCAGCTGCCCGGTCGCACGGTCGCGCGCACGATAGACGGTACCCATCCCGCCTGACCCGGCGACCGCCTCCAGCTCGAACCGCTCCTCGACGAGCTCACCCGGCCTCATCGCAAGCCTCGATCTAACACCAGGGCACCGATGTGGGACAATGCTCGCGTGACGCCGATCGCAATCCTTGGTTGTGGATATGTCGGTTCCCGCATCGCGCGAGCAGCACTCGCGGCTGGCCGCACCGTCCGCGTATGTGGCCGCTCCACCGGCCGCCTCCAGCCCCAGTTCGCCCCCCTCGGGGGCGAGGTGAAGTTCCTCGATGCCACGACGCCCAAGAACTTCGTCGCCGCGCTCTCGGGCCTGCACGGTGCGACCGTCGTGTATTCGATCCCACCCGTGACCGCACTGCCGCCGGGGCATGCCATCCGCGCCGCGCTCCAGGCTGCGTACGGCGCTGGCGCCGGGTGCTTCATCTTGTTCAGCTCGAGCGGCCTGTACGGCGACTCACCTGACAACGAGACCTGGGTCGACGAGGAGACGCCGATCACGCCGGACGCGGCGATGCAGAACGTGGTCAGCGACGAAGCGGAGGTCGCGGCGAGCAGCTTCGGGCGCATGCGTGTTGTCACGCTTCGGCTCGCGCCTGTCTATGGACCCGGGCGCGGTGTGCGCAACCGCATTCGCTCCGGGCAATACAAGATCCTCGAGCAAGGCCAGCACGCGACCTCGCGCATCCACGTCGATGATGTCGTACAGATCGTATTCGCGGCCGAGGAGAAGGCGCCGAACAAGGCGCTGTACCTCGTTGCCGACGATGCGCCCACGACGCAGGGCGAATATGCCGCCTGGCTCTCCGAACGCATGGGCGTGCCGATGCCGCCGTACCGCGAGATGTTCGAGGCCGGCAAGCCGCGCGTCGCGCACCGCAATCGCAAGATCCGCAACGCCAAGCTCAAGGCCGATCTCGGCGTCACGCTGCGCTACCCGTCGTTCAAGGAAGGCGAAGCGGCGATCGAAGCGGAAGAAGCCGAGACCTGACGTCACCATCACGTCCGCGCTCGCCAGGGAGACCAAACGCCGGACCGATGCGTTTATGCTCCCACGATGTCCGCTTCGCGCCTGCGTCGTGTGTTCGCGAGCCCCTTCGTCGTCACGATCGCTGCCTGTGGAGGCAAGTCGCCGCCGCCCGAGCCTGTTGTCACGCCGGTCGTCACCGTGCCTGTCGATGCGGCGCCCGTCGCCGAGCCACCCGATGCCATCGAGGTGACCGAAGCGCCCGTCGTCGGACCTGGTGCCCCGCCGATCTTCCCGGTCTACCGCAATCCGCCCCCGCCGCAGCACAAGGCGACGCGCGACCTGACGTGGAAGATCACCAAGACCGGCACCGGGGACGAGGCGAAGTGCAAGGCGCAGCAGGTGGAGGCCTGCCAGAAGGACAAGCAGCCATGCAAGCCGCCGATCGAGTCGCATCTGTGCGTGCTCGAGGATTCATCGAAGCCCGAATCCGAACATCACAAGTACCCGCTGCTCGTGGTGCAGAAGCAGGGCGACGAGGCCTGCTACGTCAAGGACTCGAATCCACCCGAGCGGACCTACTGCCCCGACGAGTGGGCGCTGCCGAAGAAGTGAGCTCCCAGTCGTCGTGATCGTGGAGTGCGTGCGGAGCGCACGTGGCTACTTCGTGGCGGCGGCCGCGGCCTTGGTCGGCGCGGGTGGCGCGGGCAGCGGCGCGACCTCGACCGTCTCGCCCTCGGTCAGCGCGGGGATGGCGATCTTGAGGAGGCGCTCGCTACCCTCGAGGCCCGAGGCGATCTGGAGCGTCGCGCCCGTGTCGCGCTCGATCTCGATCTTCGCGAAGTGGATCTTGTTGTTCGCATCGACCGTCGCGACGCGGACCCCGTTGGCGTCGTTGTAGAGCGCCGTCGCAGGGATCTCGAGGATGCGCCGCGGCACGGGCGAGAGCAGCGACGCCTGGACGTACATGCCGGGGAGCAGAATGTTCTCGGGGTTCGCGAGCTGGATCTCGGTGGTCATCGTGTGGAGCGCCGGATCGAGCGCACCGGCGGCGCGCGTGACCTTGCCCTCGAACGTACGCCCGGCATACTCGCGAACGCTGATCGTCGCGATCGCGCCCGGCTTGATCGACGTGGCAATCGACTGGGGCACGTCGACGAACACGCGCACCGGGTCGGTGGCGACCACGGTAAACAGTGGTAGCCCGGTGGTGCCCTCGCGCACCAGCGCGCCGCGCTCGATCGCACGCTGCGTGATGGTGCCGGCGAACGGCGCGACGACGCGCGTGAAGCTCTGCAGCTCGGCGAGCCGCCGCACGTTGGCCTCCGCGGCGAGCACGTTGGACTCAGCGGAGGAGAGGGTTGCCTCGGCGGTCTTCGCGCGCGCTTCGGTCTCCTCGACCTGCGCTTTCGCGACGAGCTGCTGATCCGCGAGCGTGGTGAAGCGCGAGCTCGTCGATGCGGAGTAGTCGCGCTGGGCGACGGCCTGCTTGACGGCGGCGCGCGCGGCCGCGAGCTGTGCGCGTGCCTGCGCGAGCTGCGACGACAGCTCGGGGGCATCGATCTCCGCGAGCAGCTGGCCGGCGGTGACCTTGTCGCCGAGGTCGGCGTGCCACGCCTTCACGTAGCCGGTGACGCGCGCGTACAGCTGCGTCTCCTCGAGCGCGCGCACGGTGCCCGGCAGCACGAGCGGCTTGTCGCTCGTCAGCGCCTTGGGGGTGATCACGTCGACGCGACGCGGCCCCGACGCGCCGGGCGGCACGGCACTCCGCGCCTCCTTCTTGCGCATGTAGCCGAACGCGAACGCGCCACCGACGACGAGGGCGAGCACCACGAAGACGACGACGCGCGAGGTGCGCGCCGGCTGTGGCAACTGAAAGCCGAGGTCTTCGGTCTCGCCATGGGGACTCATGCTACCGACTCCTGATCGTTCGCCTTCGGCGCCTTGCGGCGCAAGAGGCTGTACATCACGGGCACGAAATAGAGGGTCGTCACGGTCGCCAGGAATAGACCGCCGATCACGGCGCGGCCGAGCGGCGCGTTTTGCTCGCCACCTTCGCCGATGCCGATCGCCATGGGCACCATGCCGATGATCATCGCGAGCGCGGTCATGACGACGGGGCGCAGGCGTGTCATGCCGGCGGCGAGCGCGGCGCTCTGCGCGTCGCGGTGGGTGCGCTGCTCGTTGGCGAACGACACCACGAGGATGCTGTTCGCGGTGGCGACGCCGACGCACATGATCGAGCCGATCAGCGCCGGCACCGACAGCGTGGTGCCCGTGAGGAACATGATCCACACGATGCCCGCGAGTGCGCCCGGCAGCGCCATGAGGATGATCAGCGGGTCGAGCCACGACTGGAAGTTGACGACGAGCAGCAGGTACACGAGCAAGATCGCGATCGCGAGGCCGGACGCGAGGCCGTTGAACGACTGGTCCATGCTCTCGGCCTGACCCTTGAGCGTGATCCGCGTGCCGGGCGGTGCCGTCTTGCGCGCTTCCGCGACGACGTCCTTCACCGCATCGGTGACCGTGCCGAGGTCGGTGCCCTCGACGTTGGCCTGCACGTCGTAGGTGCGCGCGATGTTGTAGTGCGTGATGTTCGCCGGGCCGGTGCCGCGCGTGATGGTCGACAGGTTGCCGACGGTGGCGGGCGTGCCGCGCGAGGTGGAGATCGGCGTGGCACGCAGGGCATCGACCGTGCTGATGTCGCGCTGCGGGGTTTGCACCGAGACGGCGTACTGCACGCCGCGCCGGTCGATCCAGAACGACGGCGCGACCTGACCGCTCGATGCGAGCGAGACCAAGAGATCGCTCGCGACATCGCGCTCGCTGAGGCCCGCGCGCTGGGCCTGCACGCGGTCGATGGTGAGGGCGAGCTGCGGCACCTCGGGCACCTGCGCGAGGTGCACGTCGGCGGCGCCGGGAATCGCGGCGACCTTGGTGGCGAGGTCGCGCGCGAACGCGAGCGTGCGTTCCTCGCTGCCGATCGGGCCGACGACCTGAAGGTTGAGCGGCGCCGCGAGGCCGAAGTTCAGCACCTGGGTGGTGATGTCGGGGGCGAGGAAGAAGAACGTCGTGTCGGGATACTTCTCGCGCAGCACCGTGCGGAGCTCGCGCATGTACTCCGCCGTCGGGCGGTGCCCCTTCTCGAGCGCGATCATGATCTGCCCATCCGCCGGTGAGATCAGCGCGCCCTCGCTGAGCGACACGTTGATGCCGGAGTAGGGGGTGCCCATGACGTCGAGGATCGTCGAGATCTCGTGCTCGGGGATGACGGTCTTGATCGTGTCCTGGATCGCCGCCATCCGCTTCTCGGACTCCTCGAGGCGCGTGCCGGGCGCGCCGCGCACGTGCAGCTTGATGAGGCCGGCGTCGACGGTGGGGAAGAAGTCGCGGCCGAGCAGTGGCACCATCGCGATCGAGCCCGCGGCGAAGGCGAGGAACGAGACGATGAGGAACGGGCGATGAACGAGCGCCCATGCGAGCCCGCGGCCGTACCTGTCGCGGAACCGGGCGAACCCGCGGTCGAATGCGGCCGCGAACTTGTTGGGCGTGTGGTGGTGCATCGCCTCGCGGCGCAACAGGTAATGCACCATCGTCGGGACGAGCGTTCGCGACAGCAGGTACGACATCAGCATCGCGAACACGACGGCCATCGCGAGCGGCACGAACAGTGACTTCGCGGCGCCTGACAAGAACGCGATCGGCGCGAATACGATGCAGATGCACAGCGTCGAGACCAGCGCGGGGATCGAGACCTGCTGCGCACCGTCGATGATCGCCTGCACGAACGGCTTCCGCTGACCGATGTTGCGGTGAATGTTCTCGACGGCCACGGTGGCGTCGTCGACGAGGATGCCGACGGCGAGCGCGAGGCCGCCGAGCGTCATCACGTTGATCGTCTGCCCGAGGGCCTTGAGCACGATCAACGAGAACAGGATCGAGAGCGGGATGCTGATGACGACGGTCAGCGTCGAGCGCCAGCTGCCGAGGAACATCAGGATCATCAGCGCGGTGAGCACGCCCGCGATCGCCGCCTCGTGCATCACGCCCTCGACGGATGCGCGCACGAACACCGACTGATCGAACAGGATCTTCACCTGGACCTTGCCGCGTGCGTCTTGCGGCAGGCGGTCGAGCGCGCGCGGCAATGCTGCGCGGATGCCGTCGGTGACGTCGAGCGTGGACGCGTCGCCGTTCTTGAGCACCGACATCAGGATCGAGCGCCGGCCGCCGACGTGGACCATGTTGGTCTGCGGCATGTTGCCGTCGCGGACATTGGCGACGTCGCGCAAATAGATCGGGGTGCCGTTGACCGTCTTGATCGGGATCGACGCGAGCTCGTCGAGCGTCGCGGGGGACGCCTGCACGATCACCGGGTACTCGTTGACGCCGAGCTTCGCGGTGCCCGACGGCAAGATCACGTTCTGCGCGGCGAGCGCGGTCTGCACATCACGCGGCGACAACCCGACTGCATGCAGGCGCGACGGATCGATGTCGACCATGATCTGCCGCTGCACGCCACCGTACGGGAACGGGATCTGCGAGCCCGGCACCGTCACCAGCTCGGCGCGGATGAAGTTGACGCCGTAGTCGAACATCTGTTGCTCGGAGAGCGAGTCGCTCTCGAGCGCGATCTGCATGATCGGGACGCTCGTCGCGCTGTACTGCATGATCAGCGGCGGCACGGTGCCCGGTGGCATCGAGCGCACGGCTGACTGCGCGACCGCCGTGGTCTGTGCGATCGTCTTCTCCACGCTCGCGCCCGGCTGCAGATAGATCTTCACGATCGCGAGACCGGTGACCGTCTGGCTCTCGACATGTTCGAGGTCGCTCACGATCGTCGTGAGGAAGCGCTCGAAGTTGTTGACGATGCGCTTCTCCATCTCCTCCGGCGGCAGCCCGCCGTAGTTCCAGATCACCGAGACGACGGGGATGTCGATCTTGGGGAAGATGTCGGTGGGCGACTTGACGATCGAGTACCCACCGGCGAGCGCGATCAGCATCGCCATCACCACGAAGGTGTAGGGACGCCGCAATGCTGTCTTGATCAACCACATCGCGCGAGCCCGCAGTTTGCCCCGACCTGCTCCCGTGTCCAGGTGAGGGCGCGCGACGGTGCATCCCATTAACAGTTCGTCGCAAGGGTTCGGGGCAACCCTCGGAGAAACTGAAGGTGCAGGCAAGAACCGCGACATTCACGTCTCGGCGGCCCCCGCGAACGCCAGCGATAGTTATTCGAGTCAATGGGTTGGCTTGCTACGATGGCCTGGCCGCACGTTTGCAGACGCGGGGAGCCCATGTCGCAATTGCATCGCTGGAATCACCTCGCCCGCCATGGCCTCCTCGGGGCCGGCCTCGTCGCCGCTGCCGCCAGCCCCGCCGCCGCCGAGCCTTGCGACGAAATCACCGCCACCACGGTCGCCGCCGTGATCGGCATGAACATCAGTCCGAAGCCGTCATTCCTCGGAGGCCTCGAGCTCCGCACCTGCATCCGCGACAATGCCGACATCGCGCTCCGCCTCGAGTTCGGCGGCGACAAGCCACGCCTCATCGCCGCGGCCCGCGCACAACCGTTCCACGACACCTCGGACGACGCCGAGCTCCTCGGCATCGAGGCCGGCATCCTGGTCGACTTCGAGAAGCGGTTCGGCGCCCACATCGGTGCTTCCTACGGCCTGAACGTCCTCTACATGGCCCTGCAGGCCGACTTCCCCATCACCGGCTCCGAGCGGCCGGCCCGCACCTCCGTCGTTGGCGCCGCGGCACCGTGGAGCTTCGCGACCCAGTCGACCGCCGTCCCCGGCCGCCCGCTCGTCACCGCTGGCCAGCTCCATCGCCCGGCGATCGCCTCGCTGCCGCACCTCGCCTCCGCCGAGGACCGTGCGGTTCGCGACCACTTCGCATCCGCGGCGCAGCTCGAATACTCGTCGGTATGGACGTTCCTACGCCTCGCCGCCGAGCTCGCCGCCGTCGGCGCCCCGGCGCGCTTGGTCGCCGCCGCGCTCGACGCTGCGGACGACGAAGTCCGTCACGCGGAGCTGTGCGCTGCGGTCGCCGGCGTGACCCTCTCTCCACTCGCGCTCGCCGCCGCGCAGCCGCGGTTCACGCAGCGCACGCCCGCTGCACTCGCGCAGCTCGCCGAAGAGGCGTGGCTCGAGGGCTGCCTCAATGAAGGCGCCGCGGCTGAAGAGGCGCGGGCCGCGGCGAGCGAGACCACCGACGCTGCGCGCGCGGCGATGCTCGCGACCATCGCGCGCGACGAGCAAGGTCACGCGGAGCTGTCGTGGCAGGTGCTCGCGTGGCTGTTCGAGGTGGCGCCGGATGTCGCCTCGTCGGCGATCACGTCGGCGCCGGCGTTCGTTGTGGGCGAAGGGAAGCGCGACGATGCCGCCCTCGCGCGCCAGGGAGTGCCGAGCTCGCGGGTCACGATGCATGCGCGTGCAGTTGCGGCGCGGGTCGCGCGCGCGCGCCTCGCCGCGCTTTAGTGGCTAGGTCTGCTCCTCGTGGAGCTCGGCGACGACTTCGCTCGGCAGCGGGAACCAGCGCAGCTCCTCGAAGTCCTCGGTGCGCTTCGGCTCGACGATCTTCAGCGACCGCGTCTCACTCGACGCGCGCGCGAAGATCGCCTTGGCCTCCTCGATGTAGCCGGGTAGCGCCCACTCGGGCTCGGTCGAGTGCCGCGAGCGATACGCCATCTTGCCCGTCCGATACGAGACCTCGCCGAGGCGCATCACGGACGTCGGGTTGTGGGCGCGGTGCCGCCACTCGCCGGTGTCGGGATCGAAGTTGTACTGCGGCAACAGCTTCCACCCGTTCGTCGCGACGAGGTGAATCGCGTCGAGGATGAACTGGAACTGAGTCTCGGAGAGGAAGTAGTTGAAGTTGACGCGCACCCAGCCCGGCTTGATGCCCTCGCAGCCACGCAGGATCTCGCGCTCGAACTCCTTGCTCGCTTCGAGGTCGATGCCGAGGAGGCGGTGGCCGTACGGACCCGCGCAGCCACAGCCGCCACGCGACTGGATGCCGAATAGATCGTTGAGCAGCGCGACGACGAAGTTGTGATGCAGGTAGGCGTCGCGATGGCGGACGATGAACGAGACGATCGAGAGCCGCCACGCCTCGCTGTTGCCGAGGATGGTGATGTTCGGGTTCGTCTGCCACGTGGCGATCGCGCGCTGGATGAAGTCGACCTCGCGCTCGCGGATCGCCTCGGTGCCGACGGCGTCCTTGAGCTGGAACACGAGGCCCGCGCGGATCGATTCGATGATCGCCGGCGTGCCGCCTTCCTCGCGGATCACCGGATCGTCGACGTAGCGATGCTCGGACTCGTTGACGTACGCGACGGTGCCGCCACCCGGACACGCCGGCACCGAGTTGGAGATCAGCGCGCGCTTCACGACGAGCACGCCCGGCGTCTGTGGGCCACCGATGAACTTGTGCGGCGAGATGAACACGGCGTCCTTGAACGCCGTCGGCTCCTCGGTGTCGTTCATGCGGATCTCGACGTACGGGCCCGCGGCAGCATAGTCCCAGAACGAGTACGCACCGTGCGCGTGCAGGAGCTTCGAGATCGCGCGGGTATCCGAGGCGATGCCGGTGACGTTCGACGCGGCCGAGAAGCTGCCGATCTTGAGTGGGCGCGCGGCGAAGCGCACGAGCTCCTCCTCGAGGTGCGCGAGGTCGACGTGGCCGTCGTGGTCCTCGTGAATCACGACGACGTCCGCGATCGACTCGCGCCACGGCAGCTCGTTCGAGTGATGCTCGAACGGCCCGATGAACACCACCGGCCGCTCGTTCTCGGGGATCCGGCTATACAGCTGGAACCGCTCGTCGAGGTCCGCCGGGATGCGGAGGTTCATCACGTCGATCAGCTTGTTGATCGCACCCGTCGCACCCGAGCCGCAGAAGATGACGAGGTCGTCGGGGCCGCCGCCCACCGAGTGATGGATGATCGCCCGCGCGTCGGCCCGGAACTGCGTCGTCTGCCGCCCGGTGCCGCTCGTCTCCGTGTGCGTGTTCGCGTAGAGCGGCATCACCTCGGTGCGGATGAAGTCCTCGATGAAGGTGATCGAGCGGCCCGATGCGGTGTAGTCCGCGTACGTCACGCGCCGCGTACCGAAGGGGCCTTCGAGCGCCGAGTCATCCCCGATGATCGACGCGCGAATGGTCTCGATCATGCGGGCGCTGGCTGGATGCATCCTGTTTCCGTAGCACGGTGGCGCCGTCGACGGATCAGATCGAGCCGCAGACCGAGAAGAACGGCGTGATTACCTCGTTGGCGTCGAAGGACGAACATGCGCTAACGCACAGCGTCGAGTCGGTACGGCCGGAACAGCAGTTGTTGAAGCCGCTCATGAAGGGCAAGGAACCCCCGATTCCCGGGCCGCAGTTGTTGGCCGACGCCGCGTTGGCGAGGCACTGGAGCACGGCTCGGTTCGCCGCCGAGGCGGCCGCGCCTGCTCGCAGCGCGTGATGCACCCGCCACACGTGGTCGGGGTGAATCCAAGGTCTGCGATCAGGACGAAGGACCGGCTCTGGTTTCCCACCATGAAGCCGCTGTTGACGCCCGCGACCGGTGCCTGCGAGCGGAACGCGGCGGGGCACTCGCTGAATCGGGCCCGACCTCAATGGGGTACCGCGCTGGGGCTGCGCGGCACGTTCAGCGCCTCGAGCTACGTGGCGTCGCGTCCGAGGCGATCGAAGCGCTCGCGAGCGCTCTCGGCCTCGCGTGCGAAGTGACCTACGCGATGCTCGCACCCTGACCAGCCGCCCGCGATGTGGCTGTGCCAGCTTGCCAGCACGTGATCGATATAGAGCCTCGACAGCAGCATGTCGTCGGCGAGCTCGCCGAACACGCGTGCCCGCACGCGCGGGTCGTAGTCGCACAGCACGCCCTCGGCGGCGGCGAACACGGCGAGAAGATCCGCGGCGACGACCTGCATGCGCGCGCGCAAGCGGCCGCGCATCTCGCCGACGGCGTCGTGCCACGACGGGACCTGAATGACCACGGTCGGCCGCGTATCGGCGCGGACGGCACGCTGCGCTGCGTCTGCGAGTTGCTGGAACTGCGCGGCCGTGGCGGCGCCGAACGCGCGCCGGATGCCATGCACGGCCGCGCCGAGCACACGCGCGGTGGCGTTGCCGGCGATCGCCTCGACGAGCGGCTCGAGCGGCGCGACCTCGTGGGCCGCGGCGAGCTGGAGATGCGCGAGCATCCGGTCGATGCGCGCGAAGGTTTCTTTCACGTAGCGAGCCACGAACGGGGAAGGGGCGGGACGCGACATGGGGCGCCTATCGACGCCACCCGCCCCCGGTTGCGCGCCTATTCGAACAGCGTGCAGCCCTCGATGGAGAGGTCGTTGATGATGCCCGCGCGGTCGGTGGTGCCCTTGTAGAAGATGCGGCCGACCGAGGTGTCACCGGCGCCGTACTCGATGACGTCGATGAGCGTTCCGGTGGCGGTGTGCTTCATCTGGACGACGTTGACGCGGTTGTCATCAACGTTCGCGAGGCCCTGCGCCACCGTCGTGACGTCGTCGTACGACTGCTGGAACGCGAGCAGCGCCTGTTGCCCGGTGATGCCCGTCAGCTGGCTTGCGGTGGTCGCGACGCGGCTGGATACCGTCGTGAACGCGGGATCCGAGCGCAGTGCGCTCCAGTCATCGGGGAGCAGGCAGGTCTTTGGCCCGATGTCGCAGCTCTCGAGGTCGCCGTCGTGGATGTTGGTGACCATCTCGCCGCTGTGGCGGTCGAAGATCGCGCCGTAGGAGTTGTCGCCCGAGCCGTATTCGAACGAGATGAACGCGCGCTGCGCATTCTCCTCGGCGAGCCACACGACGTTGACCTCCTGCTGATCGACCCGCTGGATCGCTTCTTCCGGCGTGGTGACGTCGTCGTGTGCGGACTGCTGCACCGCAAGCATCAGGCGATGCCGATCCTCGGGGTTCAGCGTCGCCAGCGTGTTCGGGTAGATCTTGTTGCGGTTGATGACCGTGATGTTCGGGTTGTCGTCGAAGATGTCGTTGTAGGTGTCACCGAACACGCACGCCGACGGCGGCGGCGCGCAGCCATCACCCTGGCAGCCGACGGTCACCTTGAACTTGCCGCGCGTGGACGCGAGGTGGCCCTTCACGAGCACGCGATACTTGCCCGCACCGAGGTTCTTGATCAGCTGCGAGTAGGTCGTCGAGCCGTAGTCATCGTTGCGCGCGATGTACGAGCCCCAACCGTTCGCGGCCTCTTTGTAGAGGTAGAGCACGGTGTCGGTGCGGCGTTGGCCCTGCACCGAGTAGCTCGTGGTCATGTCGACCTTGGCGTCGCCAGTGAGCTCGAACGTCCATGCGTGGAAGCGCGCGTCCTCGGTCAAGGCCGAGTGCTCGGGCAGCCCGAAGAAGATGTAGCCGTGATCGGTGGGCTTGCGCATGGTGTCGGCCTTACCGTCCTCGAGGCCGTCCAGGTCCTCTTCCTCGCCCTTGTCCTCGCCGAGGCAAGCCGTACCAGCCACTGCAAACAGAACGCTGCACAACATCGCGAAACGCATGGACCGGGCGCTCAGCAAGATGAGCGCCACCGATTGCGGTGGACATGTCACGCAACGCGTCGAGGTTCTCGTTACTTGCGCGCGGGAATCGGTGGCGGATCGAGTAGCCAGGCAACGCCGTCGGTCGAGACTCGAGACTCTCGGGGTATCCTCGAGTGGTGCGGGGCCTTTCCCTTCTCCTCGTCCTGATCGCGGCCTGCAGCAGCTCGGGACACGGTGACTTCTGCGAAGGCGCATGCATCTGCGAGCAGCAGTCGGCCTGCATCGGGGACTGTGGCAATGGCTGCGATCTCGCGTGCCGGGATGTCTCCGATTGCGATGTCGTGTGCGACCACGGATGCACGATGATCTGCGAGCGCGTGTCGAGCTGCGTCGTCGACTGTGGTCTCGATTGCGAGGTCACCTGTCGCGACCTGTCATCATGCGACGTGGTGATGGACTCGGGCAGCGTGCGATGCGAGCGCGTGAACTCGTGCGATGCCGGCTGCCGCACGCGCGATGGCATCGTGTCTGCGATCGAAGAGAGCCCCGGGCTGTGGATCTGCCCCTAGCTCGGACCGTCGCGTGTAGCTGATCCCCTGGCCGCTAGCGGCGCAGACCACGGGCGCGGTTGCGTTGCGACTTCGCGCGGGCGGCCTTGGCGCCCGGGCGCATCTTGCGCGCCGTGACCGCGCGCTCCTTCCGCGTGCTGTGCTTCTTGCGGTTCGCACTCTTGCGCGTCGATTTGCGCGACGGTCGGCCCGCCGAGGTCTCGAGGATCACGGTGGCGCGGTGCGAACCACGCTTGGGCTTCTCGGGCACCGCGCGCGCCTCGGTGGGCCGCCGATGGACGCTCCGGCGCGCACGCTCGCGTCCACTCGTGAGCCCGTGCTTCGAGCGCGTGCGCGAGATCGCGTTGGCGAGGCGCGGCATGGCGCGCGCGAAGGCTTGCTCGGGCGTGCTCGCGGTCTCCTCGACCTGAACCGACGGGCGGCCGCTGATCACGACCTTGATCCGACATTTCGTGTCGACGCCGCCGCGTGGACCGTTGATGTCCTCGAACCGGACCGTGCCGCGCTCGATCAACGACGCCGCGTGCCCGAGTCTCATCGCGAGGCGGGCGCGGATGCGATCTTCAAAGCCTGCCTTGAGGGGCACGCCACTGCGGATCGCGATCGGCGTGGTCTCGACGGGGGTGCGGCCGCGTTGCGCCTTGGTCGAGCGATCGACGCGGCTCGCGAAACGTTGGGTCGGCATGATGCATAGACGTGCAGCAAGATCCGAGCCGCGAGGAGCGGCGCGCCTGGGACGGGAGCGCGCGACAAGCGCGCGGACCGAGAGGCCTCGATGCCGCCGCCCCTCATCGCTCCTGCCGACGGACCGGGCACCGCGTCACCGACGCACAGTTGCCACGTACCGGCGACCGCGTGGCCGACGAGCTTCACGGCGATCCGCGAAGCCCGCCCGCACGATCGGCGGTGAACCGACACTCGTCACCGGCGCCTCCGGACGTCTCGAACGCGTAACGTCGGGCGGTTCTCGCGGCGCTGCGTGCGCCCACGCTAGGCGGCGCGATCCGCACGCTGGCCGACCCGCGCCTCGAGCACCACGCGGGTGCCGCCGGACGGGGCCAGGGTGATCCCGCGGCGGACGACCTTGGCCGGACCGTCGGCGAGCCGCAGCCGCGCGCGCGGCACCACCGTCTGCAGCACGACGCGCATCTCGAACTGGGCGAACGCCATGCCGATGCACCGGCGGATGCCGCCGCCGAACGGCAGCCACGTGTACGGATCCGGCTTCACGCCGAGCCAGCGCTCGGGTTCGAACCGCTCCGGCGCCTTGTAGGCCTGCGGGTTGCGCCCGGCCAGGTAGACCGACGGTGCGAGCCGCGTACCTTCGGGGAACGCATAGCCCGCGAGCGTGAACGGTTTCGCCACGTAGCGCCCGATCAGAGGCACGATCGGTTTCACGCGCAGGGTCTCGCGGATCACCGCATCGAGGTACTCCTCGCGGCCCGCGGCGAGCTCCTCGCGCAACTTCACCAGCGTGTGTGGATGAGCGAGCAGCTGGTCGAACGTCCAGGCCAGCGAGGTCGCGGTGGTCTCGTGCCCCGCGAGCAAGAGCGTCACCAGCTCGTCACGCACCTCGACATCTGACATCGCGCGGCCATGCTCGTCGCGCGCCTCGACCATCATCGAAAGCACGTCGGTTCCGCCCGGCGGTGCGCGACGTCGCTCGGTGATCACGCGATACAGCTCGTCATCGATCTGGCGCTTGAGCTTCGAGACCTTCAACCAGGGGACCTGGAAGACGTCGATCTTGAGAATCCCCGGGACGAGCAGCAGCGGATTGGCGGCGATGTCGAGGAGCTCCACCAGGCGCGCGCGCAGCTGGTCGCGCCGACTCGTGTCGGCGACGCCGAACACCGTTCGCATGATCACGTCGAGTGTGATCGACTGCATCATCGGGTGCAGCGAGAACGGCTCGTCCACCGGCCACGTCGCGAGCGACGCCTCGGTGATCTCCTTCATCGCCGTCGCGAAAGCTTGCATGCGCTCGCCGTGGAACGCGGGGAGGAGCAGCCGGCGCTGGCGCAGGTGCTCGGGGCCGTCGAGCGTGAGCATCGAGTGTTTGCCGAGCATCGGGCCGAGCACGGTGGCGTTACCGACGCCCGCGAGCAATACCTCGGAGTCTGCCTGCAGCACCTCGCGGATCAGGTCGGGCGAACCGATGACCACGATGGCGTCGTCGTTCGGCACGCGCAGCGTGAACATGTCGCCATGGCGGCGCTGGCAGTCGTCGAGCAGGCGCAACGGGCGTGCGACCCACTGCGCGAGCTGGAC
>JANRKM010000076.1:0-7326 GCA_033763475.1 Kofleriaceae bacterium
CGAGACCCGGCGCGGGAGGCGATACAGGTCCGACGAGATCGACGACGCTTCGAGGGTGGCCGCCTGCCCGCGGTCATCGACCAGATACACCGTCGAGAACGGGACGTCGTGCGGATTCGATGCGAGCACGCGCACCGCCTCGGCGATCGTCGACGCCACGCTGCGGCCCTCCGCGATCGTCCCGAGCCGCCGTAGCACCTCGAGCCGGCGGGCGCCGATGACTTGCTCCGTGGTCTCGGTGCACGGCGTGAAGATGCCGTCGACGGTCTTGCCATCGGGCGCGAGGATCGGCCCGTAGGTGAACCGGACGTAGACCTCTTCGCTGGGCAGCTTGCGCGCGAAGTACAGCTGCAGATCCTCCGACCACGTCGCCTCGCCCGTCGCGAGCACGCTCTCCAGCATCGGCCCGATCGTCGGCCAGACCTCGGCCCAGCACTCCTTGCCGGGACGACCTAGGAACAGCGGATGTTTGGCCTCGCCGAGGAACGGAATGTACGCGTCGTTGTAGAGCAGCGCGAGCTCCGGGCCCCACCAGATCGCGATCGGGAACCTCGACGTGAGGCAGAGGCTCAGCGCGGTCTTCAGGTGCGCGGGCCACGTCGCGATGTCGCCGAGCGGCGTCGCGGACCAGTCGTGCGCGCGCATCAGGCGCGCGAGCTCGCTGTCTCCTGGGAACACGCGCGCCAACTCCTCGTCCGTCATTCCCACTCGACTCCACGCCCTTCATCGCATATCTGAGCGTGGTCGTCGACGCTCGCTACCCGGGAGTTACCGTACAAGCCGTGACCGCGTGTTCGAACATGAATCGCGCACAGAAGCTCTTGCCGCGAAGCTCTGCACTCAGCGGCCGAGAATGCGTCGAAGCAGTCCGGGCTTTGTCGGACCGCGACCGCGTCCGGGCCGCTCGAGCGCCTCGCGCATCTCTGCCGCCGAGGCGAACCGCTGCGCACGATCATGGGACAGTGCTTTCGCAACCGCGAGATCGAGCCAGCCCGGGAGCTCCGGACGCAGCTTCGCGGGATGCCGCTCGAGCTCGCCCTTCATCACCTTGCCCAGCAACTCCCGTTTCGACGTGAAGTCGTACGGCCATTTGCCGGTCAGGATCTCGAACAGCACCACGCCCATCGAGTAGAGGTCACCGCGCGCATCGACCGACGTCGGATCGATCGCCTGCTCCGGACTGATGTAGAACGGCGTGCCGAGCAGCTGGTTGCGCGTGGTGAGCTTGACGCCGTCATCCACCTTCGCGAACCCGAGGTCGAGCAACTTCACGTGCTCCACGCCGTCGGCCCCGGTCATCACGTAGATGTTGGAGCTCTTGAGGTCGCGGTGAATGATGCCGCGAGCGTGCAACGCGTCGAGCCCATCGAGCACCGCGCACACGACCTTGATCGCGCGCTCGGGCACGAGCATGCCTTCGTCCTTGCGGATCGAGTACAGGTCTTTGCCTTCGAGGCGATCCATCTCGATGAACGCGCAGCCATCTTCGGTGGTGCCCGCGTCGTAGACCGCCACGAACGCTGGATGCCCCATCGCGGCCGTCTCGCGTGCCTCGCGAACGAACCGCGCGCTCAGCTCGGCATCGACGGCGAACCGGCGATGGATCACCTTTACTGCGATCTCGCGCCGAAGGACCTTGTGCTGCGCCGTGTAGACGGCCGCCATACCGCCGCAGCCGAGCATCGGCCCGACGACATATTTGCCTAGGATGACCTCGCCCGTCCGGAGCTCGGGACATGCCTCGACCCCACCGGGATGGGGGACATCGCACATCTCGCAGCGAGCCACGGCGACAGGATAATCGATTGGTAGCTCGGTTACCGCAGATTACCTCACATAGAAATCCCTAGACCAATCGTGCGTGCGTAGGTCACCAAACGCGGGGCTCGACGAGGACATGACCGCTCGATAGAGTGACCCTTCCATCACCGATGACCGCAGTTGGGGAAGGCAGAATACGCGTCCTGATCGCCGACGACCACGCGCTGTTACGCGCGGGGCTTGCCCGGCTCCTTCTCCGCCACCCCACGTTCGAGGTGGTGGGTGAATCGGCCGACGGCCCCGGCACCCTTGCCGCTGTCACCGCGTGCAAGCCAGATCTGTTGCTGCTCGATCTGTTCATGCCAGAGACCGACCCTCCGCGCCTGATCGAGAGCGTGCGCGCGCAGGTGCCAACACTTCGCGTGCTCGTCATCACCGGCAACCCACATCCGACCGACGTGCGCGCCGTACTCGCGGCTGGCGCATCTGGAGTCGTCCTCAAGGACTCTGGTCTCGACGTGCTGCTCGATGCCATCGCACGCGTGTGCGAGGGCCGGATGTTCCTCGATCCCGACCTACCACTCGACGCACCCTCGCCCGCCGATGATCTCAGCCCGCGCGAGCACGAGATCATGGTGCACCTCGCGCGCGGCGCCTCGTATCGCGATATCGCGCAGCGCTTTCATCTGAGCGAGCGGACCGTCGAGACCTATCGGCGCCGGATCGCCGATAAGCTCGGCCTCCGCACGCGCGCCGACCTCACCAACTACGCGCTCCAGCGCGGACTCCTCGCCACCGCCTCATGACCCTCCGAGTTGTTGTCGTCGACGATCACCGCTTGCTCCGCGAGGCCATGTGCGCGCTCGTCGAGAGCGAGCCTGATATGTCCGTCGTTGGCTCCGCGAGTGCCGCTCGCGAGGCTACCGAGCTGGTCCCGAACGCAGATCTCTTGTTGCTCGACGTGGACATGCCGGGCGGCGGCGCGCTCGACCTCGCAAGTCGGCTGCGTTCCGAGGGCCGCGTGCGCACGCTCGTCGTGTCGATGCACGAGTCCCTCGACTACGTGCGCTCCGCACTCGCGGCGGGTGCCAACGGCTACGTGTTCAAGTCATCGACGCATCGCCACCTGATCGACGCGATCCACCGCGTGATGGCGGGTGACGTCTATGTCGATCCCGCGGTCGCCTCCGGCGAGATCGACCTCGCCGGCGTGAATTCGCCGACGGTGCCTGCGCTCAGCGAGCGCGAGCGGACGGTGCTCCTCGAGCTCGCGCGTGGACAGACCTATCGCGATATCGCCGATTGCCTGGGGATCGGTCCCCGCACCGTCGAGACATATCGCCGGCGAATCGCCGGCAAGCTCGGGCTGAGGACGCGCGCAGACTTCGTACGGTACGCGTTCGAGCTCGGCTGGATGGCGGCTGAACGTGATCTCCCGTAGCGCAGCGCGATCATTCCAGCGCATCCCGGATACCGGGAGACCCGGCGAGTTCGCGAGTGTAGCCGGCGAGGGCGACATGACGACTGCGCATGACATTCTGGCCCGCGCCGGCTTGCGCGCTTCTTCCGACCTCGCCTTCGCCCTCGAGCGCACCGCCGAGCTGGCCTCCAAGCTTCTCGATGCGGACCGGGGATACGTCTGGCTCGCCGACGCCTCCGGTGAGCTCATGAGCGCGACGAGCTTCGAGCGCACCGAGCACGTGCGCACCTGGGGCCGTATTTCGGCATCCCCCACGGCGCTCGTGGTCCCGCTCACCCGCGCAGGCATGCGCGTGGCGGCGATCGGTGCGGAGCGCGCGCGCACCTGGACCGACGAGGATCGCGACGCCCTCAGCACCCTCGCCGACGCCACGCTCGCGATCTTCGATCAGGCAGCGTGGATCGGCGCTCACGACGCGCGCGCCGAGGCCGAGCATGTGCGCCGCGACGGACAGGCTGCACTCGGTCGGCTCGCTGCGCTGCTCGCGCATGACCTCAACACCATCACGGCGACGCTCGCGCTGACCGCCGACAACCTGTCGGTGATGGAGGACGCCCCAGACTGGCTCGCCGAGCGCGCGAAAGATCTCGATCAGCTCGTCGCGGATCATCGTCCGATCACGGAACAGCTCCGCGAGCTCGCCCGCGGCCGCGTCATCGAGGTGATCGACGTCAACGCGTTGTTCGCACAGCTCGCACCTCTCCTCGACGCGATGCCGCGCCGGATCGTCGTCGTCCCCGGGACGGAAGCCGTCGTGACGCGCGGCGTCCGTCGCGAGCACGAGCACCGCGTGCTGAAGCGGCTGATCGCGATCTGCGATGTGACCCCGCGCGATGCGACGGTAACGGTCCGAATCGGGCCGAAGACGATGATCGATGCCGGCGATGCGACGATCGAGCTCGTCCTCGGCGACGCGCCTCACGCCGCGACGTCGGCGCGGGATAGCGGCACCAAGAAGCCCGTGTAGGGCAGCGATTCATAACGATGATCGCGGTGGAGCTCGAACGGGCGCGCCGCGATGGTCACGCCCTGCAGCTTGCCGCCCGCCGACTTCCACTGCACCGGGTGCTGGAAGTGGACCTCGCGGATCGGGTGATGCTGCCAGCCTTGGAGCTGCCGATACAACGCGGCCTCGGTTCGCGACGGGAACACATAGACCGGGCGTTCGAAGTCGTCATCGCCGCGGAACACGATGAAACCGCTCTGCCAGTCGACCTGCACGAGTCCGTCGCACCAGTCGCACGCGTACGAGATGAACAACGGGGTCATCATGCGCTTGCAGGCGGGGCATTGCATCGTTTGCCTCTCGAGGTATGAGGTGTGGAACTGGAGAAATGCTTACCAGGCCTCGTCGAGGGCGGGGCATGAGGCGTCGGCGAGGAAGGGAGTGATCCGGTGATCGACGTGTGCGTCGACGCTCACTCCGGCGTGCTCATCGGTGCTCCCGCAGGTGCGATTCACCATGGCGCTCGCGCCATCGCTATGGTGCGATGGCCCTAACGTCGATGCGTAACCTCATGCCGATTCGCGGCTATTTCTGGCACCTCGCTCGCGTTGGTGACTACTCGTGCGCGTCCTCGTAATCGACGACAACGAGACGTTCGCCAAGGCCGTCCGGCGTGTCCTCATGACAAGCGACGTGGAGAACGTCGAGATCGAGACCGATCCGACCGTCGCCGTCCAGCGCATCAAGGCCGGCGAACAGTTCGAGCTCGTGTTGTGCGACGTCAACATGCCGGGCCTCAATGGCCGCGAGGTGCGAGCCGCGATCGCGGAGCACTTCACGGGCGCGCGGCCCCCGGCGGTCGTGTTGATCACCGGTGATGACCGAGGCGAAGACCTCGACGAGGACGTCCTCGCGAAGCCGTTTCGTGCGGGAGACCTGCAAGCGATCGTTCATGCGGTGAAGTTGCGCGCGGCACGAACGAGATGAGCGTCACTACGGTTCGCGGGGGGAACCCGCGTATCCTGGCGGCCGATGCTGCCCTCGCGTCCTGCCGCGCTGGCGTCCGCGATCCGCGCACGCGGCCGTGGCGTGCCCGTGATCGTGGTCGATCTCGACGCGCTCGACGCGAACATCGCCACCGTTCAGCGGAGGCTCGATCGGACCAAGCGCCTACGCCTGGTCGCCAAGTCCCTGCCCTGTGTCCCGCTGCTCGATCATCTACGGCACGCCACCGGCACGCGCGACCACATGGTGTTTCACGCGCCCCATCTCGCGCCGCTGCTCGCCGCGTTCCCCGGAGACCAGCTGCTCGTCGGCAAGCCGCTGCCCGTACAGGCCGTCGAGCACGTCTTCGAGGCCGCCCCTGCCCTTCGCCACGAGCTCGCGACGCGGGTGATCTGGCTCGTCGACACCCACGCACGCCTCGCGCAATACTCGGCGTTCGCGCGCCGCGTGGGCGTCACGCTGCGCGTCGCGTTCGAGATCGAGATCGGGATGCGGCGCGGCGGTTTCGCGGCGCCCTACGAGCTCGATCGAGCCCTCGCCGCCGTGCTCACCGCCGACAGCGCGGTGACGTTCGCGGGCCTCATGGGCTACGACGCGCACGTCGGCGCCGTGCCGCGCATGTTGCAGGATCCCGCCGACGCGCACGTCGAGGCATGCGCGCGTTACGCGGCGTTCATCGCACGGGTGCGTGACCGCAGGCTCCACGCGGAAGCCACGATCTACAACGGTGCCGGTTCCCGCACGTTTCATCGGCACGACCGAACGAGCCCGCTGACCGAGCTCTCGATCGGCTCCGCGTTCGTGCTACCCGCGCGGTTCGACGGCGTCGAGCGCGCCGACCTGGTGCCCGCGATCTACATCGCGGTGCCGGTGCTGCGCGCATGGAATGGCACCGGCCTGCCCGGACTCGCGGCGCTGTCGCCGATCTGGCCCCGCTTGTCGTCGCGCTTCGAGCGCTCGTATTTCCTGTACGGTGGCCGCTGGGACGCGGTGTTCGCGTGGCCGCCCGGGCTGCGCGAGAACACGCTCTACGGCGGCAGCTACAACCAGACACTGGTCAACGGGCCGCGTTCGTACCCACTCGACGTCGACGACTATGCGATGCTGCGCCCGAATGACAGCGAACAGGTGATGCTGCAGTTCGAGGAAGTCTGGGCCTTCAGGGGCGAGCGCCTCGAGGCACGATGGCCGACGCTCCGCCGCTAGCCCCGGTCGGGTTGCGTTCTGGGGCGCGCGACAACGTCATGGCGCAAATTTCGCAATATCGTCGCAAAGACGGCAAACTGCGTATACGGGCTAAGTCTCGTGCCGCGTAGTTGCGAGGCAAGCCGACGACTACGTATTCTGATTCGAGGTGGGGGAGGATGTCGATCGAAGGCTCGCAAACGCGCTGCCGCAAATCGTGTGGATCAGTCGAATCGACGGGACCCAGGAGTGGATCAACGATCGCTGGACGGAGCTGACCGGCATCCCTCCGCACGAGGTCTGCAATGCGACCTCGATGGGCGCGGTGCATCCCGACGACCGCCTGCTCGTGCAGGAGGCGTGGGACGCGGCGGTGGCCGCCGGAGAGACGCGCGAGCTCGAGTACCGGATCCGGACGCGTGGCGGCACCTACCGCTGGCACCTCGCGCGCATTGCACCGATGCGCGACGAGGGCGGCGGCATCACGCGCTGGGTCGGTGTCGCGTTCGACATGCAGGACCGCCGCGAGGCCGATGAAGCGCTGCGCGCCTCGGAGCGCCGATTCGAGCAGGCCTTCATGTTCAACCCGCAGCCCATGGCCATCGCGCGCGCAAAGGATGGCGCTTTCGTCCAGGTCAACGATGCCTTTCTCGAAATGACTGGCTTCACACGCGAGCAAGTCCTCGAGCGCGACACGGTCAGCCTCGGCATGTTGGACAGCGAACAGCGCAATGCCATCGGACCGTGGTTACTGAGCTCGCCGCGCCGGCAGGTCGAGATGCCCTTCCGCACCAAGGACGGCAAGACGATCACGCTGGTGCTGACGACGACGCAGATCGATCTCGGAGGTGAGGCGTGCCTGCTCGGCGTGGCGGACGACGTCACCCAGCAGCGCGCCACCGAGGCTGCCCTGCGCCACAGCGAAGCCCGCGCCCGCGCCCGCGCCGAC
>JANRKM010000077.1:0-22419 GCA_033763475.1 Kofleriaceae bacterium
CCGCGATGCAGGTGGTCCCGCACAGCTTGGTCGGCGCTCCGCATACCGGGACGTCGGGCTGGATCGCCATGTCGATCGGCGTATCGGGCAGCGCATCCGGCGTTGGCGAGCTCGCGTCACTGTCACCGCAGGCGGTAAGCAGGACGCACGCGAGGAAGAACCGCGACATATGGGCAGCTTGCGCCAGCGACGCCAACGACGCCAGCACTCCGACGTCGATCTTCGCCAGGTACACGACGGTTCATCGGCGCCGGACGGCCGCGGTCAGAGCAGGACACAGCCCGGCGTTCCATTCGGGCAGTAGCAGATCTTGGGGCCATTCGCCGGGAAGTAGTAGCCGGTCGCCATGCACATCTCGTCGGTGGCGGCGCTATCGCCCGCGGTGATCGTGCGGTTCGTCGGATTGTTATACGTGCACGAGAACGTGAGCTGATTGTTGGCGAACGTGTAGAACGGCGCGGTCATCCAATCCTGCGAGCCCGGATGCTCCCAGTCCGTGCTCGTGAACGCCACGGCCTGGCCACTCGTGACCTCGGTCTTCACGGCCTGCTTGTGTGCGTGCGTCGACATCGTCCAGAATTTCGCGTTCGCCGGCGTGTTACACGTCTTGGTTTGCACGACGTTGTTCGTGCTCGCGGGGATCGAGATGTCGTCGTTGTACGTCACGTACGCCGCCGTCTTCGTGTACGCGACCCCCGCCTCGAGCGCCTCCGCGTTGAGCGTGACGTGGACCGAGATGGGAGACTCGGTCGCGTTCAGGTAGTGCATCTGGAAGTATGCCGGCGTGTTCGGCTGAATCAGCTGAGCGAGCGGATTGCCGCTGCCGTCGTCGGAGGGGAGTGCGATCTCGGCCTCGGGCAGCTGGGCCGCGTACGTCCAGAGTGGCGTGTTACCGATGCCCCCCCCGAAGCCACAGCTGCTCGCCGAGATCGTGCCGGCGGGCATCACCTCGGTGGTGGTCGTGTACATGATCATGTGGTGGCTGCCAGGGGTCATGACCGACTTCCACTTGTTGACCGCCATCGGTTCGGTGTTCGGCGTGCGGAAGTAGTAGCAGTACGTGATTTCCTGGCCGGGCAGGATCTCGACGTCCTTCGATACGACCTGGAAGCCGCGCGCGGGAGGAGGCACGTCGGCGCTGTCGATGATCGGGGCGGCCATGTCGACAGCGCCTGGCTCGCTGCCACCGCCGCAGGCGGCAAGGGTAACGAACGCGAATTCGAGGGCGAAACACTTCCACATGGAGGACCTCACGTGATCACCAGCGAGAGTACCAAGGATCGGTTCGCGAACACCGACGATCGCGACGCGAGGTCGGAGAACGACAGAAGACGCTCGCCGTCTACATCGCAGCCGGCTGTAAGATGGAGCACTTGAGGTGAGGCTCCGCGACTGGGATACCGGCACCGTCGTGGGATTCGACGGGATGGCTAGCGGACTGGGATCTGGCACCGTCGAACCCCGGCCGAGGTGGCGCGTGAGCGGCAAGGATCCGGTGCGCCCTGCAAGCGTGAACCGATCCGCATCGTCGACGAAGTCGATCGCTCTGTCGGTTGTCCCGGGAAGTCCGTTGTCGTCGAGCCGCCGCGGGACGAACGACACGGCAGCCTCCTGCGGCTCGTCGAGGGCCTGTTCGTCCAGCGCTGACCTCTGCCGTTCCGCGTCCTCAGGCGTCGCAGGTCTCGAGGACGATTCTCGGCCAGCCACGGCGTTCCCTCTTCCTTGAGGTTGTGGCAGGGACCGTTGTCGATGCTCAGGAAGATCCTCTCGGGATCACTCGTCAACAGCCGAGGATCTCATCCTGCGCGATCCTGTGTACATCACCAACAACCTACTCGTGATGCCCACCGCGGCCGCGCTGTATCGCACCGACGGTGGCATGGCACCGTCGACCAAGGTCGAGACGCCCAACGTGCGCGCACCGACGGCGAACGCGCTGTGCCTCGGCGATGACGGCGCCGTGTGTGCGACGTCCGCTGTGCTCGCGCAGACCGGCGTCGACCTCACCACGGTCGGCAAGATCTCGACGACGACGCTGCCGCTCAAGGTGATCACCGATCTCACGGGCCGCGCGGTCGGCCACCTGCGGGGCCACGGCGCCCGCCAGGTCGCTGCTCCGTGACCGCCGTCGCGTCGTTCAGGCGCAGTTCGGCGAGCTGATTCTGGAACTTCACGCGCGTGAGCATCATCTGCTCCTGCGCTTCGACGATCGCGATCGTCGTCTTCTGGATCCGGTCGGACGTCTCGGAGAGCTTGCCCTTGAGCGCGATCATCAGCTCGCCGCCCGTGCGCACTGCCTTTAGCGTCACGATCTGCGCGTGGAGCTCGCCCGAGCGCGAGCGGTACTCGGCGAGCTGATCGCGCAGCATCGCGATCTTGTCGTCGAGGTCGGCGCCCGCGCGGTGCGTCGCGAGCAGCGCTTCGATCTGCGCCTTGAGCTGCGGTGACGCGCTGGGCTCGTCGACGAACACGCGCATCATGCCGAGCACCTCGGGTGCGCCAAGCTGGAACGTGCGCTGGAGAGGCGTGGCGGACGCGATCACGACCTCCTTGGTCTCGCCCGGTCCGAGCACGATCTCGAACAGCTGCGAGTCACCAACGCGCGTGGACGACTTCGGTGCGTCGACCAGCGTCCAGCCGGTTTCGAGGCGGTGGCGGAGGTAGACGGTCGCTGGTGTGGTGAGCCGGCTGGTGACGGTGTAGCGCGCATTGCGGCGGTGCTGGATGTCGGCGGTGAGCACGCCCCGCTGCACGGTGATGAGCTTGGCGATCCGATCCTCCTCGTCGTTGTCGGCGGTGACCACGACCTGCTTGTCGAGCGCGAACGGCACCACCACGGCGGCGTGCGGTGGCACCGGCTCGGTAATGCCTTCACCGATGAACCGCCCATCACCGTAGACGGTGACCGGTCCCGGCTCGAGCGTGTCGCCCGTCGGGTTGTCGAGGCGCACCGCTTTGAAGGCGAAGCGCTTGTCGCCGCGCTCGGAGATCGGATCGTAGAAGTAAACGACCCCGCCGGTCGTCTCCCGGTGGAGCATCGCGACCATCGCGCTCGAGCCGGAGCGCACGGTCATCGCGCGGTCGGCCATGAAGTGGCTCTCGCCGACGGGCGTGTCGGGGCCGAGGTCATCACGCGTCGGCGGCGTGGCAGCGGGCTTGGGCGGCTCGTTGACCGCGAGCACGCGGGTGCCGAACGAGCCGCCGTCGACGAGCTTGGGCACCACGTGCACCTTGTCGGCCGGGATGCCCGCGTCGACGAGCTTGTTCTTCAGGCTCTCACCGCGCTTGCTGACCTCCTCGGGATACCCCGAAGGCCCCGAAGTCTCGACGACGAGGTCGCGCTTGTCGGCGCGATAGCGCGCGACGATCGGGTCGAACTGCGCGCGGAACTCCGCGGCCAGATCGCGCGCAGGCGGCGACGGGGCGCTCGACGCGTACGAGCTCGACGGGTGAGGAGGGCCATCGAAGCCGCCGAAGTCATCGCCGATGCCGCGCCGGCGATCGATCGAGCTCCGGCCGGGTGCCGACCCAACCGAACCCTCGAAGGCGCGGCCGGGCAGCGGGATGTTCTTCGTGTACTTCTTGTCGATCCTGATGCTCTGGGTGGTGCTCGTCGGGTCGATGCTCGGCACGCTGTCGACGATCTTGACCACCTCGCCACCACTTCTGGCTTGATTGATCTTCTGGAACACAGGGGTGACCTTGTTCGTAGCCACTTTGACGCCGCTACGTTCGAGCGTGATGGCGGCGTAGTAGAACGTCACCACGTATTCGCCGTTGGGTAGTGCGAGCTTGTACTGGCCGCCGTCGTCGGTGATCGCGGTCCGCGTCTCGTTGCTGCCGCGATGGGTCGCGACGACGGTGACGCCGGGCAGCTTCTCGCCCGTCTGACTGTCGGTGACGATGCCCTGGATGGCCCCGCCGCTGGTGCGATCGCTCGAATACGAATTTTCCACGCTCGTGCTGCCGCTGAACGAGACGCCCAGATCGTCGTTGTTGGCGCCGAAGCTCGCGAGCTCCTCGGGCGCGCCGCCGCGGAAGGGCGACAATCCGGTCGGCGGCGCGATCGCGAACTTCTCCTCGTTCCTCAATAGATCGCGATCGACCTGCCGCACACTCCACAGGTCGTAGCGGAACGCGAGCGCCGACGATGCGCCGACGCCGACGAGCACACCGTTCCAGTCCTCCGACGTGGTGTTGTCGACGACGGCCCAGCCCTCGAGCATCACCTTGCCCCCCTTGCCCACCACGACCCGGTAGCTCGGCTTCCACGACGGGGCTTCGGTCACGTAGGTGAGCAGAACGTTCGCGTGCCGGACATCGGACGTCTCGAGCCTCATGGTCAGGTGCTGGCCATCACCGCCATCGTGGCGCGGAATCGTCACCGACAGCGGCTTGCGCGTGTTCGGATCGACGACGGTCAGCGACTTCAAGAAGTCGTCGACACGCTCGCGCGGTACGCGCACCACCAGGCGCCCGTCCTCCACCGTCGCGCGCCGCTCGTAGAACGCGACGCCATTGCGGTACACGACCACGCGGCCGAGCACACCGCCGGTGATGTGCGTGCGTTGCCGGCCGCCGCACGCGGCGAGGAGGGTGAACACCGAGGCAGCGATCGCGATCCGGAGGGTGCGCATGTTTCTCGAATACGCGGGTCGCGCGCAGCTTGCGAAAGCTTCGTGCTGACGCCCCGTGAGCCCCTGGTCAGCGCGTGCGGTGTCGCACTCCGCGTGGTGTCGCACCCGTGCGATAACGGGTTGTGGACAACATGCCGGTGTGGAAGCGCGCGCTCGCCGTCATCGGGCTGCTCGCGTTCTCGGTGTGGATGCTCGCGATGGGCCTGCAAACGATCCGCGTCGGGTGCGAGCGCGGACAGTGCGTGCACTCGGTGCAGTATGCCGGCATCACGACGCAGGAGACGCCGTTCGCGCCGTCGCCCCTGACGGTCTCGTGGAAGCGCACCGGCAAGTACAACAACCAGGGTGTCGTGATCATCCAGCCGCTCGGCGGCGACAGCCTGCACATCAATTGGCTGTCGCCTTCGGAGGCGGAGGCCGCGGTGCACGGCATGGTGCACGACCCGAGCTATCAGCTCGCGAGCACGGGGCCGCGGTGGTGGCTGCTGTTCCTGTTCGGCACGATCCCGTTGATGGTGTCCGTGATCGTGGGCCCCAAGCTGCGCCTGGGCGCGAAGTCGAGTGCACTGCCGGTCGCGCAGACCAAGAAGGCCGCACGTGCGGCGCGCGGCAAGGCGAAGAAAGCGCGCGAGCGCGATTAGCCGTGCTGGTGCGGGCTGGCGACGCGCGGCCCGGCCTCGAGCTCGGCGAGCTGCTCGCGCAGGAGCCACGTCGGCTCCTCGAAGACATCTTCGATCAGCGTCTCGAGGGCGGGCAGGGAGGTCGCTTCCTGACGCGCGATCGCATCGCGGACGTCCGCTTCCATCTGCGCTGCGACCGCCTCGCGCTCTCCATCCTGGAGCCAGCCGCGCTGGATGAGGTACGCCTCCATCCGCCGCAATGGATCGCGCTGACCGCGCCACACCTCGGTGACCTTTTCGTCGCGATAGCGCGAAGGATCGTCCGAGGTACTGTGCGCGCTGACGCGAAACGTCAGGAGCTCGACGAACGTAGGGCCGTCGCCACGGCGGGCCTTCTCGGCGGCGTAGCTCACCGCGTGGTAGACGGCGAGCACGTCATTGCCGTCGACGCGCAGGGACTCGACGCCGTAGCCGATGCCCTTGAGCGCGATCGTGTCGGCCGCGGTCTGCACGCTGCCCGGCGTGGAGATTGCCCACTGGTTGTTCTGGCAGATCAGGACGACGGGCGCCTTGCGCACACCCGCGAAGTTCATCGCGACGTGGAAGTCGCCCTCGCTGGTGCCACCGTCGCCCATGTAACCGAAGCAGCACTTCCCGGTGTCACCGGCGATCTTCATGCCCATCGCGATGCCGACCGCGTGCGGGATCTGCGTCGACACGCACGATGACATCACGACGTAGTGATGCTCGCGATCACACGGGTGACACGGCATCTGCCGGCCCTTCGTCGGGTCTGCGGCGTTGCCGTAGATCTGCGCGATGTACGAATCGAGCGTCATGCCGCGGTACAGGCCGACACCCGCCTCGCGCAACGCGGGGACGATCCAGTCGGTCGGCGTACTCGCCGCCGCTGACCCCACCACCGCCGCCTCCTGACCGAGCGCTTCGCCGTAGAAGCTGATGCGGCCCTGACGCTGCAATGCCGTCATGCGCGCATCGGTGACACGGATGCGCAGCATGCCCTCGAACAGCCGCCGTGCGAGCCCTCGCTCGAGCGTGGCGAGCGCGGCTTCATCGACCGCCGTGCCGTCCTCGCGCAGGAGCTGAAACAGCCCGCGTGCCTTCGTCTCGTCGTCGCCTGCGAAGTACGAGAACGCGCCGATCTGCGTCGAGGAGACCGCAATTGCCATGGCGCCGAATCTACCTCAATCAGCGCACCCATACACGCTAGCCACGCATGGTCCCCATCCTCGCAGCGGTGGATCTCCGCAGACGCACACGGGGGCACCGTCGAGAACCGGCCCGTATTTTCCTTGGCCGGCCCCCCACTACGTGCGGGTCGAAGCTTGCGCAGCGAGCAGGCGACCCGCGAGCCGCGAGAACGGCAGCGTCTGCATCCACAGGCGGCCCGGGCCCTGAACCGTCGCGATGGCGACGCCATCTCCGCCGAGCTGCGCGGTGGTGAAGCCGCTCATCCACTGCACGTCGTACGCGACGCGCGGCTCGAGCGCGACGAGGCAACCGGCCTCCATGCGCAGCGTCTCGCCTTCTCTCAGGTCGCGCGTGACGACGGTGCCACCCGCGACGACGAACGCGAACCCGGCGCCCTCGATCTTTTGCAGCGTGTAGCCCTCCGTCGCCATGAGGCCAGAGCCGAGCGGCTTGCTCCAGGCGACGTCGACGGTGATGCCCTTCGCGGCGCACAAGAACGCGTCCTTCTGGACGATGAGCGCCCCGCCGAGCGAGGGCAGATCGAGCGGGACGATCTTCGAGGCGTACGGCGCCGAGAACGAGACTTTCTGACGCTCCTTGCCATGATTGGTGAACAGCGTCATCGCGCCGAGGTTGCCCGAGAAGCTCGCCGCGGCATCGCCACGGATCGCCTCCGGGCGGATGCCCTGGTCCATGTAGAACAGGGTGCTCGCGTCGGCGATCGCGGCCTCGCCCGGGTCGAGCGTGACGTCGACATATTGCGAGTCCGCGCCGACGATGTCGTAGTCGATCTGATCGACGACGATCGGCGCGGGACCCGCGGGCGGCGGCGGTGGCGCCGGCTGCTGCGTGAACATGTTGCTGAACCACGGCACCTGGGCGATCGGCGTCCACTGCGGCGCGGTCTGACCGTACGCGTACGCCGTCTGGTTGATCTGACCGGAGTGGATCATGTCGACCACTTGCTGCGTCGACAGAGGCCCGTGCTGCTGACCGTTGATGCCGATGTACCAGATGCCCGCGTCACTCATGCACGGGGTCGTACTACGACCCAGCCGCGAGATCGAGCGTCTCGGGACCGTGGCGAAGCGAGCCTCGCGGTTTGCCTTGCGCCAGGCACCTCGGCCGCAGCCTGTGTTGAGCGGCGAAGTCTGGAACGCGCGCTCAGAACGCGCCGGCGCGCTCGGTGATGAAGTGCACGACCTCGTGCTCGCTTGCCCAGCGGGCGATATAGGTGCCGTTAAAGGGCATCCGCGCGCGGACGATGCGGGTCACCCCGACCTCGCCGGGCTGGCCACACCCCGGCGACCCCGTGATGACCGGGCACGCAGGGGGGGCCGCCACCGAGAGGAGGGGGACGTCGAACGCCGCGTCGATGTCGCGAATCGAGAGCGACATCGTCTCGCGCAGGTACAGCAACAGATCGGTCTCGTCGTCACCGAACACCGACGTGTAGCCGAGGTAGCCGCCCTCGTCGGCCGGCGGCAACGTCACCTCGAAGTAGCTGTGCGCCTGGTCGGTGGTGGGGGCCCAGGGGAGGGACATTGCAAACGCATCGACCTGCTCGCACGTGTCGTACAGGAGATGGATGCACGTGTGGTCGAGCTGGGGATTCGTCGGCTGCGTGCGGAAGCGGAGCGCCGCCCCGCTGTAGTGGGTCGCGCCCGCGTCGACGGCCAGGCCATCCGCGCCGCGCAGGTGCGCGAACCGCACGACGTAGTGATGTTCCCCCTGCAGCGGTTCGTAGCCCGTTTCTTCGGCGAGCACGAACGAGAGTGTCGTCCCGTCCTGGCTCCAGGTCCCCTGGACGGTCTGCGTGGTGGGCGCGCTGGGGTCGGTCTCGTCGACGAGCTGCACGGTGTCGAGCGAGGTGTCCATCGGCTCGGTGAACTGGAGCTCGATCGTCGAGCGCTGGCGAATGCCCGGAAACCCGGGGTTGGTGCTGCGATAGAGCTCGTAGGGGTACATGTCGACGATGCCGGGGGGCGGGGTCGAGCGGAGAGGACGCGCCGCGCCGACCGAAAAGTCGAGCGTGCCGTCACCGAGCAGCGGTACGGGATCGAGCGCGTTCCCCTCCAGGTCGACAATGCCGACGAAGCGGAGGCCGTAGCGTTGATCGGCGGTGAGCCCGGCAGTGGGGAAGCTGATCGTGATCTCCATGTCCGAGAGCCAGTCGACGGTCGGGGGCTCGAGCTCCGTGGTCCCGCCGCTACCGAAATGGACGAGCTCGATCGCCGCCGTGGCGTCGTCGATGGGCTCGCTGAACGTGACCTGAACGTACTGGGTGCCCCACGGCGACAACGATCCGCTGCCCTCGACGAGGCCCGACAGCTGGGCGACGAAGGGAGCGATCGTATCGGCGCCCGTGGTGAAGTCGAGCTGGCCGTCACCGAGGTAGCCAGCGGAGTCGATCTCGTTGCCGGCGAGATCGGTCACACCGGTGAGCTTGACCGCGTAGGTCGCGCCGTAGCGGAGCGGTCGCGCGGCACCCACCGCGGCGACCTGGACCGTGCGGCCATACCTGGCGGCATACACGTAGACGCTGTCGAAGGTCTCGCCGTCGACCTCGACGGTCGCGGTTGCGTTCGACACGTCGACGAGCTCCGAGACCTCGAGCAGGATGTCGTACTGGTAGTAGCGCCGGTCCGCGGTTGCGACGCCCATCGCGCCGTCGGCGATCGTCGACGACAAGAAGCGCGGGCGCTTGGTGTCGGCGCCCGCCGCGAAGTCGAGGCAGCCGTTGACGAGGTAGGGCTCCGCGGCGAGAGCGTTGCCGTGGACGTCCATGAAGCCGCTCAGCTCTAGCGTGTACGCCGTGTCGTAGATCAGCGCCCACTCCTCGGGCAGCACGAGCGTCGCGCGGTGCGCGTCCTCGGACCAGGTCACCGCGAGCTCGACCGGATCGCCGAGGCCGCTCAAGATCGCGGTCCCGCTCGACGTGCGCATCGGCTCGGCGAACACCACCGCGACCTCGCGCAGGTCGCCGACCTCGACGTTCGTCGCTCCCTCCGCGGGGACCGAGCTCACGACCACGGGCGCGACGTCGTCGAGGCCGGTGTGGAACTCGAGGCGGCCGTTGCCGAGAACGGGCTCGGGATCGAGCGGAAGGCCATCGACGTTGCGGAACGCGTCGAGCGCGACGATGTACGGCGTCTCGCCGCGCAGCCCGCGGACGGGGATGCGCGCCTGGGTCGGGCTCGTCCACTCCACCGCGGCGAGCGTCCCCAGGCCGAACAGGGTCGTGCTGCCGGCGTTCGGATCCATCGGCTGATCGAACGTGACCGTGATCGCGTCGAGCGCGACGCCGACGTTCTGCGCGCCGTCATTCGGGGTGACGGCCACCACGCGCGGGCGTTCGGCCGACGCCGCGATCGCGAAGCTGAAGCGATACGCGCCGGTCATCACGTTGCCAGCCTCGTCGGCGAATCCGTCGACCACCACCTCGATCGTGGCCTCGGGGGCGAACGGCATCGCCGGCGTCACGGTGAACCGCTGATGACCCGCGTCCCACGCGACGGTCGCGAGATCGACCGCCGTACCTCCGACGGAGATCGATCCGGCGTCGGCGACGACGCGCTCCGTGAATGCGATGCCGATCGCGCTCGTTGGCGCGACGGCGGTCGATCCTGCGGTGGGCGTGGACACCAGCACCGCGGGGGGGACGAGGTCCGTATCCCCAGATTGGTTGTCACCGCACGCGGCGGTGGTCAACACGAGCACGATCCCGAACCATCTCTGCATCAGCTTCCTCCAGAAGAACAAGTCGGGCCTGCCGCGAACGCGGGCGCGCATGCGCCGCACTCGTCAGCGAGGCCATCACAATCGTCATCGCGGCCGTTGCAACGCTCGTCCGCGAGCGGGTTGATGTCGCCGTCGTCGTCGTCGCAGTCGCCCGCGAGCTCGACGTAGCCTGCGGGGGCGCCGCATATGCGGTCCCACCGTGCAGGGTCTCCGAAGCCATCGGCGTCCTCGTCCCGATGCAGGACGTCGCCGTCGATCGCGCCGGGCTCGTCGAGCGCACCGTCGCAGTCGTCGTCGATCATGTTGCAGCGCTCGTCCGCGCCGGGGTGGACCTCCGGGGTCGTGTCGTCGCAGTCTCCGCCGACCGGCGCGAACCCCGGCGGGGCGACGCACGCCTCGACCGTGGGCCCCGCGATGCCGGCGCCATCGCCGTCGGCGTCGGGATAGAACGTCGGGCGAACGACGCCCTCGTCGATCATCGTGTCGCAGTCGTCGTCGAGGTCGTTGCACAGCTCGGGCGCGCCCGGGTACGCCGACGCGCGCCCGTCGTCGCAGTCGGATGGGCCGTCGACGGCCCATCCTGGGGGCGGAGCGCAGGCGGTCACCAGCGTCGACGCCGTGTCGGCGATCGCACCATCGCCGTCGGCGTCGGGGTGGTAGAGCGTCACGAAGTCGGGGACGTGCTCGAGGACCACCGCGGCGCGCTGATCCTGCTGCGGCGCGAACCGCAGGCGGTAGGTCGCATTCGCGACGAGGGGATAGACCCTCACCTCGGGGATGCCCGTGCACGCGGTGACGGCGTGCGTGAGCACGGAGGTGAGCGTGTTGCCCGCGGCATCGAGGACGGTGACCGCGCCCGGTGGATCCGAGAACACCGCCCAGTCGCCGCTGCGCGCGGGGCGGTACTTCACCGTCCCTCCAGTCGCTGCGAGCATGACCGTGAAGTACGTATGCACGGCGTTGACGTTGGGGCTCGTGCCCGCGAAGTCGGAGGCCGTGCTCGCCGTGACGGTCACGAACGGCCCGAGCTCGGCGTGGATGCAGGTATGGGCGATCAGCGGCTCTCCGAGCTCCGTACAGGTGGCTTCGAGCGCCTGGTGGAGGGGCGTGTCGTCGACGCCGCAGCTTGCCAGTAGCAACAGCGCGAGCCAGGAGCGCATGGGCATGCGCCTGCTCTCGTAAAGCAATTTTATTGCATAAGCAAGTCTACTGCGATGCAAGCAGGGCGAACGGTTGATGTGTCAGGACCGCGATGCGATGCCCCTCCAACCAAGCGATCCAGATGCCGCCATTCACCAGGGTCTCGATGCGGTAGCCGTACTCGACGTGCCAGGAGCTGCCCTCGGCGCGAGGCGAGGTCGCGAGGGAGAACACACCACCCGGTGGAGCCATGCGAAGCCAGGCACCGATGTTCGCGATGCCTTCCAGCGTCGCTCCGAGCGCGCCCACGCTGCCTCGCGGCGCGGGATCGTGGCGCCGGACGACGATCGTCTCGGTCACCGCCGCGCGCAGGCGCGTTTCGTCGTCGGGGTGGTGGATCGCCTCGATCCAGCGATCGAACGCGTCGGTCATGGGGGTGTGCATGGCAGGACCCAGGCGGTGCCGAAGGTGGGGAGGTGATCGACAAAGATCATCAGGGAGGTGCGTGCCGTCGGGCCGATCTGCACGACGTACTCGACGTTGCGCTCGAGCTCGAAGCCGAACACCTCGGTCATTCCGCCGCAGTCACGGACGGGCGTGAACGCCTGGACTTGCTCGAGGAGGACGCCGTCGAGGGCCGTGCCGTCGTGCAGCATCGCGATATCGATCGGGAACCCATCGTCACCCGCGAACACGGCGTGTTGGCCGTCGCGCGGTGGCTTGTACCGGAAGTAGGAGATCGCCATCGCGTCCTCCTCGATCGGCGGCAGCGTCACGCGCAGCGCGCGCTGGGAGCCGCCGACGAGCGCCGTCTGGTCGGGATCGTGCGTGGCGGTGACGTCCGCGTAGGGGCCGAGGCGCCCGTGCTGGCACGCATGCTTGTAGACCTCACCGGCGACGACGCCGCGGCACTTGTCGTCGTCGTACGGCACGACGCTCCGATCGGGGGCGCAGGCGGCGAGAACGCCGAGCCAGGCGAGCCATCTCATGGTGCCGCTCCGCGCCGCCGCGTGATCACGAGCTCGACCCGGCGATTGCGGGCGTGGTCCGCTTCGGTCGTGCCCGCCGTCAGTGGCCGCGATGATCCGAGCCCGATCGTCGAGAGCCGTGCCGGGTCGACCCCGAGCGCGATCAACGCATCGCGGACCGCATGCGCGCGCCGCTCGCTCAGGACCTGGTTGAAGCTCGCGCTGCCACGCACGTCGGCGTGGCCTTCGACGGCCATCGCCTCCCACGCGGGATGCTGGGACCATAGCTCGAGCACGCGCGCCAACACGCCCTGGCTGTCCTCGACGAGCTCCGCGCTCCCGAGCGCGAACAGGACGCTACTCGGCAGGACGATCCGGTCGTCGAGCACCTCGATGACGTCAGGCACGGGCGGTGGCGGTGGTGGTGGTGGACGTTGAGCTGGCGGCGGCGTCACGTCGTCGTCGCTCGGTGGCGCCCAGGCGACGGTAACGGGGGCCCGCCGCGCGTCGGGGAGGGGCGCGTACGTCCATGCAACGACGCCCCGCAGCTCGGGCGTGCCATAGCCCAGCGAGAGCCCGGCCCCGAGCCCCGCACGCATCACCCATGCGTCAGCAACACGCGCGCGCACGCCGGCGAGCGCTTCCACCGGGCGCTCGAGGCGATTCCCCAGGCCCTGGGTGCCGTACGCGCCGAACGCCTCGGCCAGGAGCGCGACGCGCGTGGCCACGACGTCCACGGAGAGGCCGGCGCTGCCGACGAGCTCGTCGTCGATGACGAGATCGCCTACCCGGTTGGCGCCGCGCACTCGATACCCGAGCGTCGCCGCGAGCGAGACGCGTCCCCACGCGCCGCCGGCGATCAGCGTCGGCGTCAGCGTGGGCCCGTCCTCCCCGAGATACGCGCGCTCGCTCGCCGTGGGCAGCGAGACCTCACTCGCGGCAGAGACCGCGAGCCCACCGCGCCGGAACAGCCGCAGCTGTGCGCGCAGCCGTAGATCGCCAGCGCCGGTCCCGGCGATCGGCTCCCGTCCCGCGACCTCGTCGCCGGCCTGCATCGCGAGGGTCCACGCGAGCCCGAGCTCGAACCGGGACGTGACGCCGACCGCGGCGGCGACGTGCAGCGCGAGCCGCCGGGAGACCAGCTCCCCGCCGGGCACGGGCTCGCCCGAGTGCGGGTCGCGGATCACGAGAAGGCGGGTGCCCACGTCGAGGAGCGCGATCGCGTTCAGCTGCCCGCTGGCGAGGGGCTCGGGGGCTGCCTGCGTGAACAAGCCCCGTACGTTCGCCGTCGGCTGCAGGAGGCTCGTGTTCCCGTCCGCGCGTGCGCGCGTCGCGGCACGCATGAAGGCGCAGCTCGCGAGCAGCCCGATGAGGAGACGTCGTTGCATCGCCGAGGCAGGCGAGTTGTATCCGTACCAGGAATTTTGTGCAATTAAGTTGCAATTGTTGTCGGATATCAACTTGGTGTATGGCACCGGCGAGCGTTGCTGCCTCGCGTGTCCGATTTACTCCTTGTAAACAAATGCATAGATATTGCAGATGTATTTCTTTGTCGGTTGGTTTGCGCTGGCTGTCATGCCGCGCACGTTTGGAGTCTCCGTGTCCGGAAGAGTGATCTCGGTGGCGGTCGTGATGTCCACGGCTCTCGCATCCCCGGCTCGCGCCGAGGACTGCTCCCTCACGGGCGTCGGCGAGCTAGGCTTCGCGCTCGTCGAGCACTCGTGCTTCCACGCCGAGTTCGGCCCGTTCGCCGAGGTCACCGCCACGCCGGGGACCACACCGACGAGCGGGACGCCGAACATCGACCCCGTTCACACGTACTACGGGGTCACCCTCACGCCCGATCAGCCCAACGTCGTGACCTACCAACCGGTGCGCACCGGCACGTGGGCGATCTTCGGGGCCACCGACGTACCCCACCGCGTGTTCGACAGCGGAGGCACCGAGCTGCCGGTCCTGCTCACGCACGTCGTGGCGGACTGCCCGGCGCTACCGACCGTGCGCGTGTTCTCGTTCACGGCGCAGGAGCGCTACACGATCGTGATCGGTCCCACGCCCTCCACGCTCACGCCGGTCGTCGTCGAGAAGGTCTCGGACTTCGAGCAGCTGCACGGCCGTGACGGGGACGGGGACGGCTTCGGCGGCGAGGACGACACGATCTCCACCGCGTGCGTTCCGCCCGAGGGCTACGTGAGCGACCTCGGGGACTGCGACGACACCAACCCCGCGATCCATCCCAATGCCGAAGAGGTCTGCGACGGCATGGACCAGAACTGCAACGGCGAGCCCGACGATGATGCGTGCGAGGTGGGCGGTGGTGGCGGCTGTACGACCGCGGCGTCTCAGGATGACCGCGCCCTCGCCGCGTTCGGGGTGATGCTCGTCATGCTGTACCGCCGCCGCCGGCCGCCGAGACGCGAGTCTTGATCAAGCAATCGCCCGGAAAGCTCGATCTCGCACTACCGCCGCGCAGGGCCGCGCTTCGCTATGCCGCCATCGAAGCGCGGGCGCGCTCGAAGTATCCGAGCACCCGGCGCCGATGTTCGTCGCCGTAGAGGCGGGCGAACACCTTCGTGTCCGAGGAGGTGTCATCCGAAAGCGCGGCGATCCGACCGGCCACGTACTCCGCCGTCAGCTGAATCCGGCACTTGCGGGTGATGCAGTCGTGCCAGGCCTCATAGGTCGCGAGCTCCGCGGTGGTCATCGCTTCATCGGTTATCGCAAGATGGGTGCAGAAGCAATATGGTGGCACGTCGTCTCGGGGCTGACGGCGAAGCTCGGCCGCACCCGCTCGGCGGGCACGGAATGATCCGCAGCGTTGACATACATGCGTGCTCGGTGTATCTGCAACGTGATTGCAATAAACTTCGGGATGAAGCGCATGGAAAGCGGACAGATCAACAAGCTCCCGGTAACCGTCTTGAGCGGGTTCCTCGGCGCCGGCAAGACGACGCTGCTCAACCAGATCCTGGCGAACCGCGAAGGGCGCAAGGTCGCCGTGATCGTCAACGACATGAGCGAGGTGAACATCGATGCGCGGCTCGTCGCGAACGGCCCGCTCGCGTTGTCGCGGGTCGACGAGAAGCTCGTCGAGATGCAGAACGGATGCATCTGCTGCACGCTGCGTGAAGACCTGCTGATCGAGGTAACGCGGCTCGCGCGTGAAGGGCGGTTTGACTACCTGCTCGTCGAGTCGACCGGGATCTCCGAGCCGCTGCCGGTCGCCGAGACCTTCACGTTCGAGGGTGAGGACGGGAAGCTGCTCTCCGACGTCGCACGTCTGGACACGATGGTGACGGTCGTCGATGCGCAGAACTTCCTCACGGACTGGCGCAGCGAGGATGACCTCCAGGCGCGGAACGCGGCGCTCGATGACGACGACACGCGCGGCGTCGTCGATCTCCTCGTCGAGCAGGTCGAGTTCGCCAACGTGCTGGTCATCTCCAAGGTCGATCTCGTCCCCGCTGCCGATGTCGACCACCTGGAGTGGGTGCTCCGGCAGCTCAACCGCGACGCGCGGATCGTCCGCGCCGCGCACGGTCGCGTTCCGCTGGACACCGTGCTCGGGACGGGGCTGTTCGACTTCGATCGCGCCGCACGCGCGCCGGGCTGGCTCGCCGAGATGCGCGGTGAGCACGTACCGGAGACCGAGGAGTACGGAATCTCGAGCTTCGTCTATCGCGCGCGCCGCCCGTTCCATCCCGCGCGCCTGTGGAAGCTCCTCCACGACGAAGCCGCCTGGAACGGCGTGCTGCGGTCGAAGGGCTTCTTCTGGCTGGCCTCGCGCCCGTCGGTTATCGGCATGTGGTCGCAGGCCGGTGCGTCGGGGAACGTGACCGCCGGCGGCATGTGGTATGGGGCGCTCCCGCGCGACGAGTGGCCCACCGACGACGAGACGCGCGAGCAGCTCGAGCGTGACTGGGTCGAGCCGTGGGGCGATCGGCGCCAGGAGCTCGTGGTCATCGGTATCGACATGGACGAGCCGGAGCTGCGCCGGAAGTTCGATCGCGCGCTGCTCACACCGACGGAGTTCGATCGGGGCGTCGAGACGTGGGTGAAGCTCGAGGACCCCTTTCCCCCCTGGATGGAGGATTCGTGAACAAGCTACCCGTAACGGTGCTGAGCGGCTTTCTCGGCGCGGGCAAGACGACGCTCCTAAACCACGTCCTCTCGAATCGTGAAGGGCGGCGCGTCGCGGTGATCGTCAACGACATGAGCGAGGTGAACATCGATGCTCGCCTCGTCGAGAACGGCGGCGCCTCGCTCGATCGCACCAAGGAGAGTCTGGTCGAGATGTCGAACGGGTGCATCTGCTGCACGCTGCGCGACGACCTGCTCGTCGAGGTCACGCGCCTCGCGCGCGAGGGCCGGTTCGATGCGCTCCTGATCGAGTCGAGCGGCATCTCCGAGCCCATGCCGGTCGCGGCCACGTTCTCGTTCCGCGACGAGAAGGGCTTCAGCCTCTCGGATGTCGCGCAGCTCGATGCGATGGTGACCGTCGTCGATGCTGCTGCGTTCCTGGCCGAGTACTCGTCGCAGGATCGACTCGCGACACGCGGCATCGCCGCGGGGGTCGGGGACCTGCGCGGGATCGGCGAGCTCCTGATCGAGCAGGTCGAGTTCGCCGACATCCTCGTGGTGTCGAAGTGCGATCTCGTCACGAACGAGGAGGCGGACGCCCTGACCGCGATCCTGGCGCAGCTCAACCCGGGCGCGAAGATCATCCGCACGATCGAGGGGCGCGTCCCCTGTCACGAGCTCCTCGAGACGGGGCTGTACGACGAGCAGACGTCCGCCCGCTCGGCGGGCTGGGCGCGCGAGCTCGCGGGCGACCATACGCCGGAGACGGAGCGCTTCGGGATCAGCTCGTTCGTCTACCGCGCGCGCCGGCCCTTCCACCCGGAGCGGTTCCACGCCTGGCTGGATCACGAGTGGCCCGGGGTCCTGCGCTCGAAGGGCTACTTCTGGCTGGCGACCCGGCTCGACGACGCGGGCGTGTGGTCGCAGGCAGGCGCGGCGTGCCGGACGAGCCGCGGCGGGACGTGGTGGTCGGGAATCGACGAGAAGAACTGGCCCGAGGACGCCGCGACGCGCGCGCGCATCCGCAGCCACTTCGAGGGTCCCTATGGCGACCGCCGTCAGGAGCTCGTGCTGATCGGCATGGGGATGGATGAGGCCGCGCTCCGCAAGCGCTTCGACGCGTGCTTGCTCACCGACGAGGAGCTGAAGCGTGGACCGGCGGCGTGGCGCGAGCTCGCCGATCCGTTCCCGGCGTGGGCCGAGCCGTCCTGATATGGTGAGCGTGAGTCCTACGGGCTACGCTGGCGCCATGCGTGGAACGTCGCGCCATGGCGGAGTGCTCGCGGCAATGGCGGCGCTGGGAGCGTGCGCGGACCAGGACGAGCCGGAGGTCTGCACGCAGGCTGCGTGTTCACACGGCGTCGCCATTATCATCCCGCTTCCCGACGAGATCGCCTTTGCATCGGGACGCATTCGCGTGTGCAAGAACGACTCTGCGTGCCTGGCCTTCGAGGTCGTGAACACGCTCGTCCACTCCGAGGAGAACACCCTCGGGGCGATGGCCTCCTGGTACAGCAACGGCCCCGGCAATCGCGTCGGGATCTGGCTGCAGAGCGACGCGCCGTACCCGGCAGGATTCCTCGACGGCGATGTCTACACGGCCATGCTCTGGAACGCTTCCGGCGCCGAGGTCGGCTCGTTCCGCTGGGACGTCGAGTACACGGACGCGTCGATCAACGGAGAGGGCTGCGAACCGGTGTGCCGGACGGCGCTTCTCGACGAGACCAACGCAGGTTCCGGCGATTAGCGACGAGGGGTTTCGAACCCGGAGTTCACGTGCACGAGGCAGCGCCTCGCTCATGCGGTCACGTCGAGAAACTGGACCGCCTCGCCCTGCGGCACGCCTAGCAGATGCTCGTCGCGGACCACCACGTGGCCACGAACGACCGTGTGGATCGGCCAGCCGGTGATGGCCATGCCGTCATAGGGTGTCCAGCCACTGCGACTGGCGATCCAGGCGTCGTGAACGGTGCGTCGCGCAGCCAGATCCACGATGGTCAGGTCTGCGTCGTAGCCGAGCGCGATCCGCCCCTTGCCTTCGATGCCGAAGATGCGTGCCGGGCCCGCACTCGTCAGATCGCCCATGCGCTGCAAGCTGAGGCGGCCCGCATGCACGTGGTCGAGCATGAGAGGCACGAGCGTCTGGACGCCGGTCATCCCGCTCGGCGATTGCGGGTAGGGCCTGGCCTTCTCCTGCCGGGTGTGTGGTGCGTGATCGCTGCCGATCACATCCACCACGCCATCGCGGATCGCCTTCCACAGCGCCTCTCGATGGTGTTTCTCGCGGACCGGCGGATTCATCTGCGCGAAGCTGCCGAGCCGCTCGTAGCAGTCCGGCGCGTGCATGGTCAGGTGATGAGGCGTGACCTCGACCGTCACCCGGCGCTTGTGCTGCGCCAGGAACGCCATCTCCTCGGCCGTGGTCACGTGCAGCACGTGCAGGCGGCGGTTCGTCTCCGCCGCCATCGCGACGATGCGCTGCGTGGCGATCAACGCGGTCTCCACGTCGCGCCAGTGGTGGTGCTGGCGCACATCCCGGCTCGCTTCGACGAGCGCCTTGCGCTCTCGCAGGCGCCCTTCGTCCTCGGCATGCACGGCCAACCGGCGGCGGCCGTGACGCAGGATGCGGCGCAGGACGGCGTCGTCATCGGCCAGCAAGTCGCCGAACGAGCTGCCCATGAAGACCTTGACGCCCGCGCAGCCAGGCAGCATCTCGAGCGTCTGCAGCTGCTCCGCGTTCACCGCCGAGCCGCCGATGTAGAACGCGTAGTCGCACCAGGCGCGCCCGCGCGCGGCGTCGAGCTTGGCGCGTAAATCGATGTCCCACAACGTCAGCGGGTGGGTGTTGGGCATCTCGAAGATGCTCGTGACGCCGCCCAGCACGGCGCCGCGCGTCCCCGATTCCAGATCCTCCTTGTGGGTCAGCCCGGGCTCGCGAAAGTGCACCTGGCTGTCGATGACGCCCGGCAACACGTGCAAGTGAGTGGCGTCCAGCGTGGTGGTCGCGCTCCAGTCCGCCAGGTTGCCCAGCGCGACGATCCGGCCTCTCGCGCAAGCCACATCGAGGCGCTCGGCGCCGGCTGGCGTCAGGACCATTCCGCCCCGCACGAGCAGGTCGGCGTGGCGATGATCTCGAGCGGTACTCACATCTGCTCTGTAGCGAGATCTTCGAGGAAGCCGAGTAGCAGGGTGACCAGGCTGCGTGGAGTCGTGGTCATCTCTCGCGTCAGTTGTCGACGTAGGCGTGGAGGTGTGCCACCGGCTGGCGGTATGCGCGCAAGTTGAGGACGTGCCCCACGATGAGGAGCACCGAGCCAGCCACCGAGACGTACGCCTCCCCGAGCTGCTCCCCGACCGGCGTGCGTGCGAGCACCAGCCCGGTCAAGCCCGCGGCGCCGACGAGCAGCGGCGCGATGCGGCGATGTGCGCGGGCGCCGAGCGCCAGCGCGATCGCGGCCACCACCGCGGCGATGCCGGCCAGCGTGAGCTCGATGCGCTCATCGGCAAACAGCAGCCCGAGGCTCGAGGCACTCGCGAGGATGGCGCCGGCGAAGCAGTGCACCGCGCAGATGAGCGACGCGACGATGCCGACGCGATCGACGGTCGGACCCTCGACGCGAGCCGGCGAGGACGATGGAGCGCTGTCCATGTGCATCCATGTCACTCGAGCAAATAGTTTGCAATATCAAAGGTGCAGATTGGGATGCAGATGCGTGCGGGCTGCGAATGCCAGACCAACGGACCGGTCGCTCAAGGTTTCTCGGCGGCGTGGGTGAGCGCCGTCTCGACCAGATCGCGGACGTGATCGTCGGCGAGGCGGTAGTACACGTGTTTGCCTTCGCGGCGACGCGCGACCATGCGCTCGGCGTACAGCAGCCGTAGCTGCTGCGACAGCGTCGACAGCTTCGTGCCTTCGTGCGCTGCGAGCTCGGAGACGCACCACTCACCGCGACCCAGCGTGTGCAAGAGGCGGAGCCGCGCGGCATCGCCCAGTGCGCGGAAGATGGCGGCAGCGCGAACGATGGCGATCTGGGCAGGCGGGCGGGGCGCGCTGCGTGGCGGATGCTCGTGGTCGTGAGCGGAAGGCTCACCGCGCGTCGGACTCACAAGATCCCGTATACGCGAAACAGGTGCACGCGGTCAGGCGCTGCGGAGGATCCCGTGATCATCGCAGTGCCCGTCGTGTGCGTGGTGGAGGTGGCCCTCGACGAGGTAGTCGACATGATCGCCGTGGGGCACGGGCTCGTGGCCGCATCCAGGACCGTGAGCGTGACCGCTCGCGTGGCCCTTGCACGGATGCCCGGACGAACAGGCCGCGGGATTCGCGGCGTCCACGGCGACGGCGCACTCGTCGACATGGTCCCCATGCACCGTGTGCAGGTGGCCATCGTGCAGGTAGTCGACGTGATCGTCGTGCTGGACCGCGGTGTGGCCGCAGTTCTCACCGTGCGCGTGCTCGTGGTCTCCGTGCGTCTTGTGGTCGCTCATCGTTCCCCTTTCGAATGAACAATTCAACGAATGATGAAATGTTAGGGAATACCGGCGCGCAGGTCAAGGCCGATGTTCGAGAGCGAGTTGCTGATGCATTCGTATTGCATTAAGGTGACCGCGTGCTGTCAGGCAGCTGGTTCAAGGTCGCGCCCACGATCTGGATGCAACGCCCGCAGGCGACCGCGTTCAGCTCGCTGCGCTCGCGCGCCCATGACGCGGATCAGGCGGACTCGCAGCTGCACGATGCCGCGGCGCGCGCCCTCGCGCACCGTCTCGGCGTCGACTGCGTCGACGTCGACCAGGGCCGCGCCCGCGCGTACTTGACGAGGACCGCAGCCCTCGACGGCTGGGTGCGCGAGGCGATCGCAACATCGTCCACGACGGCGGTCGTGGACCTCGGCGCGGGCCTCGATACACGGTTCGAGCGCGTCGATGATGGGCACGTGCACTGGCTCGATGTCGATCTCGAGGACGTGATCCGGCTGCGCCAGCGCACCTTGCCGGCGCATGCCCGGCGCACGCACCTGGCGGGAGGCGCCCTCGATCCGCGATGGCAACGGGAGGCGCGTGCCGTCGCTGCGTCGTGCTGTGTCGTGATGCAGGGGCTCCTTGCCTACCTCCCGGCCGATGCGATCCAGGGCCTGTTCGCGGCCATCGCCGACACGTTCGAGCATGCGACGGTGGTGCTCGATCTTCCGCGCGCGTGGCAGCAGCGCACGCCCACGGAGGTCGGCCCGTTGTGGGGACACGGCCACGGTTTCGAGCTCGTGGATTTCGTCTCGTCTCGACTCGTCCGGCTGAGCACCAAGCCAACCGGGTAGCGCAGCGCTCGGCACGTTGGCCGCCGTGTTTCGATGATGCTCGAGCGAGCCCTTCCCGTTGCGCCGGCTGGCAGATCGGCACCTCTGCGTCGACGCCCGGCCGCGCTGCAACCAGCGTGACCTTAGTGACGAGGTAGCGAGACCTTCATGCCAGTTGGCGTCCCGATCGAAGGACCAAGAATCACGCTTTGTTTCACGTTTGCCCGGCGCGACCGCCCCATCGCTGCAGGCCCAGCCGCAGCACAACTAGGGCGCCGGCGGAGGAGGCGGAGGCTGCGTTGGCAGCACCAGCGACGCTCCGACCACGGGTGCACGCTGCGGGCGCAAAGGCGTTGTCGCGCCACGCGACGAGATCGTACTGATCCACGTCGAGGGGAAACTCGACGCGAAACGCGATCGGCTGGCCGTCCGCGACACGCGTGACGGTGACTTTCGTGCCACCGCCGAGCGCACCATGCCTGGGGTCCAGACTCCGGGTGTCATCCAGGGCGGAGTGGAAGCCGCATACTCGAACTGCAGCGTGCGCTGGTCGGTACTCGCGGACGTCATCGGTGGCGAGCGACGCACGCTCTAGCAGGCTGCTGAGAAACCCGAGTCTGGGATCGACTCGGTGATCCGGTCCGGATAGGGTCGGATGCATGCGCGGCACCGACGACAAGCAGGCGACAATGTTCTCGGTCGTATCCCCGGAGCGGAGGATCCCGGCCGA
>JANRKM010000078.1:0-3456 GCA_033763475.1 Kofleriaceae bacterium
TCGCGGAGACCTACGTCCACCTCGCGAAGCAACACCGATCGACGTGGACCCACGAGATCGACCTGCGGGCGTTCTCGGACCGGGCGTGGTGGAATCACTGAGGGGTCGCGACACATGACCGCAGAAGTTGCACTCATCATCGGTGGGGGCCCCGGCATCAGTGCGAGCTGCGCTCGGCTGTTCGCCCAGAGCGGCATGCGCGTCGGCATCGCAGCGAGGGACCCGGACAAGCCCGTCTTGCAGAATCTCGAGAAGGCGCACGGCGTGCGCCGCTACGCCTGCGACGCCAGCGATCCCGCCGCCGTCGAAGCGCTGTTCTCGAGCGCCGCGCGAGAGCTCGGGGCTCCGAGGCTCGTCGTGCACAACATCGATGGTCGAGTGGCGGGCATCTTTCGCAAAGGGATCACGGAAGCCGACCCGAGCTTGGCGCTCGAGACGCTCCGGAATTCGGCCTTCAGTGCGTTCTTGGTCGGTCAGCAGGCCGCTCGGAGGATGCGCGAGAATGATCCCGACGCGAATGGCGCGAGGGGAACCATCCTCTTCACGAACGCCAGCGCGGCGCTGAAGGGCTTTCCGGCGAGCGGCGCGTTCGCGATGGCATGCCAGGCCAAAGCGGGCCTCGCGCAGAGCATGGCGAGGGAGCTGATGCCCCAGGGCATCCACGTCGCGAACGTGCCGATCGACGCAGCGATCGGTTGGACGCAGGAGGACGGCACGCGCGCGCACCGACTCGCAGGAACGGCGGTCGACGACAACATGGCCGATCCGGATCGCATCGCGGAGACCTACCTGCAGCTGCACCGCCAGCATCGCTCGACCTGGGCGTTCGAGATCGTACTCCGACCGTGGGTCGAGAAATGGTGACGACGGAGATCTCGCGCCTCCGTCAGCCCGGATAGCGCGCGAAGCTCGGCAGCGTGTGCGCGGACTCCATCCACGCGAGTCGTTCCGCGGTTTGGATGTGCACCTGGGCGGGCAAGGCGTTCGGGTCGTCGAGCGTCCCGGACTGGACGTCGATCACGCCCGGGAGCGTCGTCTCGTTCACGTAGAAGAGGCCCGTTCCGCAGTCCGCGCAGAAGTGCCGTCGACCGTTCTCGGAGGAGGCGTACACCTTCGGCGTCCCGCGCGTCACGGCGACGTCGCCCGCGTTGAACATGGCCCAGCCGACCATCGGCGCCCCGGCATGCCGGCGGCAGTCCGCGCAGTGGCACAGCGCGTGATGGAGCGGGTCGCCCGAGACCTGATAAGCGACATTTCCGCAGTGGCAGCGTCCCGTGAGCATCGTGAGGGTCCTCCGTGGCGTGCGGCGAGGCCGTCCGCCCACGGCGACGTTACTCGCGGCTCCGGGGAGGGCACGCCTCGCGGCTCGCGGCGATGCGAACGCGGGGGGCTCGCCCGCCTTTCTCGTTCACGCGACGGATCGGGCTCGTTCACGCTGCCCGCCGGAGGCCATCCCATGCCGAAGTCCGCACACGCGCTCGTTCTCGCAGGGCTCGCGGTCGCCCTCGCCCTCTCGGGCTGCGCTTCGGCGCCCAAGCCGACCCCCTTCACGCCGCCGCAGGTGGCGCTCGAGAAGGGCAAGCACGTGGATCGCGTATGGGCCGACGCGGCCGCACTCGCGGCGGCGCGCGTCGCGAACGTGGCGCTCAGCGAGATCGACACGCGCGCGATCGCGGACGCGAAGGGGATCACGGCGGCGGAGGCGCGCGAGACGCTTCGGGGCGCGCTCGTCGCCGGCGCGGGAGGAGACGTGGTGCTGCGGCACGGGCTCGAAGGGTCCACCTCCCGCCTCGAAGTGGCGATCACGGAGCTCGACCCGGGGAGCGCCGCCGCGCGGGTGTTCGCGGGGGAGCTCGGCGCCGGCCACGCCTGGGTCCAGGTCGAGGCGCGCCTCGTCGATCCGGCGAGCGGCGCCGTGCTCGCCGCCTTCGTCGAGCGAAGCCGCGACTCCGGGGGCATCGGGTTGCGCGACACCTTCGGCAGCGTCGGTCCAACGCTCGTGCGCGAGCTGCTCCAGCGCGCCGCGCGGGACATCCGCGACGAGCTGGCGATTGTCTTGCCTGGCGAGGCGGGCGCGGCCCGCTGACGGGGGCCCCGGCGGCTGCCTGCTGACTCAACGTGAGCTACCCGGTTTCGTGGCATGATGACCGCCATGTGGAACCGCGATGCAATTCGTGGGGTTGCGATCCTCGGGTTCGCGCTCGCGATGCCGGCCGCCGCACGGGCGCAGACCGTCCGCATCGTTCCGCTCGCAGCCCGCGACCTCGGCTACGACGCAAGCCGCGACACGCTGTGGGCCACGGTCGATCCGGTCAGCACCACGTTCGGCAGCCAGATCGTCCCGATCGATCCCGTGACCGGCGTGGTGTCGCAGGGAGTTGCGATGGGCTTGCAGCCGTACGCACTCGATGTGGCAGACGACGGTCGCTACGCGTACGTCGGGCACCTCGACTCGCCCGAGATCCGGCGCGTGGCTCTCGCGTCGCGCAGCGTCGATCTCATCTTCGCTCTCGCGCCCCAGGTGCAAGGCCCCGTGTTCGCGCAAGAGATCGAGGTCGCCCCGACCGATGCGCACAGTGTCGCGATCGTCAGCGCATACTCCGGGATCAGCCCGCAGTCGACGGGGATCGCGCTGTATGACGACGGAGTGGAGCGCGGCACCAGCGTCGATCCGGGTGCGAACCGTCTCGAGTTCGCGCAAGACGGCTCGGTCCTCTTCGGCCTCGTGAACGAGGTGAGCTCGTTCGCGGCAGTGCAGATGAGCGTCGGCCCGAGCGGGCTCGCTGTGCTCGACAGCCTGCCCGATCGCGTCGTCGGGTTCTACCGAGACTTTCACGCGGCTGACGACATGCTGGTCGGCACCGACGGCTCGGTAATCCAGCAGGCCGACCTGCGCCTCGCGGGCCACGTCGCGGCGCAGCCGTCGGCGAACGCCGTCGTTTCCGATCCGGCAACGCGCGGTCTCTACTTCGTGAGCCGCGGCGGCGTCGAGGTGTTCGATCGCCATCGGTTCGTGCCGCGGGCGTGGCTCCCGATCTCAGGCTTGCTCGGAAGCCCCGCAGATGCCGTCCTTCTTGGCCCCGGCCGACTCGCCTTCCGGACGACCGATCGCCAGGTCGTGATCGTGGATCTCGAGGTCGGCGCCGCCGACCAAGATGGCGACGGCGTCCTGGATGCGTTCGACGCCTGCGTCGCCGCGCCGAATCCCGACCAAGCGGATCGCGATGCCGACGGCGCCGGGGACGCCTGCGACGCGCACCCAAACGATCCGCGCAACGGGTTCCTCGCGTGCGACGCGGAGCTCGGCGCGGCGAGCGCGGCGCTCCCCGCGCTCGTGGACGCGATCGCGCAGTGTTCCGCCCGCGGGTTCCCCGACGCCGATGGCGACGGCGAGCCCGACGCGAGCGATCGCTGCGCGGCCACGCCCAGCGGCCTCGGCGTCGACGCCGTCGGCTG
>JANRKM010000079.1:0-141247 GCA_033763475.1 Kofleriaceae bacterium
GGCGGGCGGCGGCGCGTTGACGGCGGGCGGCGGCACGCTCATCGTGCCCCAGCCACCGGCGACCCACTCGAAGCGACCGTTGCGCAGCTCCCAGCGACCTTCGATCCAGCGCTGCTGCGGACGCTCGCGCTCCCAATGACCGGGCGTCCACTGGTACTGGCCGTTGCGCCACTCCCAGTTGCCACGGACGAACACGAAGCCGCGGCGCGGCTGGACGTTCTCGACCTGGAGCGGCGGCGGCGGAGCCGTCGGGTAGGCGGGCGCAGCGGCCCATGAACCCTCGACCCACTCGTAGCGCCCGTTGCGCAGCTCCCAGCGACCCGGAGTCCACATGCTGTTGGGGCGCGCGCGCTCCCAGCGACCGTTGGTCCACTCGTAGTTGCCGTTACGCCACTCCCAGCGACCGGCGATCCACACGTGCCCGGGCTTGAAGCCGGGGTTCTCGACGCGCAGCTCGGGCGGCGCGGTGGTCGGGACGTCATCGTCCCACGTGCCATCGACGCGAACCCAGCCACCGTTGTTGTTCTCCCAGCGCGCGGCGCGCCAACGCTTACCGCGGCGCTCCCTCTCCCAGCGACCACGCTGCCACTCCCAGTTGCCGTTGCGCCAGTCCCAGTAGCCGGCGACCCAGGTCCAACCACGACGCGGCCGCCAACGCTCCTCGCGCAGCGGCGGCGGGGCAGCGTTCGGGCGCAGATCGACGTCGATCCAGTCGCCGTCGACGCGGACGTAGACATCGCCCTGCAGCTCCCACCGCGGCGCGCGCCAGCGCTTGCCGCCCCGCGCCCTCTCCCAGTGGCCGGCCTGCCACTCCCAATTCCCATTGCGCCAGTCCCAATTGCCGTCGACCCAAACGAAGCCACGACGGGCAGCCTGGCGCTCGACGCGCGGCGGAGGAGGTGCCTGTCGGGGACCACGGTCACGGCGACCATCATTATCGCGGTCCCAATTACGGTCGCGGTCTCGATCACGGTCGCGGTCTCGATCACGGTCGCGGTCTCGATCACGGTCGCGATCACGCGGACCGCGGTCGTCATCGCCATCGCGACGGTGGTCACGAACAGGTACAGGTTGTGCCGAAGCGACCTCGACCGTCGCGACGAGCGAAGTCGTCAGCAGGCCCGTGGTCAGCAGCCATCGAAAGAGCTGTGAACGCATCATTCCTCCTAGAACCGGACGTGAGACGCAGCCTAACCCGATTTATTCAGCGCATGTTACGAACGGCCTGACGATGCCTGTCGGGGCATGGAGTACACGCGCTGTGCTGGTGGCCCTCGCCGCATGCGGCGGCGATCACACGCCGGCACCGTCGCCGCTCGAGCTCTCGATCGAGACCACGCTCGCGAAGCGGCTTGGCGTCGCCGTGGGGGCCTCCTGCAAAGCTGGCCGGTGCGGCGCGCTCACCGATGACCTCATGCTGATCCCGATCTCGCTCACCCAGGTGGGGCGCGAGGTCGAGTGGCGGGTCGATGGATTTCTGATCACCGCCGCGGAGCTCGAGAAATATGTGCAGAACGAGGTCACCGAGCTCGGCGCGCCGCAGGGCGTGACCTGTCCATCAAGGATTCGCCGCGTGCTCCCCGGCGAACGTGTGGCGTGCGAGCTCGAGCATGGGGGCGTGGTGTTCGTGACCATCCGCCCCGACGGATCGACGATCCTCGAGACACTACTCGACCCGGTCGCGGCAAAGATCCGCAACCAACTCGTCACACCCGAGCTCGAATCCGAGCTCGTACGGGCCTCGCGCGCGCTCGAGGTCACCGAGGACGAGGCTGGTGAAGATTCGGAGGATACGCCTGCGACAGGCGAGCTTCTCGCACCCGATGCGGCGCGGTAGAGTGCGCGCACCATGAAGAGGGTCACCCTCGTCGTCGCGATGCTGGTGTTCGCGTGTTCGGCTCCGCCGCAAAAGCCCGAACGTGGCCCCCGGCCAGCGCCCCAACGCGCGACCGGCGCGCGCACGATCTCGGTCATCGGGACGAACGATCTGCACGGTGCGCTCGAGCGGCTGCCGCTGCTCGCGGGTTACCTCGCGAACCTGCGCGAGGTGCGAACGGCGGACGGCGGCGGGGTCGTGCTGCTCGACGGTGGGGATATGTTCCAGGGCACGCTCGAGAGCAACCTGGGCGAAGGCATCGACGTCGTCCGCGCGTACAACGCGCTGGGCTACACCGCCGCGGCCGTCGGCAACCACGAGTTCGACTTTGGCCCCGCGGGTCCCGCGGCGACCCCCGCTACCGTCGAGGATGATCCGCGCGGTGCGCTGAAGGCGCGCGCGGCCGAGGCGAAGTTTCCGTTCCTCGTCTCCAACATCATCGACAAGTCGAGCGGCAATCGGATCGCGTGGCCCAACATGCCAGCGTCGACGATCGTCGAGGTCAGCGGCGTGAAGATCGGCCTCATCGGTGCGTCCACCGAGGCGACGCCGTTCACCACCATGCCCGCCAACTTCGTCGGGCTGCAGATGCTCGCGCCGGCACAGGCCATCACGCTCGAAGCCCGCGGCCTGCGCGACAAGGGGGCGCAGGTCGTCATCGTCACCGCGCACATCGGCACCAAGTGCGCGCACCTCGAGCAGCCGAATGATCCCTCGTCCTGCGAGAAGAACGAGGAGCTGTACAAGCTCATCACGGAGCTGCCGAACAACACCGTCGATGTCATCGTGGCCGGTCACACGCACGCCGCGGTCGCGCACCGCATCTCGGACATCGCCGTGATCGAGTCGTATTCCTCGGGCCGCGCGTTCGGGCGCGTCGATCTGCGCATCGCCGCGGACGGCCACGTCACGTCGACGAAGATCCACAAGCCGCAGATGTTATGCGAGGGCGAGAATCTCGACGGCAATCCGGTCCCGGTCGGGATGTGCCGCACCAACTCGTACGAGGGCAAGCCCGTGCGGCCCGTCGCCGAGATCGAGCAAATCGTCGCGCTGCCGATCCAGACCGCGGCCAAGCGGCGCAACGAGAAGCTCGGCGTGAGCGCGACCGCCGTCATCGAGAAGGGCTATGAGGTCGAGTCGTCGCAAGGCAACTGGATAACCGACCTCATGCTCGCTGCGAGCCCGGGGGCGCAGATCGCGCTGACGAACGGTGGCGGTCTGCGCGCGGACATCCCCGCGGGCGAGCTCACGTACGGCGCGCTGTACGAGGCGATGCCGTTCGACAACCGGTTCGCCATCGTCGAGCTCAAGGGCGCGAACGTGCGCTCGATGGTGTCGTCGAATCTTCAGCGCGGCGGAGCGATCCTGTCGTGGAGCGGCATCGTGGCCAAAGCGCGCTGCAAGAGCGGCAAGCTCGACCTCGCGATCACCCTCGGCGGCAAGCCGCTCGACGACAACGCGACCTACAAGCTCGTCACCAGCGACTTCCTTGCATCGAGCGACAAGGGCGTGATCGGCCGGCTCAAGCTGCCCGCGAACGCGATCAAGCTGACCGACAAAGTCATCCGCGAAGAGCTCGCGAACCTGCTGCGCAAGGCCAAGGGCACACCGCGCGCGACCGTGGAGCCGTCCAAGCTCCTCTCGGCGACGCTCAGGCGCATGGACTACGAGGGCACGCGGCCGGTATCCTGTAGCGGGAAGCCGGCGGCACCGTCCGTTCAGGAGGGACCGGAATGAGCGAATGGTCACCATCTAGCTGGCGCGAGAAGCCGGCACAGCAGCAAGTCAGCTACGCGGATACCGCCGCGATGGCGCGCGTCATCGACGAAATCGGGCGTCTTCCGCCGCTCGTCACGTCGTGGGAGATCGAGAACCTTCGCGACCAGCTCGCGCGCGCGGCGGCCGGTGATGCCTTCGTGCTGCAGGGTGGTGACTGCGCCGAGAACTTCGACGAGTGCCGCTCGGAGCCGATCGCCGCGAAGCTGAAGATCCTGCTCCAGATGAGCCTCGTGCTGGTCCATGGCACCCGCAAGCCGGTCGTGCGCATCGGCCGGATCGCTGGTCAATACGCCAAGCCACGCTCCGCCGACGTCGAGACCCGTGGTGATGTGACGTTGCCCGCGTATCGCGGCGACATCATCAACCGCGATGCCTTTACCGCGGCGGACCGCGCGCCGGATCCCACGCTGATGTTGCGCGCGTACGAGCGCGCGGGCCTCACGCTCAACTTCATTCGCGCGCTGACCGACGGCGGCTTCGCCGACCTCCATCACCCGGAGTACTGGGACGTATCGTTCGCGCACGGCGCGGCGCGCGAACATTACGAGCGCATCGTGACGTCGATCCGCGAGTCGCTCGATTTCGTCGCCGCGATCACCGGCGTCGAGTCCGAGGCGCTCCGCCGCGTCGACATCTACACGAGCCACGAGGCGCTGGCGCTGCCCTACGAGCAAGCGCAGACCCGCCAAGTCCCGCGGCGCGAGGGTTGGTACAACCTCTCCACGCACTTCCCGTGGATCGGTATGCGCACGGCGCAGCTCGAAGGCGCCCACGTCGAGTTTCACCGCGGCATCCAGAACCCGCTCGGCATCAAGATCGGCCCCGCGATGACCACCGAGTGGCTCACCGAGCTGCTCGCTGCCATCGATCCCCATCACGTGCCAGGGCGCATCACGCTCATCCATCGCATGGGCGCCAAGAACGTGCAGTCCAAGCTGCCTGCGCTCGTCGAGGCCGTGCAGCGCGCCGGCCGCAAGGTGCTGTGGGTGTGCGATCCGATGCACGGCAACACGGAGACCACGCCGTCCGGGATCAAGACACGCCGGTTCGACAACATCGTCGACGAGCTCGAGCAGTCGTTCGCGCTGCACGCCCAACTCGGCTCGCGCCTCGGCGGCGTTCACGTCGAGCTCACGGGCGAGGACGTCACCGAGTGCATCGGAGGTGCGCGCGGTCTGTCGGAGACCGACCTGGAGCGTGCGTACAAGAGCCGCGTCGATCCGCGCCTCAACTACGAGCAGGCGCTCGAGATGGCGATGCGGATCGCGCGCCACCTGCGCGGGTAGCGCCGAGGTCGCCCGGGCCAGGCAGGGTTAGACAGCAATGGTCAGTTTGCGTCGACGTCGACCTGAACCTCAACCTGAACCTGGACCCAGGACCGCCGTCGATCAAGCGCGCTTCTACATGCATTGCACGCGGCTCTGCGATGGAAACGGCCGCCGCTCGCGAGTCGCCATGCTCACCAAGATGACCCGGTCAATGCCGGCGTCCAAGGTGGTGTTCAGGTTCAGTTTCACGTCGACGACCATGTCAACGTCTCCTCAACTGAACGGTAGTACGAGCTAGAACGAGCCGCTAACCGCAAAGCCGGCCTGGTCGCCGGAGAGGTACGGGGCGAACGCAGTGCTCCGCGGCTGCGCGGACTCTTTGCTCGGCGCCGTGAGGTAGAGGATCGCCGCCGTCGCCACCGCCGCCGTGCCGGCGATGAAGAACGACGTGGTCATGTACTTCAGCTTCTTGTCCGCGTCGTCGTACGCCTCGAGGTCGCGCGGCATCTTGCCGTTCGCCTCTTCCTGGATATTCCGGAAGTAGAGGCCCTGGGCCAGCGTCACGCCGTACAGCACGAGGCCGCCGGCGCCGACGATGTAGGCGAGGCGCTTGCGCGGCTTGCCCGGGTCATCGTCGGTCTTGGCGTCTCGAAGGATCGCGATCTTGACGACCGTCCCTTTCACGCCTTCTTTGACCTCGATCGTCTGCGACACGGTCTCTTTGCCCGGCGCCTGACCGGTCACCACGTGCTCGCCCGGATCGACCTCGACCTGCGCGTAGGCAGAGGGCTGCACCTGCTTGCCGTCGATCCTGATCTCGGAGTTGGTGGGGCCGTTCAGCTCGATCTTGAGCGTGGGGACCTTGGGCGCGATGTTGACCGTGTACTTCTTCGCGGCCTCTTCGTACTCGGCGAGGCTGCTTTCGGCGGCGCGGGCCTGCGCGCGGCGGAACCACTCGATCGACGTCGCGTACCGCTTGAGGTTCTCGTTGCAGAGGCCGAGGTTGAGCATCGTACCAGCAGCGTCCGGATCGATCTTGATCGCCGCCTCGAACTTCTCGCATGCGCCTTTGGGATCGTTCTTCGCGAGCAACGCACGGCCCTCGCTGAACAACCGGTCCGCATCGCTCTCGGCGAGAGCAGGGCTCGCGAGCATGCAGACGACCAGAACACCCCAGAGCTTGCGCATGCGACGATGATAACTCGAGCGCGCAGGCGATCAGAAGCGACCGACGGCCGCGACGCCACCGCCATCCACGCCGACCTGGGGAACCACCGAGACCGTAGACTCCTTCTGCCGGCCGGTCTTGCGCAGCCAAAGATACGCGCCGACGCTCGCGGTGACGACGCCGACCACACCCACGACCGTCCCCACGTTGCCCAGGGTGCGCGCGCTGGTGATGTCGTCGTAGGCGGCGTCGTCGCAGGCGGTCACGCCCCCGCGCACGATGCAGTCCTCGAGCGCCGCGTCGTACCGGCGCGCCGAGACGAAGCCGACGACGACGCCCGCGGCGACCAGCGCCGCGCCGGCGGCGAGCGTCAGCGTGGCGGCCGGCCGGCCGGAGGATGTCGCGAGCTTGGGTACGACGATCTCCTGACGCTCCCCCTCCGCGAGGCGCAGCGTGGTCCGGAACGCCACCCTTCCAGGCGCGGTGATGACGATGCGGTGCTCGCCGGGATCGAGCGGAACATCGGCCCAGCCCGTGGAGGGCAGCAGTCGGCCGCCCACGACGATCGACGTGTCAGGAAGCATCTCGGCGAGGGTGAACGTCACGCGTGGGATTCGCGGCTGGAGCGCGACGAGGTGCGCCTCCGCGGCCTCGAGGTGCTCGTTCATGCCTTGCTCGCGGGCCATGTCGCGTGCGCGCTCGAAATGCTCGGCCGCAGTCGCGAGCTTGCCCAGGCGGACGTCACACAACGCGACGTTGAGCAGCGTCCCGACGGCCTGCGGATTGAGGGCGAGCGCTTCGTCGAGCTTCTTGCAGCCGCCGTGGAGGTCGGTCTCCATGAGGGCCTTTCCCTCGGCGAACAGCTCGTCAGAGCGCGCGACGTTGTCTGCGTGCGCGGTTCCTGCGCCGACCAGCGCCAGGAGCACGGTCGACGACATCCAGTGCCAGCTCGACATGGAGCCGATCCTACTTCTTCTTGTTGCAGCCGTGCGGGTTGGCGAACGGATCGCAGGTCGTCTTCGGCTCGACCTTGGTCGGTTCGACCTTGGGTGTCTCCACCTTGTGCGTTTCGACCTTCGACGTCGTGGTCTTGATCGCGCCCCCGCCGTTCTTGATGGTCTTGGTGCCGCCGGTCTTGCCGGTCTTGATGCCGCCGGTCTTCTGCACCTCGGGCTTGGCCTCCGGCTTCACCTCGGGCGTGCCTTTGGGCTTTACCACGCCCTCGGGCTTGGTCTCCGGCTTCACCTCGGGGGCGACCATCGGCGTCTCGCCCTTGTTCGGCGTCGGCGGTTCGTTGATCATCGAGGGCGTCGACGGCGAGGTGGTGATCGGTGGCGTGGCGGGGGTGTCGTCGCCAGCGAGGCCAAACGCAAGCGCAATACCGCCAGTAGCGAGCAGCAGGAGCGCGAAGATGACCATCCCGTAGCCGCGCTCGCGGTGCTGCGTGCGCGCATTCGCCGGCGCAGAGGTCGTATCGGGTCTCGCGGTATGGGGGGCGCCACCCTCCGGGCTCTGCGGCATGCCGGGGATCGGCGTGTTGCGGAACATCGGTGCCGACGGCTCGGAGCCACCGAGCCACGGCTGCAGGCCCACGCCCGACGGATCGGTGCCTGCACCGAACGGGCTCGCCGACGGGTGGCGCACGGGCGCGCTGTTGACGTCCCGAATATGGTGCGGCGCGCTGCGCATGCCGACGCCCGTGCTCAGCCCTTCCCAGCCGCCCGCGTCCTGGGTGCGGCGCATGATGCGCATCATCCGCTCGACGGAGACCGCGGCCTGCTGCGGGTCTTGCGCGAACGGTATCAGGTCGCGCGCCAACTCGGCCATCGACGGGTAACGCTGGTCGGGTGTCTTTGCGAGACAGCGCATCAGCACGTTCGCGAGCTCGCGCGGCGCGTTGCGCATTGGCGCTGGCGGATCGACGGCGACCTTCACGCACATCTCGGAGAAGCTCTCCGCCTCGAACGGTTTGCGGCCTTCGATCAGCTCGTAGAGCACGGTACCCAGCGACCAGATGTCGGTGCGCGCGTCGACGTTGCGCGCCGACCGCATCTGCTCGGGAGACATGTACGCGGGCGTGCCGAGCAGCGACTGCGTCTGCGTCAGGTGCATGTCCTGCGCGCTCGTCGCCTTCGAGATGCCGAAGTCGAGGACCTTGATCAGCGACGTACCGTCGGGACGCCACGTGACGAACAGGTTCGTCGGCTTCACGTCGCGATGCACGATGCCGAGCGAGTGCGCTTCCGCGAGCGCTTCACACGTCTGCAGAATGAACTGCGTCGCCCACTGCACCGGCAGGCAGCCGCGCTCTTTGAGCAAATCGCCGAGGTCATGGCCCTCGAGGAACTCCATGACCATGAACGGCGTGCCGTTCTCGAGCACCCCGACGTCGAACACGCGGGCGACGTATTCACTCTTCAGCTTCGCCGCGGCCTGCGCCTCGCGCGTGAAACGCTCCACGACATCGCGATCGACGACGATGTCCTGACGGAGCATCTTCAGCGCCATGCGCTCCTGGAGGACGATGTGCGTGCACTCCGCTACGACACCCATCCCACCCGTGCCGACGACACGTTCGATGCGGTACTTGCCAAGGACGATCTGTCCGACGAGCACCGCGTCTTGTGGGCGCGGAGATGATGCCACCGGGCGAAATCGTAGCGTGGGCCTACCGGGTCCTCAACCTCTTGCAACGTGTAGGTTTTTGCCTACGACGCGACCCGCCCGAACCGCCAAAATCTGCACACGTCGCGAGGGAAGCTAATGTTGAATTTGGTGGATCTTCAGGACGTTGGTCTGAAGACCCGAGCCTTGCGGGACCGCCATGGTGAGGATCACGTTCTCTCCGGGCATCGCGAGATGGCGCTCGATGAGGGTCGCTTCCACGCGATCGACCAGCTCGTCCGTGGTCGCCGACTGTTCGATCAGGATCGGGGTGACGCCCCATACGAGGGCGAGCCGGCGGTAGCTGACCTCGTTCGTGGTCAGCACCACGATGTTCGCCTCGGGGCGGTACTCGCTGACGAGTCGCGCCGCGCCGCCCGAGTCCGAGACCACGGCGATCGTGCGCACCTTCATCGCCTTGGAAGCGATGCACGCGGCGTGAGCGATCGCGTTCGCGGGGACCGCCAGCTGGATGTCGGGCACCTCGTGCTCGGCCTTGTAGTAGGCGCTCTTCTCGATCTCGTCGATGATGCGCGCCATCGTCTTCACGGCTTCGATCGGATACGCGCCGGACGCGGTCTCGCCCGATAGCATCAACGCATCCGTCGCATCGAGCACGGCGTTCGCGACGTCCGAGGCCTCCGCGCGCGTCGGCCGCTGCTGCGTGATCATCGACTCGAGCATCTGGGTCGCGGTGATGACGATCTTCCCGCGCTTGTTGGTCTCCTCGATGATCCGCTTCTGCCATAGCGGGACCTTCTCCGGCCCGAGCTCGACGCCGAGGTCACCGCGCGCGACCATCACGCCGTCCGCGGCATCGATGATGGAGCCGAGGCGGTCAAGCGCTTGCGGCTTCTCGATCTTCGCGATCACCGGGATCGAGACCTGGTCGACGGTGAGCAGCGACTTTGCCTCGAGCACGTCCTCGGCGCGGCGGACGAACGACAGCGCGACGTAGTCGACGCCGTGCCGCAGCGCGAAGCCGATATCGAGTCGGTCTTTTTCGGAGAGGGCAGGGGCCGAGACGTCGACGCCGGGAAGGTTGATGCCCTTGTTGTTCTTGAGCACGCCGCCGGTGACGACGACCGTGCGGACCTCGTGGTCCGCGATGCCTGTCACCGCGAGGGACATGTACCCATCGTCGAGGAGGAGCTGGTGTCCGACCTTCACGTCGAGCGGCAGCATCTTGTAGGTCGTCGAGACGCGCTTCTCGTCGCCGAGAATGTCCTCGGTGGTGATGATGAACTCGGCGCCGGGCTTGAGCTCGACCCCCTTGGGGTCGGCGAACTTGCCGACGCGAATCTTCGGTCCCTGCAGATCGAGGAGCACGCCGACGGCCTTGCCGCGCCGCTCCGCCTCTGCGCGGACCATTTGCAACATCTTGGCGTGGTCCTCGTGACTGCCGTGCGAAAAATTCAGACGCGCGACGTTCATGCCGGCGTCGATGAGCTCGCCGATGCGATCGGGGGTAGCGACGGAGGGACCCAGCGTGCAGACGATTTTCGCGCGCGGCATGTTGCGCGGCAGTTAACCACACCTCGCTCGCGCGATCTCGCTCACGCCCCCGGCGGAATGCCTTGCTGAGAATTCTGCGGTTGGGATATGACCCACCGCGATGCTAAGTCGCTCGGCGGTCGTCGTGGCGCTATTGGCCGTCGCCGCGTGCACGGTCGAGCAGCCGCAGCCGAATCTTGTCGGTCAAGACATTCGGCTGACGTTCATCCACACGTCAGACATTCACTCGCGCCTGTTCCCGTACAACATGGTTCCGAACACCTTCGACCGTCAGGACGGCCTGCAGGTTGCCCCGTTCGGCGGCATCGCGCGCATCGCGACGGTGGCGAAGCGGATCCGCGAGAGCTCGAACCGCACGCTGTGGCTGGATTCGGGCGACTGCTTCCAGGGCGCGCCCGTCTTCAACATGTTCAGGGGCGAGGCCGAGCTACGCGCGCTCTCGCTCGCCGGCATGGACGCCGCCGCGGTCGGTAACCACGAGTTCGATCTCGGTGCGAAGAACCTGTTCGACAAGGTCGACAACTGGGCCACGTTCCCGCTCCTCGCGGCGAACTATGGCTGGGACGACGCGCCGGCCGGCGCCGTCAACCCGGACGGCCGCTCGCTCCGCGACGTGATCCCGCCGTTCGTCATGTACGACGTGAAGGGGCTCAAGGTCTCCGTCATTGGCATGGGCAACACCTCGACGATTAGCTCGATCTACGAGGGTGGTAACTCGCTCGGCTTTCGCCCGATCGCCGATGAAGAAGCGCTCTCGAACTGGGTCCGCATCCTGCGGCCGGTTTCGGACGTGATCGTCGTTGTCAGCCACCTCGGCCTCGACGAGGACGAGAACCTCACCGCGTCGCAGGTCAACGATCCAAACCAGGCGTTCAAGCAAGAGACGCTACGCGGCGTCGACCTCATCCTCGGTGGTCACCTGCACATCGTCACGGATCCGCCGAAGCTGATCCCCAACGATGACAAGGGCCACCACACGGTCCTCGTGCACTCGGGCGCCTTCGCCAAGTTCGTCGGTCGCCTCGACGTGGTCGTCCGCGTCGGTGACAACAACGCCGACCCGGAGCGCCGCAGCCGCATCACGTCGTTCACGTTCGACAACATCCCGATCGACTCGAAGATGTGTGGCAACGCGCCCTGCATCCCGGAGGACCCGGCGATCGCCGATCTGATGTGGCCGTACTCGGTCAAGATCAACCAGGAGATCGATCTCAACGGCGTGTTCGCGTACGTCGACAAGCCGGAAGGCGAGAAGATCCTCCGCACCGACGCGACGGGCGGCGACAGCCAGCTCGGCAACATGGTCGCGCGGTCGATGCAGCTGACCGAGGGTGTCGAGGCCGAGTTCGCGATCACCAACTCCCTCGGTATTCGCGCCGACTTCGAGCGCGGGCCGCTGACCATCGAGCAGATGTTCAACGTCTTCCCGTTCGAGAACTCGATCACGGTCATGTACCTGTCGGGGGCCGAGGTGCAAGAAACGCTCGACTTCGTGGCGCGCCGCTCGGCGTCGCGCGGCTGCCGCACGCAGGCGCAGGTCTCGGGCATCGCGTTCGACATGGTCTGCAGCGGCGAGTGCCCGGGCCTCGATCCCGAGGGCAACCCGAACCGGGCGTGCGCTAAGAACATCGCGATCGGCGACCGCTGTCGCGGCGATGATCTCGATGGCCCTATCGACTTCGGTCGCTGCGCGCCGCTCGTGCCGACCGGCCTGTATCGCGTCGCGGTCAACGACTACATCGCCGCGGGTGGATCGGGCTTCGACGTGCTGAAGCGCAACACGGCCAAGCAAGACACGGGCATATCGCTGCGTGACGCGCTACGCGTTTTCCTCCGGCAGCGCAGCCCCTGCGTCGACCAAATGGATGACACCGCGAATCCGCCGGTCCGTGTCATCGACAAGTACGGCGAGATCTCGTGCCTCGATGCCACCATCGAGCCGCACGACGGCCGCATCCTCCCGGTCTTCGAATGATGGTGGCCGCCCACGACCCCCCCGCTCTTCGCGTCCTTCGCGCCCTTCGGTCGCGAGCCCGGCCCATTTTTGTTCAGGCCCCATTCTTCGATCTACTCGGGGAACGCGCCTCCAGCGCTTCCCTCGTGCAGCGAGTGAGGCACCGATGAAGCGCATCCTCTATGGCACCATGCTGCTCGCCGCTTGCGTCGAGCAGAAGGACCCGCTGACCGGCACCCAGTCGATCTCGGTCGCGATCAGCGCGCCCACGAGCATCGGCTCGGTTGACGTCCGACTGCCGGACAGTCAGCGCACCGTGACGGTGAACCTCGCCGCCAAGGACGCCGACGGCAACACGGATACCTCGTTCAACGCCGAGATCCGCGTCTACGCGCAGTTCCTCGGCACGCTCACGCCCGATCTCGACACCGCGCCGGCCCCAGGGACGCTACAGCCGATCCAGATGACCAATGGCGTCGCCATGGGCGCGACCGTCACCATCCCCGATGCGGTGCTTGGTCCCACGACCCTGTGGTTCGACAACGGCACCGGCTACGGTGATCGCTACGAGCACGGCCTCGTGACTGGCACGTCGCCGACGCTCTGGTTTCGCGATCCGTTCATCTCGGACCTGCAGACGCCGCGCGACGAGACGGCGGTCGATGCCCTATCGCTGACGCCGTTGTCCGACAAGCAGATCGCGGTGAGCGACTCGCGCTACGGCGCCAACGGCCGCCTGGTCATCACGAGCACGTTCGCGCAGGGCTACACGGTCAGCGACGTCCAGTGTGGTGCGGGTGGTGCGCCGCCGTGCACCGCGCAGGCGTACGACCACGTGATGGTGTTCACGTTCAGTGCACCGCGTGATCAGGAAGGCCGCACGCTGCGCGTCGGCGACGTGATCTCGCAATTCAACGGCGGACTCACGGAGTTCAATGGCCTCACCGAGGTCGGGTTCCCGCGCACGATCGTCCCGGAGACGCCCGACAACAACCCGGCGCGCCTGCCTGCACCCGTGACGCTCGATCCGGACACCTGGTTCGGTCCGCTCAGCACGGGGAACGGCATCATCAACTTCGAGCGTAACGAGGGCGGCCCGATCGAGCTGTTGAACGCCAAGGTCTGCCCGCTCGACGACGACTACACGACGTACAAGCAGTGGAAGCTGGACCCTGCCGGGGCGATGGGGACGTGCACGGGGAACAAGCTGATCAACGTCATCACGCAAGGCACTGACTTCACCACCGACCCGGCAACGCTCGTGGGTCGGGTTCTTCCCCGCGTCGTGGGTATCGTCCGTCCCGTCAACATCGGCTCGTTCAACGTGTGGATCATCTATCCGCGCGGCACGAGCGACATCCGGTTGCAATGAGAGGCTCTGTGTCGAAGCTAACGAACCTCGTGATCGCGGCTGTCGTGGCCGTTCCATCGATCGCCGCCGCGCAGCCGACCGGACCGGGCCTGTTGCCGGGAGATCCGTCTGGCGTGCCGTCCACGGCCCAGCCCGAAACTGTCGACGAGGCGAAGATCCGCGAGATCGTCGACCGCGAAATCGCGCGCGTGCTCACCGAGCGCGCCGCGAAGGACGCGGCCGACAAGGCCACCAAGGAAGCCGTCGAGAAGGAGACCGCACAGGCCGACAAGCCGGGCGACGTCACCGGCAATAGCGGCTTCATGGATACCCGCCTCGCGTTCACCATCACCAACGAGAACCTGCTGGCCAAGCCGGGCGAGACCATTCCCAGCGTGCCGGGCTGGCGCTTCGGTACGCCGAACTCGCTGGGCGTGTTGTTCTTCGACAACTACGACACCCGGTTTTCGGGCTTCGAGACGCTGTCGCACGCCACGATGTACCGCAGCTACTCGAAGGGGCACTTGCAGGCCGAGGGCGCCTTCGTCCTCCGCATCAACGAGCTCTCCGAGAACAACATCTCGCTGTCGGACGCCGGCACCTGGCTAACGGTCACCAACTGGAAGGACCCGACGCACAAGGACCCGACGCGCATCAGCCTCACCGCGTTCCCCGTGTCGGCCGATCGCTTCCGCCTCGGCTATAGCTACCGCCTGTCGTGGGGTGGTAACCCCGAGTACAAGCGCGCGCGGTCGTCGACCCCGGGCGTGAAGCTCCAATACGACACCAAGAACGCCTACGTCTTCATCGGTGCCAAGTCGGGTGTGATCGTCGACCCGAACGACGGCGAGCAGAAGGCGGCGCTCGCCGGGCTAGCTGGCGGTGGCGTCGACCCGCATCCGAACGTCCGGTTCGAGCTCAACGGCGGCTACTTCGACCGCGGCTACAACGAGCTGCAAGACGTCCAGCAAGAAAAGGTCCACCTGTTCGGTGCCTCGGCCCAGCTGACGCTGCACAAGAACATGCCGATCCGGTCGTCGGTCGACTTCAAGCTCTACAAGTACAACAACGAGCAGATCAGCGGCCTGTTCCTCCCGGAGAAGTACCCGGGCGGCCTCGGCTGGATCGCGCAGGCCGAGTTCACGGTCATGGGCCAGACGCTCAAGGATCCCGAGGCCACGGGCTCGACCACGATCCAGAAGGGGTACGCCGGCGACCTTAACGTGCGCGTGAAGTACAACCGCGTCCGCCTCCGCCTCGACCTCAGCTTCCGCGACCTGGCGTTCATTCTCCATAGCCAGCCCGGCCTCCCGCCGTACTCCGACTTCCCCGAGGCCTACGAGATCGCGCCCAACTTCTTCGGCGCCATCGGCGTGGACCGCAACTGGAACGACTGGCTAACCCTCGGCCTCATCGCCGGCATCGAGCGCCCCGCGACCCTGTCGTCGCCGAAGGGCGTTCCGGGCGACACCACGATGACCTCGTCGACCGCAGTCATCCGCAATAACAACATCGACACCCTCATCACCATCCTGCCGCCAGGCGAAGGGGCCGCAGCGCAGACTGCGCTCAAGGGCACCGCGAAGATCGACTTCGCCAAGATGTTCACGGCGCTGCTCGAGGTCTTTTATAGCTACGACCCGAACCAGAGCCGGTACCGCCGCAGCTGTGACGACCCCGAGCTGTGCGCGTTCCAGTACGAGTTCGGCGAGTTCAACCAGCTCGGCGTGAACGCGACGCTTCAGGCTCGTTTCTAGTCGCTCCGCGATCGCTTTGGATCGATATCCGCTTGTATAAGTGTCCGGATTAATAGAGTTCGCTGAACGGCGTTTTTCTGACCGATCGAGCAGGGCAGCCGGCGATCTTGGTTAGACTCGCTCAGCCGGCCCCCTCAGGGCTGGCTCGTATGGAGAACGAGACCCCCTCCCAGACGATTCTCGAGACGGTCACGTCGACCCTCGGATCGATGGTCCGCGATGGAGCCTCCTTCCTGGCGCAATTGCGCAGCGGAGCGGAGCAACTCGCTGAATTCGTCCGTCGAATCGCCAGCGATCTCGCCGGGATTGCAGCGCCGCTCGCGATGACCCTCGGGCTCGCGAGCACGGCTGCGTGCAGATCTGACGCGGTCGCGGCCGATGCGGCTGCCTCCGAGGCGCCGCCGAAGGTCGTCGCAGCTCCGCCACCGCCGGCTCCGGTCGCCGAGAAGGAGCCGGCGCCGATCGGGAAGTTCAACATCACCTTCTATTATGTGGCGGGCGAAGAGGAGGTCGCCGCTCGGTCAGCCGCCAAGGCCGCGAAGCTGGCGTCGGTTACGTCCTCCGCATCACCCGCCAACGACAACCAAGGATCGGACGCGGTCACCGAGCTCGCGGCGATCGTCGTGCCGGAGATGGTCACGGTCTACGAGGGTGGCGGCGGGTGCAAGCCGCTTGCCCAGGTGTCCAAGGAATTCGCTGCGCAGCTGACACTCCAGGGGACTGGCCTTCTGAAGGATGGTCGCGTCATCAACATCTGGGGCCACTGCAGCTGCGAGCGGTCACCGTGCTTCAAGGTGACGCCGACCAAGTGGGGCACCTCCGGTACCGGACGTCCGCTCCAGCCATTCCGGACGGTCGCGGTCGATCCCAAGGTCATCAAGCTTGGTTCACTGCTCTACGTCCCGCTGCTGGAGGGCCGGACCATGCCAGGTCGCTCGCCGTGGGGCGGCTTCGTCCATGACGGCTGCGTCGTTGCCGAGGACACTGGCGGTGGCATCGATGGCAACCAGCTCGATTTGTTCGTCGGTCGTAAGGGCTACTACCTCGGCATCTCGGGGAGCGGCGGCAGCCACTCGTGGGCGCGCAAGGTCCCGGTCTACGACGGCAGCAAGCACTGCGAGCGCAAGGGGCACCAGATCACCCGCAAGGCCGGCGCGATCTAACGAAATTCACGCCGGGAATGTACGCCGAAGGCGGACAACCACACGGGCGCGCGGGAGGTAACTCCGAAGCCGCGGCCGCCACATCCAGCGCCAGGTCCCAGCACCGGAGCTCAGTACGAGCGCGGCCCCCGTGAGCCCCAGGAGGACCAGCGTGGAGTCGACGAGGGCCACCCCGCTGTGTGGCCCCATGACCCGGATGGCGGCGTAGCATGCGGCCGCGAGCACCAACCCCACGGGTGGGAGGTCGAGCGCGACCTCACACAGCATCCAGACCGCGGGCACGGCCAATAGGAGCAGGATCGCCAGGACCGGCAGCACGAGCGGCGAGTCGAACATCGGCCGTCTACGTTAGCGCGGGTATGGCCCCGCGCAGCCCGTTATCGTGGGTCGAGGTCGGCTACGAGGCCGGCGTCTCGGGGGCAGGTGGCGTCGCGCCGGGCGGCGTCTCGGGATTTGCCGGAGACGCGGGCGGCGCGGCCGGAGGGGCGGGCTCGGCGGGGGCGGGCGTGAGCACCGGCGCGGGCTCGAGGGTGGTCGACGGCTTGGGCGTGGTCGAGACCGGCGTCTCCGGCTTATCGTCCGGCGCGGTCGAGACGGTCACGACAAAGCCGAGCAGGCCAGTCAGGATCATGCCCAGGCCGAGCGTCGACATCAGCTGCGCCTTATCTTCGCACGCCCGGTCCTTGTCACCGGCCACCAGGCCCTTGCAATCCGCGCTGGAGTTGACCGTGGCGAGCAGGACCACGCCGCCGATCGCGAGCCCACCTTCCACGACCTTCGCGACCGTGCGGTGCTTGGAATTGGGAAAACACCCTCCCGCCAGCGTGGCGAGCGTGAGGGCGAAGGCGACAGCGGCGCGCATGGTGCCGGCGGTTGTATCAGAACCTCGTCGAAGATCGTCGCCGATTTCCCGCGCGACACATGCGGCACGCACGTTGTGCCATGCTCGGTAGCCCGATGGACGCCTCGCGGCTCAGCGCAGCGCTCACCGACTTCTACGCGCCCGGATTGGCAGCGGACACGTACGTCGAGCGCGCCTTCGCACTGACCGCACGCCTGCTGCCGTTCTCTCTCAACAGCCATGGCGTGCTCGACAAACGGACTGGTGTGCTCAGCGCCAACTTCGACGCTGCGCCGGCAGGGCTCGCCGATGCGTTCGCGGCGTTCGGGCGGCTGATGGGCAAGTACCCGGTCTTCTCCTTCGACCCGTCGGTCAATGGCGGCAAGCCGTACTCGGCGCGCGACTTCTACAGTCGCCCTTCGCTTCAGGACCTCGACATCTATCAGGAGGTCTATCGCCCCATGGGCTTTGCCGATCACTGCTTCGTCCACGTGCCCGCCGGGCCGGAGGAGGTGGTGGTCCACGGGTTCATGCGCGAGAGCAAAGCCTTCGACCAGCGCGAGAAGGCCGTGCTCGAGATCCTCCAGCCGCACCTCGCGAACGGACGCGCGCTCGCTCTGCTCGTGACCGAGGCGAAGGACCTCCCCGTCGCGCCCGAGCTGTTCGCGCATGCGGGGTTCACCCCGCGCGAGTGTGACGTGCTGTTCTGGCTCACGCGCGGCAAGACGAACCACGAGATCGCGAAGACCTTGCAGCTGCGCGACGACTCGGTGAGCCGCCACCTCCAGGCGATCTACAGCAAGCTCGCCGTCGACCACCGCGTCGCGGCGGTGCTCGCGGGCCTCGCACTCGCGCGCCGACTGCACGCCGAGCTGTGCGCCACGCGGGGTGGTGTCGAGCTCGCGGTCGCGACGCGCTAGCGCAGCTCTGCGGGTCACCGAAGACCGTGGGCGCGTCGTCCTACATGGCGCGCGCCGTCCGATGCCGTGCCGGCAGTGAGCTTGTTGACTACTTGCGCAGCGCGGCCACGATCTCCTCGCGCACCAGCGTGGCGAGATCGTGTGGGCGACCCGACGGCGAAATCGTGGGCACGTTCGCGTGCGGGGCAGGGGCGCAGGCCACGACAGGCTTCTGCCCGCCGCCCGTGCCGCCGAGCAGCTGCTCCGCTGTCTGCACCGCGCGGTCGGCGGCGTAGCCGATGTTGGCCTTCGCGCGCGCGGCGAGCAGCGGTGCGATCGCGGCCTCCGGCAGCGGCGCGACACCACCGAGGGGGGCCGCGGCGATCGCGATCTTCGCGAGGTGCTCGACGAGCTCGAGCCGCAGCAGCGCTTGCTCGGGATCCGCGCCCCACGCGATCACGCCGTGGTTGCCGAGGAGCACGGCGTCGACGAGCTCGCACCACGGCGCGAGCGCCTGCTTGGCCGGGTCGCCGGGCTGCGCATACGGCAGCTTCGGGATGCACGGACCGAGCGAGACCAGGGCCTCGGCAATGAACGGCACCTGGATCGGGTTGCCGCGTGACGACGCGATGGCCGTGGCGTTCGGTGGATGCGCGTGCACGACGCAGTTCACATCGCGGCGGCGCTCGTAGACCACGAGGTGCAGCCCGATCTCGCCGAACACGCGACCCGCGCCGACGACCTGGCCTTTCGCGTCGAGCTCGATCACCTCGCGATCGGTGACCGAGCGCTTCGACGTCGCGGTTGGCGTCGCCAGATAGCGCGCACCATCGCGCACGGTGACATTGCCGTCGTGGTTCGCGACCCAGCCGGCCGCGTGCAGGCGCTGCGAAACCTCCGCGACCTGATGGCGGACCGTGCGGTTCACGCGGTCTCCACCGTGTCGACGATGCCGACGATGATAGACCGGATCGGCACGATGTCGCCTTGCTTCAGGATCTGGCGCACGCCGTTGCCCTCGGTGAGCACCAGGACCTTGTCGCCGACGCCCGCTTGCGCGTTGTCGATTGCGACGAAGCTCGCGCCGGCATCCTTGCCGTGCTCGTCGAGCGGCTGCACGACGAACAGGCTACGCCCGGCAAACGCGGGGTGTTTCACGGCGGCCCACATCGGGCCAACGACCCGGCAGCACCTCATGCGCCGGCCTTGTTCGGAGCGTCCACCCCGTCGACGATGCCCACGATCGCGGCGTCCACCGGCACGAACCACGGGTCGCATGCGAGCGCCGCTTCGCGCGAGCCCACCAGGTACACGAAGTCACCCACGCCAGCCTGCACGCGATCCACGGCGGCCTGGATGTCTCCGACGGCGGTGCCGTGCTCGTCGACAGGCTGCACGAGGAGCAGCTTGGTCCCTTCGAGCCCAGCGGCCTTGCGCTCGGCGACGACGGTGCCCTTGACGATCCCGAGATACATCGGGTGCCACCTTATCACGGGGGCTGCTCTGCTAGTTCCCGGCCAGCCTTGACGATGAAGATCGCGTGGATCACGGGCACGGCGCCCGCGCCAGGCGCACCTCGGTCAGCGGACGCCGAGGCCGAGGCGCGCGCGGAGCGCGAGCCACCCCGGCTGCGCCACCGCACCGATCAGATGCTCGAGCGTGGCCCCGCGCGCGGTGGCGAGCTCCGCGATCGTCTTCGTATCACCGTCGACGAGCAGCGCCGCGAGGTCGCCGGTGCGCTCGCACGCATTGATGTGGTGACGGACGTCAAGGACGAACACAGACGTGGTGGCAAGCACCTGCTCGAGGCGGCTGCGGATCTTCACCGATAGCGCCGCCTTGACCATCTCATCATGACCGCGCTGAACGTCCGGATCCTCGACGAGGGCGTTGGCGGCCTCCTTGAGGGTGGCCGGCCCGAACAGGCGGATGACGGAGGCGAGGAGGCGGGTGGCGTCGGCGAGAGGCAGACCCGCGAACACGACGTGCTCCGGCCGCGTGAGCTCGACGGCGCGCGCGAGGACCGCACGCACTACCGCCGAGGGCACGCGCGCCTCGGGCGAGGTGAGGCGCGGGCCGAGGACGATCACGGGCGTGGCGGCGGCGACCACGGTGACGTCGGGGCCCTCGTCACGCTGATAGAGCATGACGGCGCCGGTGCCGAGGGTCGTGGTGAGGCGCGAGAACATTGCAGTCGCGGGCGACTTGAGGGTCGCCGGGATGCGCTTCGCGCCCGTGCAGCCGGCACGCGCGAGCGCTTCGTCGGTGTCGGGCCACAGCAGCGCTGCGGCTTCCGCCAGCACGGCTGCGACAGGGCCGAGGGTGGCCTCGTGGCCGTCGGTGATGAGCGCACGGTCGGCAGGCTCGAGACTCGTCTTGTAGGACTCGTCGTCACGCAGCGCGTACGGCTTGTGGATCGAGAGGAACGCGGTCTGGTGCACGTCGAGTGTGTGGCCACACCCGGCGGCGACGTCGAACGCCGTGCGCGCGGCGTCGGCGCTGTTGGTGCGGCGGAGCTCGTCGGCCCACGCGACCAGATCGGCGAGTGCGCGTGTGGCCGCGGTGATCGCTTGGAGATGCGCGGCGACGGCTTCCTTGCGCGCGGCGTCCTCGCTCGTGCGAAGCAGCTCCACGAGCCCGCGGCGCGCGGAGGTGGCGCCGTCGGAGTCGGGCGCGATCTGGATCGCGCGCTCGTAGGCAGCCACGGCGTGGCGCGCGTCGCCGCGTTGGTGGCGCGCATGACCGAGGCGATAGGACAGCATCGCCTTGCGCGCCGGGATGCCGGTGCGATCGTCCTTCGCGGTGAGCAGGCGTGTGAGCATCGCGGCCGCCGCCTCGACGTCGGATTGATCGATCGCGAGGCTCGACGCGAGATCCACGGCGTCCACGTCATACGGATCTGCGTCGACCGCGCGGTCGGCGGCGGCGCGCGCACGGACGCGATCACCCGCGGATAGGTAGTCACGGGCGGCGCGCAAGTAGCGGGCGGCGCGATCGGCGGGTGTGCTTCCGAACGCAGCCATCAGCTCGGCCGTGCGGCCCGCGCCGGCGTGATCGTTCGCGAGGTCTTGTCGCGCGAGTAGCTTCTCGAGCAGCGGGACGTGCTTCGCTTCGAGGGGCTGCGCCGCAGCGACGGCGGCGGCGTAACAGGTACGCGCACGCTCCGCGTCGTCGAGCATCATCACCGCCATGTCACCGAGCGCCTCGAAGAGCCGCAGGCGCTCGGCGGGCTCCTCGGTGGAAGTCGCTTGACGGGTGAGCAGCTCGGCGGCGGCGCGATGGTCGCCCTTCTCCATCGCGATCTCGGCGAGGGCCTGGAGGGCTGGGGCGTAGTTCGGCTTGAGCTCGACGGCGCGCGTGTACAGCGCCGGCGCGTTCTCGGGCCGCAGGCTGCGGATCTCGGCGAGCGCGGCGTGGTGGAGGCCTTGTGCCACTTCGCTCGGATAGCGCGCGGCATCCTCGTGGTTGGCGAGCGGCGACAGGTGGAGCGCCGCTTCGCGCCAGCGCCGCGCCTTGTAGCGATTCTCGCCGAGCGCGAGCTTGATGAGGAGGTGGCCGCGATGCAGGCGATCGGCGGCGACCAGGGTCTGATACGCATCCTCGTCACGCCCGAGCTTCTCGTGCGCCGTCGCGAGCCGGCGATGCAGGTCGGCGATCAGCGCGGCGGGGGCGTTCGCGAGGACGTTGTTGTCGAGATTTTCGCGCAGGAACGACTCCAGCTCGGTCCACCGCGCGGCGTCGGCGTAGAAGTCGGCGAGCGCGACGATCGCCGGCAGGTGATCGGGCACGCAGCCGAGAGCTTCGAGGAGGCGCCGCTCCGCTGCCGGCTCGACGCCCGCCGCGCGAGACAGCGCCGCAAGCTGGGTCATGATGCGCGCCTTCTCCGGCGGCGTCAGCGATTCGTCCTCGAGGCGGTGCTCGAGGACGCGGGCGGCGCTCTCGTGATCGCCCCCCTTCTCGACCATGCCTGCGAGGGCCCACGTGGCGTCCGCGTGATACGGGCGCAGTGCGAGCACGCGCTCGTAGGCTGCCTGCGCGCCCGCGAGGTCCCCCGCGCGCGATTGCAATACGTCGCCGGCGGCCATCAGCGCCGCGATCTTGAGGTCCTCGTCCTTCGCACCGTCGGCCTCGCGGAGCTTGGCGTCGGCGAACGCGCGCGGATCATCGTCGGGCGACGCGATGCCAGACAGCACGGCGAGCGCCGTCGGGTGCTCGGGCACGAGGGCGAGCGCGTGTTCGATCGCCGCGCGTGCGCCGGTGCGGTCGTCGAGCTTGTCGAGGCGCAGCTGCGCGAGCCGGATGTACAGAGCTGCAAGATCGCCGCGCGCGGCCCTGGTCTCCTGCGTCGACATCACGTCGATGCGGCCCTCGAGGATCGCGGCGGCCTCGCGCTCGCGGCCGGCTTTGACCAGCGCCGTGATCATCAGCTCCGCGAGCTTGGGATCGTCGGGCGTAATCGTGCGCGCGTGGCGCAGTACGGCCGCGGCCTCTTCGGCCTGGTGGAGCGCATCGAGCAGAACCTGCGCGCGGCGATACAGCATCTGCGCGCGGGTCGCGGGATCGCGATCGAGCGCGGCGCGGCGGCGCAGGACATCGGCAACGTCGGCCCAGCGCGCGTTCGCCGTGTACAGGCGATCGAGGGCGGCCCAGGCTTCGACGTCGTCGGTCCACGTGGTGACGATCTGGTTGTACGCGTCGAGCGCGCGCTCTGGCAGCTCGAGCTCGCGTTCGTAGATGGTCGCGATCTGGCGCAGCGCATCGCGCGCCTCGGGTGTGCCCTCGGCGACCTCGTTGATCCGCGCGAGCGTCTCGATCACCTTCGACCAGCGACCGACGGAGGTGTAGAGGTCGGCGAGGCGCACGAGCACGCTCGAATCCGCGGGCTCGAGGGAGCGCAGGCGCTCGAACGCATCGATCGCGTCGTGGGGGCGCGCGAGCTTGTCGAGGTACATCTGCGCGAGCTCCCGCAGCAGCTGCGGTCGCTCGCTCTCCGTCGCCGACGACAGGCGCGGATCGGTCCGCTCCTCGAGCGAGGCGGCGAGCTCGACCCAGCGGCCCTCGGTGCGATACAGCTCCTCGAGGCGCGCGCGTGCCATCGGGTCATTGGGCAACATCCCGAGGATGCGGCGCAGCTGCGCCTCCGCCTCGCGCGGTTTCTTCTGCTCCTTACGGATGTTCGCAACCTCCATCAGGAGGTCGGCGGCCGTCGTCGCGGAGTCGGCCTGCTCGGCCATGCCTTCGTAGAGGTCAGCGAGCCGGTCCCACGCCTTGTGCTCGGACGCGATGCGATGAAGGCGCGCGCGCACCTCGGCATCATCATCGGGCGACTTGCGCGCCTGCGCGAACGCACGCGCGAGCGCATCGAACGCGCGCACGATGTCCTTGCCACCTGTCTCCCAGACCTCGGAGGCGCGATACAGCCAGCGCAGCCGCGAGCCCTGGTCGGTGACCGGCATGCTCTCGTACGCGACCGCGAGCTCTTCCCACGGCGACTCGAACGCACGGTTCGGCAGCGTCGGAAGCGGAGCGCGTCGCACCGACGCCTGCGCCTTGCGCGGTCCCGGTAACGGGGGCGCTGCCGTCGGTGACTTGCCGCGACCCGGCGGCGGCACGGGGGGCACGGCCGTCGGTGCCTTGGTGCGTGCGGGCAGCGGTGGCACGGCGGTCGGCCCCTTCGGACGCGTGACGCCCGGCAGCGGCGGCTTGATCGCGGGTGGACGTGGCGGCGGCGCCGGCGGCCCCTTCGCACCGGGTGGCAGCCGCGGCGGGACGATCATGTTGCGCAGCTCGTCCTGCGAGAGCGCCATCGTCCGGTTCTGATTCTCTTGCCCGAACTCGTTGCGCGGGACTTTCACGGCGGCGGTCACCGCTTCGGTCGTCTTCGCCGCGGCAAACTTTTCGATCTCGTTCAGATCGAGCGGCTGCGTCGAGTCGCCGACCTTGAAGTCGGGATCCGCGACGTCGCCGATCGCGAGGTCGGCATCGGCGAGGGGCTCGGTCGCGGCACGCTTGGGGATGTGCGTGCGTACGGACGGCGCCGCGGCCACGGGCTCGCCGAGCTCGGGCTTGTCCACGCTCTGGATCATCGCGGGAGCCGGTTCGGCCGCGGGGGTCCGATCGGCCTCGCGGTAGCGGCCGATGACGCGCGCGAGGCGCCAGAGGTGCGACGCGGTGTCCGCGTGCTCGGGATCCAGCAGGAGCGCGACGAGGTGTGTGCGGAAGGCGCGGGGGGCATCCTTCAGCTGCTCCTCGATCACCTGCGCCTTGCGGCGCAACAGCTCCACGCGGCGCACCGTGGTGGGCGCGCGGTCGATCAACGCCGTGTCGACGGCAACAACGTCCGTCCAGGCGCGCGCTTTGGCCGCGAGTCCGACGAGGATCGGCCGGATGTCCTCGCGATCCGGCGCCCACGAGAACGCCGCGAGCACGTCGGCGACGGCCGCCTTGGCGTCGTTCATGCGCTCCTCGTGGATCTTGGCGCGGCGCAGATGCAGGTCTACCCGCTCGCCCGGCGTCGCGGATGCGAGCGCGAGCTCGTACGCCTCGAGCAAGGACTTCCACGCCGGCTTCTGATCGATCTCGGCCGCGAGGCGATCCAGCTCGGCGAGCAACACGCCGAGCCGCGGTGCGAACCCGAGCGCTTCGGTCAGCGTCGTCATCGCGCGGTTCTTGTCGCCGAGGCGGCGCTCGTACAGCCCGGCCAGCTCGCGCGAGAGTGCGATGTAGCGCTCCGTGGACGTCGGCGTACCTCCGAGCGTCGCCAGGCGCTTGCGCTCCTCGACGATCACGTCGACGAGCTCGCGCCACAGGCCATCGCTCTCGGCCGCGCGGCGGACGTCGCTCAGCGTATCGTCATCGGGTGACTCGTCATGGGCACGCCGCCACCAGCGGAACGCCCCCTTCGCATCGTCGAGCTTCTCGGCCGTCACCGACGCGATCTGCCGGTACAGACTTCGCCGCTCCGCGACCTCGGTGGCCGGGACAAGCCCGAGCATGCGCTCGAGCAACTGGACATGTTCCTTCCACCGGCCGAGCCGCGCGAGCAGCTCCGCCGCGGCGGCGAGTGCTTCATCCTGCTGGGCATCGAGCTCGAGCACGCGCTTGAACGCCTGCAGTGCGCGCGTCGGATTGTTGAGGCGGTCGCGGCAGACAAGGCCGATCTCGAGACCGCGCGCGATCTTTCGTTCGGGCTCGGGCGACAAGTACATCTCGCGCTCGGCGATGCGCACCGCCGCGTCGAAGTCACCACGCGCCTCGTGGAGCCGGCGGAGCGCGGTGTGTGCGTCGCGATGGTTGGGGTTGAGCTCGCGCAGCACGAGCTCGAGGACCTTGATCGCCTCGCCGGGCGCGCCCAGGCGCTCCTCGAGGATGGCGGCGCGCTCCATCGCCGCTTGACACGCAAGCCCGAGGTCGTCGGGCGCGATCAGCTGGCTGAACGTCGCGACCTGCGCGCCCAGCACGTCGGAGAGCTCGCGCCACTTCCCGTTCGCGCGGTAGAGGCGCGCGAGGGCGGCCTGCGCGCCGCGGTGACGCGGCAACAGTTCGAGCACGCGGTGCCACGCTTTGATCGCGCGCGCACTATCGTTGAGCTTGGTGTCGAGGATCGTCGCATAGCGCTCGAGCTCGAGGCCCTTCAGCGCGGCCTCGGGCGAACCGGGGGCGGGCAGCGCCTTGCCACCATCGATGCGCTCGAGGATCTGCGCGAGCTCGGCCCACCGCTCGACCTTCTCGAACAGCTCCGACAGGGCAGCGAGCGCGTCCGGATCCGAAGGCGACGCGCGCAGCGTCTGCTCCCAGCGATCGAGCGCGGCCATGAGATCGCCGCGCGCGGTCGCGAGCTTGGCGAGCCGCTTGAGCAGCTTCGCGCGCTCGGCGGGCGAGGTCGACGCCGCAGCGTGATACTCGAGCGTCTGCTCGAGCCGCGGATCGTTCGCCTTTTCGAGCACGCGCTCCATGCGCTCGAGCGCATCGCGATCGCCCGAGAGCAGCTCGAGCACGCCCCGCGACGCGTACACCACGCCGTCGACGTCGGCGAGCCGTGTTTCGTAGAGCACCGCGAGCTTGCGCAGCTGCGTGAGCCGCTCGGTGCGCTTGGCGACGGGCCAGTCCTTCGCGCCGTCGGTTGCCTTGCCAGCGCGACGCATGGCTTCGACCACGCGCCGTTCCTCCATCTCGAGACCGCGGCGTAGCGTGCGCGCGAGCCCCGCATCATCGCCCTCGCGCTCGTAGAGCTCGGCCAGCGCCTTGAGCGTGGGCTCGTCGTCGGGGTTCTCGGCGAACACCTGCTCGTAGAGATCGATCGCGCGGCGCGGATCGATCTGCCGCTCGCGGTAGGTCTGCGCCATCTTCTTGATGGCCTGCATGCGCGAGACCGGATCGCCGGCGCGTGCGACCTCGTCTTCGAGGCTGGCGACCAGCTGCTGCCACATCTTCGAGCGTGCGACGAGCCGGCGGTTCGCTTCGGCGACCTTGCCGCTGTTGGGCTCGAGCTCCGCGATTCGCGCCCACGCATCGAGCGCGCGATCGATGTCGCCCAGCCGCAGCTCGGCGAGCTGGGCGATCTCCTCGAGCCGGCGCACCAGGTCATCGGGCGCGGCGCCCGCCTCGCGTGCGTTGTCGAGAGCGAACTCGTAGAGCTCGATAAGGCCGCGCCAGTCGCGTCGCTCGCGAAAGTGATCGACGTAGCGCGCGAGTGCTTCCTCGTGCATCGGATCGACGCCTAGCGCCTGGTGCAGCAGCTCGGCGGCGCGATCGCGATCGCCCATGTGCTCGCGCGCGACAGTCGCGAGCTCGAGAATCTCCGCGACCAGGATGTCTGCAGGCGTCTCGGGGTTCTGGCCGAGCGCATTGATCTCGGCCTCCATCAGGCGCGTCAGCCCCTCCCAGTCCTGATCGGCGGTGAGCAGCTCGCGCAGCTCGCGCGCCGGCTTGCTGCCCGGTTGCTCGTACGCGACCAGCTCGGTGAGCACCTCGATCAGTGCGGCGCGGTTCGGCATCTGCGCGCGGTACAGCGCGGCGCGCCGGCGCAGCACCTCGGCGCGCTCGTGCGGATCCTGGGCGACCGCGCTGCGGTGGCGGAGGATGCGATCGAGCTCGGCCCACTCGCTGTGCTGTTGCAGCGCTTCCTGCAGCGCATCCGCGCTACCCCTCGAATACGGATCGACGCCGACGGCGCGCCGCAGGTATTGGATGCCGCTCGCGTCGTCGCGGGTGTTGAGGCGATGACGCCCTAGCTCGACGAACATCTGGCCGGCCTTGCTCGCTGCCTGGCCGCCGCGGAAGCCCGGGCTCGCGTAGACATCGGCGAGCTTCTCGGCGACCTCGAGCGACGACGGATCGAGCTTCGCCGCCTCCTCGAGGTGATTGGCCGCGGCGTCGAGGTCCTTCGCGCGCAACGCGAGCTTGCCGAGCTCGAACCGGATCTGCGCCTTGCGCGGGGCCATGGCCGGTGCGTTGCCGAGGACCTCGAGCTCGGCCTGATACAGCTTGGCGACCATCCCGTCCTCGCCGAGCGAGGCGTACAGCGTGCGCGCCGCATCGAGCGCTTCGGTGCGCTGTGGTTCGAGCTTCCACGCTTGCTGCCAGTGCCATAGCGCGCGATCGACGCGGCCGAGCTGAGCGTCCCACAGCTGGGCCGCACGCCGGTGATGTGCGGCGCGCCGCGCGACGGCGTCGGCCTTGGCTCTCGCACCATGCCCGCCCGTGACCTTTGCGAGCTCCGTCAGCTGGAGCTCGATGATCTCGACAGCGGCAGCGGGATCGTGGGCCTCGAAGATTTCGAGCAGGCGATCCGCCGCGCGTTCGTTCGCGGGATCGAGATCGAGCGCGGCGCGCAGGTACTCGGTGGCGGTCTCGAGCTCGCCGAGGACGGCAAGGGCCTCGCCGGCTTCCGACCACGCGTCGGCCCTGCGCAGTGGATCGCGCTCGTGCTGCGCCCACGTGGCGCATAGCTCCGCGAGCAAGTCGCCGCGCCCCGCGCTGCGCAGCTCCTGGCGCAGCTGTTCGAAGCTCGTACCCTCCGGCTGCGCACGGAAGCCATCGACGCGGGCTTCGAGCGCATCGATCTTCACGTTCGGCGTCGTGTCGTCGGCCACGCAATCGGGACGATAACACGAGCCCTACGGCCAAATGGTCGACGATCCTCGGGGTTTTCCTGGGGCTAGGTCCGGATCGGCCACGCGAGGTTGTGCAGATCCGGGGCGATCGCCGCGAACCCCGCGCGCAACCGTGCAGCGGTGGGACGGCGCTTCGAATCGCGGGCCACCGCAACGCGCAGCAGCTCTGCGAGCGAAGCGAGGTGCGGCTTGCGCGCGAGCTGCGTGAGCACGGCGTTGGCAGGCTGCAGCGAGAGGTGGTTGTCGAGGATCTCGCGCATCGTCTCGCCGCGCACGAGCACCGTGTCGGTGAGTACCTCGAAGGCGACACATGCCGCGGCGTATACGTCGGCGGCGAACGGCTCCTCCGTCGGGTTCTCGATCCATACCTCGCGCGCGCCGTAGTGCATGCTGCCGCAGCCGGTGCGGATGCGGCGCCCGGCGAGGCCGAAGTCGACGAGGACAGCGACGCCCGTGCCTTCGCGGAGCACCACGTTGGCAGGTTTCACGTCGAGGTGCGCGATGTTCACGCGATGCATCGCTTCGAGGCCGGCGAGCAAGCCGTCGATGATCGCGAACGCGCGTTGCGTGTCGAGCGCGCGCAGCTCGAGTGCGCGCTCGAGGTTCATGCCGCGCACGTATTCCATCACCAGGATCGGCTTGGGCTGCGCGCTCGCGTCGAAGGTGACGAACCCGGCAAGGTTCGGGTGCGAGGGGAGCGCGAGCAGTGCGCCGGCCTCGTCGCGGAACATCGCCTCGAATTGCAGGATCGACATGTTGCGCGCGGCGCCGCCCGAGTAGTCAGGGACCTTGAGCGCGAGCAGCTCGCGGTCCGCGCGGGCGCGCTCCTCGGCGCGCGACGCCAGCATCACGGAGCCACCGGCACCGCGCCCGATCGGCCGCACGATGTAGAAGCTGCCGACGAGGCGCGACAGCGGTACCCAAGGTGGTAGCGCCGTCTCGACGGGACTCGGGGTGTCTTCGTCGGCGCTGCGTCCGAGCGGCCGGCGCGCGAGCCACAACAGCACGCGTTCGATCGCTGCCGCGATGACCGTGGGGAGCCCGGTGCGCAGCGCATCGAGGACGCCTGCGATCGCTTCCTCGAGACCGCCGGGGTTGGTGCGCAGCGCGACCTCGATCGCGCGGACAGCCGCCTCGAGCTCCGCGCTGCCGTCGGGGTGACGCAGGCCGAGCCGCTGGTGCGCGCCGAAGTTGCGGCGCGCGAGCGCCCCGAGCTCGTCGGCGATCGCGTCGAACGTGCCGGCGGGTATCGCCTCGAGGCTCGCGCTCGCAGTCACCTTCGCGAGCTGGTTGGCGAGTCGCACCACCGCGAGCCGCACCGACTCGACGCGCGGCGACTGCTCGGGCGGAAAGGCATCTGCGAGCTCGGCGATCCGTTCGACGACGGCGCGCATCGCCTCGATGTCGTCGGGATCGGCGGCCGCCCACGTGGCCTGCATGAGCCGCGTGTAGCTCTCGAACGTCGCGCCGACTTCTGGAATCATCGAGGCCTCGCGCACGATCGCGAAGTCTTCGTCGGGGAATGCCGTCGTCCAGGCGAACAAGAGGTCGGTGAGCTCGACGTGATCGTCGCGCAGCAGGGCGTCGCCCGCGCGCGTGAGCGCGGCCCACACGGCGCGGCGCAACTGTGACTGATCATCCGCGGCACGGGCCATGAGCAAGCGCACCGCGGCCAGGCGTGGTGCGAGGTCGGCGTCGCCGATCGCGCGGACGCCGTCGAGCAAGCGGACGAGCGCGCGGAGTCGCGCGATGCGCAGCCCCCCGTGCGCGACGGGGCCTGGCTCGGGACGCGCCTCGCGTGCGAGCAGCGCGGCCTCGAGTGCGGCGAGCGCCTTCGCGAGGTGGCCGCGCGACGGATCGTTCTCGGCGGCGAGTGCGAGCACCGCCGCGAGCGTGTTGTCCGACAATAGCTCGCGATCGAGCTCGCGCAGCAGGCGCATCGAGTGGCGGCGATCGAGCGGGTCGTCGTCGGTGGCGCGCTCCAGCCAGTCCGCGGCAGCCGCGATCTCTTCGACGGCCGTGCGCACCTCGCGCAGCGCCCCGGGGACATCGCCCGCGTCGAGCGCCGCGCGCGCGGGGCCGAGCTCGATCACCGCGGCGGGGCGGGGGCCATCGCCGAGCTCTTGCTCGAGGACCTGGAGCAGCGCGATGCGCCCGTCGTCGACCGTCTCGGGATCGCCGAGTCGGGCGCGCGTCCATGCCAGCGCGCGCTGCGCGGCCATCGGCAACAGCGGGCTCGCTTCCTCGCGCCGCAGCTCCGCGAGGGCTTCGGCGCCGTCGAGCGGCGCGCGCTCGATCAACTTGCACGCGAGAGAATCGGCCGCCTCGGGGGCGCGGATCGCGAGCCCCGCGAGGCCGAGGATCGCGCCGCGCGCACCACCCGGATCTTTCGCGGTGCGGTCGACGATCATCGACTCCCATCGCTGCGCCGCACCGCCGCGCTCGAGTGCCGCCGCGGCGGACGCGCAGCCACGTCGCAGATCTGTCGCCGAAGCCGTGGGGCGCAGCTCGCGATCGATGTCGGCGGCGAGGTCGGTGTCGACGTGCGCGAGCAACCCGCGCGCGATGCAGGCGAACCGCCACACCAGCGCCTCGCGATCGTTGACAAGCCGCAGCAGCGCTGCGCGCAGCGCCGGTCGCGCGAGCACCTGGGCACCACCGCGGTCGCCGGCGTCGTAGCGCCGCACGGCCTCGCGTGCGCCGTGTGCGAGCGTGCGTGCAACGAGGCGCCGGCCGGGCAACGAGCCCATCGCCGGCCCTTCGATCCAGCTCGCCGCTAGCGCAGGTTGTGCGAGCAGCGCGAGCGCGAGCTCGCCGGTGGCGCCGGGGGCGATCAGCGGCGCGGCGAGCACGACCTCGGTGCGTGCGCGCAACGCGTCGCTCGCGAGCAGCTTGGGCGACGAGCGCGCGAGCGCGATCACCAGCCGCACGAAGGTCTCGCGGTCGGCGGCGCGCAGGCGCGTCAAGACGCGGCGTCCCAGCTCGCGGCGCTCCGTGCCAGGCGGCAGGGCCTGGGCGAGCTCGAACAGGGCGATCGCGCCTGCCGCGGGCGACAGCCAGTCGAGATCGGCGAGCACGCCATCTTCGACCGCGATGCGCACCGCGCGGAGGAGGTTGTCGGCGCCGAGTCCCTCGAGGGGGGCGGGCTCGTGCTCGGCGAGGTGCGCGATCATCGCGAGCCCCTGACGTGCAACGCGGCGTCGCTCGTCCGCATCGGCGATCTCCCCCAGCGTCGTGAACGCTGCGAGGTAGGTCCGACTCAAACCCATTACCCAATCTTATCGCTGCGGCGGCACTTGCCGTCACCAGCTACCCCACCGAACATCGTGTGTAGAGGGGCACCTACGATGGCGACCAAGAAGAAGCCCGCCGCGAAGCCCAAGGCGGCAGCGAAGTCGAAGGTAGCGGCGAAGTCAAAGACGGCAGCGAGGCCCAAGGCGGCGGCGAAGCCCAAGGCGGCGGCGAAACCCAAGGCGGCGGCGAAGCTCGAAGCGGCGGCAAGGCCGACGAGGAAAGCGAAGAAAGCTTCGCCCGCCGCAAAGCCTTCACCAGGGGCGAACCCAACCAAGGTCGCAGCCGCGAGGGCCACCCAGGCGGCGCCTGCGCCGAAGGCCGCGAAGGCACCCAAGCCAACCGCTGCGCCTGGCATACCCACCGAGGCCACCGTCGACGAGACGGGGCTCGGATGGGTCGATGCCGGCAAGGGGTACGGGATCGCCCTCGAAGGCGGCAAGCTTGTCGCCCGGAACCCGGCCGGCAAGCGGCTGTCGTCGGTGCCCAAGGAGGTCAAGGATGGCGATGCCGCGGATCAGCTCGAAGCGCTGCGCGATTGGCTCGTCGAGCACGATCGCGAGTGCATGACCACCGTCGAGCACTGGATGCTGCGCTCGCTCGCGGTGCCGCGCGCGGTGCTCGAGGCCGTGTGGGCCGATCCGTCGTGGCGGCGGCCGCTCGAGAATGCGGTCGTCGTGGCGGTCAAGCCAGATGGTGGGCACGACCTCGCGCGCGCGGGCTTGCTTCGTGGCGCGGACCGCAAGAAGGGCGTCGGCGTGGTCGATCTCGATGGCGAGACGATGTGGCTCGACACCGAGCGTGTCGCGATCCCGCACCCGATCCTGCTCCCCGAGCTCGATGGGTGGCGCGAGTTGATCACGCAGCTCGGCGTCACCCAGGGCATCTCGCAGCTGCACCGCGAGACGCACCCAAAACCGACCGACCTGACGTCGGCGAGCATCGACGCGTTCGAGGACGGCAAGTTCGCGATGCTGATGCACGCGGTCGGCAAGGCGCGGTCGCTCGGATTCAAGGTCCGCGGCGGCTTTGCGACGTGCAAGGTGTGGGACGGCGCCGGCGTGAGCGAGGCGCGCTACTGGATCGGTGCCGACAGCCCCGAGGCCGAGACGTACACGGGGGCGCTATCGTGGGTGGATGGGCGCGAACGTAGCCTCGCGCTCGCGCAGGTCGGCCCGGTCGCATTCAGTGAAGGCATGCGCATGGCGTCGTCGATCTTTGCCGCGCGCGTCGTCGAGAAGAAGGAGGACGCACCGTGAGTCGCTCTGCAGATCAAGCTCAGCTGGAGGCGGGTGGCCTCGTTCCGACGAGCGCGAAGCTCGGCACCGATGATGCGGTCGATGTGGTCGTCGCGCGTGCGTATCGGCACGCCGCGCTGCCGGGCCGCACGGTCGTGCGGTTGTCTGCCGAGAGCGTGACCACCGGTGACGACCTCGAGATGTCCACGCTCGGCTTCGGTGCAGGCGAGGATCTCGGCGCGGTGGCCAAGGAGCGCAAGCGCCCGCTCGGGTTCCCGGGCTGGGCGCTCGTGCACGACCCGAAGAACGCCCGCTACGCGCTCGACGTGGTCAAGGAGTTCAAGAAGCACGCGCGCAAGGCGAAGAGCAAGCCGGGCCACGCGAAGGAAGGCATCGACGCGATCGCGGAGAAGCTCGGCAAGACGGTGCCGCACTTCTTGCCCTCCTTCTTCGAGGAAGCGGGCCGCGCGTTCCTCGCACACGGTGCGGGCTCGTTTGCCGCGGCGATGTTCGGCAAGGCGCGCGAGGCCGAGGCGGTGCACGCGCTCGAGGTCGACGAGCAGCACCGCGTCGACGGCTTCCTCGAGTTCGCGCTCGCGGGGGCCGTGACCACCAAGGCGCTGACGCAATACGCGAAGGAGCTCGGCGAGCACCACGCGCCCGACGTCGCGTACGCGCACTTTCGCCAGCTGTGCCTGCAGCGCACGCTCGGCGGCATGCCGCCGTGGGCGGGGATGGCCAAAGATCTGCGCCGGCTCGCGAAGGCCTCCAAGCTCGATCCCGCCGAGGAGGATCGCAAGCTGGTCGCCGAGATCATCGAGTCGCCCGCGCTCGCGAAGGCTGCCGGCGAGTTCTGGCGCGCCTATGCCGAGCCGATCACCGAGCTCGGCAAGGCAAGCGCGGCAGCGCGCGGTGCGCTGCTCAATCTCTTTCCGACGGGCACGAGCTACAGCGCCGACCTCGACGAGGCGTGGCTCGATCTGTTGCGCGCGACCGGTGCCGATCGTGCCCTCGTCGCCGACGACGCCGCGCCGGAAGCACAACCCAGTGGTGGCCGCGCGGCGTGGTTCGACAAGCTGTGTGCGCACCTCGCGCGCAACTGGCGCGACACCACGATCGGTGCGCGCGCGTTCCAGCTCCTGCGCGACATGGCGCCGATGCTCGTCGCCGACGGCAAGCCGATCGCGTGCTTCGCGCGCTGGCGCATGGACCTCGAGCTGGTCGAGCTCGCGCTCGAGCTCGGCGTGCCCGTGGCGCCCAAGGAAAACGCACGGTTCGATCTCGACGCGTGGGCCAAGAGCGCGAGCGCGCCCGGCGCGAAGGTAAGCGACCCGATCCGTACGGCCGCGCATCCGGTGCTCGGTCCCATGCTGCAGGCTGCGGTGGCGGCTGCGATCGGCCACGATCCGTTCGACATCGTCTCGCGTGGCAAGGCCGGCTTCCTCGCCGCCAAGCGCGCCTGGCTCGAGGCCGTGCTGGTGCGCGCCGAGCAGGGGGCGCTCGTCGGCATGCTCGAGATGATCGCGCTCGTCACCAAGAGCGTGAAGGCGGAGACCTTCGCGGATCTGCCGGACCTCCACGCGCGGTTCGCCGCTCTCGACGTGGTGCCCGCCCTCGCGCGCAGCCTGCGCATCGGCATCATCGACGAGCTCGGGTGGCCCGCGCTCGAGGCGGCCGCACAGGAGCTCGACCCCGACGGCAAGACCGAATTCTGGGCGTTCGGCGGACCGGGCTGCGTGGTGCTCGCGTCGCGCGTGCGTGCGATCGCCGTCGATGCACATCGCGAGCTGGCGCGCTTCGATCTCGTCCTGGGACCCAAGCAGCACCTCGTCGCCATGCGCTACGTCGGCGGGCAATTCCTCGTCGCGTTCCGCGAGAACTATCAGGTCCAGGCGTACTGGAGCAGCGCACCTCACGACGTGTTCGATGCCGAGGGCTCCTACTGGAGCGTCCCCGCACAAGCGCCACGTGCCGCGGTGCTTTCCGACGGCGCGTGGATGGAAATCCCACCCGTGTTGCGCGCCGGCGATCGGCGTTTCCCCTCCGGGACCAGCATCGTCGCCTTCGACGGTGCTACCGCGTGGATCTCGGAGTGGAAGGACAGCGTGCAGCGCTGGCGCGAAGTCTCGGCGAGTGGCGAGGCAGGGCGCGCGAGCTGGCCCGCGTTCATCGAGCGCGGCATCGAAGGCGAGTGGAAGGTCGATGGTGGCGCGTCGTACGTGCTGCCGGCGCCCGGCGTGACCGCGTCGCCCTTCGGTATCGCCGACGGCCTCGTCGGTGCGCGCGTGCTGTTCCGCGGCGATCGCCAGCGCCTCTCCACCGAGCGCAAGATCGAGATGATCGACGGCACGACGTGGACCGGCTCCGCGCCGGTGGTCGCGCTGTTGAAGCTGCCCGCCACGACGGCTCCACGGCCGATCAGCGAGGAGCACGTCTGGCAAAAGGGCATCACGGCGACGTTGCACGACGAGACGGGTGAGATCCGCGGCTCGTCGGTAGGCTTCGTGGAACGCCGGTTCTCGCGCGGTCAGGCGATCCCTTTGGCGCCCACGCACTGGCACGTATTCGTGCCACGCGACGTCGCGGGTTCGCAGCGCCTGCGTGCGATCACCGAGGACGATGCGCGCGCGCTGATCGCCGCGGTCCCGGTGCAACCCACGCAACCGCCGTCGGTCGCCGACGAGATCGCCGTCTCGACGATCGAAGGCCTGTTGCCGGAGATCACGCACCCGCGGCTGCGCACCGGCATCGCCGGCCTCGCGGGGATCGCCGCGAAGCTGCGGCTCGATCGCGACTGGCTCGCGACCGACCGCGCGCCCGACAAGGTTCGCACCACGGGGCACGCGAGCGCGGGCTACACCGACGAGCAGCTCCGCAAGGCCGTCGGTGCCTGGACCGATCGTTCGTGGTCGGATGGCCGCGCGTGGGGACAGATCACCCGCGTGGGCGAGTGGTTCGCGAGCGAAGACCGCACGGCGCGTTACACGCACGATGTCCCGCAGTCGGACTTCGGCTGGCTCACGTTCGCCGTCCATCGGTCGCAGCTCGCGTTCCTCGCCACGGCGCTCGGCACGCCCGCCGAACATCGCGGCATGGTCGCCGAGCTGTTCGCGCACCTCGTGCGCTCGCTGCCTCCGGCCCCGTTCCTCCGTCGATACTCGACGTCGGGCAAGCTCGCGCTCGGCGGGGAAGGGCCTGGCATGCGCCTCCGCTGGCACGGCGGAAATGCCTATGCCGTGCTGCGCACCAGCTATCGCGATGATCTCCACGTCGTCCTCGAGTACGCACCGACGGGTGCGTTCGCGCCGCTCCCCGGCTTCACGCACACGGCGGAGCTGCGTGGTGTCACGGGGCTCGATGTCGATGCGATCGAGCCGCTCGCTGCGGCCGTCGCCGCCGGGCGCACGTCGTGGACGGCCGAAGGCGCGGCCAAGCTCGCCGAGCTCACGGGGCTGTCTTCGTCGGAAGCGACGTACCTGCTCGCCGGATGTCCCAACGCGAACGAACGCAGCGCCAACTTCCTCGACAAGGAGCTGCGCGAGCAGCTCGGGCTGAAGTCGACGCAGGCACAGGTTGCACGCGATGCGATGAATGCGATCTCGCTGAGCACGCGTCGCGAGATCATCGACGAGGTCGCGCGGCACGGCGTGGAGGCGCTGCTCGATGGCCGACTCGCCGAGAATCTCGGGGCCGCGTGGCTACGCCACGTCGGTAAGCGCGTGGCGATCCCCGAGGACCTGATCGCGAGCGCCGATCGCGACCTCGATGCGCCGCTCGCGCCGGCAAGCGCGCTCGCACTGCTCGCCGATCCGGACACGGCACCGGAGCTCACCACCGACGGTACCTGGGCGTTCGACATGTCCGTCGATCTGATTCGCTCCCGCAATCTCGAGCCGCTCGTCGGCCAGGACAAGCTCGAGGACGAGAGCAAGGTGTTCGCCGCCAGCGCGCTGCAGAGCGCCGTGATCTACGTGCCGTACGTGCTCGCGGAGTTGCCCGTGGGGCACGAGCTACGGGCCAAGGCGCGGCGCGCGCACGCACGGATCGCCGAGCGCCTCGCACATCCCGGCCTGTGGTTCGAGGCGGGCGAGAAGTACTTCTCCGAGGAGGAAGGGAAGGCATTCGCGAACATGCTGGACACGCTCGGCGGCGAAGCGCTGACCGGACTCGCGCAGGACATCGTCGCGCGCCGGATCCCGGGAGCGATCGTCGTGGCGACGAAGCACCGCGCCGAGCTCAAGCTCCATCCGGCCACGCTCGACGCGAAGGCGCGCGACGTCGTCGGCAAGCTCGCCGCGCAGATGCCGATGTGGCGCTACGACACCTACCGCGCGCTGGACTACTTCCACTCACCGCAGCTCGCGGCGCTACTCGCGCGCGTCGATGACACGCCGGTCCCGGTGGGCGGCTGGGAGCAGAACCCGCAGGCAAGCGTGCCGGAGCTCGTCGCCACGGTCGCCAAGGCGTTGAAGCTCGGCGATGCCGCCGCGGCGCTCTACCTGCAGTACCTCGTGCTGCTGTGGCCGACGCCGAAGAACCTGGCGCGGTGGAATGGCTGGAAGCCGAAGCAGCTCGATGCCGCGAACGCGGAGCTCGTCGAGAAGGAGCTCGTGCTCGAGGCCAAGCGCGAACGCGCACAGCGCGGGCACTTCTTGCCCGGCGGCTGGGAGGCCCTGACTTCGCCGCATCCGCCGATGGAGAGCTGGAAGCTCGCGCTGTACGGCACGCGCTCGCCCGAGGGCACGCCGGTTGCGCCCATGGGGCGGTTCCTTGCGCTCGCGCCGTTCCACACGCTGTTCGAGGCAGCCTGGAAGCGCGTCGCGGACGGTGACAGGCCACGCTACGACGAGGTGAAGCGATGACCACCAAGAAGAAAGGCCCTGCGGCGCCGGCGGCGCCGGCTTCGGCCCCGCAAGCGCCACCACCCGAGCAGGTCTACGCCGAGGAGCTCGCATTCCTCGCCAGTTGGGATGATGGCGCGCGCCCGCCGAGCTGGAAGCTGACGCCGAAGGCGGTGGTCACGTTCATCGTCGGCTCGCGCGGCGAGACGTTGCGCAAAGGCACCGCGGCGATGGCGATCAGCGAGAAGTTCGTCGGCGATCGCGCGCTCGTCGAGCGCTGCGTGGTCACGCTGGCGAGCGAGCGTGGCCTGTTGCTCGTCGGCGAGCCGGGCACCGCGAAGTCGATGCTGTCCGAGCTCCTCGCCGCCGCGATCAGCGGTGATTCGTCGCTCACGGTGCAGGGCACCGCCGGCACCGCCGAAGAGCACTTCCGGTACGGGTGGAACTACTCGCTGCTGATCGCGAAGGGCCCGCAGCCGGAGGCGCTCGTGCCGTCGCCGGTGCTCGCGGCGATGCGGCGCGGCGCCCTCGCGCGCGTCGAGGAGATCACGCGCTGCCTGCCGGAGGTGCAGGACGCACTGGTGTCGATCCTGTCGGACCGCCGGCTCTCGATCCCCGAGCTCGGCGTCGTCGAGCCCGCGCAGCGCGGGTTCAACGTGATCGCGACGGCAAACCTGCGCGACAAGGGCGTCTCGGAGATGTCGGCCGCCCTCAAACGCCGGTTCAACTTCGAGACCATCGCGCCGATCAGCGATCTCGCGCGCGAGACCGAGCTCGTGCGCCGCCGCGCCACGCAGATCGTTGCCGATGCCGGAGCGCCGCTCGCCGTCGACGATGCCGTGCTCGAGGCACTGGTCACCGTGTTCCGCGACCTCCGGCTCGGCAAGACCGTCGAGGGGTGGACCGTGGAGAAGCCATCGTCGGTGATGTCGACCGCCGAGGCCGTCGCGGTCGCCTCGTCGATCGGGCTCGCGGCGACGTACTTTCCGACTGATCGCGATCCGGCGCGTCTGCTGCCCGAATATCTCCTCGGCGTGGTGATGAAGGACGAGCCCAAGGACCGCGGCAAGCTGCTCGCGTACTGGGACGCCACCGTGAAGCGCCGCGCCGAGGGCGAAGCGCGCCTCTGGAAGTCGCTGCACGAGCTGCGCCGCGTGCTCGAAGCCTGATGGCGCACGCGCTCGAGCCGGCGGACGATCCGGTCCACGCGATCGAAATGCTCGCGGCGGCGCGTGCGCCGTGGCTCTACGGCGTGCGCCATCACTCGCCCGCGTGCGCGATCGCGCTGCCGCCACTGCTCGACGCGCTCGCCCCGACGGTGATCGCCGTCGAGCTGCCGGCGGATCTCGCGCGCTGGCTCGAATGGCTCGGGCATCCCGACGCGGACGCGCCGCTCGCGATCGCCGCGGTGTCAGCGCGGGGAGCCGACCTCGGCTTCTATCCCTTCGCCGACTTCTCGCCGGAGCTCGTCGCGGTGCGTTGGGCGCGCGCGCGGGGCGTCCCGATCGTCGCGATCGATCTGCCGTCGTCGCAGCGCCCGCCGCGCACGGGCGGTGGCGACGTGCTCGGCATCGAACGCCGGCTGCGGGGCAGCGACGACGACAGCTGGGAGCAGCTCGTCGAGAGCCCGGGCATCACCGGCGAGCCCGAGCGCGTGCGACGCGCGGCGCTGCTCTACGGCTGGGCGCTCCGCGTCGACGCCGCGCGAGGCGACGGTGTGAGCCAGCTCGACCTCGCCCGCGAAGCGCACATGCGCGAGGTGCTCGCGCGCCTCACCGTGCCCGGTGCGCGGGTGGCCGCGATCATCGGCGCGTTCCACGCCGCTGCCCTGCTCGCCACGCCCGTGCTGTGGGAGCCGCCGGCGCCGTACGACAGCGCGCACGTCGAGCCAACCACTGGAGCAATCGTCTCGTCCCTGATCCCGTACGCGTTCGATCTCCTCGACGCGCGCTCGGGCTACCCCGCCGGCATTCGCGATCCGCAATGGCAGCAACGGCTGTGGCAGACGCGCCGCGACGGCGGTGACATCGGCGCGCTGGTCGCCGCGTGCCTCGTCGAGATCACGCGTGGCGTGCGCACGCGCGGGCTCCCGGCGAGCCTGCCGGACGCGCACGCCGCCGCGGAGCTCGCCGGCTCGCTCGCACGCCTGCGCGAGCTCGCCGCCCCGGGGCGTCGCGAGCTCGTCGAAGCGGTTCAGACGGCGCTCACCCACGGCGAGCTCCTGGGGCGTGGCCGCATCGTCGCCAAGGCGATGGAGCAGGTGCTCGTCGGCAAGAAGCGCGGTGCGCTCGCACCCGGCACACCACGCTCGGGCCTCGGTCCGCATGTCGCACAGCTGTTCGCGGAGCTGGCGTTGCCGTATGTCGCGGCGACCGAGCCGGTCGATCTGCGCCTCGATCCGCTGCGCTCGCGGATCGATCGCCGGCGCCACGTCGCGCTGTGCCGCGTCCGCGCGTGCGGTGTGCCGTATGGCACCGAGAACGAGTCGATGGCGGCGGGCGGCATCGAGGCGCTGACCGTGTCGTGGACCGTGCACGCGACCCCGGCGACGGAAGCGATGATCGAGCTCGCGGGCCTGCGCGGCGTGACGCTGCGGCAGGCGGCGGCAGGCGCCTTGCGTGCGGCGCGCGCGCGGATGGCCGCCGATGACAAGCTCACCGTCGATTCGCTGGTGGGGCTCGCCGAGCTGGCAGCGGAGACCGGCACGGGGGAGCTGCTCGACGAGCTGCTCGCCGAGCTCGCGGGGCCGCGGCTCGTGCAGGCCACGCTCGCGCAGCTGATCGCATTGCTCGCGCTCCTCGATCGCATCGGCGCGGGGCACGTGGTGGCGCTGCCTACCGACCCCGACGACGCGGTGCCCGGCGAGATCGACGTCCATGCGGTTCCCGCGCTCGATCGCGATGCCATCCTGTCTGCCGCCGTGGCGCAGGTCGTCGGGCTCGCCGGCAGCGAGGCGCTCGACGATGCCAAGGCGCTCGCCGAGCTCGTCCGCGTACTCGATCGCGGTGCGCACGCCGGTCTCGGTGATGGGCGCCTGCGCTGGTCGGTGGAGCAGCTCGTCTCCACCGGCACGCCCGTGATCGCGGGCGCTGCCGGCGTGGTCCAGGTGCTGATCGGCACCACCACCCCGGAGGCGCTGTCGTCGGCGATCGGGGCCTGGCTCGACGCCGCCGTCGATCGCGATGCCCGGCGCGTGCTCGCGAACCGGCTGCGCGGCGCCCTCGCCATCGCGGGGCCGCTGTTCGAGTCGGCGCCCGTGTTCCTCGCGGGGCTGCTCGCGCGCGTCGAGCAAATCTCCGATGACGATTTCCTCGCGCGCGTGGCGGCGCTGCGCGAGGGCTTCGAGGTGCTGTCGACGGCGGCGCGCCGGCGCCTGCTGCGCGTGCTCGGTGATCGGCTCGGCGCCGACGATGCGCGGCAACAGGGCCTGGATGTCACGCTGTCGATCCCGCCCGCGCTGCTCGCTGCGGCGGCCGAAGCAGACCGCGCCGCACGTGCCGCGATCGCCTCGATCCCGCGCCCCGCGCTCGCCGGGACACCCGCCGTCGCCGCCCCTGCAGCCTCACCTCACGTCGTGCCCGCGCATGACCTCCCGGTGCGCGATCGCTGGCGGATGATCCTCGGCCACGAACGCCAGCAGCTGAAGCCGCGCGGTGCGCGCGCGGCACGGGCACTCGACGAGCTGTACGGCGCTGGCCACGGTGAAGGCTCGCGTGGTGAGCCGAGCGGCGGGGGCGGGCAGGAGGCCGCATTCCCGACGGTGCGCGCGTGGCGCGAGGAGATCGAGGCACTGTTCGGCGCGTCCGTATTCGAGGAGGTCGCGGCACGGGCGGCGGCGGGTGGCCGGGTCGGTGCGTTGCTCGAGCTCGATCCGGCCCAGGTCACGCCGTCCGTCGAGCTGCTGGAGCAGGTCCTCTCGCTCAAGGGCGGCCTCGGCGAGGCACAGCTCGGCCGCCTGCGCGCCCTCGTGCGCCGCATCGTCGACGAGCTGGTGCGCGAGCTCGCGGTGCGCGTGCGCCCGGCGCTGCAAGGTGCGACCAGTCAGCGGCCGACGCGCCGACCGACCCGCGCGCTCCACATCGCGCGTACCGTCGCGGCCAACCTCGCCAAGGTGCAGCGCGTGGACGCCGACGAGGTGCGCCTGGTCCCGGAGCGCCTGTACTTCAAGGAGCGCAGCCGCCGCCATCTCGACTGGCACATCGTGCTCGTCGTCGACGTCTCCGGCTCGATGGAGCCGAGCGTCATCTACAGCGCGATGATGGCGGCGATCCTCGCGAGCGTGCCGTGGATCTCCGTGCGCTTCGTCGCCTTCTCGACCGAGGTCGTCGACCTCTCGGACCACGTCCACGATCCGCTCGCGCTGTTGCTCGAGGTCGCCGTCGGTGGCGGCACCCACATCGCGAAGGGCCTCGCCTACGCGCGCAGCCTGATCACGGTACCGCAGCGCACCATCGTGCTCACCCTGTCCGACTTCGAGGAGGGGTTCGCGGTCGAGGGGCTGCTCGCTGAGGTGCGCGCCCTCGTCGAGGCGGGCGTCACGTGTCTTGGCCTGGCCGCGCTCGACGACCGCGGCGCACCGCGCTACGCCGTCGCGATCGCCGAGGAGGTCGCCGCGGCGGGCATGCCGGTCGCCGCGCTCACGCCCCTCGAGCTCGCGCGCTGGGTGGGAGACAAGATCCGATGACGCGCCCCGCGATCGCGCCCGACGTTGCGGCCGCGCTGACGGCGGCGATTCCGGCACGGCTGATCAAGAAGCTGGACGCAGAGCCCCAGCTCGCCGCCGCGTGGACCTGGACCGAGACCACCGTGACGACGGACAAGGGGGAGGTCGTCACGTTCACGCGCACCGGCGACGTGATCACCAAGGTCGCGTGCTCGTGCTTGCTCGCACCGAAGTGCCTGCACGTCGCCGCGGTGATCGCCCTGCTACCACCGGCCGAAACCTCGGCGGCCGCGCCCGCACCGCTCCCCGCCGCCGTCGCTGCCAGCGGTGCGCCCGCCGACGCGAGCATCGGCGCCATCGCCGCTTCGGCCTTCCGCGTCGTCGCCGACGTGCTCGGAGCCGGCGCTGAAGCCACCGGCGCGTTCGCCCAGGGCGAGCTGCTGCGCTCGATCCACGCGTGCCGCACAACGGGGCTCCATCGGCTCGCCACGTCGCAGACGCGCGTTCTGCGCTCGGTGCGCGAGCTGCGCGCCGATCGGCCCGAGTTCTCGCTGTCCGTGCTCGCCGCGGATCTGCGCGAGGCGCTGGCCGTCGCCCACGCCCTGTCCACCGGGCCGGCGACGCCCGCGCTCGTCGGCAGCGCGCGCCGCGAGTACTCCTCGATCGGCAACCTCGCGCTGCGCGGCGTGTTCACCGAGGCCGTCGTCGCGCGCAGCGGCTATGCGGGCGCGGTCACCTATCTCGTCGACGATCGAGGCACGCTGTACACGCGCTCGGACATCGCGCCCGGTGATGCAGGCCGCGCTGCCGGCGCGTACGACGCTCCCGCGAACATCGGCGACGCCGTACTGCCGCATAGCGAGCTGTGCCGCAGCCGCCTCTTCATCTCCGATGCAACGGCCTCCGCCGACGGGCGGCTCGGTGCGGGCAGCAAGGTCCGCGCGGTGCGTGGCAGCGAGCCCGCGCGGTGGGATGACGACGCCCTCGCCGCGCGCTGGGCCGTACCGCTCGCCGAGCAGCTCGCACGCATCGCCGCCCACGACGCTGCGCCCGACGAGCTGCGCCCCGCAGGCTGGGACCTCGTGTTCGCCACGGGCACGTTGCACCCCGCGCTCGCCTTCGAGACGCAGGGCAACGTACTGCACCTCGTGACCCACCACGCGCAGCGCCAGCTACACGCGCGCGACAACCTAACCGTGCTCGCTCACGCACCCGGCCTCGAGCTGCGCGTGATCGGCCGCGTGCGGCTGGGTGCGCCGCGCCAGCTCGACCTGCTCGCGATCGGGCCCGCACCCGGCGAGGAGCGGCTCGTGATGGCCTCGACGTTCCAGGGGCGGGCGAACGTCCACTACGATCGCCTCGCGCTTCCCGCGAAGGGCAAAGCACCGCCGCCACCGCCCGCCGCAGGCCGCGCCGCCGAGGACGAGCTCCTCGGTGCGCTGCGCCGCCGCGTCGAGCGTGCCGCCCTCGGTGGCACCGGCACCCTGCCTACCCACGCGATCGCCGAAATCGAGCGCGAAGCCGCAGCCCTCGACGAGCGCGCGCTGCGCGGCGGTGCGGAGGTCTTGCGCGACCTCGGCGCGCTCGCGCACGATGCGGGCCGTGCGATGACCGGTGCGCGGCGCGGCATCGACCGTGGCAACTTCGCGCGCGCATGGCTGCGCGCTGCCCTCTACGAGGACGTCGCGCGCCGCCGGCTCAGCCTCGCCAGCTGGTAGCGCTGGGTGGCTGCCGCGCTCACCGCCGCGTCGAGCAAATGACGGTTACGCCTCGTGGTCGCTGGTCTCGGCCAGCGCGTACGGCCACGACTCCACGCTCGCCCGGATGGCTGGGTCGGCATTGGTCGGCGTCGCGACAGGAGGCGGCGCCGTCCGCGAGCGGATCCGCGCCTGCGGCCGAGGCGCCTGCTCGTCGAGCCCGAGCCCGCAACGCGCGAGCACGAACTCGACCGCACGGACGCGCTCCTGCATCGACACGCTCTCGAGCGGCAGGTAGCTGATGCGGTGCTGCTCGAGCATGAGCTTGACCATGCCGTCGATACGCAGGACCGAGTCCCACGACACGCCCGCGCGCACGCCGTCCTCCTTGAGCAGGGACTGGTGCGGACGCAGGAAGAACACGATGCCTTCGCGGACCCACTTCATGTAGTCGTGGAACCGCTGGTCGTTCATCATCGCGGCGGCGTTGGTGGTGTGCTCGGCGACGTAGGCGAGGTTGTCGAACGCGCGGTCCGAGACGAACCGGCCCTCGTGCAGCTTCTCGACCGCGACCTGGCGCGCGAACACGCGCTCCTGGTACTCGGCGACCAGGTCCATGTCGGTGCGGAGCGCATCGAGGCCGGTCTCCATCTCGGCGAGGACGGCACGCGCCATCTCGCTGATCATCGGCAGGCCGTAGCGACGGCTGACGTACCGGCACAGGGTGGTCTTTCCGGTCGCGTGACTACCCACGAAATAGATCCGCACGCCCAGGGATCTACGGGATCGGTCTGACACGGTGTCCGACGTTGTCCGGATTGACCGTCCGTCCCGACGCGCGCACGGGGAAACCGGGGCCCGTCCCCCGTTACCGCGCGTCGACAGTGCCCTCGAACAGGGTCCCGCCGATGGTCAGGTAGAGCACCCCGCCGGTCACCGACAGGTCCCAGGTGTTGTTGCGGTCGAGGGTCGCCGCCACCGCGTCCAGGAGCTCGGCCGGTAGCTGTCGCACCTCGAGCTCGTCGCGCCGGTGCACCTCGAACTCGGCGATCGCATCGATCAGCTGGTCGACGTTCTTCCACGCGTACACGACGACGCGCGGCGCTAGCTTGGACGCCTTGTGCAGGCGCTCGGGCGACGGCGACCCGATCTCGATCCACGCGACCCAGTCGCCGCGCAGGTCCTTGTGCACGATCGCCGGCTCCTCGTCATCGCTGACGCCACCCTTGGCGAACTCCATGCCCTCGGCGTGCTCGAGCGCCCGCGCGATCACGCGCGCGACCAGGTAGCGCTCGCTCTCCGACGGGTGCTGCGCGACCCGCCACTCGAGCGTCTCGTAGAGCTCGCGGTCAGCGTGAGCGAGGTTGATCGTGAAGCGGCGCAGAGTCGCGGGCAGGGCCACGACTCACCATACACTGCCGCCGTCCGTCTCTGCCTGGCGCGCCGAAACTCCCAGGCTGGGCCACGGCTCACGCTACATACACGCTGCGTGTTGCTCCGCACCCGGAGCACGCGAACCGCAAGACGCGCAGATCGCGCTGGTCGTAGCGGATGGCGTCCTCGCCGGAAAGCGACATGGTCACCTTGCACGCCGTGCACTTCATCCGCGCGATCAGCCGCTCGCGATCACCGGGTGACAGGTCGAGGGCAGACGCGGGGGCTTCGCCGGGGGCGTGCGGCGGCGGCAGGCGCCTGGACGTACCGGCCTCTTTCAGCCGCTTCGGGTCGGGAAGCAGGCCCCACTTGCGATCCGCGAGCAGGCCGAGCACGACCGTCACGAGGACCACGACGATCGACCCCATCACCGTCCACACGGCTATGGCTCGACGAGATCGCGCGTGACGCTCGCGACGTCGGGGCACCCGCAAAGTGCGAACGCGAGATCGAGCTCGCGGCCGAGCATCGCGAGGGCACTCGCCACACCGGCGCGCCCGCCATGCGCGAGGCCCCACAGCACCGGGCGTCCGACGAAGACGGCGCGTGCGCCGTACGCCAAGGCTTTCACCACGTCGGCGCCGCGCCGGATCCCACCGTCGAGCAGCACCTCCCCGCGGCCGGCCACCGCGTCGACGACGCGCGGCAACACCTCGATCGTCGCCGGCGATGCATCGAGCTGGCGGCCGCCGTGGTTCGAGACCACGACACCGGCGGCGCCGTGTTCGATCGCACGCACGGCATCGTCGGCGCGGACGAGCCCCTTCACGATCACGGGCAACTTGGTGAGCGAGCGCAACCACGCGACCGCATCCCAGGTCAGGCTCGGATCGAGAAGCTGCGCGAAGTACGCTGCGAGGCCCGACTCGCCACTCACCGCGGGCATCCGCGCATAGCCCGCCGCGAACATGTTCTCGATGCCGAGCCCGGGCGGCAGCACGAAGCCATTGCGCACGTCGCGCTCGCGGCGGCCGAGCAGCGGTGCGTCGACGGTGAGCACGAGCGCCTGACACCCCGCGGCCTCGACGCGTCGGACCAGCGCCTCGGTGGCTGCGCGATCCTTGTAGACGTAGAGCTGGAACCACACCGGCCCGCTCGCCGCGGCGACCACGTCCTCGACGGCCGTGTTCGACAGCGTCGAGAGAATGAACAAAGTACCCGCATCACCTGCGCCACGGACGGACGCGAGCTCACCATCGGCATGCGCGAGCTTGTGAAACGCGGTCGGCGCCACGGCGATCGGCATCGCGATCCGCTGACCGAGCACCGTGGTCGCGAGGGTGCGCCGGGCGACATCCACCAGCGCGCGGTAGTGGAGCTGGATCCGATCGTACGCGTCGCAGTTGCGGCGCAGGCAGCGCTCGTCGTCGGCTCCAGACGAGTAGTAGTCCCATGCCATTTGCGGCAGGCGTGTCTGGGCCAGCGCCTCGAGCTCGCGCAGGTTGAGGGGCTCGATCATCGGCCTCGAGCTTCGTGCAAAATGCCGCGCGGGGGGGGCGGGCGCGTGCCCGAAATCGCGTCGCGCGGGCGTAGCTGCGAAGCGAGGGACGGAGATGTCGCGGCACGCCGCCCGCGGCGGTGTTACGGTGCCGAGATGATGCGTTCTTGCGCTGTGTTGTTCGTCCTGGCGATCGTCGGGTGTGGTGGATCGTCCACTCCTGCCGCTGCACCTGTCGCGAAGCCGGATGTATGCGTCGCCGACCCTGCGGTTGCCGCGACGCGGATCGCGAAGCCCGAGGACGTGCGCTGCAGCCAGTGGGATGCGCTGGGGGCCACGTGCAACGAGAAGAAGGATCCTGCTGCGTGCTACCAGATCGGCGTCTGCGTGAAGGCGCAGGAGCTGGGCGCGAAGATGTCCGCCGAGGAGCGTGCGGACCACGTCAAGGCGGCGCTGGCCAGCCTCGACATCGCGTGCGACGCGGGGATGTCGGAAGCGTGCGTGCTGCACCTCGGTGTTCGCATGGGGGACGCCACCGAGGAACCCGCGGATGCCTGCATCGAATACGTGCGTGCGTGCAAGCTCGGTGACGAGAACGGCTGCTTCGGATGCCGCAACGCGGGCTGCAACGACAAGTAGCGCGCTACGCGTGGCGCACCGCGGTGTGCGTGCTCTCACGTGGCGTGGGGCTCGACGCGCACGTCGACCGCCAGCGTCTCGCCCGCGCCACCGACGAAGATCGTGCCGCTCGTCGGCGTTGCGTCGATGTAGTTCCGGCCGACTGCCACGCGCACGTGATCGGTCTGCGTGAGGATACCGTTCGTCGGGTCGAAGCCCTTCCAGCCCACCTGCGGTAGGTAAAGCTGTACCCACGCGTGCGACGCCTCCGATTGCACCTGATTGGTCGTGCCGGAGATGTTCTTCGGACCCGTGTAGATGTAGCCGCACACGTAGCGCGCGGGCACGCCGAGCAGGCGTGCGAGGCAGATCATTAGGTTTGTGAAGTCCTGGCACACGCCACGGCGATTGCTGTAGACGTCGAACGCCGTCGTGAACACCGTCGTCACGCCCTGCTGGTAGGCGTACTCGCGGAAGATGGTGTGGTTGATGTCGAGGAGCGTATCGAGCAGGTCGTAGTCGTTGCGCTTGACGAAGCTCATCGCATATTCGGCGAGCTCGGCGAGCTGCGTCTCGGGGAGCTCGGTCGGCAGCAGATACGGATCGAGCACCTGGCGCTGCCACGGCATCCACACGAGCGGGATGGTCGACTTCACGCGCAGCGGCCCGAACCCGAGGGGATCGACGTCGAGCACGTCGACGACGGTCTTGGCCTCGATGATCATCTCGTCGAACGCGGTCTCGATCGCGAGCCGGCGCACGCGATTGCCGAAGACGTCCTCGTAGTCACGGCTTTGCCCGGGCACCGACACCGTCAGCTCGTGCGAGCGCACGTTTTGCAGGCGGTCGTGGATCGGCGTCAGGCGCAGCGTGTGGAGCGAGCGCTCGATGGGCCGCGTGTAGCGATACACGGTGCGGTGGATGACGTCGAACGTGCGAGGCTCGGCGCGCTGCGGGCGCTTCAGCGAGCGCGTCGCGGGGGGCGGTGCATCCGCGGAGCGCTCGCAGATGATCGCGCCCTCGCGCAGGATCATCAGCGTACCCGGCGCGAGCTGGCGCCACACGATCGACTGGTCGGCATCACCGTCGCGCGCCGACAGTTGCTCGGAGCACACGATCGCGCCCTTGCGGCTCTTCGCACCGCGACGCGTGAGATCGACGTCGAGGTCGTCGTCGCCGAAGGCGATTTTTTCGTACGGGGGCACGAGGAGTCCGACCCACAGCGGGACGCCGCGGTGATCGGCGTGGACGAGCAAGTCGCGTCCGTCGGTGAGGCAGAGCGTGAGCTCGCCGACCGTGTTGAGCTCGGTCAGCCACGCGTGGACCATCTCGACGTCGATGTCCATGAGGTTGCGCCAGCCGCGCTCGCAGAACCGGTTGAGCAGCATGCAGAACATCTGCTCGGTATCGGTGGAGCCGACGGGCTCGAACGGCCCGGTGGTCTCCGGCTTGGCGTCGAGGCTGCCTGCATGCGCGAACAACCAGTCGCGGCGGCCCCACGTCCGCGAGAATGGCTGCGTGTTGGCGTCCGAGAGCGCACCCCACCGCGCGTGGCGAATGTGGAGCACGAACACGCTCGATTCGACCTGCTCCCACGCGAGCGCCAGCTGACTGCGGATCGAGTCCTGCGGTGGCGCGGGCTCCTTCAGGATCGCGGCCGACGGCTCGCCGGCAGGGTAGTACCCGAGGCCCCAACCGTCTGGCAGCTCGCGCCCCTGTGCGAGGCAGTGCAGGGTGAACGATGGCGCGAGCTCACCCTCGAAGGACATCGCGAGGAGGTTCGGCACGAGGTGACTCTACCAGGTTGTCGCGCGTCGGTGACGGAACGGTCACACGCACCACGCGCGGTGCGACGCGGCCGCGCTGAGGAGGAAGTCGAGCAACGGCAGGTGGCGACGCAGCGTGCGCCGATGCCGATGCGGCTTGATCGGGTTGAAGCGCCCCAGTGGCGATAGGCCCTGCAAGGGGTTCTTGCGCACCCACGCCCACGAGCCCATCTCGAGGGTGAGCGGTAACAGGGTGCCAGGACCGGCCGCGCGGCGCTGATCGTAGAGGTAGTCCCACAGATCTCCGCGGATCGTGTACGCCTGCGCGGTCTGCTCGAATCGATACACGTGGTTCGGCAGCGTGTCGTCGAGCAAGCGCCCGAGCGCGAGCATCGCGGTGTGGTCGGGCAGACGCTCGCGCGTCCGCGCGTACGGGTACCATAGGCGATCTACGAACCCGAAACCCGAGTGGAGATCGAGCGCGATCGAGAACGGCGCTGGAAACAGCTCGCGGACCACCAGTTCGACGAGCGCGGCCGCCTCGCACTCCATCGGCGCGCCCTCGCGGCCCATGTACCAGGGCAGCCGCGACGACAGCCGGTGGCCGCCGATCAGCGGGGTTCCGCCGAGCACGTGGGCGGGGGCGTTGCGCATGAGATCGACGCCGTTGCCGTTGGCGCGCTGTCCGCGCAACATGCCGATCGGGTTGACCAGGGGCACGACGATCACGCGACACCGCGCGAGCGCATCGTGCAGCACTTGGTCCCACGTCAGGCGTGCGAGTAACGACGACAAGAACGCGATCGCGACGTCGGTGCCGATCCGCTCGAGGCCGTGCACACCGCCGACGACGAGCAACGCGGGCGAAGTCTTGGTGGCGGCACCGAACCGGAACGCATGGATCGGCATCGTCTCCACCCGCGCCAGCTCCTCCACCACATCGGGATGCGCAGCGGCGAGGCGCTCGAGCGCGCGTGGTGCGTCGGGATGACGCGTGAGCTGCTTCACGCGGGGAGGACCCGAGACGGTGCGGCGACCCGGACCCGGTACCCATGTGGTGCGATGTCGACGGCGAGCTCGCACGGCGCAGTGCCATCCGGGCTCAGCACACACACGCCCTCGGCGAGCGCTTCGCTCGGCGACCGGTCGAGCGAAGGAAGGCCGAGAGCGCGGAGCGCGAGCCGCCAGTGTGCGGGCAGCGCCATCGTGTCGACGAGCGCCGGCACAGCCGCGAGCGCAGCGAGCATCGACGTGAAGCTGGCGGCGCGCAGTCCGAGTACGCTCGCTTCCTCGGGTGGTTCACCCTCGACGACGATCCGCGCACCACGCGCGGCCATCGCGTTGGCGGCAATCCAGCGGGCTGCGGTGGCGCGCTCGTGCGACCCACGGCGCACACAACCACGCAGCGCGGTGCGGGCGTCGATCGCGAGTCCGGCGAACGCGAGGATCACGCCGCCTCCGCAGCGACGCGCGGCGGCACGAAGCCGAGACGTTCGTACTTCGCGCGCATGCGCTCGAACGCCGCGCGATCGATCATCGACACCAGGCGCTCGTCGCCCGGGCCGTAGAAATCGACGCGGCGGCCCACCTCGGTGGCGCCCAGCATGCGGTGCAGGGCGCGCGCGGGGGCGTTGTCTTCCTTCACGGTGAACCAGCACGTGTCGATGCGATCGATGACGGTGCGCACGAACGCGGCGATCAGCTGCATCGTGACGCGCGTACGCTGGTACTCGGGGATCACGGCGAGCGTGGTGCAGAACACCTCCTTGCCACGCACGAACGACAGCAGGTAGCCAACCGGGCGCTCACCGTCGAGCGCGATGAAGCACGTCTCGGAGAAGATCTCGGTGCACAGCCGCAGGTAATGCGGGCACAGCACTTCTTCTCCCATCGCGCCGAATACGTCCTTTTCGAGCGTCGCGAGTGCGGCGAAGTCGTTGGTCGTCAGTGGGCGGATCGTGTAGTGGTTCATGGACCCCTCCTTGCGGAGCACCATGCCCCCTCGACGTGCCGGATCGATGAAGCGTACGAGGCTGCCACGCTACGATCAGGAGACGTCTGCGCTAGAACCGCGCGACGCTCGCGTCACATGCCACCGTTAGCCAGCGCCGAGTAGCTCTTTGCCGAGCGTGCCGCAAATGTGATGAACCTCGTCGACGACGTGGGTCATCAGATCGTGGATGGACGCACTGGTGAGCGGCTCCTTGCTGCGCGCGTCGACCCACGCGTCGAGCTCGCGCAAGCGCTCGAGCGAGACGCCACCGGGCAGATCGGCGAGCTCCGGCGGACGGATGTCGCACAGCCGCTCGTAGGCCGAGTGCACGCAGTACGCGATCGAGCGCGGGAAGGCGGGCTCGGCGACCAGGAACCGCGCCACTCCCTCCGAGCTGATCTTTCCGGCCGAGCGCTTCAGGTACGCCTCACCACCGGATAGGGTGCGCAGCAGCGAGAGCCAGAGCGCGGTCTCGACGACATCATCGCCAGCGGCGCCGCGCGGGCGCTGCGTGAACGCGTGATGGTGGACGTCGAGGATGCGGGCGGTCTGATTCACGCGCTCGAGCAGGACGCCTAGCCACAAGAAGTCGAGCGGCTCGTCGTGCAGCATCGTCGACCGCAACAGGCCAAGCGTGAGCTGGGTCGAGCGGCGTACGTGGTGGTAGTAGGCGTCGCGCTGATTGAGGTACATGACATTCGAGCCATCGCTGCGCATCCATAGGTGCAGCTCGTTGACGGCTTCCCAGGCCTCGAGCGAAAGCACCTCGCGGATCGAGCGCGCGTTCCACCGCATGCCCTGGATCGAGCGCGCGAGCGAGACGCCGTTCTCCTCGTCGAACACCATGAACCGTTGCACGACCTCGGCGTCGCCCCACGCCGGTGCGTCGTCATCACCATTGGCGATCCGCGTGCGGAACGCGGTCTGCTCGCCCGACACCACGAGCACCGGCCGCCATACCTGCGCAGGGGGCAGCTCGCCGTCGAGGGCAAGCGAGACCGACGCACCGAGCATGCGCGCGGTGGCCTCGGTGCGCTCGACGTACCGGCCAAACCAGAAGCAGTGGTCTGCGACGCGGGAGATCATTTGAGGACCCAGGTGTCCTTGCTGCCACCGCCTTGCGACGAGTTGACGACGTAACTGCCACGCGTGAGTGCGACCCGCGTGAGGCCACCGGGGAGCACCCACGGCCCTTCCTTGGACGTCAGGATGTACGGGCGCAGGTCGACGCGGCGCGGCTCGATCGCGCCACGGTCGGAGATCCACGTCGGGCACGAGGACAGCTCGATCCGATGCTGGGCGATGTAGCGGCGGGGCTCGGCGATGATGCGGCGGCGGAACTCCTCGCGCTCCGCGGCGGTCGATTGCGGCCCCATCAGCATGCCGTAGCCACCGGCCTCGTCGACGGCCTTCACGACCAGCTCCTCGAGGTGCTCGAGGACGTAGGTGCGATCCTGCTCGAACAGGCACACGTAGGTCGGTACCTGTTCCAGGAGTGGCTGCTCGCCGAGGTAGTACTCGATCATCCTCGGGACGAACGGGTACACGGCCTTGTCGTCGGCGACACCGTTGCCCGGTGCGTTGACGAGCGCGACATTGCCGGCGGCGTAGGCGCGCATGAGGCCCGGCACGCCGAGCACGCTGTCGGGACGGAACACCTCGGGATCGAGGAAGGCCTCGTCGGTGCGGCGGTAGATCACGTCGACGCGCTTGGGGCCGCGTGTGGTCCGGCAGAACACCTCGTCGCCATCGACGAACAGATCGGGCGCCTGCACGAGCTCGATGCCCATCGTGCGCGCGAGGAAGCTGTGCTCGAAGTAGGCCGAGTTGTAGCTGCCGGGCGTGAGCACCACGCACGTGCCGTCCGGTACCGGCGACACCGAACGCAGCGTCTCGGCGAGCCGCGTTGGATAGTGGTCGACGCGATGCACGCGCGCGGCGTCGAAGATACGCGGGAACAGCCGCTTGCTGATCAGCCGGTTCTCGACGACGTACGACACGCCCGAGGGCGTGCGCAGGTTGTCCTCGAGCACGCGCCAGGTGCCGTCGTGATCGCGGATCAGATCCACACCCGAGATGTGGATGCGCACGCCACCAGGCGCCGCGATGCCGCGCAGCATGGGCCGGTAGCCGGCCGCGCCGAGGATCATCTCCGCGGGCACCACGCCGTCGGCGAGGATCTTCTGCTCGCCGTAGATGTCGGCGAGAAACGCGTCGAGGGCGCGCAGGCGCTGCGAGAGGCCGCGCTCGAGCCGCGCGAAGTCCGCGGCCGCGATCATCCGGGGGAGCAGGCAGAACGGGAAGATCTTCTCGGTGCCACGCGCGTCGCCGTACACGGAGAACGTGACGCCTTGCTGGAGCAGGGCGGTCTCGGCGATTTGCTGCGCCCGGGACAGCTCGTCACCGGACATCGCTGACAGCAGCTCCGCGACGCGCTTGAACGATCCACGCGCGACGCCACCGTCGAACATCTCGTCGTAGGTTCCCGGCAGCGACGGATATCCGTCGAACAGGCCGGACGACTGCGTCATGTCGCAAATGTATCGCAATCTACGGGTACCCGAGGACGATCAGCGTCGCTTCTCGGCTCTCGATCTCGACATGAGCGTCGTTCCGCGACAGCGATCTCAGGGCGTCGAGACCAGGATCACCCACTGGTCGATGCACGTCAACGACGCGCGTGGGCGGAGGGGGCCTCGAGTGCGGTGCGGAGCGCATCGACGTCCCACGCCCCATCGTGCCGCACACCGTCGATGAAGAAGCACGGGGTGCCATTCACGCCGCTCTGCATGCCGTCTGCGATGTCGAGCCGGATCCGCGGCCGGTAGACGGCATTCTCGAGATCCTCGAAGAAGCGATCGCGCTCCAGCTCCAGGCGCTGTGCGAGCTCGAGGAACAGCGCCAGGCCGAGGCGGCGCTGGTGCTCGAACAAGAGGCCGTACATCTCCCAGAACTTGCGCTGGGCGCCTGCGGCTTCGGCGACCTCGGCTGCGATCCGCGCCAGTGGGTGCACCGCGATGATCGGGAAGTTGCGTACGACATAGCGGAGGCGATCGCCGAGGTAGCGCCGTACCCGCCGCACGACCTGATCCGCGTGGGCGCAGTACGGGCATTGATAGTCGAGGTACGCGAGCAGCGTGACCTCGTAGTGGCGCGAGCTCTGGACGTGGTCGAACGCGTCGATCGGCCGCACACGGCACGCTAGCGGTGGGCGCCGACTAACCCGGAGCGCCTCGTGCTGTTCTCGAGCGCGGCGATCAACATCTCCTCGTCCCACGAGCCGTCGTAGCGGTCGCCGTCGATGAAGAAGCAGGGGGTTCCGTTGACGCCGCTGCGGACTCCGCCGACGAAGTCGTCGCGGATCACCGGGCGGAACGTGCCGTTCTCGATGTCCTCGACGAATCGCTCGCGATCGAGCTCGAGCTGATTCGCGAGCTCGAGGAAGAACCGCATACTGAGCCGCGGCTGGTTCTCGTAGAGCAGATCGTGCATCTCCCAGAACTTCCCCTGTGCGCCGGCGGCCTCCGCCGCTTCCGCGGCTGGGAGTGCCATCGGATGAACCTCGGTGAGCGGGAAGTTGCGGAACACGAACCTGAGCCGGTTGCCGAAGTGCTGCTGCACGTTCTTGATGATCCGGTACGCCTGTCCGCAGTACGGACACTGATAGTCGCCGTATTCGAGCAGCGTGAGCGGCGCCCGGCTCGGGCCTTGGATGTGGTCTTGCTCGTTGACGGGTCCACGCAGTCTGGTCATTGCAGTGCTCCTCCGGACCGTTCGAGGGCGTCGAGGGCGTCGAGGATGCCGTCGGCTCCCGGGTTTACCCCGGTCGGTGAGATGTAGTTCCACGCGACGAGGCCGTTCTTGTCGATCACGAACAGCGCGCGTTCGCTGATGCCACCGGCGACGTTGTAGACACCATAGCGGCGCGCGACGTCACCCTTGGGCTCGAAGTCGGAGAGCAGCGGGAAATGGAGGTTGCGGTTCTCGCTGAATGCGCGGTGGCACCACGGGCCATCGACGGAGATCCCGAGCAGCTGCGCGCGCCGGTGGTGCCACTCGGGCAGCAGCTGGTTGTACAGCGCCAGCTGATCTCCGCACACCGGGCTCCAGTCCGCAGGGTAGAACGCGAGCACGACGGGGCGCCCGAGGAAGTCCGAAAGCGACACGGTCTGATCCGGCGTGGTGTGCAGTCGAAACTCCGGCGCTCTCTGGCCCACCGGCACGGGGCCGGTCGGAGGAGCCTGATGCTCGAGGGTCTCCTGCGTCGTCTGCGCGATGTTCATGGCACTCGCTGCTTGCAAGCGCCACGCCTCGCCGTTGCGAAGCTTTCGTTGGCTCAGCGTTCGGGCTGGAGTGTCCAGAACTGCAGGATCAGCTGTGTCTTCGATGCGACGCCCGCTCGCGTGGTGAGCTCCGCGATGCGCTTTTCGACGCTCTCGAGGGTGAGTCCCAGCGTGGACGCGATCGAGCGCTCGGAGTGGCCCTCGACGACGAGCCGCAGCAACTCCGCCTCGCGCGGGCTGAGGCACCACCCGCGAGTCGCGAGCAAGACACGCGGCTCGTACGGATTGCGGTCGTGCTCGTCGAGCTGGATGGTCAGCGGTGCACCGTCGCTCGCCGCTCCGAGTGCGATCCGGACGGCGAGCTTGCGCATGGCGCTCGGGATGCGCAGCGCGCGCTGGGTGAAGGACGGTGGCTCCGGCAGCTGCACCTCGTACACGCTGTGGGTCGGTCCGATGTCCTCGCTGAGGATCTCGATCGGCGGCAAATCGAGGTGGCGCGTCATGCTGCGGATCGCACCCCGCAAGGTGGTGAACAAGACCTCGCATTCGCGGTAGCCAGGGTCGAGGCGCGTGACGAGCCGCAAGCGGTCGTCGCCGAGATCCTCGGCACGCCACGTGACCATCGGGAACACGAATGGCTGGAGGATCTCCCAGAAGAACTTCATCAGGCGAAACGGCGTTACCGCAGCGCCGGCGAGCGACCGGACCTCCGGCAAGACTTTGTGAATGGTGTTCTCGACCAACGACTCGAGCTGCGCGGGACCACCGCATAGCTCGTTCATGCGCTCGATGATCATCACGTAGTGGTCCCAGGACACGCGCGCGCGGGTCCGCAACATTCGCTCGTCGAAGGGCAGGCCCACGAATACGGCCTGCACGGGGAGGCCGGCTGCGCGCGTGACGTCGATGGCCGCCCACGCGCCCCGCGCCCAGACCTCCTTGACCCCGGCTTGCATGAGGGGTCGACGATACCGCCAATGATGCGGTGGTCGGCGGGGACGGGCGCCTAGGCGTGTTCGAACATGCTTTGTGGATCGGCGCGCTGGCTATGCCCGCGATCCGTCGCTAGCGCGGAGGTCGACCGTGAACGGGCGCGTTTCGGACCAGTGGCCGAGGGCATCGACCTCGCCGGCCGTCGTCGAGACGATGATGCGCTCCTGGCGGCGCTCCATGGCATCGGTCTCGTCGCGCGGCAGACCGGCGTACGGCCCACCTTCGGGGCGCCATGCCCACAGCTCGATCTTTTGCGCGCGCCCGGCCCAGGCCCACTCGATGACGAGTGGATCGGTGGCGGGCAGGCCGGGATGGAGACCCGGCGAGGGTTGGTAGATGCGGCGCCGCACGCCCACCGCGCGCACACCGTCGCCGATTGCGTGGAGATGCGCCCAGCGACCCGCGACGGAGACGCGATCCGGCCCCGGGCCCTCCAGCGAAATCTCCCAGCGCTGGGTCGAGGCGTCGACGACGCGCGCGCTCGCGCGCTCCTGCGAGGCGACGTCGCCGACGAGCGGCCAGAACTCGAGCGCAGGCCGGATCACGAGCGTCGCGTCCCCGAGGCGGCACGTGATGCCCGGCGCCCGCCATGCCTCGAGCTCTCGGCGCAGCGGGCCGGGCAAGCCGAACCCGTGCTCGTCCAGATCACCGAGGACGAGGCGCAGATCGCGCGAGAGTGCAGCAGGTAGCGCGAAGCGATCGTGGAGCTCGTCGTGCCAGTCGATGAGGGGCGCGCGATAGTGCGAGACGACGAGGCGCGCGACGATCGAGCGCATGAGCGCGGCAAACGCGGCGAGCATCCCGGGCCGCTCTGGCATGCGCACGGCGCGGAGCTCGACGATCCCCATCTTGCCGTGGCGCGTGCCGTGTTGCGCGACATGTGGGTTCCACAGCTTCTCGACGTTGATCTCGGCGCGGTGCGAGTTGCCCGAAGAATCGACGAGCAACGGGCCGAGCGCGTGCCAAAGATTCTCGGGCGGCAGCTCGCCACGATCTGCGAGGCGCTCGAGCCAGCCGAGAGTAATCGTCAGCTCGTCCCAGCGCTCGCGCACGCCCTCGTCGGGACGCGGGCCTTGCGACGCCGAGCCGACACACTCGTTGGCGAACCAGTACGACAGCGAAGGATGGTTGTTGATGTAGCGGATCAACGCGGGCAGCACGTGCGGGTAGCGCACGAACGGGCTCGAGAGTGGGCGCGAGCCACCAAGCGAGAGCTGGCCACCGCCACCGGAATCGACGACGTCGCCGTTGAAGCGGTAGCGCGTGGGCGACAGGCCCGCGGCCGATGCCGCCGCCCAGATCCGGCGCGCCTGGTTTGCGAACGTCTTGGTATCGGCGCACGGCGCCATGTTGACCTCGACGACGCCGGGGTCGGGCGTGACGGTCAGCCAATGATCGCCGTCGACGTCGGTCGGTGGGCGCGTGGGATCGGCGTCGATGGCGCAGCGCGTGCCGCCCTCGGTGCGCGCATCGTTCCATCGGACGCCAAACGCAAACCGCGCGTGCTCCTCCTCGGGGAACTTGCGGCCGATCACGCGCACGACCGAGGCGCCGGGGAGCGCATCGGCGAAGGCAGTTGCGAGTGCGTGGGCGCGCAGGAGCTTGTCGTCACCTTCTGGCGAGGTGTTCCACGCGGGATCGATCGAGTCCGCACGCGTGAACGTGGGCTCGGCGCCGATCCACACCTCGACGCCGCGGCGGGTGATGAGCTCGTCGTGGATCTCGAGGGACGCGCTGAGCTCGTCGTTCATGTGGTGGCCCAATCCTCCGCGCGCGGCATCGGCACGCCGGCGTCGATTCGTCGCAAGTCGAGCGTGTACGGCTGGTCGGGGTGCGGAGCGATGGTGCGCGCGTGCAACGGCCACGGCGCGGCGCCTTCGACGACGAACCGCTGCGCACGGCGGGCTGCGGCCTCCACGCGCGTGAGCGGGGCGGCATCGAACGCGCGGCCTTCGGGATGCCACACGTGATACGCGCCACGCACCACACCGCGCTTCGCCCACGTGTCGACCACGTCGATGCGCACCGGGTGGTGGATGCCCAGGTGCGGCTGCAGCGCGTGCGGTGGGCACCACGCACGGAACCGGACGCCGCCGACGCGCACGTCACGGCCCGCGGCGGTGCGCAGGGGCGCGACGACACCGTTCACGGCGACCACGTAGCGCTCGGGATCGAGCCCGAGCGTGCGCAGCTCGAGGCGCTCCATCGATGAATCGACATAGCGCGACGTGCCGGTCTGCGTGACCTCTTCACCGAGCACGTGCCACGGCTCGATCGCATTGCGGATCTCGACCACGCCGCCGCCGACGTCGAGGGTGCCGACCAGCGGGCAGCGCAGATCGACAAACGGCCGGAACGCATCCGCCGGCAGGTTCACGCCGTGTCCGGCGAGGTGGGCCAGCACGTCCTCGAGGTCTCGCCACAGCCAGTACGGCAACAGGAACCGATCGTGGAGCTCGCCGCCCCAGCGCACGAGCGCGTGCTGATACGGCGCGACCGCGAAGGCCGCGAGCAAGCTGCGCACGAGGATCGCCTGCGCCGCGAGCATGCGCGGATGGGGCGGCATCTCGAACGCGCGCAGCTCGACGAGCCCTTGCCGTCCGAACGGCGTCTGCGGATCGACGAGCTTGTCGATCGAGATCTCGGCGCGATGCGTGGAGCCCGCCACGTCGACGAGCAAGTGGCGCAGGAGGCCATCGACTTGCCACGGGGGCGGATCCTGATGCAGGCGTGGCAGCGCGAGCTCGAGCTCGTACAACGCATCGTGGCGCGCCTCGTCGACGCGCGGTGCCTGCGAGGTCGGGCCGACAAACATGCCCGTCATCGCGTAGGACAGCGCCGGGTGATGCTGCGCGAACGTGATGAGGCTCGCGAGCAGCGACGGCCGCACCAGCCACGGCGAGCGCTCCGCCGTCGGGCCACCGATCGTGATGTGGTTGCCACCGCCGGAACCGGCCGCGCGGCCATCGAGCAGATAGCGCTCGGCCGTGAGCCCATTCGCCAGCGCCGCGTCGAACACGGTGTGATGCAGCTCGGCGGCGGCGCGGCAGTTGTCCTGCGGCGCAAGGTTTACCTCGATCACCCCCGGATCCGGCGTCACCGCGAACCGCGTGCGCTCGGGCGCGGGCGGCGGCGGATACCCCTCGAGGTGCACGTCAAAGCCGGTCTCGACGCGCGCGGCATCGAGCGCCTCCACCAGCATGACGAAGTCATTGAACCGCGGCAGCGGCGGCAAGAATGCCCACAGCTGCCCGTCGCGCGGCTCGATCGAGAGCGCGGTTCTCAGGCCGTGGCTCGCTTCGATCGTCGGCACCACCGCCACTGGCGCGCTGCGCGTGGTGCGTGATGTCTGCGCGTCCTCCCCCTCGTCGTCGCGCCGTGGATCGGGGAACACGGGCGCCTCGGCCCACACCGGTGGCACGTAGCCCGCGCCGAGGCTGGCGAGCGGCAGGCGCAATCCGATCGGGCTGTCGCCGGGAACCAGGAACAAGTGCTCGCGACGGAACTTCCACCGATCGGTGAGCCAGCCGCCGCGGTCGCCGCGCGCCAGTGGCAACACATACCCGACGGGCCGGCCCGCACCGCGATCGAGCACGGTCGCGAGACGCCGGCGCTCCTCGGGATCGTCGAGCCCCGCGCTACGCGGGTCGAGCGCAGGAGGCAGCTGTGCCTCGGCGCGCAGCACCTCCCACGGATCCTCGAACGCTGGGTGTAACTCGGGCGCGATATGCAGCGCGCGTGCGAGTGCCGTGCCGAACGCGCGCGCCGCGTCGATCGAACCCGCATCGAGCAACGAGCGCGTGGGCCACATGGCGACACCGCTCTTCTGCCCGATCACGTCGAGCGCCCAGCGCGGTCGGCTCTCGCCCGGATAGTGCTTGCCCATCCGGTGCAACACCACGCCACCTGGCGCGAGCCGATCACGCAACGTGTTCGCGAGGGCACGCCCGCGGCGCCACTTGTCCGCGCCAAGCGCCGCCCCCTGCCATTCCGGAGCATCATGCGCGCCCGCCACGTCTGGCCGCGCGGTAAACGTTGGCTCGCCGCCGATCCACACCTCCAGCCCAGCTCCGCGCAACACCTCATCTGCGCGATCCCCACCGGCGAGCAGCTGCTGCCAGACGTCCTCGGTGTACGGCGCCGTCGGTCGGGTCTCGTGGCCGAGCCGCATGATCGACGTCGAGAACGAAACCGCACTCGCACCGAGCTCGGCCGTTCCATCGATGGGCGCCGCGGCCGACGGCGACGCCGTCGACGCCAGCGCGATGTGCCCTTCGCCGCACAGGAGCCCGCTCGTCCCATCAAACCCGATCCAGCCGGCGCCGGGCACGTACGCCTCGGCCCATGCGTGCAGATCCACCACATCCCGATCGACGCCCTTCGGCTCGTCGGGAATCATCCCCTCGTCCGTCAGCTGCACGAGATACCCCGACGCGAACCGCGCCGCGATTCCACGCGCGCGCATCAAGGCCACCAGCAGCACCGCGCTATCGCGACACGACCCGCGGCCGTTCACGAGCGTCTCCTCCGGCGTCCACACACCCGCTTCGTCGCGGATCACGTATGCCACGCGCTGGCGCACCAGCGCGTTCAGCTTGATGAGCATGTCGAGCGTGTCGCCCGTCGCCGGCACCTCCTCGAGCAGCTCGATCGCCTTGCGCCCCATGCGATACGCCGGATCCGCTGTCTCCAGATAAGGCGCCAGCTCCGCATCCAGCCCATCGGGATAGCGGAACGGCACCCGCCGCGCGCGCTCGTCGATGAAGAAGTCGAACGGATTGATCGGCCGCACATCGACGGCCAGCTCCACCACAAGCTCCAGCGCCTCGACGCGCTGTCCCGCCTTGAACGTCACCCGCGCGACGTGGTTCCCGTGCGGATCACGCTGCCAGTGCAGCCGATGCTCGGGGGTGATCGTCAGCGAGTAGCGCTCGATCTTCGCGCGCGCGTGATCCGCCGGCCGAAGCCGGATCAAGTGCGGTCCGAGCAGAGCAGGTCGCGGATAGAGGTAGCGGCTGCGGTGCTGGATCAGGACGCGCACGATGCGGCTTCATACCGCAGTCCCATCAGCTGCGGTGAGCCCGCGTGATGTCTTGCGCGAGATGCTTGTGGCGCTCGAGCCACCGGTTGAGGTCGCGCGCGACGACCTCCGAGGGGTGCGCCAGGTCCCCGGTCATCAGCGCGTAGACGGTCGCGAGGGCGGTCTCGATGGCCTGGCGCAGAGTGCCATCGGTGCCGCGCAGGTCAGCGAGCGCGTCTTCGAGCTCGTCCTTGCGAGCGAGGACACGCGCCGCGAGAGGCTGCCCGCGTGTCGCGTCCGTGGTGTTCCGGATCTCGTCGTTCAGGAAGGCCGGCATGACACATCGAGAATGGGAGCATCTCGCGTGCCACGGGCGCGCTACTTCTTCTCAGGGGGGCCAAGGCCGAGGCGTTGATGGTCGGCGAGCGTGCAGCGATTCTGCACGACCGTGATCCCCGCGGCCTCGAGGACCTTGGCGGCCTCGTCATTGCGGATGCCGAGCTGGAACCAGACGACCTTGGGGCGCGGTTTCATCGCGAGGATGTCTTCGACGTGCTCCGGGATCGCGTCTGGGCGCCGGAACACATCGACCATGTCCACCGGCTCGTTGATCTCGGTCAGCGTGGCGCGCACTTGCTCACCGAACAGCCTGCGACCGACAAACGCCGGGTTGACCCCGATGATCTTGTAACCCTCGTCGTGAAGATATTCGGGGACGTAGTAGGCGGCCTTCTCGGGCTCGTGATGGACACCGAGCACCGCGATCGTCGGCGAGCTCGCCAGGATCTCGCGGATGCGGCTGTCGTTGATCGTGACCATGGAGAGCACCATACCGTGCGCCCATGGCATGAGCTTCTGGTAGAGCTGAAGGATGTCCTCACGAGGTGCGCGATGGGTGTGGGTGGGGTTCGCCCTCGCGTGCGTCGCGGCATGTCACGAGGGCACGGGCACGAGCGCCCAAGCTCGCGAGCGCGTCCTCGCACGGATCGATGACGACGCGACGGTGGTGATCGCGGCGCAGGGGCGTGCGCTGTCCCATCCGCACGTGCGTGCTGTGATCGATGTGCTCCGACCGCGCTGGCCCGCACGCATGGGCTGTGCGATCGACGCGATGTTCACCGCGGAGGACGTAGCCGTGGGGATCGCACCACGCGGCACGACCGTGGTGATCGAGACGACCGCGCAGGTGACGTGTCCCACGCTGAGCAACGTCGGCGGGCGGTTGTGGGTCGCGACGATTGGAGACAGCACGACTGCCGGTACTGCATCGGTGCTCGATGACGAGCGCCGCGCACGTGCGAAGGCGTATCTGCTGACGGCGCCGCTCGTGGCGACCCTGGAGCTCGCCGGCGGAAGTGCGATCGCGACCGCCCGGCCCGAGCCACTTGAGGCGTGGTTCGCGTTCGACACGACGCTCGCGCTCGCGCCGCTCGTGGAGACGCGGCTGAAGGCGTACTTGGACACGCTCGCAAATCGTCCGGTGACCGGACCGTTCGTGCAGCGGATCGAGGTGACACGGCAAGGGTCGCAGGTGGTGGCGCGCATGGCGGGACCGGTCGATGCGGATCTCGCGGTCGCGGTGCGCCTCGCCCTCTCCGAGGTCGGGACGAGCACGCCCGACGAGGTGAAAGGGCTGCCATGCCCGCCCCGTGTCGCGCCCGTGCGCAGCTGCGACCCGGGCCCCGCGTTCCGGGTGACTGCACTCGCCGACGCGGTGGCGCCGATTCTCGCTGCACCACTTTTGCCCGTGATCGAGAACACGCGCGTGCGGGGCCTGCGCCTGGGGGCCGCGGTGCCCGCGCTCGGGCTCGAGGCGAACGACATTCTCATCGGGGTCGACGGCCGGCCGGCGATCGATCGCGCCCAGCTCTCGGAGATCCTCCGGCGCGCGCGGGGCCGTGTCGCGATCGTCGTGGAACGCGACCGACACACGAGCACGGTCTCGCTCGTGGAGCCCTGACGGCATATATTCCGTGTTCGATGCGTCATCCGCTGCTCGTCGCTGCTCTGGTGCTTGGGACCGCTGCTTCTGCTCGCGCAGACGGCGAGGGACATGACTTCACGCAGGTCGGGCGCGACCTGTTCCGCGTAGGCGCGTGCGGTGGTACGGGCCCGGTGCCCGAGGGCTACTCGGCCGAGCGCATCACCCAGCACTGCGCCGCGATCAACAAGACGCAGGCAGATTACGTGAAGAAGTGGGTGACCCCCGCGCGCGCGTTCTTTGCCGAGAAGGTGCCGACCTCGATTCCAAAGAAGGTCGTGTATCCGTTCGCCGGTGGCGACCTGTCGACGGCGTTGACGGTGTTCCCCGACGCCGACGAGATCACGACGCTCTCGCTCGAGCCCGCTGGCGACCCGCGCACCCTCGAGGCGCTGCGCAAGTCGCCCAAGGGCATCGGCGGTGGTGACCCGGAGATCACGAAGGGCAATCCGATCAGCGGCAAGATGGCCGCACCGGGCGAAGCGTCCGTGCGCAAGGAACCCGCGATCGTGAAGGGCAAGACCGGTTTCGATCGCGCCCTCGCCACGATCCAGTACGAGCTCCACTTCCTCTACGTCGTGAACTTCAGCAACACGCTGAACATGATCGATGCGATGCGCGGCGGCCAGTTGCCCACGCAGCTCGTGTTCGGCCTCTCAGCACTGAACATTCACGGCTTCGAGATCGTCGGCCTCCGCTACTTCAGGCTCGACGAGAACGGTGCCATCCAGTACCTGACCGACGCCGACATCGCCGCGGCGCCTGACCCGATGAAGGGCAAGGCCGAGGCGCGCAATCGGGTGTTTGCGAACGTCGAGGTCCAGTACCGCAAGGCGGGCGGGCGCACGCAGATCTATCGCCACATCCAGGCCAACCTCGACGATGCACACATCGCCAAGGATCCCCGCGTCCTCAAGCATCTCGAGGCCAAGGGCCAGATCGCGGGCATGACCAAGGCCGCGAGCTACCTCCTCGGCTGGGACTCGTTCAAGACCATCCGCACGTACCTCATCGACCACGTGCAGTGGATGGTCTCCGACGCGACCGGCGTGCCGCCCAAGTTCGGAAAGCCCGCGGGCTTCGAGTACGAGACCTACGGCGCGTTCGAGCGGGCGCACATCGAAGGTGGCAACCAGATCGCAGCCAACTGGCGCGCCGAGTTCACCGCTCAGCCCAAGCGCAAGCTCGGGTTCCGGTTCGGCTACTACGACGGCTCGTCGGGCCACACGAATCACCTCGCGATCATGCGCAAGAAGTCCTGACGTGTAGGACACGTCGGTACACCGAGATCGCCCGTAGATCGGGCGTTCGGTCGCGAGATCGTTTGAGGTCCATCCGTTACGATGTCCGCTGATGGCGATTGCTGGCTGTCCACGCTGCACGAGCACGGTTGCGCTTCACGAAGGTGTCCCCTCTGTTACAGCAGCAGGTGCCGTCCAGCTGTGGCATCGCGAGTGCTGGGAGCTACGAGATCAGCCGATCGCGAGTGAGCCCATCATCGCCGTCCCGGCACGTCTCGACACCGAGCTCCCGCGGACGCGCTCGCGGTTCCCGCGTGTGATCGCGACCGCGGTCGCCGCGGCCGCCGTGCTCGGCGTGGTGTTCACCCAGCTGCGCACGGGCGATGCCGCGCCGACCCGAGAGCTCGCGAACGTGGAGATCGGGTCCGCCGAGCAGCTCGCGGTGGAGACGAAGGTGTCGACCACCGACACCGCGCCTCTGTTTTACGAGACCAAGGAAGAACAGCGCTGGCCGATGCCCGAGGAGAACGGCACGCCGCTCGACCTCACCTTCGCGTCGCTTGGCCACTGGATCCACCCCGTCGCTGGCAGCCCGGAGCACATGCCGCCGCTCGTCACGCGTCACTTCGGCGCCCAGCGGATCGGCATCGAGCGCGCGGAGTGCGGGGCGGGGCACTGCGGAGTTGACCTGGACGGGCCGCGTGGCAACCCGCTCGTCGCCGTCGCCGACGGCACCGTGGTTCGCATCGAGCGCAGCGAGCGCGGCGCCGATGGCCGCAGCGGTCGCTACGTCCGCCTCCTCCACGACGACGGCACGCTGACGGCGTACATGCACATGGATGAGATCGCTGACTTACAGGTCAACGATCGCGTGCACGCGGGCCAGTACATCGGCACGCTCGGCGCGACCGCCGTATTCTCCGCGCCACCCCATCTCCACTTCTCGCTCGAGGTGCCGAACCATCCCGGCTCCACCGGCGACACGATCGACACCCACTACGTCGATCCGGCGCCATTCCTCGTGCGCGCCACGATCGTGAAGACGCCCGAGCGGCGCCGCGCGATCAAGCCGGCGATGTAGGGACTGATCAAAGCAAGGCGTCGAGGCCGACCGTGAACGCGAAGGTCATCGAGTCGCGCACGTCGCGGCGGGGCGCGCAGCACTACTCCAGCTGTAGCACCGGGCCCGGTGGCTCGGGCTCGAGCTTCTCGCGTTCGATCGCGCGGGCGCAGCTGTTCCAGCGCAACACGGCGTCGACGTTACCGGGACGCAATAGCTCCGCACGCTCGAAGCACTCCATCGCCTGGCGGAAGCCGTCGTATGCCGCCGAGCGCACCATATGCGAGCGCCCCAGCAGCGCTTGCGACTCGCGCTCGAGCACCACGCCCGCGTAATACTCTCGATCGAACGCGTCCTCGAGCCGCGCGATCACGTCGCGCGCTTCGGGGCCAGCAGGTCTCCGGTGCTCGACTTGATCGGCGAGTGCCAGGACCAGCGCGCGCAGGGCGTACTGGTTGCTCGCATCCGCGGCGATCACGTCGCGACAGATGCTCTCGGCCTGCGACGGCTCGTTGAGGAGACGGTAGTGCGCGGCCTTTTCGAGAGCCTCGGCGATACCGCGCGGCTCGATTCGCTTCAGCTCTAGCGGCCTCATGGTCGAGGGTAGCGCGCGGGCCTGCGCGAAGCAGCGGCGTCAGGAATCCGCCGAGCGGTGGCGGCCTTAGTCGTTGCAGAACTCTTCGTTCCCGCGCGGGAAGCGATAGAGAATCGAGTAGCACATCTCGGTATCCGAGCTCTCGCCGTCGACGATGACGCCACCCGTCGTGTTGTTCCACGTGCACTCGGTGTTCACCTTGTCGCCCGGGTTGAGCTGGATCGGCTCGAACGTGGTCACGGTCTGACGCTCGAAGTCGTAGGCGGCGTCGTGCAGCATGCGCTCCTGCCCGGCGATCGTCAGCGTCGTCTTGAAGTGCGTGCCGTACTGGTGCATGTGCGGAAACAGCGCGAACACCTGGTACGGCGTGGTCACCGTGCACGAGCCCGACGCCGTCGAGGTGCCCATCGGAATCTCGAGCTCCTGCGGCCCGGGCAGGAACATGTCGACCTCGTCGGTGACCGTCGATGGATCGAGCTCGAGCACCTCGATGCCCGACGTGCCCGTCATCATCGCGTCGCTCGTGTTGTAGATGTGCAGCTGCAACCCGAGCACGGTGTTGGCCGTGAGCTTGAGGCCTTTGCCCGGCGGGAACACGAGCTCGCCGGTGCCGACGCCGGACGCGTAGATCATGTTGGTGCCCTCGATACCGCGGTACAGCAGCGTGTGGTGCGTGCCCGCGGGAGCCAGCGGGCGCATGCCGCCCACGTAGATGTCGCGCTCGACGCTCTCGACCGTGAGGTCGGATGTCTTCTCGTCGCCCGGCCCCAGCGTCCACGTCTTCTTTACCAGCGGACTCCAGGTGCCGACCGTCGACGCGTCGGGCGAGGCTGGGTCAGTTCCGCCACTACCGCATGCCCCCACGACAATCATCCCAACCGCGAACAGCTGCTTCATGCTCGGCCGCATACCATGGCGCTCCCGGCGCAATCTAGCGTCGGATTCGAGGCTGCGCGAACCGTGCAAGGTGGTTCGCTTCACGCGCCACGCGTGGCGTCCCTGGATTCCTGGTAGCGTCGCGGTGATGCGCGGATGGCTCGCGGCAATCGTCAGCGTGGGCGCGGTCGTCGCCGGCTGCGATCCGGAACCGTTCACCATGGTCGTCACCGTGAACAACACCGCGCTGACGGCGTACCGCGACGGCGATGGCGCGTGGAAACCTGTCGAGCCCGGGCTCACCGGGCGGGCGCGGATCCGGATCGAGACTGGACGGTATTCGCTCGTATGGGCCTGCGGCAGCGGAATCACCCAGTGGAACGTCATCCACTCGACGGTCGGCGACGAACCGCAAGCGGACTGTAATCGGATCTCGAATCCGATCCGCGTGGGCGTGCTTGGTTTCTCGACGCCGTTCGCGGATATCTACATCGGATCCAGCGGCTCCAAGGCTGCAGCGAATGGCTCGCCCCTCACGTCGGCCGACGAACTCGGCAACTACAGCGCCAGCGTCCCCGCCGGCTACTACGACGTCGTCGCCGTCGCGCGCCATCCGCGGAGCGTGCCCGTCCGAGCGTTGATCCAGCACGACACCGACCTGCGCTCGTCGCGCATCATCGATCTGCCGGTCGATGTCTACGGCGCCGATCTCACTACCGTCGAGACGACCATCACGGGCTCGGACCAGAACCAGGACGTCGTGCTGATGTCCGAGCTGCATACGCACAACGGGACCGTGATCAGGTTTCCTGGGGATGGGTACCTGGTGACGGCGTTCTCCGCGAGTCAGCTCGTCGACGGGGACTACCAGATCGCGCGCGTCGACGGGACACGCGTGGACGGGGGAACGTGCACGAGCTCTGCCCGGATCGATGGACCGACCCTCGCCATCCAGGTCCCGGCTCCAGCCCTGGTCCTCGTGGAGCGCCGGCGGTTTCGCTGGACGTCGGATCTCGACTGGCGCTACGTGCAGCTGACGTTGGATAACTCGACCACGATCACCGCGACACGCGATTGGATGGAAGCGCAGGGGACCGACGACGTCGAGATCCCCGACTTTTCGACGCTGCCGGGGTTCAGCGTTGACCTGACCATCCCGTCGCCCGGACAGCCCGTGGATTGGACCTTCACGTCCGAGCGCGGTCACCCGTCGTCGACGTTCGCATCTTGCCTGACCCGCGGCAGGGTCGAGTCCTGGTAGAGACTACGGCTGTTGCGCGTGCGTCGCGAGCACGTCGGCGACGCACAGCGTGAGCTTCTTCGCCGTCGGGAGGTGCAGGAACTCGTTCGGGCCGTGCGCGTTGGAGCCCGGACCGAGCACGCCGGTGATGCAGAACTGCGCCTTCGGAAACTTCTCGCCGAGCATGTACATGAACGGGATCGTGCCGCCTTCGCCCATGTACATCGCCGGCTTGCCGAAATGGCGGGTGCTCGCAGCGTCGAGCGCCTGCTCGAGCCACGGCGCGAGCTCGGGCGCGTTCCAGCCCGCGCTCGCCGTACCGCCCTCGAACGTGACCTTCGCGCCGTAGGGCGGATCCTTCTCGAGCGTCGCCTTCACCGCGGCCTGCGCCTTCGTCGGATCGACGTTGGGCGGGATGCGGATCGACAGCTTGAGCTTGGTGACCGGGCGGAGCACGTTACCGGCGTTGCCGATCGGAGGCCACCCGTCGGCGCCCGTGATCGCGAGGCCCGGACGCCAGGTGCGGTTGAGGATCAGCTCGACATTGCTGTCGGTGACCGGCTTGACGCCCTTCTGCAGCGGGAACTTGCTGAACACCTCGTCGCCGATCACCTCGGCGGTACGCTCGGCCTGCGCGATACGCTGACGAGGGATCTGGGTCGCGAGCTCGGAGAGCTTGATGACGCCGGTGTGCGCGTCGTCGATCCGATCGAGCAGCATGCGGACCACGCGCTCGCTCGCGGCGATCACGCCCGTACCGTCGCCGGAGTGCACGCCCTCGGTGAGCAGTGAGACCTCGAGGTTGCCGATGACGAGGCCGCGCAGCGACGTCGTCGACCACAACTGGTCGTAGTTCGCGCAGCCGGAGTCGAGGCACACCACGAGCGACAGCGCACCGATGCGCGGCGCGAGGTGATCTATGTACGCGGGCAGATCGTAGCTGCCCGACTCCTCGCACGCTTCGATCAGCACCACGCAGCGCGCGTGCGGCAGGTTGTCCTTGCGGAGCGCGTTGATCGCCGTGAGCGAGGCGAAAATCGCGTAGCCGTCGTCGGCGCCGCCGCGGCCGAACAACTTGTCGCCTTCGATCACGGGCTTCCACGGCCCGAGGTCCTCACGCCAGCCAGTCATCTCCGGCTGCTTGTCGAGGTGGCCGTAGAGCATGACGGTGTCTCCTGCCTTGCCGCCGCCCAACCCGAACGCCGGGATGTCGATGAAGATGACCGGCGTGCGATCCTTGCCCCCATCGTCCTTGAGGCGGATCACCTCGAGCGTCGCGCCCTCGGGCAGCTGGCTCTTCGCCCAGCCGGCGAGCAGCGTCACCGCCTTCTCCATGTGACCGGTGGTGCGCCACTCGGGATCGAACATCGGCGACTTGTTCGGGATCTTGATGTACTCGACGAGCGTGGGGACGATCGACGAGGCGAACTTCTCGTCGACCCAGGCTTTGGTGGTGTCAGCGACCGGCATGCGCGGACTCTACACGTAGTACGCTTGGCCGGATGCGGGGACCACGAGGATCGTGACGATCCGCTGCGCGTGCGCATGCGTCGGGTGTGGCGACGCATCCGCGCCGAAGCCCGGGAGCGGGCGCGAGGTCGCGCTCGCGTTTGGCGACTGTGTGGCGCCGGCCTCTTCCGCGGCGCTCGCAAAGTTCGCAGGCCAGACCGCCATAGAGATCGCAGGGGAGGGGGCCGTGACCAACCGCTGTCTCCTCGGGGCGATCGAGCGCGCGAGCGAGAGCGGCCTCGCCGATTGGACCCTGGTCGCCCCCGAAACGCTGACCACAAATCCAACGCTGTGACGTCCCGAGCGGGTACTACGGAACGTCCTCAATCAAGGTGCTAGGTCTGCGAAACCTGCCCGAAATCATGGGCTGCATCGGAGGCTCTCGCGCACTACACAGAGGCTCTGGGTCTCGTACTATTGGGCTTATGGTGATCCGTCTCGCTGATGAAAAGAAACACCCGCCGCCGAAGCGTGAGGGGGATCGCCAGACCGGCTTGGTGCTCGACGAACGCACGCGCACCAAGAAGCCGCCGATGTACAAGGTCCTCCTTCACAACGACGACTACACGACCCGCGAGTTCGTCGTCTGGGTGCTCCAGACGGTGTTCCACAAGAACGAGAACGACGCAATCGCGATCATGAGCCACGTGCACACCAACGGGGTCGGGATCGCAGGCGTGTACACGTTCGAGGTGGCGGAGACCAAGGTCACCAAGACGATGCACCTCGCGAAGGCCCAGCAGTTTCCCCTTCAGCTCTCGATCGAGCCTACGGACTGAGAGGTCTCCCGATGCTATCTCCCGAGCTTCAAGCCACCCTGCAGCGCGCCGTCGAAGATGTTCGTGGGCGCAATCACGAGTACCTCACCCTCGAGCATCTGCTCCTCGCGATTCTCGACGACCCGAGCGGCGCTGACATCGTCACCAAGTGCGGCGGCGATACCGAGAAGCTGCGCGGCGATCTCGAGCGCTTCCTCGATGAGGAAGTCGACGAGCTGCCCGAGGGCGAGGAGTCCGGTCCCGACCAGACGCTCGCGTTCCAGCGCGTGCTGCAGCGCGCGGCGATGCACGTGCAGGCCGCAGGCCGCCAGCAGATGACGACCGGCAACGTGATCGCGTCGATGTTCCGCGAGCGCGACAGCCACGCGGTGTACCTGCTCGAGAAGCAGGGCGTGTCGCGGTTCGACGTCATCAACTACATCTCGCACGGCGTGTCGAAGATCGACACCGGCGGCGGCCCCGTGGTTCCGCGCAGCCGCGGCGTCGAGGACGATGGCGCCGAGGATTCGAAGGTCGCGAACCCGCTCGAGAGCTTCTGCGTCGACCTCACGCAGCGCGCCCGCGACGGCAAGATCGATCCGCTGATCGGTCGCGCCGACGAGCTCGAGCGCATGATCCAGGTGCTATCGCGGCGGCGAAAGAACAACCCGCTGCTCATCGGCGAGCCGGGCGTGGGCAAGACGGCGCTCGCCGAGGGTCTCGCGCTGCGCATCGTCGACGGCAAGGTGCCGGATTCGATCAAGGACTCCAAGCTCTACTCGCTCGACATGACGGCGGTGCTCGCCGGCACGCGCTATCGCGGTGACTTCGAGGAGCGCCTCAAGGCTGTGATGAAGGTGCTGATCGGCGATCCGAAGGCGATCCTGTTCATCGACGAGATCCACAACATCATCGGCGCGGGCGCGACCAGCGGCGGCACCATGGATGCGGCGAACATCCTCAAGCCACCCCTATCGAACGGCGAGCTGCGGTGCATCGGCTCGACGACGTTCAAGGACTATCGCCAGGCGTTCGAGCGCGATCGCGCGCTGTCGCGCCGGTTCCAGCGCATCGATATCGGTGAGCCGACCGTGCCGGAGGCGGTGGAGATCCTGAAGGGCCTCCGCTCGCGCTACGAGGAGCACCACGGCGTGAAGTTCACCGATCCGGCGATCGAGGCCGCGGTCGAGCTCTCGGCGCGCCACATCTCCGGCTCGCAGCTGCCGGACAAGGCGATCGACGTGATCGACGAGGCGGGCGCCAAGGTGCGGCTGATGCCAGCCGAGGAGCGTCCCACGGAGATCCGGCCGAACCTCATCGAGGAGGTCGTCGCCAAGATCGCGCGCATCCCGACGCGCTCGGTCTCGTCGGACGACAAGAAGAAGCTGTCCGACCTCGAGGGCGAGCTGAAGCGCCTCATCTACGGTCAGGACCAGGCGATCGAGCAGCTCGCGACGGTGATCAAGCTCTCGCGCGCGGGCCTCGGCAATCCGAACAAGCCCACGGGCAGCTTCCTGTTCGCGGGCCCGACGGGCGTCGGCAAGACCGAGCTCGCCAAGCAGCTCGCGAGCGTGCTCGGCGTCGAGTTCATCCGGTTCGACATGTCCGAGTACATGGAGAAGCACACGGTGTCGCGCCTGATCGGTGCGCCTCCTGGCTACGTCGGCTTCGATCAGGGTGGCCAGCTCACCGATGCGGTCAACAAGCACCCGTATTCCGTCGTCCTGCTCGACGAGATCGAGAAGGCCCACCCCGACCTCTACAACATCCTCCTCCAGGTCATGGACCACGCGACCCTCACGGACAACAACGGCCGCAAGAGCGACTTCCGCAACGTCATCCTGATCATGTCGAGCAACGCAGGCTCGCGCGAGATGGCGGCTGGCAAGATCGGGTTCGGTGACTCCATCGCCGATGCCAAGGACGGCAAGAAGGCGCTCGAGCGCGTGTTCACGCCCGAGTTCCGCAACCGCCTCGACGCGACCGTGATGTTCGGAGCGCTGCCCGTGGAGGTCATCCGCAAGGTCGCGCGCAAATTCCTCGACGAGCTCGATGGCCAGCTCGCGGAGAAGAAGGTGGAGCTCGAGGTGTCGCCGGCCGCGATCGACTGGTTCGTCGAGCACGGCTACGACAAGGCCATGGGGGCACGCCCGATGGCCCGCCTCGTTCAGTCGACGCTCAAGGCGCCGCTCGCCAACGAGATCCTGTTCGGCAAGCTGACCAACGGTGGCATCGCGTTCGTCGATGTCGTCGACGGCAAGATCGTGATCAAGAGCGAGCCGCACGTGGGCGGCGATGACTCTCCGCCCGACGTGAAGAGGCCGGTCCCGGCGAACTAGGGGCTGGTCTCAGCATCACATCGAGAACGCCATCGACGTGATCGACGCGGTGCAGCCGCCGACGACGGGGGTACCCGCGACGCTGACCTCGGTGAACGTGAGGTTGGACAGCGTCCCCGCCGGGGGCGATGTGCTGGTCAGCGTCACCGAGCCCGCGGTGGCAAAGTAGAACTTCGACGGCCCTTGCATCGCGACGATGTCGGCGATCAGGTTCACGCACAGGCCGCAGTTGTTGAAGTCGAGGTCGGCGCCTGCGAGCGGATAGGTGCCGTTCGCCAGCGCATCCGCAAACACGCCCTTGCCGGCGTTGAGCTTCAAGAAGAACGTGTCCCGCGGTGGCCCCGGATCCAGGGTCACGGTCAGCGTCGTGGGGCCCTGCGCGGTGGTCCCAGTCACCGAGCCGAGGGCGCCGTAGTGGCCCGCGATCAGGCAGCGCGCGGTGTCGTAGGCGTCGCTGCCCCCCGGTGCGTCGACAGGCGGCGTGCCTCCGGAATCATTGCAGGCAGCCAGGGCGAGGATGAAGCAGATGCGGCGCATGCCTCGATGGTCACACACTCGATGCGCTCGAGGATGAGCAAACAGGTCGAGCCGGACGCTCGGCGTGCACGTTCCCGTTCGTGCAGGGGCCCGCCCTCGGGCCAGACGGCCGTGAACCGCGGCTTCACGATCCAGCTCACGCCCTGATGGTGTGCGGTGATTTCGCGTCCGGTCGCCGGGCCGGCGCACAACTGTCCAGGTACGTAGCGATCGAAGAACCGCCGGCTACACGCTGCGCTGAGGCGGCCGCTCGCTGTCGAGGTGCGCCATCTGCGGCTCGGCGTAGCGGGTGCCTGCGACCGCGGCGGCGGGCACCGCCTCCTCGAGGGCGCTGATCTCGGCCGGCGTGAGCGTGAGCGCGAGGGCGGCGAGGGTCTCGTCGAGCTGCTTGCGCGTGCGCGCGCCCATTGTCGGGACGACGAACGGGTACTTCGCGCGCGCCCACGCGACGGCGAGCTGCGCGGGGGTGACGCCACGCGTGGCTGCGACGCGGGCGAGCGCGTCGACGAGGCGCTGGTTCGCCTCGCGGTTTGCGCCGGTGAAGCGGGGCAGGTAGGCGCGGAAGTCGTTCTTGCCGGTAGGCGCGGAGCCGGCGAGCAGGCCGCGCGACAGCACGCCATACGCCGTGACCCCGATGCCGAGCTTCTCGAGCGTCGGAAAGATGGTCTGCTCGGGCGCTCGGCTGACCAGCGAATATTCGATCTGCAGATCGACGATCGGGTGCACGGCGGCGGCGCGCCGGATCGTGTCGGCGTTGACCTCGGAGAGGCCGATGTGGCGCACGTACCCGGCCTTCACCATGTCCGCGATCGCGCCGATCGTGTCCTCGATGGGGACGTTCGGATCGACGCGCGCCGGCCGGTAGATGTCGATGTGGTCGACGCCCAGGCGCACCAGGCTGTACGACAGGAAGTTCTTCACCGCGGCGGGCCGTGCGTCGTACCCGACGAACCCGCCGTCGGGGCTGCGCAGTGCGCCGAACTTCACCGACAGGAGCGCCTTGTCGCGGCGCCCCTTCAGGGCCTTACCGATCAGGAGCTCGTTGCGGCCCTGCCCGTAGAAGTCGCCCGTATCGAGGAGATCGACGCCGCGCTCGAGCGCTGCATGAATCGTCGCGATGCCCTCCGCCTCGTCGGCATCTCCGTACATGCCCGACATGCCCATGCAGCCGAGAGCGATGGGGAACACGCGAGGACCGGTAGCACCTAGCTGGATCTGGTTGGAGCTCGTCATGCAGTCACCGTACGCCCGTGCATCTCATCAATCCAATGAATAGGATGTAAGTGACATATGTCTGGCGTTTATGGACGGGACCTCGACCTGAACCTCCTCCGCGTGTTCGCCGTCGTCGCGGAGACCGGCAGCGTCACCGACGCGGCGAGCCGGCTCTACCTCACCCAGCCCGCGGTCAGCGCTGCGCTTCGCCGCCTCGCCACCACGATCGGTGCGCCGCTGTTCGTGCGCCGCGGCCGCGGGCTCGCGCTGACCGCGCGCGGTACCCGACTCCAGTCCGCGATCCGGCCGCACCTGCAGGAGCTGATCGACGCCGCGCTCGCGCCGACCCAGTTCGACCCGGCCACCACCGAGCGCACGTTCCGGCTCGGGCTCTCCGACGCGGCGGAGCTCTGGCTGCTGCCACGCCTGTTGCGCGTGCTCGAGCGCGAAGCTCCAGGCATGCGGATCATCTCCGTGCCGGTGCAGTTCCGCACCGTCGGCGCGGCGCTGGCCGCAGGCCTCGATGCCGCCGTCACCGTCGCCGACGAGCTGCCCGCCACGATCCGGCGCATCCGGCTGTTCTCGGGCGGCTTCGTCGCGCTCTTCGATCCGCGGCAGCTGCGGATCCGGCGCATGACCGACGACGCGTACTTCGCGGCCGACCACGTCATCGTCTCGTATAACAGCGACCTCCGCGGCATCGTCGAGGACGTGCTGCAGCGCCGCCGCAGGATCCGCTGCTCCGTGAGCAGCTTCGCGAGCATCGGCTCCATCATCGAGGGCTCGCGCCTGGTGGCGACGATTCCGGAGATGATCGCAACACAGATCCGGGCCGTCCGGCCGCACCTGCGGGCGTTGCCTGTGCCATTCAAGCTGCCCGGTGCGTGGAGCGAGCTGTTGTGGCCGGCGCCGACCGACGATGACGACGCATGCAAGTTCATGCGCGCGCGGATCGCCGAGGTCGCGAAGGAGCGCTAACTACGAGCGCTCGCGATTCAGCACCTCGTCGATGATGCCGCTATGCTCGGAAATATCTCGGAGTCAACTGGAGCCCCGCACGAGGCGGCCGCGGATCAGCCACACCCGGCTCCCGTGCCCGAGGTCGAGAGCACTGTTGACGATCGCGAGCTGACCATCGTGCGCTGCGAGCTTGCGCATCAAGCGGCCCTGAAAGCTGCCGTTCCCGCCGCCATCGGGATCGCCGGAGCCGGGCACCTCCTGTGGGGCCGTGAACGTGCGGCCACTATCGGTGGAGACCACGAAGCCGAGCCCATGCGGCGGATCTGCAGCGTTCGGATACAGCTCCCAGCTCACGTACACGGCAGCGCCGTCGAGGGCGAGCGACGGGAACGAGGCGCGCACGGTGGCCGTCGGCCGCGGCCGTGACAGCACGCGCGGCGCCGAGAACTGCCGGCCGTCCTGCGAGCGCACGTACATGATGTCGTCACCATCTGCATAGACGATGTGCAGCGTGCCGCGTCGGTCGACCGCGAGCTTGGGCGCGTCGGAGAACGCCGGCGAATGAGCAACTCGCACCGGCGCGCCAAACGTGCGGCCACCGTCGCGCGAGGTGGCGACGCGAACATCCGCACCCGCGTCTTCGCCCGTCGACCACGCGAGGTAGATGCGATCACGCGTGGCGGCGAGCGCGGGCGCGCGGGCAGGTCGCGCACGATCATGGACAATGACGCGGGGTGCGGCGAACGACGTGCCGCGGTTCGTGGAACGCGTGAACCACAGGTGACCCTCGTAGTCGGTCCAAGCGGCGAGCAGCGTGCCGTTCGGCGCGACTGCGAGATCGAGGCTGCCGTTCTGCCAGGTATCGCGATCGATGCGACCTTTGCCGTCGCCGTGGATCGAGTGGGAGAGGTTCTGCGGCGCCGAGAACGTGCGCCCGCCGTCGCGGGACTGCGCGAACAGGATGTCGCCTCCGTGCGGGCCCCCGGAGAAGATGATCTCCTGCCACAACACGTAGATGTCGTCGGGGTGCGCCGACGAGACGGCAATTCGCGGCAGCCAGGAGAACTCCTCCGGGGTACGGGAGATGTTGATGGGGGACGTGAATCGGCGCGCGCCCGTGGGCTCGAACACTTGCACGAACACGTCCTTCGGCCAGTGATCGACCCACGCGACGATGGTCGCGCCGTCGGGGGCGAAGGCCACGCTGCCATCGTCCACGTGATCGAATCGCGAGTCATTCTGCCGCCACGGCCCACGCTCCCCACCACCTTGCGCGATCTCGACCGGGGGCTCCCACCCACCAGCTGTAAGGGCCATGCACACGAGAACGAGGGCGGCCGTCATGGTCCAGGCTACGCCTCTATCTCGAGGTACGCAGGCGGCGCCGATGATCGCCGCGCCCTACTGGGCAATCGTTGCCTACTAGATGGGCGCTCGTTCGCGGGCCCTGGATTCAGAAGTAGCCGGACTGGAGCTCGGCCGTCGCCGTTCTCTCGCTCGGGGGATCGCGGAGCGCGGGCTGGCTCGGTACAGTCGACGGGATGGTCGATGATCCGACAGATAGGCACGGCAACGAGCCCACGGGCCACGCGACGACGGCGCCCGTGCAGACGCCCACGCGTGTCGGTCTAGCGGTCGACGCGGCGACGCTCGTTCCCGTCGGACCGGCGGCCGCATCGGTGGTGCTGCCGCCCGCAGGCTATGCGCTCGGGGATCCGATCGGGCGTGGCGGGATGGGCGAGGTGCTGGTGGCGCGTGACCTCCGCATCGAGCGCGAGGTGGCCGTGAAGCGAATGACCGCGCAGGCGCCCACCAGCGAGCAGATCTCGCGGTTCTTGCGCGAAGCGAAGATCCAGGCGCGCCTCGGTCATCCGGCGATCGTGCCCGTGCACGAGCTGGGCGTCGACGATCAGGGGCGTCCGTTCTTCACCATGAAGCGGTTGACCGGCAAGACGCTCGCGCAGCGGTTGGCCGAGAAGCAGCCGCTCTCGGCGGCCCTCAACGAGCTGATGCGCGTGTTCGTCGACGTCTGCTTCGCCGTCGAGTTCTCGCACGCGAACGACGTCGTCCATCGCGACCTCAAGCCGTCGAACATCATGCTCGGCAACTTCGGCGAGGTGTACGTGATCGACTGGGGCATCGCGCGCGTCATCAGCGAGGATGGCGACGTCGTGAATCCCGACCTCGCCGACATCAAGACGCTCGACGATGGAACCAAGTCGGGGGCGCTCCTCGGGACGCCGGGCTACATGGCGCCCGAGCAGATCCGCGGCATGAAAGCAACACAGGCCGCCGACGTGTACGCGCTGGGCTCGATCCTGTTCGAGATCCTCGCGGGCGAGGCGCTCCACAAGCGCGGCGAACACGGCATCGCGACCACTCTGAGCAGGCCCCAGGTGTCGCCGAGCGAGCGCAAGCCCGACCGCGGCATCCCGCCCGAGCTCGATGCGGTGTGCTTCGCGGCGCTCGCCGAGGATCCCGAGCAGCGTCCGACGGCACGCCAGCTCGCCGAGCGCGTGCAGGCCTTCCTCGACGGTGATCGCGACCTCGAACGCCGCCGCGCCATCGCGAAGGAGCAGCTCGAGAGTGCGCGTGCGGTGCTCCGTTCGAATGACAAGGACGCGCGCGCAGCGGCCATGCGGCGCGCCGGCCGCGCGCTTGCCCTCGATCCCCAGTCCGAGGAGGCGGCGGAGCTCGTGTCGTCCTTGTTGCTCGAGCCGCCGCGCAAGCTGCCGCCGGATCTCGAGGCCGGCCTCGAGGAGCAGGAACGGCAGCTCAACCGTGATCGATCGCGCAAGGCGGTCTGGGCCTACCTCTCGGTATTCATCATCCTGCCTTTCATCGGGTTCGTGGAGGTCAAGAACTGGCCGGCGATCATCTGCTTCTACGGGATACTCTCGCTCGGTGCCCTGGCCTCGTGGCGCTACGCGCAGACCGGACGTCCGGTGGTGGCGGTGCTGCTCGTCGTCAACCTGTCGATCGCGGTCATGTTCACGCGGCTCGCGAGCCCGTTCGTGCTCACACCGCTGGCGGTTTGTTGTGCGCTCGCCGGGCTCACTGCGGTCCCGTGGATCAATCAGCGACCGTGGGTGATCGTCACGTGGAGCGTCCTCGCCGTGATGCTGCCCGTGGTCCTCGAGTGGATCGAGGTGTTGCCCGCGACCTGGCACATCGGCCACGGCCGCATGGTCATTATCTCGGACATGGTGGTTTCGAAGGGCCGCCAGACCGAGCTGGCTCTGATCGCAGGAAATCTCTTGTTCACGCTCGTGATCGCGCTGCTCGCGCTGACCATCTCGCGGCGGCGCCGGCTGGCGCAGCAGCAACTATACGTCCAGGCCTGGCATCTTCGTCACCTGCTGCCAAACGCGAAGCAAGCGTGGAAGAGCAGCTGATACCATCGCGACGATGGTCGACGACGGCACCGACGAAACCGTACGCAGCCCCGGGCTCGATGCGGGGACTGATCAGACCCTCGCCGCACCGGCGCCGACCCCTGCAGAAAAGCTCAGCTCGCAGCTCGCCGCGACCAGGCCGATCGCACCGTCCGCGCTAGCGACGCCACCGGGCGGAGTGGTCGAGAGCACACGGTACACGCTGTCGACACTGCTCGGGCAGGGCGGCATGGGCGAGGTCGTGCTCGCCTTCGACGAGCAGATCGGCCGCGAGGTCGCCGTGAAGCGGATCCGCTCCGACGCACCGAGCACGGAGGAGCTGTCGCGGTTCCTGCGCGAGGCGCGCGTACAGGGGCGACTCCAGCATCCGGCCGTCGTGCCCGTTCACGACCTCGCGTTCGACAAGCACGGCAAGCCGTACTTCGTGATGAAGCGGCTGTCGGGCACCACGATGGCCGATCGCCTCGACAAGATCCGCACGGGGCAGGATCCCGACGAGGATCGCAGCCGGCGCGAGCTCTTGCGCGCGTTCGCCGATGTCTGCCTCGCGATCGAGTTCGCGCACAACGCGAGCACGAGCATCATCCATCGCGACCTCAAGCCGGCGAATATCATGCTCGGCGAATACGGCGAGGTGTACGTCCTCGACTGGGGCATCGCGCGCGCCGTCACCGATCCCGACGACAAGCCCGTCGTACCGGAGGCGAACGACCTCCAGCTCGATAGTGGTGAGACCCGCGTCGGCACCGTGCTCGGCACGCCCGCGTACATGGCTCCCGAGCAACTTGCGGGGGAGCGCGCAGGCCCCGCCGCGGATATCTACGCGCTCGGCTGCATCCTGTACGAGATCGCGAGCGGGCATCCTCTGCACGTCGGACGGCGGAGCCTGGCCAAGATCCTGAAGCCGCTCGATGCCAAGCCGTCGAGCAAGCGCCCGGATTCGCCGCCCGAGCTCGACGCGATCTGCGAGCGCGCCACCAAGCTCGATCCCGCGCAGCGGTACCCGTCGGCGCGGGCACTCGGCGAGGCGGTGCAGGCGTTCCTCGACGGTGATCGTGACGTCGCGGTACGGCGCGAGCTCGCCGTGCACCACATCACCGCTGCGCACGCCGCGCTCGCCCGTGGTGATGACGATGCGAACCGGCGCGCGGCGATGCAGGCCGCGGGGCGCGCACTCGCGCTCGATCCCACCGCCTCCGAGGCCGCCGATCTGGTGACGCGGCTGATGCTCGAGCCGCCGAAGGAGACGCCGGCCGAGGTGGTGCAACACGTCGCCGCGCTCGAACACGAGACCGCGCGTTCGCAGGGCCGGATCGCCGCGCTGTCGATGATCGGCTACCTCGCGTTCGTCCCGATCCTGCTGTGGACGGGCATGCGCGATCTCTCCGTGCTCGTCGCGTTCGCGTGCCTCGCGATCGCGTCCGGCGTTCAGGTCTGGCAGCTCACGCGGCGTGACCACATCTGGAAGCCCGGCATCTACCTCAACGCGTGCATCAATGCGGCGCTGATCGCGATGGTGTGTCGCATGGTCGGCCCATTCGTGATCGCGCCGACGCTGGTGTTCACGACGCTCATCGCGTACGCGGCGCACCCCGCGTTCGGAAGCATTCGCATCGTCGCGACGATTCTCGCCGCCGGCGTGGCGATCCCATGGGCGCTCGAGGGGCTGGGCGTGTTGTCTCCAACGTACCGGTTCACCAACGGCGAGCTGATCCTGTCGTCGCCGAACGTGACGTTCTCGGCCGTGCCGGTGCAGGTCGCGTTCGCCATTCTGCTCGTCGTGCTGGTCGCCGTCGTCGCGCTGCTGACACGCGTGATGGCCATGCGCCAGCGAGAGGCAACGCACAAGCTCGAGCTCCAGGCCTGGCACCTGCGACAGATCGTGCCCACGCAGGCCCCCGCGACGACGCCCTGAGTTGCTCACGAACGAATGCGGGCGCGCACCGCCGCGGCATGCCGGCGACTGACCTGGACCTCCTGTCGATCGACGAGCTCGAGCACGAGCCCGGTCTCGTCGCGTCGCATCGCGCGCACCGCTGCCACGTTGACGAGCTCGGACCGATGCGTTCGCACGAACCCGCTCTCCCCGAGTCGCTCTTCGAGAGAGGCCAGGGACTCGACCGTCTCGTGCTCCTCCCCGTCGAGGACGAACACGGTGTACTTGTCGGCCGACCAGAACCGCGTGATCTCGCGCGCGTCGAAGAGACGCGTCTCGCCCAGCACGATCGCGGCAACCTTTGGTGACGAGCGTGCGGCCGCACCGATCGCGCTGGTCTTCGCGCCCATCGCGACGCGCACGCGGTCGAGCGCCTGGGTGAGGCGCTCGGCGCGGATGGGCTTCACGAGGTAGTCGATCGCGTATACCTCGAACGCGTCCACGGCGTGATCGGCATAGGCAGTCGTGAACACCACGAAGGGCAACGACGCGCGGCGGGCGAGCGTCACGCCATCGAGACCAGGCATGCGGATGTCGAGAAACACGACATCCGCCCGTGCGGTGGGGAGAAGCGCGAGGAGCGCGGCCGAATCACCGGCTTCGGCGACGACGTCGACATCGGGCTCGACATCGAGCAGGCGGAGAAGGCGACGGCGCGCGGGCGGCTCGTCGTCGACGACGATCGCTCTCACGCGGCCACCGGCGCGGGCAGGACAACACTCGCACGGAACCCGCCCCCATCGAGCTGTTCGGTTGCGAACGCGCCGCCGGGGACGAGCGCGAGGCGAGCGCGCAGGTCGGCGAGGCTCGTGCCGCTGCCGCCTCCACCCGGATGAGGTGCATCGCTCCCATCGGTGCCGTTGTCGGTCACGGTGCACGTGATCGCGTCGCTCGTCGCGGTCACGGCGATCTCGATGTGCCCACCATGCGTCCGGCGCGCCGCGCTATGGAGGACCGCGTTCTCGACGAGCGGCTGGATCACCATCGGTACGACCTTGCGGCCACGCGCGCCGGGCGCGACCTCGACGCGCCAGGCGAATCGGTCGCCGAAGCGTGCCGCCTGGATCTCGAGGTAGTCCTCGCACACGGCGAGCTCGCGCTCGATCGGCACCGACGCGGCGCGTGACCCTTCGAGGGCGTGGCGGAAGACGGTCGCGAGGCGCTCGAGCGTCGCTTCGGCGAGATCGGGGTTGTCATGGATCAGGCTCGCGACGGTGTTGAGCGTGTTGAACAGGAAATGCGGACTCGTGCGCGCTTGCAGCGCGGCGAGCTGCGCCTCCAGTCGCGCTTGACGCTCCTCGCGTGCCCGCACTTCGGCGAGCTCGCGTGCGCGGCGTCCCTCCGTGAGGAGCATCGCCGGCAAGAGCGTTACCGCGGTCACGATGCCCACGATGAAGCCGAAACGCACGGGATTGGCCGCCGAGCGCGGATGAATCGCACCGACGAGCGGCAGGATCAGGAACGTCACCGCGGTCGCGACCGCCACGACGAGGGGGAGATGGATGGTGAGGCGTCGAATGGGGCGCCACGATGCGGGGACCCACCACCGATACACGCCATACACCGCCACTGGCACGACAAGGCAGGGGACGGCCGCCGCAACGACCGAACGCGCGAGCTCGAACCCCGTACAGTCGTGCCTGCGGAACAGGTACTCGATGATGGGCGCAGCGGCACCGAACACGACGAACAGCTCGTGCGGAAACGGAGGCTCGCCCTTGCGCATATCTGGAGGAGCATACCCGGCGAGTCGCTTGATGCGCCTCATAGATCGAACGCCCACCCTACGAGAACGTTAGCGAACACGCCGTTGGAACCCTGCTTGAGCGGCTCGTGCCGGAGCGAGCCGTCTGCCGTCGCGACCTCGACGCCACCCGACGGCGCGTTGTCCCACACGTTCGGCCAGAAGCGTACGACGGGCGTGATGTGCAGGCCCTTGTAGAGGAAGATCCGGTACCCGACCTCTGCTCCGACGGTCACCGTCGTGTAGCGCGAGACCTCGCGCGAGGCCGCGACTTCGAAGCGGTGAACCTTGACGTCGGCCATCACATACAGCTCGCGCCACAAGCGGTAGCCCACGCCGCCGCCTGTCGAGATCGGGGCGACGATGCGCACACCCGCCGCCTCTTCCTGCTTTGTCAGCGCACCAGGGGCGCGAGAGAACTCCAGACCTTGGCCGTGCGAGTACGACAGCATCCAGCGTCGCCCGCGCACGTCGACGGCCGCGTTGAAGCCACGGAGCAAGATCGGCTGCAGGACACCGTAATGGAAGTCGAGCTGGACCCCCGTCTTCTCGTCGGGCGAGGGGCTCGTCGGGGCATCGTCTGCACGCGCGGTTCCAACGGCGGTGAAGAGGGTGAGGAGGGAGGCGAGGAGAGTGGGGCGCTTCGTCATGACCGCACATTGGGCCAAGCGTCCGCTGCATCCGCCTGCGGCCCGACGAGCGGCCGAATTCACGCGACGAGCGGTTTACGTGCACCACCGCCGGCTGCCCAGGGTTCGTGATAGCGTTCGCCCATGGCAACGCCACCACCGAGGCAGCTGCGCTGGGGACGCGTGTTGGGAACGCTGATCGTGCTCGGCGGTATCGCCGCCGGCATCATCATCTACGCGACACGCTAAGTTAGCGCTCGGGCGGCAGCGGATCGTCCTTGTCGCGGAACAGGCGCATCCGCACGCGCTCGTGCTGGCGCGCCTTGTACGCCTCGTGACTCGATGCGCCCGACTCGTTGCGCTTCGCTGTCTCCTTGTCCGCGATCTGGAACTCGGTCAGCACGAACACCAGGTGCCCCATGTCGGGCGTGGTCTCGGTGCGCGGCAGCAGGCGCTCGATCCGTAGCGGCAAGTCGGCGACGAAGTTGATGATCCGGTACTCGGGCCCCGAGAATTCGTTGTACGGAGCCTTCGACGGACCGTTGCGTGGCTCCTCGCGCACGAGCGAGGCGAGGTCGACGAGCTGGTTCAGGGACTCACCGGGCACCACGTAGTTGAACGGGATCAGCTGGCGGGTGAGGGTCGCCAGCATCGGCACCAGGTCCTCCGGGTTCGGCACGATGAGGCGGAACCGGAGCTTGTCGTAGATGTTCGCGGCGAGCGTGGAGCGCTTCGCGAGCAACTTGGTGATCTGGGAGTCGAGCGGTTTGCGGCTCCACTCCCACTCGGCGAGCGGCGCACCGGCGGCGCGCAGCTGCTCGACGACTTGCATCACCTTGAGCTCGATCTCGCGGAAGATGATCTCGTCGGAGACGCTCATCTTCAGCAGCGCCTGGCGGCCGGCGATGTGATGGATAATGTGCATCACCTTGAGCACCACGCACGCCCACTTCTGATGGGGGCCGCTGCTCGAGGCGACGAGGAACAGATCGCGCGCCGGCAGGTCAGCAGCGACCTCGTCGGGGATCGCCATCGAGTAGGCGCGCGCCAGGTAGTCGACGGCCTCGCCGCGAATGTCCTCGAGGCGCCCCATCTCCTCGTCGGATTCGGGGTCAAACTCGTTGAGTCGGAGGAAGCGATCGACTTCCGCGTGGTCGCCGAAGCTCAGCCGGTGCCAGTCGATGACCGAGTCGCCACGGAGAAGGAGACGGACCGCTTCCACGTCAGCGAGGGTGAGCTCATCCGTCGCGGGCGGCCTCGCCACGCGGGGCAAAACGGTGCTGACCACCCGTCCAGTCTATGCCTGCTTGCCGGGCTTTGTCAGGCGCAACGTCGCCGTGAAGAGTCCAACGCATCCAAGACCAGCAACCAGGTTTCCGATAACGGCGAGCATGTACGACCTCGTTGGTGCAAACGCCGACCCCGGCGTGGTTGTTCCGAGAGAAAATGATCGCGCCGGAGGCGCACGGAGTCCAAAAAACGGACGTGTAGTTCGGGAGCATCCCGATGTGCCGCCCGGTGAGATAGGCTTCGAGTCATGGCGCTCACTGGCGCGGACACGTCGACGTCCTCGGTGACGTACACGTGCAACCAGTGCGGCGCGAGCCTGGCGTTCGCCAATGTTCGCACCGAGATCTGCCCGTACTGTGCGAGCCCGAACTTCGTCGAGCGTCCCGCGTCGTCGGCCCAGCCCGATCCCGTGTACGTGATCGCCTTCGCGGGCGACAACGCCTGGGCGCGGCGCCGCCTCGACGCCTGGCTCGGGGGACGCTCGGTGTTTGCCGATCCCGCGCTCCGCAACGCTAGGGTCGAGGACCTCCGAGGCGTGTACCTGCCGGCCTACCTGTATTCAGCCGTCGCGCGCACAGACTACAGCGTGGAGATCGGTGAGCAGTACACCGAGACGGAGACGTACAAGACCCGCGACGCGCAGGGGAACGAGAAGACCGAGACGCGCACGGTGACGCGTACCGAGTACCGCCCGCTCACCGGCCGTCACATCGGCTATGTCACCGACGTTATCGTAAGCGCCTCGGCCGGCCTCGACAACCGCGCGCTGGCCGCCGTCGAACCTTTTGACATGAAGCAGCTGCGTCGGTTCAGCCCGGCGCTGGTCTCCGGCTGGATCCAGGAGGAGTTCTCCCGCACCGCGACGGAGTGCGAGCGTGCCTCCCGCACCGAGGCCGTCGACGCGGTGGGCCTGCAGCTGCGTCGCTTCATGCCGGGCGACAGCTACAGCGACCTGACCTGGAAGACGTCGGTCGAGTGGGAGTCGCTCGACCCGATCCTCGTGCCCGTGTGGGTGTTCGCCGTGCGGTACCGCGCGGACAAGCCCGTGCTGCGCATCGTGATCAACGGCCAGACCGGGCGCGTGGCTGGCAAGGCCCCCCTCTCCTGGTGGAAGGTCACGCTCGCCGTGGTGCTCGGCCTCGCGGTGCTCGCGGCGATCGTCGCGCTACTCATGGCGAGGTCCACGTGAGCGCGTGCGGGCGCTGCGCCGGGCAGCTCGAACCTGGTGATCTCCGGTGTGCGATCTGCGCACTGCCGGTGCAGCGGGACACGCCGGTCGAGCGTCACACGCGGGCACAGATTCTTCGCTGCACGGAGTGCAACGCCGGCGTGGCGTTCGTGCCCGACGCCAAGGCGCCGAAGTGTGGGTTCTGTGGGTCGACGCTGTCGATCGAGCAGCCGACCGATCCCGTCGAGAGCGCGCAGCTGCGGATCCCGTTCATCGTCGACCGCACCGAGGCGGAGGCCGCCATGCGCGGGTGGCTCTCGCGCCGCGGCTTCTTCGCGCCGAAGGAGCTGTCGCGCGAGGCCGTGCTCGAATCCCTGACGCCCCTGTGCTGGGCAGGCTGGCTCGTCCATGCGCGCGCACAGGTCGCGTGGACCGCCGACTCCGACGCGAACGCGCTCCGCTCGGCCTGGGCTCCGCACGCAGGCCAGGTGCCGATGACGTTCGAGGGCGTCATGGTCCCAGCGTCACGCGGGCTCACCCACGTCGAATGCTCGATCCTCGCGCCGTATTACGACTTCGCGCGTGCGGTGCCCGTCGATGCGCCGACGATTCCAGGCGACGTGCCCGCGATGATCGAAGGCTTCGAGGCGCAGCGGTCGGCTGCGCGGCAGATCGTGAGCCGGGCGATCGAGGCGGCCGCAAAGACCAAGGTCGAGCCGTATATTCCGGGCCGCCGGTTCCGCAACATCAACGTCGCCTGCTTGCTCGAGCAGCAGACTACGCAGCGGGTCGCGCTGCCCGCGTGGGTGCTCGCGTATCGGTATCGCGGCAACCCGTACCGCGCGATCGTGCACGGTCAGCGCCCCGAGGTCGTGTTCGGCGATTCGCCGAAGGACTGGAAGAAGGTGCTGCTCGTCGTCGCTGGTGTGGCCGTCGCGGTGATCGCCCTCGTGCTGGTGATCGCGCTGGTGACAGGCAGCGGGTAGCTATTTAGTCTCTTCGGTAGATCGCGACATAGTGGATGCGCGCTTGGACCCGGAACGCGGTGAACCCGAACGCGCCTGGTGGCGGCGCCTGGGACAGCGTGGCCTGCGCGACCTCCGTCGCCCGTCCTTCGGGGGTAATCGCACAGCGGATTCCGGTGCCCGGCTCGTGGCGCAGCTCCACGACGTGGGGGCCCGCTTCGAAACCATTGGGGAGCGGCTCGTCGTCGCTGTTGGCGAGACCCACATGATCGGTGCCGCCGATCACGTGCTCGGTGCCCGACGTGCCGTAGCGCGAGATGCCGCAGAACACCGCCGCCGGTGGGTCGTCGGTCGTGGCATCGGCGAGCAGCTCGAGGTACGCGTGCTGGTTGCTGAAGGCGGACACGAGCGTGAATCCGAGCTGCACCACGTACGGTGGCGCGGGTATCACGTTGTCATAGATGTACTGCGCGACGCCCGACGACGAGCCGACGCGTAGATCACCGCCCGTGATCTCCCACTCGTCGGCCGGCCGCCAGCGATCGATGGCGTTGGGCTCGTCGAACGTGACGAGGCTGGCCAGCCGGTCGCCTTCGAGGCTCGGGTTCGGGTCGCAGCGATCACCGACCCCGTCGGGCATGCGCCCGTTCATCGCTTCGAACGTGTCGTTCTGATCCGGGTTGGCGACCCCAGGACAATTGTCACAGAGGTCCGGTAACCCGTCGTTGTCCTCGTCGTGGCCGGCCCGGCAATCCGCGTCGGCCGCGGTGGCGTCGCCGGCGGCGTCCGGCTGCGTGCTGCCTTCGACCCCGAAAACGCGGTGGCATCCCGCCACCAACAGGCACAGCGCCGCGCGGTTCACCGCTTCCTCAATAGGTTTCTCGACGACCAGAAGCTCCACGCTAGGACCACGCCCGCCACGCGCGCGGTCCACCAGCCCCACTCGGCGCGCTCGAGCTCTCCGCGACCCTCGAGAATGATCGCGATCGTCGCGCCCGCGATGCCGACCGCAGCGTAGATGACCTGGTGCCCGAGCCGATACATCAGCGTCGTCGGGGCTTCGATGTTCTTGAACTTCAGCGCCAGGTCGCCCGCGTGCGCCGCGCGCATGAACTTGCGGATCTCGGCGGGCAGCGCCGTCACCGACATCACGAGGTCCTTCGACGTCTCGACGAGCAGCTCCGACCAGTCGCCCTCATCGCCGAGCACGAACCGCTCGAGGTACGGGCGGATCACGGTCATCGGGTTGAGCGTCGGATCGAGCTCGGTGCATAGGCCCATGAGGAGGAGCAGGGTGCGCTCGAGGACGATGATCTCCTTCGGCACGTGAAAGTTCTCGGAGAGCTCGCGCAGCGAGATGTCCATGCGGCGCAGGTCGCCGATGCTCTCCAGGCTCTTCTGCGGATCGAACTTGATGTCCTTCAGGTTGAGCGACTCGAGCGAGATGTTCTCCTGGAACTTCTCGTGGAAGTACTCGATCACCTGCTCGAACTGCGCCTCGCTGGCGCCACGCGCGACGAAGCCCATCGTCTTCATCGCGTTCACGATGCGGTGGGTGTCGCGCATGAGGGCGCCCTGCAGCAGCTCGACGATGCCCGCACGGACGTGGCCGGGAATCTCCGCGACAGCGCCGAAATCGAGGAACACGATCTGCGGCGGCTGGCCCTCCCCGGCGGGGCGAACCAGGAGATTTCCAGGGTGCGGATCGGCGTGATAGACGCCGTCGGTGAAGATCTGCTGGCAGTAGATCTCGACGACCTGGCGCGCCAGCTGTGTGCGCTCGAGTCCGAGCTGCTTGGTGCCATGCTTGTCGGTGATCTTGCAGCCTGCCTCGAAGTGGGTGACGAGCACGCGAGCCGTGGACATCTCTTCGACGACCTTGGGGAACGCGACGTCGGTGCGGCCTTTGAAGTTGGCGGCGATGTTGCGGCCGTTCTCGACCTCGGCGCGGTAGTCGAGCTCCTCGAGGATGATCGCGCGAATCTCGCGGTACAGCTCCTCGAGGCCCTGGTACGGGACGAACCACCCGATGATGCGGAAGATGCGGCGAAGCGTGAGGAGGTCGCGCCGCACCACCTCCTCGATGGCGGGGTACTGGACCTTCACCGCGACCTTCTGGCCGTTCTCGAGGCGCGCGATGTGGACCTGGCCGATGGAGGCGGAGGCGATGGGACGTTCTTCGAACTGCGCGAACAGCTCCGAGGGAGGGCGTCCGAGCTCTTCGCGGAGGCGTGCCTCGATGTCCTCGTAGGGGCGCGGCGGCACGGCGTCCTGGAGACCCTCGAGCTCGCGTCGGAACTCCTCGGGAAGAAAGTTCGTCATGATGCTGATCAGCTGGCCGACCTTGATGAACAGGCCCTGGAGCTCGACGATCGTCCGCTCGATGCGGCGCGCGTTGCGGAGGTTGACCTCGCGCAGCTTGTGCTCGACCCAGACGTCCGAGTGGAAGCGCGCGCGAAACCTCAGCCACAGGTAGCTGGCGATGACGACGAACGTCGTCCAGTAGGCGCGGATGCTCCGAATTCGGAGGGGCGGGCGTCGCGACTTGTGGTCGTTCGAATAGCGCCGCGACTGGTTCGCGAGCATGAACACCGAGTCGGCCGGGGCCGGCGGGGCCGGGTTACTCGCGGGGGGGCGCTTGTCACGCACGGAGTGCGGATGGTCGTTCGCCTCCTCCCTGCGCGCGGGCTCCGCCATATAGGCAGGATAGCAGGGGTTCGCGGCGCCCGCGCATTGACCCATCCGCAGATCGGGGGTACGCCCTCTCGTATGGCCACCGACGATGACGACGCGCCTCCGTCGGCGTCTTCTCATGACGATAACGGGCTCCCCGAGACCATTCGCCAGCGCCTGGAGAGCCTGGTCCCCGAGCTCGTGAAGAAGACGTTCGCGGCGGGTATGGGCGCCGTGTTCTCGACGGAAGAAGGCATTCGCCGGCTCGCCCGCGAGAGCTTGCCCGAGGTCGCGGGCTACATCGCCTCGTCCGCCGATGGCGCCAAGGACAAGGTCTTCGAGGTGATCGCGCGCGAGACGCGCGAGTTCCTCGCGACCCTCAACGTCAGTGAGGAGATCGCGAAGATCCTGACGACGCTGTCCTTCGAGATCAAAACCGAGATCCGCTTCATCCCGAACAGCGAGCGCTTCACCGGGGCCGAGCCCGACGTCAAAGCGTCCGTGCGCGTCAAGCGCAACGAGAAGGACAGCAAGGATGTCCGGGAGAACAAGGACGCCCGGGACGCGAAGGACAAGGAGAAGGACGACGACGCGTCGCGCGACAGTCGCTCGCGCCTCCGGTTCTGGCGCCGCGACGAGAGCGAGGGTGACGACGGCGATGCGGGGGACAAGTAACGCGCGCGCGCGCTGCCCCCGGTGTTAGAATTTTCTGTGATGGGTCAGCCTGCCCGACGAGGGCTCTCGCTGCTGTTCGCCGTCCTGCCTCTGGGGATGGTCGCCTGCGCACAGATCGCCGATATCCAGGAGACCTCTGGTGGTGGCCGTTCCAGCCTGACGATGACGCGGGTGTCGGTCGGCTCGACGGTTGAACGCACGCCCCTCGACTTCTCGGGCCTTGAAGGTGCGATCTACCTCGTCGACGACGTCACCCAGCCAGATGGCTTGCGCCGCGTGCCCGCGCAGCTGAGTGCGGACGCCGCGTCGTGGTCGGCGATGGTGCCCACGGGAGCACCCGTGATGTTCCAGCTGCCTGACGATCCGACACCGGTCTGGCGGATCTGGGCGTTCCCGCGCAAGAGCGTGCAGGGCCTGTTCGCGGTCCTCGAGCACGTTGCACCCGAGCCGGCGCCGATCGACGCCTTGTTCAACGTCGCCGTCACGCTCGATACGATGTACGCCGCGGGCGAGACGTTCGCGTTCGCGAATATCGGCACGTGGAACACCCGCGCGTGGACCGACACGGTGGTCGAGTTGCCGGCCGAGGGGGCGATGATGTTCACGCCGCCGCCATTCCTCGGCGCCTCGCTCACCAAGGCGCCGGGCGGTCGGGCCTACGAGAAGATGACGACGGCCGACACCGCGTTGGCACTGCGCTATGTCGGACCGAAGCTGACGGGCGTCGCCGAGTTCCCGCCGTTCGACCAGACGGGGAACGACACGCTGATCGGCACGATGGCTGCGGTCGTCGCGGATCAGCAGCTCGCGATCCAGGTGAATCCGGCTGCGGTTCCCGGGCGGTTCGCGCCCCTGCGTCCGAGCATGAGCGCGCCGACGATGTCGTGGGCGCTCAATGCGGCGCCGGGCTGGGAGATCGCGGCGCGCGAGGGTGTCGCGCTCGACAGCGCGGCAGTGATCGAGGCCGACAATGGGATGATCACGACGCTGTACGGCAATCCCTTTACCGGGAAGGGGTGGCGCGCGGTGTTCGTGTGGAACACGAGTGCGAGCCGCAGCTTCACCCCGATGAACCAGACGCTGGCGGTGGCGCTGGGCGCCGGAATGCAGCAGCTCGTCGAGCCCGCGTCGGCCTCGACATTGGATCTGCCCGCGCCGCTCCCCGAGGTGGTTCAGCTCGACGACACGACGCTATCCACCGACGGCATCTCGATCCCGCAGCCGACCGCGCCTGTCGTCGTGAAGCTCGTGCTCGGCACGGGGACCGCGCCGACGCTGTACACGCTCGATCTTTTCGAGGTGGTGCCGAACGCGGCCAACACCGCGCTCGAGCGCGTACACAAGGCCGCCCTGGCGGGGGTGGCGCCCGAGCTCGTGCTCCCGCCCGAGTTGCTCGAGCCGGGCAAGACGTATTCGTTGCGTGCGACGACGGTTGTGGGGGGCTACCCAGGCATCGCCGACGGTGATCTCACCGTACGCGAGCTTCCCTATGCCTCTGCGTACGTCGACGCGGGCATCTTCACGGTGGTGGCGCCATGAGCACGCGGTCGACGATCTTCTGCCTCGCTCTGTTTGCCTCCACGGCCCATGCAGACCGAGCGGCCAAGGCGGATGCCCTGTTCAAGCAGGGCAAGAAGCAGCTCGTCGAGAAGCACTACAGCGAAGCCTGCGCGACCTTCGAGGAAGTCGACAAGCTCGACCCGGGCATCGGCGCCAAGCTCAACGTCGCGAGGTGCTACGAGGAGTGGGGCAGGCTCGCGGTCGCGTATCGCTGGTACGAACAGGCGATCGCGACGGCCAGCGCGTCGAAGGACGAGCGCCTGCCCAAGATCAAGCAGCTTGCGGAGGACCTCGACGCTAACGTTCCGCGCATCACGATCAAGGTGCAGGCGGGCGCGAATCCCGACATCGTCGCGACGATCACGCTCGACGGCAAACCGCTCGACCCCAGCAAGCTCAACGTCGAGGTCCGCGTCGATCCGGGCCCGCATCGGATCGAATACGTCCTCGATGGCCAGAAGAAGGCCAAGATGGCCCCCGTCGAACGCGGTGGCAGTGCGGAGCTTTCGCTGGACATCCCGAAGGGCACCGGGCGGCCGAAGCAGGTGGCGAAGAAGCGCCTGGAGCTCGAGCCTGACACGGACGGTGGCTCCGCTCCTTCGGGGGGGCGCACGCGTCGCATCCTCGGGCTCACGCTCGCGGGTGGTGGTGTCGCCGCGATCGGCGTAGCCGGCGCGCTCACGCTCACTGCGCGCACCAAATACAACAAGGCGATCGAAGAACACTGCATCGGCGATCCGACCTCGTGCGATGAGACGGGTCTCGAGATCACGCACAGTGCGCGGTCGCGCGCGAATGTCGCGACCATCATTACCGTCGGTGGCGCCGTGCTCGTCGGAGTCGGCCTCGTGTTGTACCTGCACGCGCCTGGCGACGACGACAACGACGCCTCGAGGGAAAAGAGCGCGCTCTACCTCGCGCCGTCGGTGGGCACGGATGGCGGCACGCTCGTTCTCGGCGGCAGCTTCTGACTACGACACGTGCCGTAGCTTGTCCGGGTTGCGGACGATGTAGAGGCGAACGACCTGGTCGCCACTGATCTCGAGCGCCATCGTCTCCCACACGCCGTCGACGAGCATCATGTATCCAGGCAGGCCGTTGATGCGCGCCGGGCGCGTGGCCTCGACAGGATCGTGCTTGGTCGCGATGCCTTCGAAGAACCGCAGGATGCGATCGCGACCGAAGATCGGATTGAGGGCGGCGCGGCGCTTGCCACCGCCATCCGAGTAGAGCACCGCGTCCTCCGCGAGCAGCGAGGTCAAGTGTTGCAGATTTCCCGTCGCCAGGGCGGTGCCGAACGCGCCGGCGAGCCGCGACTCGGACTCCGGCGTCGGCCTGAAGCGCGGCCGCTGCTCGCGGATATGCTCGCGTGCGCGCGTGGCAAGCTGCCGCACGGCCGCTTCCGAACGTTCGAGCGCTCCTGCGATCTCGCCGTAGTCCATGTCGAACACGTCGTGCAGCAGAAATGCGGCGCGTTCCAGCGGGCTCAAGCGTTCGAGCGTCATCATCAGCGCGAGCGACACGTCGTGCGCGACACCCTCGCTGCTGCTCGTGGTTGCTCCGGCATCCTCGACGATCGGCTCGGGCAGCCACGTGCCCACGTAGTTCTCGCGGCGCGCGCGCGCCGACTTCAGCTTGTCGAGGCTGAGTCGCGTCACGACCTGCGCGAGATATGGGCGCACGTCCTCGACGGTGCTCCGATCGGCGCGTTGCCAGCGCAAGAACGCGTCCTGGACGATGTCCTCGGCCTCGGCCACGGAGCCAAGCATCCGGTAGGCGACCGCGACGAGGTATCGGCGATGCGGCTCGAACGCCGCGGCGGCCGCTTCGTCCTCGGTGCTCATGCTACCTCTCGTAGCACGGTGATCGAGGAGCCGGCGACCACCACACGCTGGCACGCCGTACCGTACCCGAGTCCGTATTTCATCGTCGGGAACACGCGCGCCATCACGACGGCGAACGTTAGCGACACCACAGCCCGCTGACCCCAGCGCGCGACGATCTTCTCGCGCAGCTCGTCGGCTTCGGGCGCATGCGCCAGCACCGCACGCGCGAACGCCACGCCGAGCGCGACCGGCTCGGTCATGCCTGCGTGATCCTGGCGCACTACGGCGGCGACCGTCTTCGCGTCCATGCCGTCGCGCAGGGCCATCGTCACCACGAGCTGCGTGCACGGCCCGCAGTCCTCGACGATCGTGCCAGTGATCTTGGCTGCGTAGTGCACGTCCTTCGGCACCCCCTTGCGATAGCTGTTCATTCGCTGCGAGCGCGCGAAGGCCATGAACGCGCGGGTATCGGCGTCCAGCAGCGCGCGGACGTAGCTCATGTCGTACGCCCAGGTCCGTTCGAAGGCGGCCAGGCGATTTCGGATCAGCCACTTCATCATGTCCAGGCGACGAAGCAGCCTCGGCGGCTGTGACATGCCTATTTGAAGCGCAGGCCGTACACCCCTCGGGTGCGCTCCCGGCGAGCGTAGCTGTCGGTATCGAAGTACAGGACCAGCCCCAGGGAGCCGCGAGTCAGGAGGTTGCCGCCGTATTGCACGTACCCGGCGAGCGTCACGCCCCCGAACGTCCACGGTGCCCACTCGGCGTGCAGCACGATGTCGGCGCGCGTCTGCTTGATCTCCGCCTGCGCGTACGAGAACCCGGTGAGCAAGAGCACGGAGCGGGCAGGGTAGAGGTGCAACATCACCTCGCCGAACACGAGGTCCTCACCTCGATCTTTGCGCTCGACCCCGGCGGAGACCGAAGCGAGCAAGAGGTCGCCTTCATAGCGCTCCACGAACCCGCCGAGCGTGACGCCGTGCGCCTGATCGAGGATGCCTGTCCAGCCGCCGAGCGCACCGAGCGCGAACCTCGCGTCGCGGTAGTACACGCGCCCGGCCGCCGCGAAGATCGGGTCGCCGTTCGTGAAGGACGCGCCGAGGACATCCAGCTGGACCGCCAGCCGCGCGGGCAAGCTCAGCGCCGCCGCCGCATGCACGCCGCCGATCGCATCGCCGTCCTCGTCGAGGGTCGAGTATCCCTCGGCATGGGCGCCGAAGAACAGCTCGGTGCGGAGCATGCGCGCGTCGGCTGCGGCTTCGCCAGCGAGCAACGCGACCACCACCAGAGACCTCACAGCTTCACCTGGAGGTGGACGCCGAGCTCGACGCCGTCGAACGCGGGGTTCTCCGGCACGAGACCCTTGCCGTTGGAGCTGTGCAGCCGACGGAGCTCGACGCGAAGCTCGCTCTCATCACCCACGCGCGCGGCGACACCGCCGCCGAACATCGAGGTCCCGTTGAGCCGCGTGCCGCGCGGGGGAAACGGCTCTCCGTACACTACGCCGCCCCAGCCTAGCGTCACGTAGGCCGAGCCGCCGGCCGCTCGCAGCGCATGCCATCGGACCAGGCCGATGATCGCGGTCCCGCGTGCCGTGGCCGGCCCGCCATCGCGCTCGCCTGCGAGCTGCAAGAACGACACCTCGGGACCCATGCTCAGTGCCGGACTGGGGCTCCAGACCCAACCGAACCGCGCCACGTACCCGTCGATGTGCTCGCCCGGACCGACACCGTTGATGCGTCCTCCGCCGAGGCTCGCCGACCAGCTCGTCCCGGCGTGTGCAGGTGCTGCCGCGAGCAAGATCAGCGTCACGAGCCGCACCTGCTAACTAGTGGCAGTCTGAGTGCCACTTGTCAAGCGTGGTTCTGCGACGCACAATCGGCGCGTGGCCAGGCAGCGCGCGCAGCCCGATGGACGCGTCCTACGTGGCGAGCGCAACCACCTCGCGATCGTCGACGCGACCTACGCGCTCATTCGCGAGGGCAACCTGGCTCCTACCGCCGAGCAGATCGCCGCGCGGTCGAAGCTGGCAGTGCGCACGGTGTTTCGTCAGTTCGCCGAGCTCGACCGCCTGTTCGCCGACGTCGCGACGCGTGTCGCCCGCGAGGTGCTGCCGGTCGCCCCACCACCGCCCCCGACAGGTGACCTCGCGGAGGATCTGCGTGCGCTCGTGGCTCGCCGTGCCCGCGGATACGAGCACGTGGCGCCGTTTCTCGCGGCCGCTCGGCTGCTTCGTGACCCGCCTGCCGCCTGGCGCACGCAGGAGGCTGCGATGGTGCGCGGCCTGCGCGCGGGTCTCGAAAGGTCGCTGGCACCATACATCGTGCGCGTCGACGCGAGTACGCGGGCCGCGCTCGAGCTGTTGCTCTCATTCGAGGCGTGGGCACGGCTGCGCGACGTGCAGCGACTCTCGGTGCCCGACGCCTGCGAAGCCATTGTTCACGGGTGTCGCCGCTTACTCGAGCGTTAGTGGCGCGAGTCGAACAGGTTTCCGGACTTCTTCGTCGTCGACTTGGTGGTGGCCTTCGTCGTCGCCGTCTTGGCGGTCGCAGGCTTGGCGGTCGCAGGCTTGGCGATCGCGGTCTTGGCGGCCGTGGTCTTCGCGGTCGTGGTCTTCGCGGTTGTGGTCTTGGCCGTCGACGTGGTCTTCGACGTGGTGTCGACTGACTTGGTGTCGGCTGACTTGGTGTCGACGACGTCAATATCGACGGGCTTGGTATCGGCGGGCTTGGTGTCGACGGGCTTGGTATCGGCGGGCTCGGTGTCGACGGGCTTGGTATCTGTCGGCGTCGGGGCGGGTGGCGTTGTCGCGGCGGGGACGACAGGCTGGTTCGATGCCGCGGTAGTCGGGTTTTCGCCGGCGCGCATCACCTCGCTGACGATGTAGCCGGCTGCACCCGCGAGGATAGCGACCGAGAGCGCGCCTGCGACGATCCAGCTGCGGTTGCGATTCGTCTGATACGTGACCTGGCCCTTGCCCTGAGAGATCGACGTCGACGTGTTCGTCGGGGGCCAGGTGCGCGGCGACATCGGGACCGGCGTGAGCGGCGACGGCGTGACGAGGCCCCCGCCGGCGGCGGTGGGGAGCACGTGCTGGCCGAGGCCCTGCGAGGGACGCTGCTGGAGCGTGCGCGTGGTCCGCACGGCGATCTGCGCACCGATGATGGGGTCGGATGCGTACGGCGCGAGCATGCGCGCGAGCTCGCCGACGTCTTGCTGGCGCGTGCTCGGATTCTTGTCGAGGCAGCGCAGGATGATCTCCGCGAGGCCCGGCGGCAAGGGCGCGAGGATCGGGGAGGGCGGCTCCATGCCGACCTTGATCACGAGCTCGGCGTACGACTCTCCGGTGAACGGCTGGCGGCCCTCGATGAGCTGGTACATGACGACGCCGAGCGACCAGATGTCGCTCCGGTGGTCGGCCGAGCGCACGCTCTTCATCTGCTCGGGGGCCATATAGCTCGGCGTGCCAATGATGGTCTGCGTGCCGGTGAGATCGTCGTAGCCGATGGGCGTCTTCGAGATGCCGAAGTCGAGGATCTTGAGCAGCATCGATCCGTCGGGCCGCTGCGTGACGAAGAAGTTGGACGGCTTGATGTCGCGGTGGACGAAGCCGAGCGCGTGCGCTTCGGCGAGGCCCTCACACGCCTGGAGCATCAGATCGCAGACCACGCCGGGAAGCTGTGCCCCATGGTGACGGAGAATCTGGTTGAGGTCGTTGCCCGCCAGGTACTCCATCACCATGAACGGGGCGCCGTCGGGCATCGTGCCGACGTCGAGAACCCGTGCTATGTGCTCGCTCTTGAGCCGGCTCGTGGCCTGGGCCTCGCGGAGGAACCGCGCCACCGTCGAGGGGTTCTCGATCATGGAGGGCAGCAGGATCTTGATGGCGAACGCCTGCTGTAGATACAGGTGCGACGCGCGGACGACGCGCCCCATACCCCCAACACCGAGGACCTCCTCGACGCGGTACTTGCCCAGTATCACCGTCCCTGGAGCGAGCTCCACCGGTCGAGTCTAGCAGCACTCGGCCCCACACTCCGCCTGTGGGAGCCGTCTCGCGCAGGTGTTACTTCGTGCAGGCGGCCAGGTTCGGGTCTGTCTGTAGGTTCGAGAGCTGCGCCTTGCAAGCGTCCCGGACGTACTCGACGAGCTCCGGCGGCGCGTTGTCGGGGCCTCCGCCCTGCGAGATCTGTTCGATGGTTGCCTTCATCTGCTTCGCGCTCGCCTGTAGGCGCGTGCGGGCATCCGACGGCAAGGTCGGGCATGTAGCTGCCTTCTCGGCAGCAGCGACCAGAGCATCACACTCCGCAAACGCGGACGGACGCTTGCTCGAGCAGGCGGCCAGAACGAGCACGAGGCCCCATCTGGCCCCTTGCGACATCAGACGTAGCTCAGCCAGTGATCGTGCTTGGTGTCGTTGCCCTTCACGATCGAGTAGAACGACTCCTGCAGACGGCGTGTGATCGGACCCGCTTCGCCGCGACCGATCTTGCGGTGATCGATATCGCGGACCGGCGTGATCTCGGCAGCGGTGCCGGTGAGGAAGACCTCTTCGGCGGTGTAGAGCTCGTCGCGCGCGATCGGCTCCTCGCGGACGTCGACGCCCTGCTCGCGGAGCAGCGTGATGGCGGTGTCGCGCGTGATGCCGGCGAGGATCGCACCCGAGGTGGGCGGGGTGCGAACCACGTCCTTCTTCACGACGAAGATGTTCTCGCCCGTGCCCTCGGCGACGTAGCCCTGCGGATCGAGCATGAGCGCCTCTTCAAAGCCGCTCTTGATCGCCATGCGCTTCGCGAGCACCGACGACACGTACTGACCGCAGATCTTGCCCTTGTTCATCACGGCATTGCTGTTGGCGCGGGCGAAGCCCGACACCATGCACTTGATGCCCTTCTTCAGGCCCTCCTCGCCGAGGTACGCGCCCCACTCGTAGCAGGCGACCATCGTGCGGACCGGCGGCTCGAACGAGCCAAGGCCGAGCGCGCCGTATCCGAGGTAGACGAGCGGGCGGAGATACGCCGCCGTCATCTTGTTCGCGCGGACGACCTCGGTGCACGCGGCCATCAGCTGGTCGCGCGAGTACGGGATGTCCATCGTGCAGATGATGGCGGAGTCGAGGAGACGCTCGATGTGCTCGCGCAAGCGGAAGATGGCGGTGCGGCCGTCACCACGCTGGTAGGCGCGGATGCCTTCGAACGCACCAACGCCGTAGTGCATCGTGTGGGCGAGCATGTGATCGGTGGCGTCGTCCCAGGGGATGAGCGCGCCGTCGACCCAGATCTTTTCGAGCTTCTTGATGCCCATAGGTGCTTCGTACCAACGCTCGTCGAGGAGCACAAGGCGCACCGCACAAGCGATCGAACCAGCACAGCGTGACGCGGTGCGTGCTGTGTAGCCCGCTACGCACCGAGCAACCGGCGATACGCAGCGCGGATCTCGTGCTGCCAGCGCTCGACGTGAGCGAGCAGCACACTGCCATCAGGGAAACCCGACCTGCGGGCGAGCTTGTCTAGCTCGTCACGCGTCTCCGGCAACCGGTGGATCGGCTGATCGTGAACCACGCGTAAGCGATGCTCGATGCCGCGCAGGAACCGATACCCCTGTTCGAGGAGCTCGAGGTCCCGTGTGGGTGCGATCCCCGCGCTCGCCGCGGCACGGAGGGCCATCTGGGTAGATGTCGTGCGGAGCGCCGGATGTGCGTGCCCATGGACGAGCTGCAGGTACTGCGCGACAAACTCGATGTCCATCACACCACCGGCTCCCGTCTTGAGGTCGCGCGTACCGCCGAGCTCGCGTTCGATGCGCTCGCGCATGCGCGAGATGTCGTCGGCGACCGCGCGCGGATCGGTGGGCGGTGCGCCGTAGACCGTCGCCTGGGCCAGCGCCGCCACTTCCGCGCCGAGGGCGCGATCGCCGGCCACCGGGCGCAGCTTGGTCAACGCTTGCCGCTCCCACGAGCGCGCGTCCTCGGCGTGGTACCGGCGCCAGCCCGCGAGCGAGGTGACGAGCAGGCCCTGCGAGCCCGAAGGGCGCAGGCGCGTATCGACCTCGTAGAGCCGGCCGCGCGGTGTGCGCTGGCGGAGCGCACCGAGTAGGCGCTGCGCGCACCGCGAGAACCACTCGATCGTGGAATGGGGCACGGGCCCGTCGGACTCACCGTCGTCGTCCGCGGTGTACACGAAGACGACGTCGAGGTCTGCCGCGTAGCCGAGCTCGTGACCGCCGAGCTTACCGAGCCCGAGCACCGCGAGGCGCGCGTCACCGGGTGGTCGACCGTGGCGCTGGACGAGCTGAGCCTCGACGATCGCGAGCGCGCGATCGAGACACGCCTCGGCGATCGCGGTGAGCTGCTCGCAGACGGCAAGCGGATCGAGCGCGCCCGCGAAGTCTGCGACGCCGACGCGCAGCACGTGGCCGTTCTTGACCTCGGCGACCGCACTCCAAACGGCCTCCGGATCGTTCGCATCGACGGTGGCGAGCCGCACATCCAGATCCGCGGCGATCTGCGCGGTGGTGCGCGTGGGGGCGGATTGCCCGAAGTCGACGAGAAGATCGATGAGCTCCGGCGTGTCGACAAGCGTGCGGGCTAGGTAAGCGCTCGCGCCGAACAGCGAGCCGAGGAGGCGCATGATCGCCGGGTTCTCGTCGAGCAGACGCCACACCGACCATGCCTGCCCGCGCCGCGCGATCAGATCGCCCAGGAAGCGCAGCGCCTGATCGGGGTCGGCCGACGCCGCGATCTCGGCGAGCAGGCCCGCCCCGATGCGCGCGGTGCGCTCGGTGGCCGCGCCCGACAGCGTGGAGCCCGGGTTCCGACGCGCGCGGGCGAGCTCGGCCTGAGCGGCGGTAACGTCGCGGAAGCCGAGGCGGGTAAGGGCGGCAGCCTCGGCGTCCTCGGCCATCTCGCCGCGCAGGATGGCCGCGACATCGGCGCTCTCGTCAGCCGGGTCGCCGAGCGTAGCGAACAAGCGCGATACGGCGGCGGTGTGCGTGACGAGATCGAGGGCAAACGCCACGCTCGCCGAACGCGTTCCGCCGTCGTGTTCGCTCGCGAGATAGCCGAGCCTGCGCGCGAGCACTTCGAGGGCGTGTTCGTCCTCGGGAACGATCTGCGTCTGCAGGCCGGCCTCGAGCTGCAGGAGGTGCTCGGCGTGGCGCAGCCAGCGATAGGCACGCCACAGCGCGTGGTGTTCGTCGTCGGTGACGAGCCCCGCGAACAGCAGCGCGTCCAGGGCCGCGAGGGTACTGCGGGCGCGCAAGGAGGGCCGCTTACCGGCGTGGATCAGCTGCAGCGCCTGGACGAAGAACTCGATCTCGCGAATGCCACCTTCGCCGTTCTTGAGGTCGAAGCCCCGCGGTGTGTAGTCACCGCGACGCGGGCGCACGAGCTCGCGCTTGATGCGGCGGTTGAGGTCGCGCACGTCGTCGATCACCGTCGGCGCGACGTAGCGGGGGAACACGAACGGTCGCAGCGTTGCGAGGACCTCGGCGCCGAGCGCCTGGTCACCGGCGGACACGCGCGCCTTGATCCACGCCTGGCGCTCCCACGGCCGCCCGAAGGTTTCGTAGTAGCGCTCGATCTGGGCGAGCGAGTTCGCGATCGCGCCCTTGGCACCCTCGGGGCGCAGGCGCAGATCGACGCGGAACACGATGTCGCTCTCGGTAACCTCCGACATCGCCGCCGTCACCTGCATGCACAGCTTCGCGAAGTATTCGTGGAGCGAGAGGTCGCCGGCCTCGCCTTGATCCGACGAATACACGTAGATCACATCGACGTCGGAGCTGAAGTTGAGCTCGCCACCGCCGAGCTTGCCCATGCCGATGACGGCGAGCGTGGCCTCGCGAGTGACGCCGTCGTCGTCCTGGTACAGCGGTGCTCCATAGCGCTCGCGCAACGCGCGGCCGTGGAATGCGATCGCCGCGTCGAAGCAAACGTCCGCGAGGCGCGCGAGCTCGCGGCCGACCTCGGTATCGAGCCCGAGCTCGAGCTCGCGGACCCCGAGGCGGACCATCTCGTCGGCGCGGATTTTTCGGAGCGCGGCGGCGAGCGCGGCGCCGGTTGTAACGGATTCCACGGCCGCGGTCACCTCCGCGACCAGAACGGCCCGAGGTTTTTCTCGATGCAGATAGGGGTCGGCAGTGACCCTGAACAGGCGGTGGGGATCCCGAGTGATCAGGGTCGCGAGGTAGGGCGCCGCCTGGCAGGCGATGCGCGCAACCTGGGCGGCTTCGTCGTCCAACCCGTGGAGATCCAGGCCCGATTGGGCGAGGGCCTCGAGGAGGCGCTCGGCGCGCCGTAGGGCATCCCGCTCGTCGGGGGCACCACGCGCGAGGTCACCCGGCCGTAGCACGGAGGCACCTTACTCCTGGAATCCCTTGGAGGGAGAGGGGGATCCCGACAGATGGACAGCTTGACATGCTCCCGCTCTCGTCTTACCCAACGCGTTGATTCCTTACGGCCATGCGCGACCTGTATGAAGTCCTCGGTGTCGATCGGAAGGCGTCAGCCTCCGATCTGAAGAAGGCGTATTACCGCCTCGCGAAGCAGTACCACCCGGATCACAACCCGGGCGATAAGGAGGCCGAGGAGAAGTTCAAGGAGGCCGCGAACGCCTATCAGATCCTCAACGATGACGAGCAACGTCAGCGCTACGATCGGTTTGGCTTCGACGGAATTCGTAACGGCGGTGGCGGCGGGGCCAACGGCTTCTCGAACGTCGAAGACATCTTCTCGGCGTTCGGTGATCTGTTCGGCGACTTCTTCGGAGGTCGCTCGAGTGGTCGTCGTGGCCCACCACGCGGTGCGGACCTGCGGCTCGATCTCTCGCTCTCGTTCGCCGAGGCGGTGTGGGGCACGACCAAAGAGGTCAAGGTCACGCGTCAGATCGCCTGCAACTCGTGCAATGCGACCGGTGCGAAGCCCGGCAGCAAGCCCGAGGCGTGCGGCATGTGCCGCGGCAAAGGCCAGGTGGTGCAGGCACAGGGCTTCTTCATGGTCCAGACCGTCTGCCCGACGTGTCGCGGCCAGGGCAAGCTGATCAAGGACCCGTGCGACGAATGCCGCGGTCGTGGCACCAAGCCAGAGACGAGCACGCTCTCGGTGACGGTCCCCCCGGGCGTAGACGATGGGCAGACGCTGCGCCTCGCTAACAAGGGTGAGACGGCACCCGGTGGGACGACCGGCCACCTCTACGTGGTGCTACACGTGCAGGGCGACGAGCGCTTCCGCCGCGAGGGCGAAGACGTCCTGACCGAGATGCCGATCAGCTTCGTGAAGGCGGCGCTCGGCGGCGAGGTCGAGGTCTATACGCTCGACGACAACTGCCAGGGCACCGCGACGATCAAGATCGACCCGGGCGTGCAGCCGGGCGACCACATCGTGCGGCGTGGCCAGGGCATTCCGCGCGTCGGCGAGGCGGGCCGCGGCGACCACGTGATCCAGTTCAAGGTCGAGATTCCCAAGAAGCTCTCCTCGAAACAGGAGGAGCTGCTGCGTCAGCTCGCGATCGAGCTCGGCGAGGACGTGAAAGAACCCAAGCGCGGCCTGTTCGGCAAGAAGAAATAGCCGCCGGCATCGAGGATGGTGATGCACCTCGACCAGCTCGCGTTACCTGCAGGCCTCTCCGCGCGCCACGTGGCGACGCTCATCGAGCGACAGACGACCGAGCAATGGTGGAAGACCAAGGAGTACTTCGAGGAGCGTGTCGCTGACAGCGAGCTCGACTACGTGGCCTTCCTCCGCTGGTGCCTCCACGACCTTCCCAGCGTTCCGCTCCCGTTGTGGCTCAACTTCATCTTGCTTCGTGGGCTCGTCGACTGCCCGCACGCGCAACGTCGCGCGCTGAGCTACGACGAGATCGTGTCGGTGGTTTCGCGGCTCGACCTCGACGTCACCGTTGCGGGACTGTGGGAGGTGCAGCTGCTCGACGAGATCGTGTCCGCCCTTTCGCACGACTTCGCACCGTTCCGCACCGTCGTGCGCGAGCGGTTGGGCACGCGAGCCTGGTCGGTCGAGCAGTGCCGTCTGTTCCTGCTCGTCGACTGGCTCCTCGGCAGCACGCTGTCGACGGAGGAGTGCGCGGCCGCCGGCCACCTGTGCGCGCAGGCGCATGCTCTCAGCAAGGAACGCGACCGGTTTTGTGTCCTCGAGCCGCTGCGGCGCCGCACGGAGGTCGCCGAATGTTCGGCGCGGGGGCTTGGCGTCGCGCTACTCGGTGAGTCGGGGTGGGTTGCGGCGCTCGCAGCCGACCTGGAGGCGAAGCCTCACTGGCGGCTGTACCAGTTTCTCGATGTCTTCGAGCGCCGCCCGCTCGAGCCGCTCGTGCACGAGCTAGCCTCGCGCGGCGATCCGGTCGACGATCTGACGGCCTATGCGCGGCGCCGACGCGAGCCCGCCGCGGAGCTGTTGCGCGTGGGGGGGCTGTTGCGCCCGACGCCGCTCGGCGAGCTGCTTGTCCTCGAGGGGATCGCGCGGTTGCTCGATGCAGGCGAGGCCTTGCCGCGGCCTGCGGCCGAGCTCCTGTCGGTCGACCTCGTGGACCGTGCGGCCGTCGCGCGCTACGCCGAGGTCCTTCCGCGGCTGTCGCCCGACGAACGTGCAGCGCTGCTCGATCGGAGGTTGGGCATCGTCGCGCTCGCCCCGACCGACGACGATGCCCCGTTGCGCACACTGCTCCGCGGGCCCGCGTTCGAGCCCCTCGCGATCGGCGCGCTCGGCAGACGCGCGATCGACGCGCTTCTCGCGCGGCTGGACGAACCGTGCGACGCGGCGACGCGCAAGCGGCTGGAGGATGTGCTGCTCGAGGCCATCGCGACGCACCTCGTGCGCGGCGGCACCTTCGACGACAACTGGCACATCTATGTCGTACTGGGCAGCCTGAGCTCGGACGCCGGTCGCGTGATCCTCCGCTGTTTGCCCGAGCCGCAGCGTGCCGCGCTCCTCGTGGAGGCGGTGCGCGAGGCACACGACATCGTCGGCGTGCTGTCGGCCGCGTCGGATGCGCGGCTCTCCGATGCCGGCGCGCGGGCGTTCATCGCGGCGAGCCGCGCGCGGTCGTCGGTGGCGTTTCCGCGGATCTTCCACGGCAACCTGGCCGAGCTGAACGACGACCCTCGCTCCCCCGAAGCGATCATCCTTCCCGCCCTGGAACGCCTCCGCGAACGCGCGGCCGCCGCGCCCGGGCCTCACGAACCCGTCTACATGATGCAGATCGTCGACGACGAGATCGCCGCGCGCGCGACCACGCTCACCTCGCTTGGCGGACATCCGCCGGTGGCCCCAGCGCGTCGACCGCGCGGGTTGGTGCACGTCCTGACCGTGGACTTCGAGGACGCGCCCGAGGTGGCGTCGCGCTTTCCGGGCGCAGTCGCAGCGTCGCTCTTCGTGCCGCGCTCGGCGCGCTCTCAGGACGAGTCCGACGACGAGCTCGATATCTTCTCGCTGTACGAGGACTCGTGCTGGCGTGCCTGGTCCGAGGCCGATGTGGCTGCGGCGCGGAAGAAGAAGCGCAGCCGCACGCTCGTCTTGCATCGCGTGCTTCTGCCGTCTGCGATGTTTGCCGAGACGCGCTTCCCACGACCGGAGCTCGCGTCGGTCCGCGAAGCGCTGAGCGCGTTCGAGGGCTGGCTCCTCGGCGGACCGCTCGTGATCCAGGAGGACACGCGCGCGACGCGCAGCGACGATTTCATGGGGCAGCTCACCGAGGCCTTCGACCTCAATCTCGGTGACGCCGGCAATCTCTACAGCTACATCGAGGGCGCGCTCTGGGACTGCCACTGAGCGCGGCGCGGGTCAGCGCGGCGGCACGTAGAGCTTGATCTCGACGCGCCGGTTCGCGAGCCGACCCCTGGGCTTGTCGTTCCCGGTGACCGGCTCCTCGGAGCCATGGCCCTGGACCTCGACGCGCGAGGCCGGGATGCCGAACGCGGTGAGCGCCTGGCGCGCGGCTTCGGCGCGAGCACGCGACAGGTCTTCGGACAGCGCGGCGAGGTCGGGCTCGGGCTGGCCCTCGATGACTTCGGCGAACTGCTTCGCCTCGCGATCGTCGGTATGGCCGATGAGCAGCACGCGGATCGACGGGTGCTGCTTCATCACCTCCGCGATCTTCGCGAGGCTCTTCTGCGCGGAGTCACGCACCACGGTCTCACCCTCGGCGTAGATCAGGCCTTCGACCGTGCCCTTCAGCCCTTCGACCTCGGGTGGCAACGTGTCGGGGCAGCCATCGTCATCGGTGAAGCCGTTGTAGGTCTCCACCTCGAGGACGCAGCGATCGGCGATATCGAGCACCTGGTCGCCATCGTTGTCGATGTCGGGGCAGCCGTCGTCGTCGGCGAAGCCATCTTTGTCCTCGGCGCGATCGGGGCAGCCATCACTGGCGTCGGGGATGCCGTCCTCGTCCTTGTCCTTGACGACGATGACCTCGGGCCCGATCGCCTTCTTGGTCTTCTTGCCGAGCGCGAACTCGACGCCGAGGCCGATGTCCCCCTCGACGGCGATGTAGTTGAACGCGCCGGGAAGCACGGAGACGCGCGCATCGACGCGGACCACGAATCCCTTCTGCGAGTCGAAGCGCACGCCGACGCCCGAGTAGCCCTCCCACTGGATGTCGGAGTCGAAGGTCATGCGCGCCGACGACAGCGCGATCGGGGCGCCGCCACCGAGCACGACGAACGGCGACACGCGGCTCCACGAGCGCGGCTCGAACCGGATGTGTAGGCGCGGGTTCATCCAGAACACGCTGGCTGGCGCCGCGCCGGCGATCGCGACCGTATCGGTGGAGGCGATCGAGAGCTCGAGCTCGGGAATCATCCACCGCGTGATCGGGACCGACATGCGGCCACCGAGCTGGATCGCGTTGTCGAGCATCGGGTGCGCCGGCGCATCCTCGATGAACCCGAGGCGCGAGTCGTCGCTGTAGATGCGGGGGCCGAAGTAGGCGCCCAGTTGCAAGTTCGCCGCGTTATCGGCGGCGGCCGAGGCCGGCGCGATCACGAGCGTGACGAGCGCGAGCCGTGCGCGAACGTGCTGCATCGACGCTGAACATACACGCCAGCGGGGCACCACGTCATGGCATCACGACGCCGTCCCCGGGGAGACCCGTGAAGTCGGTACGGGGGAGGAGGCCCAACCATGCGTCCTGCCGTGGGGTGTGGAAGACCTCGTCGTAGACGAAGGTGTTGACAGCGTCCAAGCTGCGGTTCTCGTTCCGCGCGAGGCGGCGGTGGATGAGGGGCCGAAGCTTGAACTGGTTGAGCGCGCTGTCGGCGACCAGGTGGTGCTCGAGCCGGGCGAGCATCATGCCGAGCTCGGTCGGCGTGGTCTTGATCGGGCCGCCCTGGTGGAGCGCCGTGACCAGCGCGCGGCTCCCCGGATCCAAGACCACCGGCAGGGTGTTCGGGTCGAAGAAGTTGATGAGGCGCCACATCCTAGAGCCACGTGAACGGCGGATCCTCCACGTCTGACCCATGGATATCGCCAAAGCGAGCTCCCGCGACTGCTTCTTATCAGCGGGCGCTTCCGCCACGAATGCGTCGCCGATCTGCCACGCGTACTGGCCGATAGCAGCCCACTGACTGGTGGTCTCCTCCGCGAGCTCGCCGGGATCGACGCCGGCCGCGATCTGCGCGAGCGCGGGGACCTCGATGTACGACTTCGAGACCGTGGCCAGCTGCGCCTGTTCGAGTGCGGAGGCGACGTCGTTCTTGCCGAGCAGCACGCCGCGATCCTCGATGTAGACGAGCTTGCTGACTTCCTGCCACGTCCGCGCCGTGTCGTCGATCGCCGTGCGGTGGTACTCCTCGATGGCATTGCTGCGCTGCGCGGGGCCGAGCTTCGCGACCTTGCGCGCGAGCGCGAGCGTCTTCGTCAGCTCCGCCTGGAACGCCTTGGGTGCGTAGAGCCCGGGCAGTACATCGATGACCGTGCCGTCGGCGGTGAGGACGTAGTGTGCACTGTTGCCGGTGGTGGTGCCCTCGAGCCTGCGGCCGTCGCCGAAGTCGATCGTCACGCGTGGCACATCGCGCTCGCTCGACCAGAAGAGGACGAAGTTGTCGCGCAGGAATGCCGAGACCTCCGTGTTCGCGTAGAGCGTGGAGCGGAACAGCCGGCTGTTCGCGCACGATAGGTCCTCGTCGAGGCGGCCGAGCATGCGGAGCGCGAGGATGGGCTTGTTCAGTGCCTTCGCGACCGCGCTCGCCGACACCAGATCGGTGTACCAGTACATGCGGGAGATCGTCGCGTAGCGTTGCCCGGCGACCGCGTCGATCGTACGGGCGAGCTCGTCGCGGGCGGCGCTCGCCGGCATCGCATCCCAGCGCGCGAACAGCGGCGTGAGGGCGGCCGGGCCAAGCGCGCGCAACCTGGCGACCTCATTCGCGGCTACATGCGGGGCGGTGGTCGGAAGCGCGGCAGCGCTCGGAGACGCACTGCTCGGCGGATCGGCGGGGACAGCGGCGGCGGAGGCGCAGCCTGCAAGCATGGCGAGGGACGTCAGCTGCACGCGGAGGCGCATGAAGAGTAGGTTCGGCATCGCGCCAACGTGCCCCGCGGGCGCGACGGGCGGTGTCAGACGTCGGTAAGCCCGTCCTTTACCCGAGCCTTACACGCGCCGAGAGGCCATCTGGCATCATTGGAGCGTGCGCATCCTCGTGGTCGAAGACGAGCCTAGCCTCCGCGAGGGCATCATCGACCTCTTGCGCGGCGACAGCCACGACGTGACCGCGGTCGCGGACGGCATCGCGGGTGTCGAGGCAGGCCTGCGCGATCCGTACGACCTCGTCGTGCTCGACCTCATGTTGCCGCGGCTCGACGGTATGGAGGTGTGCCGGCGCCTGCGCTCGGCGCGCCCGGGCATGCCGATCCTGATGCTCACCGCGCGTGGCTCCGAGGACGACAAGGTCCGCGGCCTCATGGAAGGCGCCGACGACTACGTGACCAAGCCGTTCTCGGCGCGCGAGCTGTTGGCGCGCGTGCGCGTGCTCGGCCGGCGCGCGCCGGCGGGCGAATCGCTCGACGAGATCTCGATCGACGGCGCGGTGATCGACCTCGCGCGCATGGTCGTCGTGCGCGGCGACCTGCGCACGACGCTGACGCCGCGCGAGGTGGGCATCGTGCGCTGGCTGTATCGCCACCAGGAGCGCGTGGTCACGCGCGCGGAGCTGCTCGAGCAGGTGTTCGGGCAGCGCGGCGATCTACAGACGCGCGCGGTCGACATGGCGATCGCGGTGCTGCGCAAGAAGCTCGAGCTCGATCCCGCCAAGCCGGTGCTGATCGTCTCGGTGAAGGGCGCAGGCTACGCGTGGCGGCTCGATCGATGAAGCGAGGGCCCCAACGCACGCTGGTGGCCGCGGGGTTGCTCGCGGCGCTGCTCGCGGCACTGCTGGTGGCGTGGTTCTACGCCGGCTGGGCCGACGTGCGGGCGCGCCAGCGCATCGTGCGCGCGGCGCCCGTGGAGGAAGCAGCGAAGCGGGCCTCGACGCTGGCTCACGAGCTGCGCATGGAGCTGACCGGGCTCGTCGGACGCGAGGGCGATCGGCCGTACTTCCACTACCAGAACCTGATACACGACCCGCGCGCCTCGAGCGGCGAGAGCGTGTCGCCATCACCGCTCGCGACCGAGCCCAACGATCCGCTCGTGCTGGGCTACTTCCAGCTCGACGCGAAGGGCAGGGCGACGACGCCGCGCCTCAACGACGACGTACCAATCCTGAACGAGCAGACGGAGCTCGCGGAGAACCTACGGTTTCGCGCCGAGGTCACGCGCAGCCTCGCGACAAAGCTCGCGCCGCCCGAGCTCCCGACGGTCGTCGCTGTCGCCGATCCACCGAAGAAGCCGATGAAGAAGCCAGCCCTTGTGGTGAAGAACACCGTCGAGGCGGTGAAGTCCGACACGGCGACCGCCGGCCAGGTCGCGCTCGCGCCGCCCAAGACCAAGAAGGCCAAGGTCATCACGATCGATCGCGATAGCTACGCGCAGAACAGCCGCTCCAACTCGATCTACCAGGACAACCTCCCGCGCCTGCTGTCCACCGAGCAACAGGACGTCCAGTCCCAGGACGTGCAGCCGATCGACCCGCCGCCCGCGCTCGTGCAGCAGCAGGTGGTGGCCCCGTCACCGCCCGCGGTGCAGGAGCGGGTCCAGGTCCCGGTGCGTCGGCGCGCGCCGGTCCCGAAGCCGGAGCCCGAGCCGCCGAACGATCCGGTGACCATCGTCGTGTCGCCGCTGGAGTGGCACACGCAGGTGTTCGACGGCGCGCCCTCGCTGATCGCGCTCCGCCAGGTCACCACGCCCGACGGCAACTTCTCGCAGGGCTTCGTCGTCGACCGCGCGACCCTGACGAGCTGGCTCGCGGTGCGTGCGGGTGACGACGTCATTCAGCTCGCTACGGGTGATGACGCGACGGCGGAGCTCGTGCCTGGCTGGCACCTCACGGGCACCCCGAACCCACAGGCGATCGCCTCAGCGGCGACCGAGGCCGCGAGGCTCGCGCGCACGTTCATGCTGCGGTTCGTGGTGGTCGGCGTCATCGCGGCGCTCGCGGCCGCGCTCGTGGTGCTGCTCGTTGCACGCGCGGAGCGCCTCGCGCGCGAGCGCAGTCAGTTCGCCGCCGCGGCCGCGCACGAGCTCCGCACGCCGCTCGCCGGCCTGCAGCTGTACGGTGACATGCTCGCCGACGGTCTCGGTGATCCGCTCAAGCAGCGCGACTACGCGCGCCGGATGTCCGAGGAGGCCTCGCGACTCGGGCGCGTCGTCTCGAACGTGCTCGGCTTCTCGCAGCTCGAGCGCGGCAACCTCAGCGTCGAGCCCACGGTGCGCCGTCTCGACGACGAGCTGCGCCAGCTCGCCGAGCGTGCCGAGCCTGCGCTCGACCGCGCCGGGGCGATGCTCGCGCTCGAGGTCGAGCCCGAGCTGTCGGCGCGCTTCGATCGCGACGCGCTCGCGCGGATCGTCGGCAACCTGCTCGACAACGCGGAGAAGTACAGCCGCGATGCCGAGGATCGCACGATCACGCTCGCCGCGCGCAAGGTGGGGGACCTCGTCGAGGTGACGGTCGCGGATCACGGCCCGGGCATCGCGGCTGCGACGCGCTCGCGCCTGTTTCGCCCGTTCTCGCGCGGCGTGCCCGCCGACGGGCCCGCGGGTCTCGGGCTCGGGCTCGCGCTGTCGCAATCGCTCGCGCGCGCGATGGGCGGCGACCTCGAACATCGGCCCGGCGGTGCCGGCGCGACGTTCGTCCTGCGCCTCCCCGTCGCGTAAAGCGGCCGCTCTAGAACTTGTTCTTCCACTCGCGGATCGCGGCGAACACGCTGACGGGATCCTCGCCCGCGGCACCGTGTGCCTTCGCGCTCGCGATCACGGCCGGCTCGGCCGCGCGCAGGAACGGGTTGGTCGCGCGCTCCTCGGCGATCGTCGACGGCGTCGATGGAGAGGGGATCGCGGCCGCGCGCTTGGCGACCGCATCGCTCGCGGGCTCGACGGCGGCCGCGAACTTCAGGTTGCTCGCGGTGTACTCGTGGCCGAAGTAGACGCGCGTTGCGGGCGGAAGCGCCGCGAGCCGCATGAGCGACGCGTGCATCATCGCCGGGTCACCCTCGAACACGCGGCCGCAGCCGGCGCCGAACAGGGTGTCGCCGGTGAAGGCGTTGCCGTCCACGAGGAACGTCACCGCGCCGAGCGTGTGGCCGGGGTTGTGGATCACCTGCACCCGATGCGGACCGAAGGCGAGCTCGTCGCCGTCCTTCACGGTGCGCGTGACGTGTTTCGTCTTGGCCGCGTCGGTCTCGCCGATCACGACCTCGACATCGGGGTGTTTCGCGACGAGGTCGGCGATGCCCCCGGTGTGATCGTGGTGATGGTGCGTGGCCCAGATCGTGACGAGGCGGGCGCCTGCTTTCGCGAGCGCCTCCTGGACGGGCATCGCCTCGCTCGGATCGACCACGGCAGCGCGATCGCCCTCGAGCACCAGGTAGGCGAAGTTGTCCTTGAGGCACGGCACCGGGACGACGCGGACGCTGGGCATGGAGGCGTTCTATCGCATAGGGTGCGGGCATGGCGACGATGAATGCGATCGTGCTGCGCGAGCACGGTGGTCCCGACGTGCTGAAAGCCGAAACACTCCCGATCCCCGAGCCTGGTCCGCGCGAGGTGCGCGTGAGGATCCGCGCGGTGGCGCTCAATCACCTCGACATCTGGGCCCGCAAAGGTGGCCCCGCCTTCAAGGTGCCGTACCCGCACATCCTTGGCTCCGACATCGCGGGCACGATCGATGCGCTCGGTCCAGGCGCACGTGGAACCGTCGGCGCCAAGACCGTGCTCCAGCCGGCGGTGTCGTGCGGGCACTGCGCGCAGTGCCTCGGCGGCCACGACAACCTGTGCCGCAACTACAAGATCCTTGGCGAGCACACCACCGGCGGCTACGCGGAGTACATCGTGGTGCCCGACGTCAACCTCGCGCCGTACCCCGAGCGGTTGTCGTTCCCCGAGGCGGCAGCGACCATCCTGACGTTTCTCACCGCCTGGCAGATGGTGGTGCATAAGGCGCGGGTGGCGCCGGGCGACGTCGTGCTCGTGCAGGGCGCGGGCTCCGGCATCGGCGTCGCAGCGATCCAGATCGCCAAGCTCTACGGCGCGAAGGTCATTGCCACCGCGGGCACCGACGACAAGGTCGCGCGTGCGAAGCAGCTCGGCGCCGACATCGGCATCAACTACACCACGACCGACTTCGCGGCCGAGTGCCGCGGGCTCACGGGCAAGCGCGGCGTCGATGCCGTGATCGAGCACGTCGGCGGCGCCGTCTTCGAAGCGAGCATCCGCGCCGTGCGCAACGGCGGCCGCATCGTCACGTGTGGTGCGACTGCAGGGTTCACGCCGCAGTTCGATCTGCGCCACATCTTCTTCCGCCAGGTCGAGGTGCTCGGCTCCACGATGGGCAGCAAGGCCGATCTGCTCGCGGTGCTCGAGCATGTCGCGGCGGGCCGTCTGTCGCCGATCGTGCATGCCGTGCTTCCGCTCGCCCGCGCGGCTCACGCACATCAGCTACTCGAGCAGCGTGCGGCGTTCGGCAAGATCGTCCTCGAGCCGTGAGGCCTCGCGTACGCGGTGAGCGCCACAAGCCCCGCAAGCGGCTCTTGCTCGCAGCGGTCCCCCGGAGGGGCATCGTTGCCCTGGCGAGACGCCACTCCAGCTCGTCATGCCGGCCTTCCTCGGTTGGTTCACGCGCTCCTTCGACCTCACGTATCCCACCCAGGACGCTTCGCCCGGCGGTGGCGGCCTCGGTCCGTTGCCGCGCAGCGGTCTTGGCGTGAAGGTCGCCCGGCGCGCCTGAGCCGTGCCGATCGTGCGCAGGCAAATCCACGAGCCACGGCAGTAGGAGATCGTGACCTCGTCGTGAGAGGCTCGACGCATGGCCGATTCATCCGTCATCGTGCGGCTACCGGCAGGCGTGCTGCCGCGGCTGCCCGATGTTCTCGCCTCCGTTACCCCGAAGGACGGTAGTCGCTTCATGGCGGCGCTCGAGCTCGGGTATCTCGCGGCGTCTGCCGATGGGCTCGATGACGCCGAGCGCGTGACCATTGCTGCCACGCTCGAGCGCGTGACCGGCGTCGGCTTCGATCACGAAGCGTTTACCGCGCATTTCGCTGATCTCGACGAGGCGGTTGCCGCGTTGGGGCGCCGCGAACGACTCGCGCGCACGGCCGCGGAGCTCGAGACGGATGCGGCGCGCGCCGAGGCGCTCCAGTTCGCCGCGCTGGTCGCGATGGCCGATGGAACATTGCATGCGAACGAGCTTGGTGTGCTCGCGGAGGCTGGCTCGCACTTCCAGTGGAGTGCGGACAAGATCCGCGGTCTCGTCGACGAAGCTGCGGCTCGCGTAGGAGGTGCGTCATGAGCTTCGTCAACCGGATGTCGAAGGAGATCAACTGCAAGATCGTCTATTACGGACCGGGCTTGTGCGGAAAGACCGCCAACCTCCAGTACGTGTTCACCGCGACGAAGCCTGACTCGCGCGGCAAGATGATCTCGCTCGAGACGGAGACGGAGCGCACGCTGTTCTTCGACTTCTTGCCACTCGACCTCGGCAAGATCGGCGAGTTCAAGGTCCGCTTCCACCTCTACACGGTGCCGGGCCAGGTGTTCTACGACGCGAGTCGCAAGCTGATCCTGAAGGGCGCGGACGGCGTCATCTTCGTCGCCGACTCCCAGCCGGGCCGCCACGAGGCGAACATCGAGAGCCTCGAGAACCTCGAGCAGAACCTCGGTGCTTACAACCTGTCACTCGCGTCGCTGCCGCACGTTATCCAGTACAACAAGCGCGATATGCCGGAAGTGATGCCGGTCGAAGAGATGCGCGCGGCGCTCAACAAGCACGGCGCGCCGGAGTTCGAGGCGTCGGCCAAGTCGGGCGCCGGGGTGTTCGAGACGCTCAAGGGGCTCGCGAAGCTCGTGCTGGGGCAGCTGGCGAAGAAGCCGCCACCGACGCCCTGAAGCTGACGTCTTTGTTGGAGAGCTGACACCATGTGACGACGATTTACATGGAATTCCAGTGGTCTGTAGATTGGTCCGACCTTTGGATGGTGGTTTGGCGTGCGTTCGAAGCTCCTGCTCCTCGTCCTCGCCGCCGGGTGCGATCCCACGTTCGACCCCGCGCCGCCCGTCAGGCTCCCCTACACCGCGCTGGCGATGGCCGCCGTCCGCGATCAGACGCTGATCGTCACCGCCGCGGGTGAGGTGGAGACCGAGGGTACGCCGGTCCCGCTGCCGACCGCGAGTGATGGCAGCACCGAGCCAGTGCTGACGTTGCCGCCGGTGCTCGATGTCGCGAGCGGGCGCGATCACGCGTGTGCGATCGCGACCACCGGTGTCCCGTTCTGCTGGGGGGACCACACGAACGGCGCGCTCGGTGCGAGTCGCGTGTGTACGGCGGACCCCAACGGCGGCGCGCCGAACTGCATCCTCGATGCGAGCCCGGTGTCGACGCTGCCTGCGATGCGCGAGCTGGCGGCCGGCACCGAGTTCACGTGCGGCATCGCGTTCGACGATCGCGTGTTCTGCTGGGGGCGCGGCGGTGCGTGGCTCGGTGGCGCGCAGGTGCCCGCGTTCGCGCCCCCGACGCCGGTGCTGGTCGATGGGCAACCTCTGCTCGCGAGCCGGCTCGTCGGCCACGCGTCGACGATGTGCGCGATCGATCATGCGGCGACGGCGTGGTGCTGGGGGGCTGCATATGGCGCGAGCCCTTCGCGCAAGCTCGAAGGTGTCATCGATCTCGCACTCGGCGATCGCCACAACTGCGCGATCACGGCGGCCGACGGGCTGTTTTGCTGGGGCGACAACACCAACGGCCAGTGTGGCGACATCGTCGGCGCGCGCACGTGCGGCAACACGTGCCGCGTCGAGGCCACGTCGATCCCACTCGCTGCGCGGCGCGTGGCCGTCGGAGAGCGGCATACGTGCGCGCTCACCACAGACAGCGAGGTGTACTGCTGGGGCAGCAACGAGGTCGGTCAGCTCGGGCGCACCGATGCGTTCCTGCTCGGTGACCTCGGTCTCGTCGTCGGCAACGCCGTCGACCTCGTCGCCGGCTACGCCCACACCTGCGCGCTCACCGACGGTGGCAGCGCGTGGTGCTGGGGCGCGTACCTGTCTGCGAACTGATCCCCTTCTCGTCGGAGCTCAAGCATGCACGCTCGCACGATCTTCCTCGTCTCGTTCCTCGCTGCCACCGTGCCGGCGTACGCTGATCAGGTCAGCGCCCACGCGAACGCCGGACTCGAGATCCTCGGTGGTCGCGACGCATTCTCCACCGGCCTGCGCCTCCACGGCGGGATCGGGCGCTCGTTCGGGAACGGCTCCGTGCAACCCACGATCAGCGCGGGCGGCACACTCGGCTACGCGAACCTCAGCGTCTCGGATCCGCGCGCCCTCGACGGTAGCGTCGATCTCGGGCTGCTCGAATATGGCCCCGAGGTCACCGTCGCCTTGCGCTTTGCCGATGGCGGTTTCGCCGACAGCCGCGTGTTCGTGTCGGGCGCGTGGACGTTCGTCGACGTCGACGATCGCCTGATGCTCGACGCGATCGACGGCGTCGAAGGCGGGCAGGGCAAGCGCCTCGGCATCGGCGCGAACTGGTGCGATCGCATCCTGCGCTACGAATCGCGCGACAAACACGCCGAGGTACTGATGTTCTTCCTCCCGCATCAGCTCGAGCTGACGTACGAGCGCAGCGCGGGCTCCGATCGCTATGGCGCCACGCTGTCATGGGGCATCTAGCGGAAGCACGGTGAGGCCAGCGTGATGCTCGCTATCGCGCCCACGAAGTCCGCCGAGCCCTGGCGCAGGACGGTCACCAGCCCGACGAGCGCGTCGCCGTCGAGCGCGACCCACCCGCAGTGCGGTTGGCAGCGGAGGTAGCGCACGAGGTTCGTCTTCGCACCGGCGAGGTCGGCCACTTGGAGCAGCGTGATCGCCGCGGCGATGCGCTCTCGGGGCAGCGGTTGAATCATGCCTTCAGGGGGACGCGGAACCCGTGCCTGTCTGAAGGGTCAGCACCTGGCGTGCTGCAGGGACAGAGAGCTCGCGTGCGAGCGTCGTGAGGATCTTGCGCTGTTCGATGTCGAGCGTGCTCGCGAGGGCGGGATGCCGGTCTCGGTGTTCAAGAAGGCAATCTAGCCGTGGAACGGACGGTCCTGGCCGCGGGTGGGCAATACGGAGCGCCCCGCGCGCAGCTGCTCGTCGACGTTGCGCGCGAGCTCGCGGCCTTCCGCGATCGCCCATACGATCAGCGATGCACCGCGATGCGCGTCGCCGGCCGCGAACACGCCGGGCACGTTGGTCGCGTAGCGACCGTCCACGGCGATGTTCCCGCGCCCATCGAGCGCGACGCCGAGCTGCTCGACGAGCTGCGAGGTGTCGGGGCCCGTGAAGCCGAGCGCGAGGATGAGCGTCGCGACGGGCAAGCGGATCTCGACGCTCGGATCGTCGGTGCGCACGCCGATCAGCGCTTCGAGCGTGCCGCTGCCTTCGAGGCGCGTGGTGCGGAACGCGAACGTGCGCTCGCCGCCCTCCTCTTGAGAGGACGAGGTGCGGAACACGTAGGGCCATGCGGGCCACGGGTTCGACGCGGCGCGGTCGGCCGGTGGTGCCGGCATCAACTCGATCTGGGTCACGTGGGCGGCGCCTTGGCGGTGCGCCGTGCCGAGGCAGTCCGAGCCGGTGTCGCCGCCACCGAGGATGATGACGCGCTTGCCTCGCACGTCGAGGCTCGCGCCCGGACGTTCGCCGCCGACGACCTGGTTCTGCTCCGTCAGGTAGTCCATCGCGAGCACGACGCCGGGCAGATCGCGACCGGGCACGTCGAGGTCGCGCGCGCGCATCGCGCCGATGGCGATGACGACGGCGTCGTACTCGGAGCGCAGCTGCGACCACGTGGGCTCTACCCCGACCTTCACGCCGCAGCGGATCTCGACGCCTTCGGCGGTCATGATCGCGAGGCGCCGATCGATGACGTGTTTCTCCATCTTGAAGTCGGGGATGCCATAGCGGAGCAGGCCGCCGGGGCGCGCCGCGGCCTCGAACACGACGACGTGGTGTCCGGCGCGGTTGAGCTGGTTCGCGGCCGCGAGGCCCGCCGGGCCCGAGCCCACGATGGCGACGCGCTTCCCCGAGCGCACGCGCGGTGGGCGCGGCACGTTCCACCCTTCGGCGAAGCCGCGCTCGGCGATGGCCTTCTCGATCGCCTCGATCGTGACGGGTGCATTCTCGATGTTGAGGACGCACGCGCCTTCACACGGGGCGGGGCACAAGCGCCCGGTGAACTCGGGGAAGTCGTTGGTGGCGGCGAGGCGCTTGTGCGCGTCGTACCAGCGCTGCTTCCACACGAGGTCGGCGAAGTCCGAAATCGGGTTGCCGAGCGGACAGCCCTGCGTGCAGAACGGGATGCCGCAGTCCATGCAGCGGCCCGCCTGGTTGCGCAGCGCATCGTCCTCGAGGGGGCCGTGCGTGGCTTCCACCTCGCGCCAGTCCTGCACGCGCTCCGCGACGGGGCGCTTCTTGGGCAGCAGGCGCTGCCATTCGATAAAGCCGGTGACCTTGCCCATCACGGCCTCCCTCCGCCGACGACGTGCAAGCCTGTTGGCCTGCGTGCCGCGGCTCGGCGCGCCTGGAGCACGCGCTTGTAGTCGGTCGGCATGACCTTCACGAACCGGGCGACGAGGTGCTCCCAGTTATCCATCACGCGGCGGCCGAGCGTGGACCCGGTGAACCGCACGTGCGCCTCGATCATCGAGTGCACGAGCCACATGTCGCTCTCGTCGACGACGGACTCGAGCTCGACCATCTCGAGGTTCGTGCGCGCGCGCAGCTGCTGCGCCGGATCGTAGACGTAGGCCGTGCCGCCACTCATGCCCGCCGCGAAGTTGCGGCCGACGGGCCCGAGCACGACGACCACACCACCGGTCATGTACTCGCAGCCGTGATCGCCGACGCCCTCGACGACCGCGCGCGCGCCCGAGTTGCGCACGGCAAACCGCTCACCAGCGAGACCGCACGCGTAGAGGTCTCCGGCAGTGGCGCCGTACAGCGCGACGTTGCCGATGATGACGTTGTGCTCGGCCGCGAACCGGGACGTCGCGGGCGGATAGACGACGATGCGTCCACCTGACATGCCCTTGCCGATGTAGTCGTTCGCGTCGCCGCACAGCTCGAGCGTCACGCCGGGCGCTAGGAACGCACCGAGCGACTGGCCGGCCGAGCCCGTGAGCCGCACCGCGATCGAACCGTCCGGGAGGCCCTTGGCGCCGTGGCGGCGCGCGATCTCACCCGACAGGAGAGTGCCGACGGCGCGCCGCGAGTTGTCGATCGGCAAGGCGAGCTCGACGCTGCGCCCGCCCGCGAGCGCGCTCTCGCTGCGCCGGATCAGATCGTGGTCGATGTGATCAGCGAGGTCCCATGGCTGGGCCGCGACGAACCGGCGCGCTGCACCGGCGGGTGGGGCGGCCAGCATGGGCGCGAGGTCGACGAGCTTCGCCTTCCAGTGCGAGGTTGGCTTGACGCGCAGGTGCTCGACGGCACCTACGACCTCGTCGAGGGTGCGTGCGCCTAGAGCCGCGAGCCGCGCGCGCACGCCCTCGGCGACGAACATGAAGTAGTTGACGATGTCCTCCGGCGTGCCGGTGAACTTCTCGCGCAGCGCGGGATCCTGCGTCGCGATGCCCACCGAGCACGTGTTGAGGTGGCACTTGCGCAGCATGATGCAGCCGCTCGCGACGAGCGACGCGGTCGCCATGCCGAACTCCTCGCCACCGAGCAACGCGGCCACGATCACATCGCGCGACGTGCGCAGGCCGCCGTCGACCTGGATGCGAATGCGATCGCGGAGTTTGTTCGCGACGAGCACTTGCTGGGCTTCGGCGAGGCCGAGCTCCCAGGGCAGGCCTGCGCGCTTGATGCTCGATAGCGGCGCCGCGCCGGTGCCGCCTTCGTAGCCCGCGATCACCACCGCACCCGCGCGTGCCTTCGCGACGCCCGCGGCGATCGTGCCGACGCCGACCTCGCTGACCAGCTTCACGCTGACGCGCGCCGTCGGGTTGACCGTCGACAGATCGTAGATGAGCTGTGCGAGGTCTTCGATCGAATAGATGTCGTGATGGGGCGGGGGCGAGATCAACGTCACGCCCGGCGTCGACCAGCGTACGCGGGCAATGCGGTCGTCCACCTTGTTGCCAGGAAGCTGACCGCCTTCGCCGGGCTTCGCACCCTGCGCGACCTTGATCTGCAGATCCTCGGCTTCGACGAGGTATTGCGTGGTCACGCCGAACCGGCCCGACGCGATCTGCTTGATCGCACTCCGACGCGAGTCGCCGTTCTCGTCGAGCTCGTAGCGATGCGGCTCCTCGCCGCCCTCGCCGGAGTTCGACTTCGCGCCCATCCGGTTCATCGCGATCGCCAGCGTCTCGTGCGCCTCGGCGCTGATCGAGCCGAACGACATCGCACCGGTGACGAATCGCTTCACGATCTGACTGGCAGGCTCGACCTCCTCGAGGGGCACTGGGGCATTCGCCGGCACGATCTCGAGCAGGCCGCGCAGCGTGATCAGCGCGGCATCCTCGTCGTCGCACAGCGCCTCGTACTCCGCGAACCGCGCGGCGTCGTTGGCGCGCACAGCGGCCTGCAGCGTGGCGACCGTCGCCGGGTTCCACTTGTGCGGCTCGCCGCGCCGGCGCCACTGATACTGGCCGCCGACGGGAAGGTCGTCCGCGATTGCCTGTGCGCCGATCCCGAACCCGCGGTCATGACGCGCGAGCGCCTCGCGCCCGAGCTCCGCCAGCCCGACGCCACCGATCCGCGATGGCGTGCCGGCGAAGTGACGCTCCACCATGCCACCGTCGAGACCGACGGCCTCGAACAGCTGCGCACCGCGGTAGCTCTGCACCGTCGAGATGCCCATCTTGGACATCACCTTCAGCAAGCCCTCGTCGAGCGCATGCAGGTAGCGAGCGATCGCCTCCTCGGGCGTGCCGGGCACGCGGCCCTGCGCGACGAGCTCGCGCACCACGTCGAGCGCGAGATACGGGTTGACCGCGGCGGCGCCGAAGCCGATCAGCAAGGCGACGTCATGAACCTCACGACAGTCCGCCGTCTCGACGAGGATGCCGGCCTGCATGCGCGTGCCCTCGCGCACGAGGTGCTGCTGCACCGCGGAGAGTGCGAGGATCGCCGGGATCGCGACGTGTGCGGCATCGACGCCGCGGTCGCTGAGGATGAGCACGTTGTGGCCGTCGTCGATCGCGAGCTCGGCCGCGCGCCGCAGCCGCGCGATCGCCGCCGCGAGACCGTCGACACCGTCGGAGACCGGATACACGAGCGACAGCGTGATCGGCTCGAACACACCTTCGCCGCCGTGCGCGAGCGCGCGAATCTTGGCGAGGTCGTGGTTGTCGATCACGGGACCACGCAGCCGCAGCTGGTGGCACTGCTCGGGTGTTTCGTCGAACGTATTGCCGTCGGGTCCCATCGTGGTCTCGAGCGACATCACGAGCGCCTCGCGGATCGGATCGATCGGCGGGTTCGTCACCTGGGCGAACAGCTGGTGGAAGTAGGCCGACAGCGGCGGCGCCTGGTTCGACAGCACCGCGAGCGGCGTGTCGGTGCCCATCGAGCCCACGGGCTCCTTGCCGGTCGTCGCCATCGGCTCGATCACGAGGTTCCAGTCCTCATCGGTGTAGCCGTGGGCGCGTGCGAGCCGGTACAGCGCGTCGCCGGTCTCGACCGCCGGTGCAGGCCCGTCGTCGAGCTCGTGCATCTCGAACACGTTCTTGTCGAGCCACTTGCGGTACGGGAACCGACCCGCGACGTCCCGCTTGAGCTCCGCGTCGTCGACGATGCGGCCCTCGCCCGTATCGACGACGAACATCATACCGGGCTGCAGCCGGCCTTTGCTGCGCACGCGCTCGGGCGGCACGTCGATCACGCCGGTCTCCGACGCGAGGATCACGCGGTCGTCGGTGGTGATCGTCCAGCGAGCGGGGCGAAGGCCATTGCGATCGAGCGTGGCGCCGACGAGCTGGCCGTCGGAGAACACGATCGCGGCGGGCCCATCCCACGGCTCCACGAGCGAGCCCGCGTAGCGATAGAACGCCTTGCGATCCTCGTCGACGCCCCCCGCCTCCCACGCTTCGGGGATCATCATCATCATCGCGTGTGGCAGCGTGCGACCGCCAAGCGTGAGCAACTCGACGAGGTTGTCGAACTGCGCCGAGTCGCTCTTGCCGGGGACGATGATCGGGTGCAGCCGCTCGAGCCCACCGTGGAACTTGGCGCTCTTCAGCTGGCTGCGCCGCGCTTGCATCCAGTTGCCGTTGCCACGCAGCGTGTTGATCTCGCCGTTGTGGGCGATGTAGCGGAAGGGCTGCGCCAGGTCCCACGTGGGGAACGTGTTGGTGGAGAAGCGCGAGTGCACCACGGCGATCGCGCTCACCATCTCGGGCGCCTTCAGATCGACGAAGAACTGCGGCAGCTGTCGCGGCAGGAGCAGCCCCTTGTAGACGACGGTCTCCGTCGACAAGCTGGCGACGTGGAAGTAACCCTGCGGGTCGAGGCCGCGCTCGCGCACGCGATTCTCGGCGAGCTTGCGGATGACGTAGAGCGTCCGCTCCCACGCGCTCGGCGGCACGCGCCGCATCCGCACGTAGATCTGGCGGAACACCGGCATCACGTCGCGCGCGACGGTGCCCACGTGTGCCGGATCGGTGGGGACGTCGCGCCAGCCGAGCACGCGTTGCCCTTCCTCGTGGATGACGTCGGCGAGAACCTGTTCGCACGCGGCGCGCTGGGGGGGATCGGGTGGCAAGAACACCTGGCCCAAGGCGAACCGGCGCGCGGAAGGAATTTCGAGACCTAGCCGCTGTGCCTCCGCGCGGAAAAATCGATCGGGGAGCTGAATCAAGATCCCCGCGCCGTCGCCGGTTTGCGGGTCCGCGCCACAGGCCGCGCGGTGGGAGAGGCGGCGCAGGGTCTCGAGCCCGTCGTCGATAATGCTGCGCGATCGCGTGCCTTTAATGTCCGCGACAAACCCCACACCACAGGCGTCCCGGTCGAAACTACGATCATACAACGATGACAACGTCGGCTCCTCGTCGAGAGCCCACTCTAACGCATCGCGTCAGCGTCCGCCACCGTACGGGTGTGCTAGCCTGCGGGTCGCCCTTGTCCTCTGCGAAGCACAAGATTCTTCTGATCGACGACAGCGAGATCAGCCTCTATTTCGCCAGCGCTACGCTTACGAAGGCGGGCTATGACGTGCGTACGAGCTCGGAGGTTCAAGACTTCCAGGCGAGCCTGGGCGACTGGCGTCCCGACGTGATCCTCACAGACGTGACGATGCCGCAGATGTCGGGCGTCGATCTCTGTCGTCTTCTCAAGTCGAGCTACGAGACTGCCCACGTCCCGGTGGTGCTGTTCTCTGCCTTGCCGCCAGAGGAGCTCGAAGAGCTTGCGCGCGAGTGCGAGGCCGATGGCTTCCTGTCGAAGTCCAACGGTCTCGAGCAGCTGTCCGAAGAGCTCGGCCGGTTGATCGGCACAGCGCTGTTCTAGCGCCGTGGCATCGATCGATGTCTCGGGCCATCACGAACGTCGTCGGCTTCGACGATGCGCCGTTCGCGCATGAACATTTTGGCGATGTCCGGATCTTCGGCGCCGTGTGCTCGCGCACCCGCCTCGACGGCGTCCTCTCCGGCAAGGTCCGGCGCGATGGCACCAACGCCACGGACACGCTGATCCGCCTGATCACCGCGAGCAAGTTCCGCGAGCACATCCGCGCCGTGCTCTTGCAGGGCATCGCACTCGCCGGCTTCAACGTCGTCGACATTCATCGCCTGTCGCGCGAGCTCGCGATCCCCGTCATCGTCGCCGTGCGCAAGCAGCCGCGCCTACACCTGGTGTCCGACGCGCTGCTTCAGCGCACGCGTGGCGGTGCGCGCAAGTGGAAGCTCGTGCAGGCTGCGGGTCCGCTCGAGCAAGCAGGCTCGATGTGGATCCAGCGCGTGGGCCTCGAGCGTGCGGATGCTCTCGCGCTGCTGCGCGAGACGACCTTGCACGGCAACGTGCCCGAGCCACTGCGCCTCGCACATTTGATCGCCGGCGGTGTGACCACCGGCGAGAGCCGCGGCCGCGCCTAGGTCAATCCGTGCGCTGCCAGCCGACGCGGAACATGCACGCGTCGCCGCCGGTCACCACGCACTCCTCGTGATCGACGTTGGCGCCCTTACCACCGGACAACACGACGAGCTGCTCGAGCAAACCGCTTGTGAATGCGCAGAGTGCGAGGTCGGCGAGGGGATCGGCGAGGCGCACGACTACCTGGTTTGCGTCGACCGGCATCGCGGAGATGTTGCCCCACGTTTGGTAGCGACCCCAGATGTTGCGGATCGCGGACAGCGTGCGCTCGGGCACCAGCGTCGCCGCGCTCGCCGGGAAGAACCGCCGGAACGACGCGCGGACGGTCGCACGCGCGATGTCACGCGCGAGGCTCGCGCTGTCGCGGCCGAGATGCTCGGGCGCGAACGTGAACAACCGGATGAGGTGCGCGGTCGGAAGCCAGCCGAGCGGGGCGGTGTCGTGCAGCGCGCGCGCGAGCTCCTCGTCGTGACCGTTCAACAGGTCGCGCAGGCGTTCGGTTTCGCGCACGCCCACGGCGCGAATCACCGAGCGGAACACCACGCCGCGCGTGCGTGGGGCTTCGTGCACGCCGCTGCTGCGCTCGGCCGGACGTACCGATACGGGCTCCCGCGGCGGCTCGATCTCCTGGCGGGGCACCACCTCCGCGATCGCCGCTGCGAGCTCGCGGGCGAATTCACCGGCACTGGCCTGGCGGAGCGCGGGGTCGCGACTCATTCCGCGCAAGAGGACGTCGTCGAGGCCGGCGAGCTCCGGGCGCAGCTCCGAGATGCGCTTGGGCTCCTCGTGAATCTGCCGGCTCAAGATCGTGACGAGGTCGCCTTCGCCCCACGGGCGCTGCAGGGTCAACATCGCGTAGGTCGTCGTCGCGAGGCCGTAGACGTCGGCGCGCGGCGTGACCTCCTCGTTGGAGAACGCCTCGGGGGCGACGAAGCCGGGCGTACCCGCCGCGTTGGTCTCGCCGCCGTAGCGGCGCGCGATGCCGACGTCGACGAGCACGCTGCGCGCGCGGAAGGGATCGCGGATCACGTTCGCCGGCTTGACGTCGCGATGGACGATGCCGCGCTCGTGCAGTGCATCGAGCGCCGATGCGATCTGCTCGATCACGATCGGCAGCTCGACGAGCGACATCATCGTGCCTTCGGTGCGATGCCGCACGTACGCCTGCTCGAGCGACTCGCCCTCGACGAGCTCCATCACGAAGTACGTGTCACCGGCGGTCGCGCCGAAGCTGTGGATCTGGACGAGGTTGGGATGCTGGATGTGCGCGAGCATCGCGGCCTCCCGCCGGAACCGCTCGACGACCACCGGATCCTCGGCGAGGTCGGGGCGCAGCATCTTGATCGCGACCGCACGCTCGAGCGACCGATCCTCGGCGCGATACACGACGCCCATGCCGCCACGGCTGATCTCGTGCAGCAGGCGATACGTGCCGCCGACCGCGGCCTGCAGCTCCTCGACCTCCGCGACGTCCATGCGCTGCGAGCTCCGCGGTGGCGAGGTGTTGTTCGAGGTACGGATCGGACCGTCCTCGCTGCTCGCATCCGGTGACTGTGCCTGTCGCGCCGCGTAGGCCGCGCGTGCGAGCAGGGTGGAGGAGCCCTCGGTGGCGTCGAGAAGCGCGGTGCCGATGGTGACGCGGATCGCGAGGTGTTCGTCGTCGCCAAGCTCGAGCGGACGATCGCGAAACGATGCCATCAGGCGTTCGGCGACCCGCTTCGCGCCATCGGGGCCCGTGCCCTGGAGGACGACGGCGATTTCGTCGCCCCCGAAGCGACCGACGAGATCCTCCTCGCGCACCGTCGCCCGGACGGCGTCCGAGATCCGGACGAGCAGGCGGTCGCCAACATCGAGGCCGTGGCGCGTGTTGATGGCCTGCAGATCGACGACGTCGAGCACGGCAGCCGACAGCGGTAGGCCCGTGCGCCGCGCCATCGAGACCTGGGAAGTCGCGAGCTGCTTGAGCGCCGCGCGATTCCAGCAACCGAGCAACGGATCGAGCCCTGGCGAGCTCATCATCCGGTCGAGCTCTTCGGTGACGCGCTCGTGGTTCGCGCGCCAGGTGAGCTCGGCGGTCAGGCGACTCGCGATGCCCTGCAGCGCGGCTCGCATCTCTCGCGGAAACACACGCGCGCGCTGGAGGACGATGCCAACGAAGCCACCACGCCCCGACGGTGTTTCGAGCGCGACGGCCAGATAGCTCTCCGCGGTGCCCGAAGGATCGTCGAGCTGTGGTGCGATCAACGTGGCACCCGATTGCAGCGACGCGAGGCAGCGCTCGGCGGTGTGACTCCACACGAGCGAGCTCCACGTCTGGCTGCCGCTCGCCGCGCCGCCGGTGGAGTCACCGCGCACCGAGATCAGGCAGCGGCTGACGCCGAAGCCGGTCGCGAGCAAGTTCGCGGTGTCCTCGAGCGCTTGGTCCAAGCTGCCGGTCAGGAGCGAGACGCCGAGGATGTTGTCGAGAGCGAGCGGTTGGTCGAGTGCGCGTCCGCCTTTCGTACCCGCGCGCAGAGCATCGGCGAGCGCGTGTTCGACGACCACCGCGTCCGCGCCGGTGGCCAGCGTGCCAAGCGGGTCGCGGGCCACGAGCAGCACGCTGAGGTGTTCGCGGTTGGGCAGCTTCGCCACCGCCGCGAGCGCTGCGTCCGCTTCACGATCGATCACGATCGTCTTGGGCCGCACGCGCGTGATCGCGGCGATCATCTCGTCCAGCGTCTTGACGGTGTGACAACGTGGGCCGACCACCGACGTGACGAGCTCGTGCACGCGCGTCGACTTCGAGAGCACGACGACGCCGACGCCGACGATGCGCTCGATGGGGAGCTCTCCTGGCGACCGTTCCACCGGGTCTTCGAGCTTCGTCGATCCAGGCGATCAGCGTCAAACGTCCTGCGCAAGAAGACTTCGCCGCGTCGATCGACAGCTTCAATGATGAATCGCGTGATTCATTCGTGAAGCATCGCCCCGCTTACCCCGATCGTGACCTTGACACCCTGGGGGGACGCTGGCGCGTGGACGCCCGCATTGCGTATCATCACACTCCCAGTGAGAGTCGTAGCTGTTGCATCTGTGCTCCTCCTCGCTGCGGGAGAGTCGGCGATCGCTCAGCCGGGTGCTGCCGCACCTCCTGGGCAGCCGCAGACACCACCCGCAACGAATCCGCCGGCGCAGCCACCGGCTCAGCCGCCACCGCAGCCGCAGCCTGACTCGCAGCCTGCGCTCGATCTCGAGGCGACCAACGAACGCCTGCAGAAGCTCGAGGACGAGAACGCGAAGCTCAAGGAGGAGCTCCAGTTCCTCCGCGAGGACCACGAGTACATCGAGGAGAAAGTCGCGAAGGGCAGCTCCGTAAGCGTGAAGCTGACTGGCTTCCTCGACGTCGGGTTCTTCAACGTCCTCGGCGATGGTGATGGCCTCGAGACCGACACCGACCACGAAAACTTCCCCGAGTACGAGGGGGAGGGTGGCGTTCCCGGGCAGTGGGTCTTCATGGGGGACCCGCTGTCGGTCGCGATCAACGCGCGCGGAGAGCCAGCGAACACCGGCGACTCGCTCGCGATCAAGTTCGACGCAATCGACGCCAAGGCATCGACGTTCATTCTCAACACGCTCAACCTCGGCCTATTCTCGGAGATCGGCGAGAAGGCGGTGTTCACCGCCAAGCTCGACGTGCTGCCCCGCGGCCGAGATGTATCGAACCAGAACGGCCTGTTCCTCGGGGACTTCGTCGATCTCCGCCTCGCGTATCTGGAATACCGGCTACAGAAAGGCTCCCACAAGCTCGATCTGTTCGCGGGCAAGTTCGACTCGGTGGTCGGTTTCGAATACCGATCACAAGAAGCGCCCACGCGTATCGAGGTCACGCCGTCGCTGATCTGCCGCTACACCTGCGGCTACCCCATCGGCGTGAAGGCGCGCGCGCGCTTCTTTGATGACACCCTCGTGCTGAACGCCGCCGTAACGAACGGCAGCCAGTTCACCGAGAACTTCGCCTTCTATAACGAGATCGATACGAACCAGCTTAAGACGGTCTCGGGCCGCCTCTCGTATCGGTTGCCGTTCGTGAAGGAGCTCGAGATCGGCGTCTCCGGCCAGTTCGGTGCGCAGGACAACCAGCCCTTCGATGACGTGTACCAGTGGCTGATTGGCGGCGACATCCACTTCCATCGGCACGACTTCGTGTTCCGCGCCGAATACGTGAAAGGCCGTGCCAACGGCCGCCAGGATCCGGCGTTGCCGACCAAGTGTGACTCGGTGGAATGCTTGGAATTTCAAGGCGCCTACGGCCTGATCGGCTACCGGATGTCGAACGTCGCGATGCCCTACGTGCGCGTCGACTGGCGCGATGCCTTGCATAGAAAGGCCGCAGAGTTCGTCTACATCTCCGAGCTCATGCGCGCGACGTTTGGCATGCGGTTCACGATTACCGAGAACCTCATCTTCAAGGGTGAGTTCACGCTCAACAACGAGCTCGGCCGCATTCCCCGGCAGGTCAATGACATCTTCACGTCGTCGCTGGTCCTCAAGTACTGACTCGGAGGTGTAGATGCGCACGATTCGACGAACGCTTGCCGTACTCGGAGTCGCTCTCTGCTGTTTCGCGCGCCCTGGTGTGAGCACCGGCGCGGGACCCGAGGGCATCGTCGAGGGGCAGATCACGCTCACGAAGAACGGATCGAAGAAAGGGAATCACGCGAACGCGGTCGTGTATCTCGAGGGCGTCACGCGCACGTCGCTCGACGAGAATCGCAAGCACGTGATCAAGCAGAAGGACATCCAGTTCGATCCGCGCGTGAGCGTGGTGGTGAAGGGCACGACCGTGGACTTCCCGAACTCGGACAAGATCTTTCACAACGTGTTCTCGACCTCACGCCCGGCGCGGTTCGACCTCGGCCTCTATCGCAGCGGTGCGACCAAGACTGTCGAGTTCAAGCGCGAGGGGGTCGTGGATGTGTTCTGCAACATCCACCCCGAGATGAGCTCGCGTGTGCTCGTGGTGCCGACGCATCACTTCGCGGTCACCGATGCCCAGGGCAAGTTCAAAATCGACGGCGTGCCCCCGGGCCAGTATCCGGTGGTTGTGTGGGTCGCACAGGGCGAGCCCGTACGCGCGACCGTCAAGGTCGAAGCTGGTAAGGCCACGACGATCGCGCTGTCAGTCGCTGAAGGCGATAAACCGGCACAGCATCGTCGTAAAGACGGGACACCGTACGGTCGCTACGAGTAGATTGGCCACAACTTGAAGTTACGTACTGCCCTGCTTGCAGGCACCGCTGTTCTGGTCGCCGCAATCATCGCTGCGACGGTGATCGCGATCGTGATCCTGGTAGATCGGTCGGAGCGCACTGCGCTCAGGGCCGATCTGGACCGGAGCCACACGGTCTTCCACGATCTACTCGAGTATCGCCACTCGGCATTGCGCTCCGACTGTCGCGTCGTCGCCAACGAGCCTCGCTTGCGTGCGCTCGTCGCGACCAAGGACATCACGCGCGAGACGGTGATCGGTGTCGTCGCGGAGCTGCGCGCGTCTCTCGGCAGTGATCTGTTCTTCCTGACGGATCCATCGGGGACGTTGATCTCCGACGCCCTCGATCCCACCGCCGACGGACACGACCTGTCCGCAAACCCGGTGATCGCTGGCGTCCTCAAGTCGGGAGAGGGCAGTGCGGTCCTGATCTCGGGCGGTAAGCCCTACCAGGCGCAGGGGTGCCGCGTGGAGTTCGGCGCGCAGACCGCCGGCATCATCGCGATCGGCCGCATCTTCGACGACAACGTCGCCCAGGCTATCTACCGCCAGACGGGTAGCACGCTCGCCGTGGCCGTCGACGGCCAGCAGGTCGCCGCCTCGGTGCTCCACGATGGCACCCGCTCCGACCTCGGCGCGATCGCGCGTGACGCGACGTCGACGATCGCCGAGGTGGACGTCAAGGAAGGCAGCTACGTCGTGACCGGCGGCGCGCTGCCGGGCTACGCGGGCAAGCGTACCTTGACCTACGCGATCATGCGCTCGCTCGACGAAGCGCTCGCCCCAGGCCGCCGCTTGATCTACACGGTCATCGTCATTGCGGCGCTTGCCTTTGCAGGCTCGCTCGTACTCGCGTTCGCGCTGTCGCGCCGCCTGTCGCGTCCCGTCGACGAGCTGGTCGCGTTCACCCACAAGGTGAGCCGCGGCACGTTGTCGGCACGTGCCGAGGCCAAGGGCATGAGCGAGGTGAAGGCGCTCGCCACCGCGATGAACCACATGGTCGAGGAGATCGAGAAGTCGCGTGACCAGCTCGCCGAGAAGGAGCGCCTCGAAAAGGAGCTCGAGATCGCGACGCGTATCCAGACCTCGATGCTACCGGTCAGCTTCGACGTTCACCGCATGGACATCGCTGCCAAGATGGTTCCCGCGGCTGAGGTCGGCGGCGACTACTACGACATCCTTCCGGTCAAGGATGGCTGCTGGATCGGCATCGGTGACGTCGCCGGCCACGGCCTCACGGCTGGCCTCGAGATGATGATGGTGCAGAGCGTCGTGTCGGCCCTGGTACGCGAGAACCCCGAGGCCACCCCCAAGCATCACCTCAAGATCCTTAACCAGGTCATCTACGACAACGTCCGTAACCGTCTGCATCAGGACGAGCACGTCACCCTGACCCTCATGCACTGCGCAGAGGGCAACGTGACATTCGCCGGTGCGCACGAGGACATCATCCTGTGCCGCGTGGGCGCCACCCAGTGCGAGCGCATCGCGACCCCAGGGCCGTGGCTCGGCGCGATGCGAGATATCACGCGCGTGACCCAGGATTCCACGCTAGAGCTCGCGCCGGGCGACCTGATGGTCCTCTACAGCGACGGCATCACGGAGTCGCGCGGTGCCGACGGCAAGGAGTTCGGCATCGATCGCCTGTGCGATACGATCTTCGCTGCACGCAACCTCACCGTCGAAGAGATCCGCGACCGGATCTTCGAGGCCGTCGCTTCGTATCGCCAGGATGACGATCGAAGCGTCGTGGTGCTGCGGCGCGTGGCCGAGTAACGGCCGCGGCGCCAGGAACGAACTACGGAGGGGTGATGTCCGCGGCGATTTCCGCCGGGACCTTCTCACCCGTGAGCGACTCGAGGAACGCGACGAGATCGTCGATCTCGCGGTCGGTGAGGCCGAGCGGAATCATCAGCTCGTCCTTCTGACCCATGAAGCCCTCGGTCTTGCCGCCTTCGTTGTAGAAGACGACGACATCGCGCAGCGTCTTGAACGCGCCCGTGTGCATGTACGGCGCCGTGTCAGCGATGTTGCGCAGTCCCTGCGTACGGAACGCACCGAGGTCGCTCGGCTCCGCGGTGAGATCGTTGATCTTGGAGTCGCCCGGCGGGCTATCCGACCACGGGCCCGCGGAGGTCCACTGCTTGATCGGTCCCTTGATGAGGGCGACGCCGGTCGTGCGTCCCATGTCCATCACCGCGACGCGCTCGCCTTCCTGCGGTACGCCGATGTTGTGGAACTTCTGGTCCGAGAAGAACGGGCCCTCGTGGCACTCGACGCACGCCGCCTTGCCGATGAACAGCCCGGCGCCGCGCTTCGCACTTTCCGAGATCGCGGAGCGATCGCCAGCCATGTACCTGTCGAACGGCGCGTTGCGACGAATCAGCTTGCGCTGATACGCGGCGAGTGCCTTCGCCGCGTTCACCAAGGCGAGCGTCGCGTGCTGCTGGTCGTCAGGCGTCATCATCTCGTACGGCCCGTCTGGGGCCATCGAGCCCGCCTTCGGGCGACCGAACGGAGGGAAGCGTGCAGCGTCGGCCGCGCCAGGATCGAGCGCCGGATCCAGATCTGGATCGAAGATCGCGTTGTACTCGTCCTTGTATTTGTCCCAGAGCAGGTGGGCCGTGCGGAGCCGGTCACCGTTCGACGCGCTGGCGACCTCGATCCCGAGGATCGAGTGCCCCCAGAACGTGTCGATGAAGCCCTGCCAGCCGCTCCACTTGTAGTAGACGGCATTGCCAAGCGCGAGCGCGTTGCGCGGGAACCAACCACCCGTGCCGAGTGACGTGTTCGCGGGATTCGAACGCGAGTCGATGTAGCCCTTCTCGGGATCGTGACACGCAACGCAGCTGTACTTGTGCTGTTCCCCGACGGCACCGAGCTGCCCTTGCTCCGGCGTCGATTCAGCGAGCGTGATCGGGCCGGAAAGACGCTTGTCGTAGAACAGCTTCTGCCCCAACACCGCCGCCGCCGCGTTGTCAGCGTACTTGTTCGTGTTGTCGGTCGGAGGATCGGGCAACGGCGACAGCGACGAGAGCTGGTCCCATTCGTCGGGCGAGAAGCCGTCATAGAGATCTAAGTTGTCACCGCACCCGACGAGGGCGAGCAACAGACACGCTTTGAGTCGAAACACAAATCCTCCTTCATCGCCAAAAGCAAACCCGCTCCATCCCCCCCTGAGCCCGAATGGAGTCCGAATATCACATGGCTTCGCACGATCTCTCAACTCATCGATCGCCCTTGTAGATCTGGCGGCATTCAGCACACAGATGCTGCATTTGTGCTGCACGGCGCTTCGTTTCTGAAGCATGCGGCGATGCGAGTAATCACAGAGACATCCGCTTACGCGGCACGGGTACCTTTCGGGTAAAGCGGATCTATCGTGCATCTAATGTCCAGATCGCCTTCAGCGATGTCAGCAGGTTAGCGCTGGCCTCGCTCTTGAACTACGGGCCTGCCGACGCGGGGCGCGCGTCCAAGGAGGCACCGAAGACATGGCGAAGTATCACGGGCAGCTAAGTTCGACATTGTGTGGGCTCTTGCTCGCACTGGGTGGTTGCGTCGAGGCCACCGACAACCAGAGTGGCAAAGACGATCTTATTGAAGTCCAACACGGTGGTGGAGGCGACGACGACGATCACGACGCCGACGACCAATGCGATGACGACGATGACGACGATGACGAAGACCGCGTTCATGCGGGCGAGCTCGAGGCGACCGAGAACAAGTTCGGTATCGCCGCGACCTACGTCGAGTCGGGATCGATCGACTACGCCAACCCGTTCTTCGACGCCACGCTAAGCAGCAACGGCCGTAGCTGTGTTACGTGCCACGATCCGAGGTCTGGCTGGACGATCAGCGCGGAGCTAGCCGAGGAGCACTTCAAGGAGACCGACGGTCTCCACCCGCTATTCAACACGTTCGACACCGGTTCGCGCGCAGACGCACCGGTCGCGACGAAGAAGGATCGCAAGCGGACCTTCGAGTCCACGGTCAAGCGCGCGCTGGTGCGCTTCAACCAGACGGTCCCGGCGACGGCCGAGTTCGAGGTGATCGCGGTCGATGACCCGTCGGGCTTTGGTACGCCGGCGCTGCACACCCGCTTCCGCCGCCCGAACCCGACCTCGAACGCGAAGTTCGTCTCGTCGCTGACGTGGACCGCCGGTGGCCTGCCTGTACCGACGTTCCAAAATATTCTGTTCCCGATCGCGGTCACGTTCCACGGTCAGGGCGTAACGCCGCCGACCGCGGTGAGCGCCGCGGGTGGTGCGTTCGCGATGACGCCGTTCCACGCTCAGGTCTGGGACAAGCACGCAGGCCGCCTCGACGCCGACGGCGCGAAGGGTGGTCCGGTCAACCTCGCGTCGTTCCCGTTCACCCCGGGCATGAACTCGGGGGCCAGCTTCAACCCGAAGGTGTTCGACTTGTACGACGCCTGGGAGAACTCGCCGAACCCCCACCGTCGCCAGATCTGGCGCGGTCAACAGGTCTTCAACACGAAGACGTTCGGCGCCAACGGCGGCACGTGTGGTGGCTGTCACAACACGCCGAACGTGGGTAGCTCGTCGAGCTTCGTCCTCCGCCGCATCGGCACCGAAGTTCCGGCTGGTAAAGACAGCGAGTTCCACCCCAAGGTCACGATCCGCCACAAGGTCACCGGCGAGACCAAGGTCGTCACCGACTTCGGTCAGGCGCTCAGCACCGGTCTGTGGGACCACATCGGTCGCGCCAAGGTCCAGCACCTTCGTGGTCTCGCCGCTCGCGCTCCGTTCTTCCGCGACGGTCGTGCGGAGACGATCAAGGACGTGATCGAGCACTACGACCAGTTCTTCAACATCGGCTACACCAATCAGGAGAAGAAGGACCTCGAGGCCTTCCTCTACGCGCTCTGAGCCCCGCACTCGCCATGCATGAAGCGCCCGCCGAGAGCGGGCGTCTTCATTTTCGGGGGGCTTGCATCCCGGGCAGGTGCTCGGGACGCAACAGAAGCGTTTCCTGCCCTTTGATCGAGACCACTTCGAGCGGGTAGTCATCGTCGGTGGGACAGATGCGCTCCGCGGTGACCAGCACGGCCTCGGAGGCCGTCTTGAGCACCACCTCGAGGAAGCCCCAGCGCAGGCGAACGGCGAGATCTTGCTTCTCGTGTGGCAGATCGAGCGAGGTCTGACGGCTCCCGAGCCCGAGTTGGATCGCGGCCAGCGGATCGACCGCGTTGTCGTAGCCGTCGCGGTCCATCGTCGGTGTCCAGCGCGCGGACACCGCGAGCGACAGGGTACCGCCCGGGGCGAGGAACTGATACGCATGGATCTGGCGGCGACGGATCGGAACGCTGAGCGTGATCTTCGAGCCTGCACCGGTCTCCGAGTCCATCTGCACCGTGCCGCCAACGCGTGCGACGCCCGTGCGCACCGCGTCCATGCCGACGCCGCGCCCCGACACCTCGGAGACCTCTTCGCGCGTCGAGAACCCCGGCTGGAACACGAGCTCGATGATCTCGCGCTTCGACGGATTCGCATGTGCATCGAGGAGCCCGCCTGCGATCGCGCGCTTGCGCACGACGTCGAGATCGAGGCCCGCACCGTCGTCGGAGACCACAAGCTCGATCGCACCTGCGACCTCCCGCGCGCGAACGGTGACCGTGCCGGTGGCGGGTTTGCCGGCCTCGATGCGTCGATCCGGCGCTTCGATGCCGTGATCGATCGCGTTGCGGATCATATGGACGACGGCGAGATCGAGTGCCTCGGCGATGCGCGCGTCCGTCTGAAGCTGGCCGATGTCGATGTCGACCTCGACGTGTTTGCCGAGCTCCACCGCGAGGTCGCGCGCTGCCACGGCGTGCCTCTCGAGCACCGGGGCGAGCGGAGCGAGGCGAATGCTCGCGAGCTCGTGGCGCAGCGTGTCCCAGACCCCGCGCAGGCGCGTGCGTGAGGTGCCGCCGCGCGCACCGAGATATTCGAGGAAGATCGTGGTCGCGGCGATCGCGAGCCGCTGTCGCGTGTCCTCCGACAGACGATCGAGGCTCGCTTCGGAGCGCTGCTGCGTCCGAGCCGATGGCAGCGCGGCGCGCGGTGCCGTCGGTAGCGTGCGGCTCTCGCGGATGATCTCGTCGACCTGCCGGACGAAGCCGACGAGATCGATGCCCGACGTGCCGCCGGCCTTCTTGCGCAGCAGCATCCCGAGGAACTGCGTCGCCATGGTGACCACGAGCTCGAGATCCTCGGAGACCGCGTAGCGCTGCTGCGCGGCGAGCGCGAGCAGCTCCTCGAGCTTCTGCGTCAGCGCATGAACCTCGTCGAACCCGACGATCTTCGCATCGCCCTTCAGCGTGTGGACGTCGTGTGCCATCGCGCGAATGGCGTCGTCGTCATGCACACCCTGGATGAGAGAGTTCCAGGTGGCCTCCACCCTACCCACACGCTCGAGCGAGAGCGTACGGAAGCGCGCGATGATTGCGTCCGGTAGCCGCTCGGGCGTCATTCGACCTATGTCGAGATCGTGACGAGGTCCACCGCGAAGCAGCTGAGCGCGGCGAGGCTGCGGCGCTGCCAGTGGAGGTTCGGATTGGAGAGCAGATGGATCTTGTACTGCTTGCTGCTCTCGAGATCCTGGACGCTGCTCAGCCAGGACACGAACACCTTGAAGCACGACGAGTTCATGAACTCGAGCTGGCGCAGATCGACCTCGACGCGATCCGCACCGAGGCGAATGGCCTCTTCGTGGATCTTGCGCACGACGTTGTCGATCTCCGGCTTCGCCTCGACGTCGGCTTCCCCCGAGAACTTGAGGAAGACAGCCTTGTCTTCGACGTGACCTTCGACCCGGAGGAGAGGCCCCGTGCTGGAGGGCAGATCGAGCTTCATCGGACACCTCCTTCGATCTCGGTCGAGGCGAGGATGCAGAGCTGATCGTTGTCGACCTCGTAGCCGAGTGTCATCAGCGCCTCGGCGCGCACACGCGCGAGCCCGAGGCCCGAACCGTCGGTGCGACGCGCCGTCTTCAGGAGCTGCGTTTGGTAGAACTCGTCAGCGTCGGCCGTACGGTTGATCTCGTCGATCATGTCCTTGACGGCGGCGAGGCGGTCGGGAGTGGTGCGGTTCCACGTCTTCACGATGAGCTTGTTCTCGTGGAGCTCGATCCGGATCGCCGTCTCGCCGTCGGTCGCATAGGCGACTGCGTTCTCGAGCATCTCGTGCGTCGCGAGTGCAAGGCGCGCCGAGAGCTCCTGCTCGGCGAGCACACGTCGATAAAACTCGTCGGTGAACCGCCGCACCGTGGAGACGAGCTTGATGTTGGGGCGGAAGGACAGGTGGAAGTATGGGCGAGGGTCCATGGCGAGCACTGCTGTGCGGCAATATAGGCGGCGTTCAGTCGCACGGTAAACCTGTAAGTACGCGGTTTAGCCAAAAGCCAAGATCACTACGTAGTTCACGGTATCGTTAGTCGCGTCCAACGCTTGATACGTAGTCTGCGGTACTTCGGTAACCAGCCGTTATCCGAGGCCGAGGCGTTTCATGCGGCGCGCTAATGTGACGGCGTTTACAGAAAGATCACGTGCAGCTCTCCGGATGATCCCCTCGTTGCGGTCCAGGGCCGCGCGGATGAGCCGGCGCTCGAATTCGTTCACCTGCGCCTCGAGTCCTCTGTCGTCTTCGCTGGTCGGCTGGTCGCTCCCGCGCACCTCGGCCGGCAGCGCTTCCCACCGCAGCGGCTCGTCGGGCGGCGTCAAAAGGATCGCGCGCTCGATCGCATTGCGCAGCTCGCGGATGTTGCCGGGCCAGTCGTAGGAGACGAGCGCACGCTCGGCCCGCGTATCGATGCGCTGGTGTGGGCGCCCCATCTGCTGGCCGAGGCGATCGAGGAAAAATTGCGTGAGTGGGAGGATGTCCGCCGTGTGCTCGCGCAGCGGCGGCAGCTCGATCGGGAACCGATTCAGACGATAGAAGAAGTCCGCGCGGAATCGCCCTTCGCGCACGGCTGCCTTGAGGTCGACGTTGCAGGCGGCGATCAGCCGGACGTCGACGCGCCGAGCCTTTGCGCCACCGACGGGACGCACCTCACCCTGTTCGACCACGCGGAGGAGCTTTGCCTGCAGCGCCGGCGAAGTGTTCTGGATCTCGTCGAGGAAGATCGTGCCACCGTCCGCGATCTGGAACAGGCCCGGGTGATCGGTGGCGGCCCCCGTGAACGCGCCCCGGACGTGCCCGAACAGCTCGCTCTCGAGCAGCGTCTCGGTCAGCGCGCCGCAGTCCTGAGCGACGAACGGCGTGTTGGCGCGTTTGCTGAGCGCGTGGATCTCGCGCGCCGCGAGCTCCTTGCCCGTACCCGTTTCTCCGACGAGAAGCACGGGAACGTCGTGGATCGCGACCGTCGCGATCAGCTCGTAAACCCGCTGCATCGCGGGGCTCTCGCGGACCACGTTGACCGAGCCGCGCGTAGGCTCGTGCATGCGGGTGGTGGCCGCGAGCTGCTGGGTGCGCGCCATCCCTTCGAGCTGCAGCGACGCCCACTTGAGCTCGAGCTGTAACGCCCAGCGCTCGCAGCTGCGCTCCACGGCGTGACCCAGCGCACGCCGTTCGAATGGCGGCCGCAGGACCTGATAGATCTTGCCGTCGGTGAACAGCGGTAGCAGCGCGTCGGACTCGATCGACGTGCACACGGTGATCGGCGCGAAGGGCAAGAAGCCCGGCAGCGGGCTTTGATCGGAACTGCGCTCCTCGACAGTCGCGAGAAACACCTCGAGCTGTTTGACGTCGTGACTGAAGACGACGATCGACGAGCACGCGCGGAGGAGATCCGGGTCGAGGCTCGCGAGGTCGGTCACGAACTCGATGTTCATCGTGCCCAGCGCGCGTTGGGCGAGCTCGCGCTCGGCCGGCGAGGCGAGGGCAACGATCGCGCGCGGGCGGTGCTCGGCGAGGAACAACGCGAGCTGCGTGCGTGCGGTAGCCGACAACTCCCAGAACTGCGCGCCGAGGCCGAACCGGCCGTCCGGGCGCACCATGCTGGTCCAGGCGACGCGGCCGAGCACCTGGATCGTCGTCTTGCTGTCGCCGAGCTGGAGCTCGAGCTCGAGCTCGTCGCCGCGGCTAGGGGGCGTCGCCGTCGAGCTGAACGCCGTCAAGCCGATGCCGCCGGAGCTGATGTTCGTCGCCCAGCAGCGCCTTAGGCCTGTTGCGACGACGGGTGCAAAGAAGGGCACCCGGGGCTCGTGACGATCAACTCGTACTTCCAGGGCCATCTCGATCTCGAGGTCAGAAACGCATCACCCCGCACGTCGCCCAAAGGCATATTCGACTAATCGGTCTCTGAAGTGAAGACACGAAAGATTCATTCATGGCGCACATCTTGCGAACCGATTGCCTTTAGTCGAGCTATGTGGTTGCACTCGGTACCTGGGCGGGTTCTGTTCCAAGGTGGGTCGTTCGCCATGATCGCGAGGACCGAGTTAGATGTCCGAAGAAGCCGCTTCTCAACGCAAACACGAACGTGCCGCCGTCACGCTCGTCGTGGACTACGACGGAGCCGAAGACTTTGTCGGTGACTACACGGAGAACCTGTCGAAGGGCGGGACCTTCATCCAAACGTCGCGAGCGTTCGAGGTGGGGAGCGGGCTGCGGCTAGTGCTGTCGTTCCCGGGGCTCCTCCAGCCCGTCTCGATCGAAGCGGTGGTCCGCTGGACACGCGTCGAGCCCGATCTTGGTGTCGGGGTCGAGTTCCTGGACGGCCCTGGCCGGGAAGCGCTGGCGGCTCTGGTCGATCGAGTACAGCGCCGCGATCCCCGCACTGTTGCGCGCGTGGTGCGCCTGCTGGTCGTCGATGACAACACGCACGTGTCGTCTTTGATCTGTAACGGCCTGCAGGCGTCCGCCAAGCGAAGCTTCGGTGATGCGCTCGCGTTCGAGCTGTCCACGGCAGAGACCGGCAGTGATGCGATCCAGAAGCTGCGCACCGACACTTACGACGCGATGCTGATCGACGTCTATCTGCCGGTGATGGACGGTCACAAGGCGATCGAGATGGCCCGCAAGGACCCCGCGCTGGCTGCGCTGCCGATCATCGCGTTCTCCGCGGGCGGCCCCACCGCGCGCCAGCTCGCGGTGAACGCCGGCGCCACCATCTTTCTCGACAAGCCGGTGCGCCTGCGACAGCTGATGGAGACGATCCGCCAGCTGATCGAGGCCTAAAGGAACGGCACGCTGATCCGGTTCGCGTGCTGCCTTACCACCCTGAAAGCGTAGCGACCTGCTGCGCGCTGCATAGCGCCTCAGCGTCCTGTGCGTATCCGGGCGCCTACGCGCAGGGGATCGTGACGTGAGGGGCGCGTGAGTGCGCCGTCGTCGCGCCTCGGGCGGCCCATTTATTACCCGGGGTAGACATCATGACGACGATTCCAAACAGACCGACGACCTGTGTGGCTTGCCACGATCGTTCGCCGAGCACCGGATCCGTCTGCGAAACGTGCCGCGAGACGCTCACCGCTCCCGCGGGCTTCCTGCCTCAGCAGATCACGTCGGCCTTCGAGCACGGAACCGAAGATGCGCTCATCGACCGCTGGGGCCGAGCGCATCCGGTGTCGACGTCGACGGTGATCGGTCGTGCACCGACGGGGGCAGGGGTGACGATTCTCGATGCGGGCATCTCGCGCGCACATGCGCGTCTGTCCCGTGTGCAGGGGATATGGCGATTGCGGGACCTGGGCTCCTCGAACGGCACGTTCGTGAATCGCGGTGCGATCACGGAATGCGAGGTCCGCTCGGGAGACCGCATCGACTTCGGCTCGATCGGCTTCTACCTAGTGCTCGGCTTGAACGCGGCCCCGACGCAAACGGTGCCCGACCCCCCGAAGACACCGCGGGGCCTCCCGATCACGTTCATCGAGTCGACCGGCGGCGGTGGCGGGATCATCGAGATCGCGCACGTGCGCGCTCGGCTATCGCCGTGTCAGCTGGAGCTGGTCGAGATCCTCGCCCGCCGCATGCTCGCCGAGAAGGATCAGCCGGCGCCCGTGCGCGGGTTCGTGCGCAGCTCGGAGTTGCTCGGCACGCTGTCGTGGGACACATCGACGCCCGTCGACTCGCACATCAAGCAGCTCGTGCGCCGCGTTCGCCGGCGCCTGATGGAGCTCGGGTTCGGCGACATGATCGAGGCGCGACACGGCTTCGGCTACCGCCTCCGCTGGGAGCCGGGCGCGGGATCGTTCCGCACGAACAGCGCGAACCCCAGTTAGGGGCTGTCCCTATTCAGGGACACCCCCTCGCTCGGTCCGGACTAGCGCGCGATGGGCAGCCGCAGGGTCACGGTCGTTCCGATACCCTCGGTGCTCTCGAGCTTGAACCGACCGCCGGCCTCGCCGACAAGGCGCTGGCATTGCGCGATGCCAAGCCCGGTGCCTTCCTTGCGTGTCGTGAAGAACGGCGTGCCCGCCCGTGCGAGCACGTCGGGCGGCATGCCTGCGCCCGTATCTGCGACGACGATCTCGAGCGCGTCGCCGTCGGCATATGCGTTCACCGTGACCTTGCCGCCTTGCTCGCCGCGCTCGCTCACGGCCTGGGCGGCGTTGTCGATCACGTTGATCAGCACCTGCACGAGCTCGGTGGAGGTCATCGAGATACGCGGCAACGTGCGCGCACCTTCGTAGACGATCGCCGAGCGGACCCCGAACGTCAGATCCTGGCACACCGCGATCGCCTGCCTCACGAGCGGCAGCGGATCGATCGGCTGGGACCCGTGGCTGCCGCCCGCGGCTGCGGAGGCCGGGCGACCGAGGTCGCGCAGGCCCGCCGTGAGCGTGCTCAGGTGTTCCGTCGACGACGTCAGGTCGGCGAGCGTAGGCTGGAGGTCGCCGATGAACTGGAGCAGGCGATCGCGCACGTCCGCGGGCATGTTCGCGTTGCGTACGAGCTCGGCGAGGCGCCCGGCATCACGCGCGCCGTTGCTGAGGTGCTCGATGTTCACCATCATCGACATCAGCGGCTGCCGGAGATCGTGGACGAGCAGTCCGGCGATCGTGCCGAGCGTGGCGAGGCGCTCCGTCTCCATCAGACGGCGCTGCAACGTCGCCGAGTTGCGCCCGAACGTGTGCGCTTCGACCGCCCACCGCAGGATGCCGGTGAGCTCGGCGCGGTCCCACGGCTTGACGATGTAACGGACGACGAGGCCTTCATTGATCGCGCGCAGGATCGGGCCGAGATCCTCGTGCGCGGTGATGACCATGCGGATCACCGACGGATACTTTTGCTTGACGATGCGAAGCAATTCCTCGCCCGTCATCCCCGGCATGCGAATATCGGTGATCAGGACCGCGACGTCTTCGGTCGCGAGGAGCTCGAGCGCGGCAGCGCCGCCGTCCGCCGTCTTGACGTTGAAGTCACCCATCGAGGCGGTAAAGACGACTCGATTGGTCTTCTCATCATCGACGTATACGATGAGCGGACGCAGGCTAGCGGCGGTCATGTACTGCTCGGCGCATCATCACTCGAAGTTCGCGGCAAAGCGATCACAAAGACATGCCGTCCGCCGCGCTCGCGGAGCTC
>JANRKM010000080.1:0-2392 GCA_033763475.1 Kofleriaceae bacterium
ATGCACGGGTTGATGTCAGAGTGTCTGCGGATGTCGAACACCTGACATCGCCCCCCGTCGATCCTGCTGTCCAGGTCTCTTGCAGCGCGATCGACCAGCGCTGCCTGCGGACTCGTTCCGGCCGCATGTACTGCTGGGGGAATCTTGGGGACGAAGAAATCCTTAGCGCACCGCGCCTTCTGCCGATTGAACGTCATATGATTCATGTTTGTGCTGAGAGTCAGGAGCTTGCCGCCGTCGATGATCAGCATAGGATATGGATTTGGGGTTTCACTCGTTCGTCGGTGCTTGGTCCGGAGTGTGACAATGCGTTCGGGCCGGTTTCGTTTTTCGCCAACCCGCAACGGGTGGACTCGTTTGGGGGCGTTACTTATCAGGGATCCGTGCCTGGGTACGAATACCGTCACGCTGCCCTTTCGGCTGCTCGCGCGCGAAGGTGGACCACGACCTCCCGACCGCGACATCGCAGTGTGAGTTGATTGAAGGCAGCGACGAGTGCAGCTTGACGCAACCGGTCTTCGGCTCCGTCGAGCGCCTCGACCCACAGCGTGAGGCGCGCGTCCTCGACGCACGTGAGCGCCGACCGGCTCAGCAAGAGCGCGAACACCGTGTTCGGCTCCATCGCACGCACGGCCTCGTCGCTGCTGCTCGCGAGCGCGAGCTTGAGCGCGTTGTGCACCAACAGGTGCAGCCACTTGCCCAGCCGTTCGGCGCCCCCTTCGACCCGCGCGTGCTTGCGCGAGGCGGTCTCCTCCAGCCGCCCCCGCTTCGCACGCGTCGCGGTAATCTGCTGCGCCTTCGCGATCACCTGCCGCAGCGTCTGTGGCGACGAGGGCTGCGCGTCCAGGGCTTCGATCTCCCCGCACTGCGTCGCCTCCTGCTCACGCAAACGGGCGATCTCGCCGTCGGTGCCGCGGCTCTCGGTGAGCGCCAGACGGCGCGTGCGGTTGCGACCGAAGCCGCGCGACTGCAGCGCCTTGAGTTCGTTCTCCATCGACGGCCAGCGCGACTTGTACTGCGCGTTGAGATCCAGCAGCGCCGCCTCGTCGAGCGGCACGGCTGTACGAAACCGCAGCCCACGCATGCCCGCGGGGTCGTCGGGCCTGGCGGGCGCGATGACCTCCCACGGGCCGTCGTCTCCATCGCCGTCCAGTCGCGCGTCGGGACGCACGACGAAGGGCAGGCCGTGCGCGTTGCACGCCGTCGGCGCGTGGAAGCGCCACAGGTCGGCGCTCTTGCGACCGATCGTCAGGTAGGGCACCTCCCAGTTCCACAGCCACCGCAATACCGCGTCGCCGTTGGCGCCACGGTCCAGGATGTGAAGGCGCACGTGCTCGTGCCACCACGCCATGCGGGCCTCGTCCCCGAGGAGGTCTTCGAGCGCGTCGCGAAGCGGCGACGCGGGCTTGTGCCAGGAGAGGTGCGCGAAGAGCGTTGGGCCGCCGGGCAGCGCCACCGTCGTCAGCCCGAAGTAGGTCCCCGCGAGCAGGCGGTTGCCCAGGCGACCGATGGGCGCAGCGTGCGCGAGCTTCTTGGTGAAGTAGGGCTGGTCGAACATGTCGGTGTAGGCGACGACCTCGTCGTCGACCTTCGCGACCGCGTCGCTGACCTGCCGCCACACCGCGCCCGCGACGTGGACCCACGCGCCCTCGGCGTCCAGGCGCGTCGCGGCCAGGCGCAGGGTGCTCTCGGCGTAGGGGCGCGGTCGCCCCGTCCAGAGCGGCTCGGCGCCGGCCTCGCGCGCCGCGGCGGCGAGGCTCGCCGGGAACATGACCCTTGGGATGAGAGCGCCCATCCAGTCGACGATGCGCGCAGGAGCAGGGCCCTCGGGATGCTTGCGGTGGTGGGCGTCAGCGACGGCTTCGAGCTCTCGCTCGACGAGCGCCGGGAGCAGCACGGAGGCTACCTGCGTGGCGACTTGCGGGGGCGAGGTGGCTGCGGCCGAACGGCGGGCAAAGGGGGGGAGCCGGCAGCGGCGGCACGGCTCTCGTTCGATGGGCGTCCCTCACCGCGGCGTGGGACGCCCACTGCGGCGAGCACCGTCCGGATGAGGGACTCGGAGGGCGCCGTCCGACCCTGCGCCTGGAACCAGCGGACGATCTCGCCGGAGCCGATGGTCGTCGGCTCCTGCTCGCGGAAGAGCGCGAAGTACGCCTCGAGGATCGCGGCGCGGTCGCTCGTCAGGCGACTCCAGTCGAAGAGGATGTTGTCGGCGCCGGGCATGGTGCCGTGGACTGTAGCGGCCCAGGAGCTCCATGGCGACCGGGCTCGACCGTGACGGTAATTACGACGGGAAATCTAGGCCGTCGCCCGAGCTCGCACGCATCCCTGCTTAGGAAAATTCGCTGAGCTGGCTGCCGGAAACTCTGAGCGGAAAGACGCGGTATTGCGA